>JAJPGT010000069.1 GCA_021325655.1 Pseudomonadota bacterium
GTCGGCTGTACTACGATGGCTTCTGGTATCCGCTGATCGGCCGCCGGCGCGTCCAGCAGATGCTCCACTCCCCCTGGGGCCAGCTCTTCCAGCACTACCCGCTGTAATCCCACGCCGCGGCACACCCGGATCTGGGCGTCATCAGATCCTGGCCCACGCGTCCCACGAAGGGTGCCCTTCAGTCCCTGGAACCGCGGGCAGACACCCCGTACACTCGTCGAACGCTGAGGTGGGGTAGAGTCGGCGTCCCAAGCGCCGAAGCGTCGAAAGGGGCAGCCGCGGCCGGCAGGACGCCGGCCGCGTTAATCGTGTGAGGAGTACGCACAGTGCAGACGTCCCCCCGATTCGCCCCGGCAATCCTGGTTGCGAGCCTGCTCCTGGTCCTCGTCGCCCCCGCGGCTGCAGGCGCGACCCAGAACGAGCCCAGGCGGCTCCGCTCCACGCACAGCGCCGCCCGAACCGCGGCCCGGCCGGCCAGGCCCGCGGCTGGGCCAAACACCTCGGCCACGCCCCAGGCAGTGCTGGTCGCCAGCCCGCAGCAGCTCGTCTTCCCGTCCCACGTCGATAGCAACAGCCCCGCGCACTGGGACGGCACCACGATGTACCTGTTCAATTCGCTCGCCCTTGGCTCAGCGCTGCCGGCCCGGAGCACGTACGTCCATGGGCAGCTCACCGGCACCGCGGACGTCGTGTTCGAGAACGACGACAGCATTCTGGGCAACCGCTGGATTGAAGCCACGTACAAGGCGGACGACGGCACACTGTATGGCTGGTACCACGAGGAGCAGGACGACCTGTGCCCGCCGCTGCCAGACGGATTCCCCGTTGCGGTGCCGCACATCGGTGCGCTCGTCTCCCACGATAACGGCGCCACCTGGACCGATCTGGGCATCGTCCTGGCTGCGCCCGCCGGCGACTACGACTGCGCCGGCGGCACGCTCAGCATGACCTTCGCGGGCGGCGTCGGCGATTTCTCGGTCATTCTGGATTCGGCCAAGCAGTACTTCTACTTCCTCTATAGCGCCTACTCCGGCGACATCTCCCAGCAGGGCGTCGCGGTCGCCCGGATGCCCTACGCCAGCCGCGACAACCCGGCCGGCCAGGTGTGGAAGTGGTACCAGGGCGCCTGGAGCCAGCCGGGGGTAGGTGGGCTCAACACACCGATCTTCCAGGCGGTGGCGTCCTGGTCCTCCCAGTGGCCCGATGCCTACTGGGGGCCCTCCATTCACTGGAACACCCACCTGCAGCAGTACGTGATCCTGATGAACCACGCGAACGGCGGCTTCTGGTCGCAGGAAGGGATCTACGTGACGTTCAACCGGGACGTGTCCAATCCGAACGGCTGGAGCACCCCCCGGGAGATCGTGGTCGGAGGCGACTGGTATCCGCAGGTGCTGGGGCGGGGCGGAAATTTCAAGGGCACCGACAAGCTCGCTAGCGGCCTGGCCAGCTACGTCCAGGGCGGCATCTCCAGCCAGGACATCGCCTTCCTGAAGCCTGGCGAGGCGCTCCTCAGCCGCTACTACAGTCGGAGCGTGTCCGACCCGGGCAAGCCGTCCGCAACGGGCGACTCCTGGGCGACCATCCACCCACCCGGAGTGCTGTACAGCTTCCAGCGCGCGCTCGGGATCGTCCAGACGAAGCCCGCCAATACCTCTGGGCTGGTCCAGCTTGAGGACTGCTACTACCCGAATCAGGCTGATCACGAGGTACAGCTCGGGCCGACCACCTGCCCAGGGGGTCTGGACATGGGCAGCGTCGGCTGGGTCGCCTCGCCCAAGCTCCCCCAGCCAGACGGCACGGTCCCCCTCTACCTCTGCCTCAACGTCGCTGACAGCGACCACAGCGTTTCGACCGCGCCGGACTGCGAGGGCCACGGGGTAGAGGTGGCGCCGCTGGGCTACGCCTGGCGGTAAACCCCCGCCAGCAGCGATCGCCGGCCACGGAGAGTTTTTACGGCCGCGTAAAGCGCCGGCAACCACTCGGGTGCACGCTTGATCGCGTCGACATCTCGAGGCGGCTTCGCGCGCCAGCCACGCGCCTCCATCAGCGTGTTGTCGCCGAGGCTGCCCCGAAGGACGCGACGCCTCACTTCGATTCTGACGCAGTGACGGAGGGAGCTCTCGATGTGGAAGCGCGCAGTGGCGATCCTGGGTAGCCTGGCACTCCTGGGGGTGAACGGAACGCTGGCGGGGCAGGCAGCGCCGAGCGACGCCCCAGCCGACATGAAGTTCCTGGGGACCATCGCCGCGGGCACTAACCCCACTGGCGTGGCGGTCAACCCGCGGACGAATCGGGTGTACATCGCCAATCTCGGGACCAACACCGTGACCAAGGCAGATGGCACGACCGGCCAGGCCATCTCGGTTATCACCGTCGGGTCAGCGCCAGACAACCTCGCCGTCGATCCCCAGACCAACCGCATCTTCGTCGCCAACAACGGCGACGCCACGGTCTCCGTCATCGACGGATCAAGCGACCAGGTCCGAGCCACGATCCCCGTCGGCCACGGCCCCTGGGGAATCGCAGCCAACCCCCACACCAGCCGCGTCTACGTCACCGATTCGACCGACGGGCTCCTCTCCATCATCAACGAGGTTGACAACACCGTCATTACCGCGGTGGGGGTGGGCACGACGCCGCAGGGCGTGGCGGTTGATCCCAACTTGAACATGATCTACGTCGCGAACTACGGCTCGGGCACCGTATCGGTCATCGACGGCAACACCAACCAGGTGGTGAGCACCATCACCGTGGGTGGAGCTCCCTACGACGTCGCAGTCAATCCGGACACGGCTCGGGTCTATGTGTCGGATTTCTCTCGCGGCATCGTGACCAAGATCGACGCGAAGACGAATCAGATCGCCGACACTATTACCGTGGGCGGCAGCCTCACCGGCATCGCCGTCGATCGGGTGAAGAACTATATCTTCGTCGCAACCTACACCGCCAACACTCTGTCGGAGATCAACGGGAAGACCGAGGTGATCCGGGCCACGCTCGGGACCGGCGCCAGTCCGATCGGAGTAGCGGTGGACCCGAGCATCGCCCGGGTGTTCGTCGCCAACTCCAACGAGGCGGACGTCTCGGCCTTCGCGGAGTGATCCCGCACCACAAGCGAACGGGGCCGCTGCGGCGCGCGAGCCAGGCCCGCGCCGGCCACCCAGGAAAGGAGGAGGCGCGTTCGGGGCCGCCGGGTTGATCAGACTCGGCGGCCCTGTGCGTGGACCGTGGCGGGAGCTCCGTCTCGCGCCCCGCTACTGGGGTCCACGCAAGGTCCACGGCGCCCGCGCCAGGGGAGAGCGTTGATCACTTTCCGCCCCGCAGCGCAGGGCCGCGTGGTGCGTGGGCTTCCCCACTCCGCGCCACCTGGCGTCCCCGCCCGCCGGCGTTTGCGCGGGTGCGTCGTCGCCGCCTACACTGTGCCGCTGCCTGGTGCGCGTAGCGGTGCAGCCCGCCCCATCACCTGGCCGCGGCGGGCAACCGGGCGCGAGATGACCGGTCCCCCTGCGCCGGGCCCTGGGAGTGCAACGGTCGCGTATGCTGAGCGCCGCGCTCGACCTGCTGCCGACGCTCCTGCGGACCCTCGTGGTCGCGCTGGCGGTGCCGCTCGCCATTGGCCTGGGCCTCCAGGAGCTGGCGTATCGGCTGGGGCAGCGCGGCGCAGGCTCGGCGACAGATAGCCTGAGGTTCGCTCCGTAAGCGCTGGCTGAGGCGTTCGCCCTGGGGCTGCCGGCCACCGCCGCGCTCGGCTACGGCGCTGCCGCCAGCGGGATCCGCCTTACCTCGCTCGGCCTGCCGCTCGTGCTCGCGTCGCTGGTGGCCCTAATCTCGCTCTGGAAGCTCGCCAGGCGGAGCCGGCAACCATCCGACCCGCCGAGCGTCGCGCGCCGGGTGCTCCTCGCCATGGTCGGCGTGCTGTTGGTCGCGGTCGGGCTTGTCCATTGGCTCCCCAGCCCGATCGTCTTCGACGTGCCGTTTCTCCCCAATGTTGAAGCGGCGCGGCTGGGCATCCCGACCGAGCTAGCTGATCGCGGGGCCTGGGCCTACAGCGGCTACATGCTCGTCGCGGCCTCCGGCGCCAGCCCCTTCGTCCCGCTCCTGAACGCCGGCTCTGCGATCGGCTGGCTCACCGCGGCCAGCATCTTCGGCGGGACGGCCCTGGCCACGCGCCGCTCCGCCCCGCCCTGGCTGTTCCTGCTGACGCTGGCCCCGCTGATCGCCGTGGGCCGCTTCTGGGACTTTGTCCTGACTTCCAAATTCTCTGTCGCTGGGCTCGGCCTGCTCTGTGCAGCGCTCGCGCTCATCTTTACCTATCTCCAGCGCGGCGATCGGCGCGCCGCGCTGGTGGGAGCGCTGCTCATCGGGCTCGGTGGCCCGTTCGGCAACTCCGGGCTACTGTATGGCGGGATGGCGCTCACCATCCTGTTCGTCGCCAGCGGCGAGCCGTTCATCCTGGCGCTCGGCGGGGTCGCGGCGGTTTCGGGCCTGGCCTTCACCGCCGCGCCGGCCCTGGGTCTCCCGGCAGTGCTCCTGCTGGCGGTAGCCCTCCCGCTGCTCGTCGCCATTGGCGGCGCCCGATTCGGGCGAACCATGGAGCCCAGCCGCCGGCTCTGGAAGCTCCACCCCGGCGGACTCCTGCTGGTCGTGCTCGGACTCGGCGCGGCGGCCGCCCTGCTGCTCCCGACCGACCTGTACTCCTGGTATGCGCCCGGCAGCGGCCTCAGCCTGTTCACCGATGGCTACGGCCCGCTCTTCTTCCTGGCCGCGGGCGGAGCTATCCTGGCCGCGCTGCTGCTCCCTGAGCGCGAGGCCTACTTCCCAGTCGTGGCCCTGGCGGTCCCGGTCGCCACCCAATCCACAATGCTGGTACTGGCACGGCTGCTGCCGCGGGACCTGCTGTTCCAGGGCGCGCCTCTGAGCCTGATCCTCTGGGAGGCCAGCCGCACCACCACCCTGTACGTGTTCCCGCTGGCCACCGCCATCGTGCTGGCGCTGGCGCTGGCGGCGTTGCTGGCCTACTGCCGGCGCACCCGCCGGCCGCTCGCCGCGCTCGCGCTCACCCTCGCCGTGGCTCTAGGCTGCTGGTACGCGCCGTTTGCGACCGATCCACAGGCCGGCGGCAATGTGGCCGAGCTGGTGCCGGTGCGGCCGCTGACTGAACGGCTCTGGTGGGTGAACTGGCGGTTCGAGCGCGTCCAGCGCATTACTGAGCAGGTCGGTCCGGCCCCGGGCTTCGATCCCCAGTTGTTCGACTACAGCCCGGACGAGGTGCGGCTGGCCCGTTATCTCGGGGATCGCTATGGCCGGGACACCCCATGTCTCCTGTTCTTGATCCCGCCGAGCGATCAATGGAAGGACGTGGACGCGCAGGGCTTCTTCTCCTGGGGCTACCAGAACCACCTGTTCCCGCTCTCCAGCACCTTCTCGGCCCCGGCCGACATTGAGCTTCCGCCGGACTGCGATCCGTCGGTGCTCATCATCCATCGCGATGCCGTCCAGAACCCCAACCCGCTAGCTGACCCTCACCTGGCCAATCTGGGCCACCCCGGGCCGGCGCAGCAGATCGGACCGTACCTCATCCAGGAGCTTTCGCCGCCCGCGTGAGGCCGAGCGGCCCGGTGGGACGCTGCTGCGCCGGCCTGAGCAGACTCGCCTCGTAAATCTCCACCATTTCTCAACCACGCGGGCTCAATTTCCACTGTACAATCCCGCCTGGCCGTGCTAGCCTGAAGTGGCTCCAGGCAGTGGGCGCGCCTGCGCCTGAGTATTTTTGCCAGGAGGTTTGTCCATGGCTTGGCACGTGTTCGCCACGCTCGGCTCCACCCTCCTGCTCGTGCTTGTTGTCCTGGCCGCGCCCGCCGTCGCCGCCCCGACCAGCCCGTCGGTCATCGCCACCATCCGGGTCGGTCGCTCTCCCGACGGCGTGGCAGTCAATCCCCGCACCGCCCACGCCTTCGTGACCAACTTGGGAGACAGCACCATCTCCAAGATCGACGAAACCAGCCAGCAGGTCGTCAGGACCTTTCGGGGCGTCACTGACCCGGCGCCCATCGCGGTCAATCACCTGACCAACCGCCTCTACGTGGGCAGCCCGGATTACGCGACGGTCTCGGTGCTGGAGGGGCACAGCGGCCAGGTGCTGACCACCATCCCGGTCGCCTACCCCTCGGCGATCGCGGTCAATCCCAAGACCAACCGGGTGTACGTCGGGACCGGGGACGGCAACGTCGTGGTCATCGACGGCACGACCAACCAGGTGCTGGCGACCGTCCCAACGGGCAGTGGGGTCTACCTGGGCATCTTTGGCATCGGGGTCAATCCGCGCACCAACCGCATCTATGCCGCCAATCACGAGACGGGCAATGTCTATGTGCTCGATGGGGCGACCAACCAGGTGATCGCCACCATTGCCAGCGGGGAGCGGTTCGAGGGGCTGGGGGTCAACCCCCGCACCAATCGGGTCTACGTCGCCAGTCTCGCCGATGTGACGGTGATCGACGGGGCCAGCAACCAGATCCTCGCCACCATCCGGGCGGGCTACACCCCCACCGGGGTAGCGGGCAACGAGTTCACCAACCGAATCTATGTGACCAACTACGACAGCGACAGTGTGTCGATCATCGATGGCGCCACCAACCGGGTGACGGCGACGGTAAAGGTCGGCGATGGCCCGCAAGGGATTGCCGCGGACCAGCAGCGCAACCTGGTCTACGTCGCGAACACCTACAGCAATACCGTCTCAGTGATCCAGGACATGCCCTGAGGCCCGGGCCATTCAGAGCGGAGGGCGCAGCGGGGCCGCCTCTCCCCGCGGGCCCACTACTGGCCGCCGAGTCTGCCTGGGCAGAGGCGGGTTCCCACGCGTCGCGTGGGACAGGGCTCTCAGCGCCTGGCCGCGCTCCGGTGCCGCCTGTATCGCGGAGCCGTCGCCTGGCTGTTCAGCGGCACGTTCTCTCCAGGAGCGAGCAGAGGGCGTCGGGAAGCACTCGCAAGGGGCCCGGAGCCGAGTGCTCCGGGCCCGCTGCCACACCGGCCGGGATGCTAGTGGCCGGTCGCGGCCGGCGAGCCGGTTAGCTGGGCGACCCGACGGCCTAGCTCCTCGGGCGTGGCAGCACTGGCGGCGTCGAGCACGCGCTGCCGCAGGCTGGGGTCGCTCGCGCTCGACAACAGGTGCGGCGCCCCGGCGGCCGGATACCAGGTGGCGAGCAGCACCGGCGGCTGGTTCGGGTTGCGCGCCCAGGCGGCAATCGCCTGGCGCGTCGTCGCCGCCCACTGGTCCATCGGACAGCACCACAGGTTGGGGGTGGCCACCAGCTCCACCCGCCCGGAGAGCTCCGCCGGAGTGTAAGGGGGGCGGAAGGCGTGTGGCAGCGCCCAGGCCCACAAGAAGGCGCCGCCGATCGACTCGCCCGGCGCGCCAATGACCAGCAGTGTCCCCGGAGGCGCCTGGGCGGCCTGGGCCTGGAGCGTCTCCAGGATCGCGCGCGAGCGAGCGCCGGCCAGGTTCCAGGCCTGGACCGGTCCCTGGAGCGTCCAGGTTGCCAGCACGATCAGCCAGACGGTGTTGATCACTCCCCAGGCTCGCGCGGTGCACCAGCCGGAGCGAACGCAGCGATCCAGCACCAGCCCGAACGTCACGACGAGCCCCACCGTGGCGAGGTAGGCGTGGCGCGGCGACTCGTAGGTCGCCAGCAGCGGCACCATGCTGATCAGCCACCAGGCCAGGCCGAAGAACGTGAGCTTCCCGAGCCCCGAGCGCACTCCGCGGGGCACCCACGGCAACAGCAGCAGCGCCGCGACCAGGAGCAGAACCGCAGCTTCGAGGAACGGCAGCCGGTGCGCTGGCCAGCGCAGCGGACCGGGCAGAGCCGCCACGGCCCAGGTACGGCCGGTCAGCACCATATACAGGTGCACCACCTGGAGCGAGCCGAACGTCGCCACCGTCTGCAGCGTCAGCCTATCCTGAAACAGGGAGCCGTTCTGGGACAACGGCTCGGAGAACACCTGGAAGCGCAGCCAGAGGTAGCCGCCGGTGAGCGCCGCGAACGGGAGATAGCCAAGCAGCCGCCAGGGCAGCCGCCGCAGCAGGTCCTGCTGCACCAGGAAGTCGTAGGCGACCAGTGCGCCCAGCAGGGTAATCGCCGACTCCTTGCTGAACAGCGCCAGGATGAACAGCCCGAAGGTGGCGCCGTACCGCCACCAGCCGCCCCGCTGCCGCCACCAGACGTAGGCCAGGAAGGAGGCCAGATAGAACAGCGCGGCCATCGACTCGACCCGCGCCGCGATCCACGCCCCCACTTCCGCCTGGGACGGCAGCACCGCGAACAGCGCCGCGGATAGCGCCGCGGCTGCGTAGGAGAGCCCGGCCACCCGGCGCGCCACGACGAACACCAGCAGCGCGTTGGCGAGGTGCAGCAGGATGTTCGTCGCGTGGTACTGGGCCGCCTGCCCTGGGCCCAGCACGCCGTTGAGCTGATACGTCAGGGCGACGAGCGGGCGCAGCTCCGGCACCTCGGTCCCCTGCACGGAGAGATCGACCCAGGAGCGGGTGAAGAGCGTCAGCCAGTACCACCAGGGCTTGCCGATGAACGACTGCGTCATCCCGAAATCTTCGGCGATGAAGTAGCCGCGGAGGGTCGAGAGGTACGGCAGCACCGCGGCAGCGACGACCACGGAAAGCGCGAGCGCCAGCGGGTGCGCGCTCAGCGTCCGGGCAACGCCGTCCCGGCTGGGGAGCGAGGGCCAGCGCTGGCGCAGCCGCCCGGGCAGCGGGGGCGCCGTGGCAGCCGCGGCGAGAGAGAGCGGAACGCCGGGCTCGGGGAGCGCCGCGGGCTCACTCACGGCCGTCGATCCGCTGTGGCTGCTGCCCAGCAGCGGCACCGCCATCCTGGCGCGAGACGCCGTGTCTCATCCGCTCCTGGCCGTCCAAGCGCCACACCCACCGCCAATCAGGCCGGGCTCCCACTCCCACCGTCTCTAGAACGAGCGATCGCGCAGCCGGGTGCGTTGAGCGGCGCGCTCGCCACCGGGCCCTGCCATCAGAGAGGAGTGGTATGGTAGCATGCCGTCGCATCACCTTGATCTTCATTATGGCGTGGGTTGCTCACGGCGCCCATGCCCCAGGAGTGTTCCGCATGGCGTTGACCGCGCCCGTGCCTGTGCCGTCCCCCCGTCCCGCACGCCCGCGGGGTCGCTCCAAGGTTGCGGTGCTGTTCACCTCTCCCGCCACCGTGCTGGACGATATCCGCCGCCTAATGCACCTGGCCGACGTCGCCTCGGCCCTGGA
>JAJPGT010000088.1 GCA_021325655.1 Pseudomonadota bacterium
GGCGGTCAACGCCACGGGCAGCTCGAGCTACGCCGGGCCAGTGAGCGCCGTGCCGCGCTAGGCGCAGCCCGCACGCTCCACAGGGCGCGGCGGGGTCATCCCCGCCGCGCCCTGGTGGCTGTCCAGGCCTCCGGGTTGAGCGGGGTGCGCGGAAGCTCGCCCCACAGCGCGGGGCTAGTCGACGGCGATGAGCTGCTTGCCCTTCGTCTCCGGCAGAAACACCAAGGCGATCAGACACAGTCCATACGCCGCCGCGCCGAAGGCGATCGCCCCGGCCAGTCCCAGGCTGGCCGACAGTGCGCCGATGATGGTCGGGAACAGCGCCCCGACGGCACGGCCGACGTTGTAGCAGAAGCCCTGGCCAGCGCCACGGGCGCGCGATGGGAATAGCTCGGCCAGGTAGGAGCCAAAGCCGCTGAAGATGCCGGAGGCGAAGAATCCGAGCGGCAGCCCCAGCACCAGCAACAGCGCGTTGGCGCCCGTGGGGATGCCGGTGTACAGAACGATCAGCACCGCGCTCAGGAGCGCGTAGAGCGCGAACGTCGCTCGCCGTCCGAGCCAGTCGTTGATGTAGCCGCTGGTGAGATAGCCTAGGAACGAGCCGATGATCACCACCGCGGTGTAGCCGCCAGTGCCGACCACGGTGAGCTGGCGAGCACTCCTCAAGAACGTCGGCAGCCAGGTGAAGATCGAGTAGTAGCCACCCTGGGCGCCGATCGCGAGCAGCGAGGCGGCGAGCGTCCGCCCGAGCAGGTCGGGGCGGAAGATCTGCACCAGCGGATTCGTCGTCGCGCCGCGCTCCACCGCCTCGCGGGTTCGTGCCTCCTTCGCCCGCTGCGTCTCGACGTAGACCTGCGGCTCCTTGACGGCGCTGCGCACGTACAGGATCAGCAGCGCCGGCAGGATGCCCAGCCAGAACAGGATGCGCCAGGCCAGGGTCGGGCTGGCCAGGCTGAACACCACGGTATACGCCACCGCCGCCAGTCCCCAGCCGATCGCCCAGGCGCTCTGGACTGCCCCGAGGACGCGCCCGCGCTGGGCCGGGTTGGCGATCTCCGCCACCAGGATCGCCCCGGCCGCCCACTCCCCGCCAAAGCCGAGCCCTTGCAGGGCGCGGAACAGCACGAGCTGCTGGTAGCTCTGGGCCAGGCCGGAGAGGAAGGTGAAGACTGAGTAGACGGCGATCGTGATCATCAACGTCCGCACCCGCCCGATCGTATCTGCCAGCAGCCCGGCCAGGACGCCCCCGAGCGCGGAGACGAGCAGCGTCGCGGTGGCGATCAGCCCCGCCTGGCTCTGCGACAGCGCGAACGTCGCCGCGATCGCCGTCAGTGAGAACGAGAAGACCATGAAGTCGAAGGCGTCCAGCGCCCAGCCCAGCGCCGATGCCCAGAAGGCGTGCCGTGCTGGCCCGGTGAGCGTTCGATACCACTCCAGATTGACGATCCCGGGCCCGCTCCGGGCTGTCACCGACCCTGCTGCCCGCTCGCGCATCCCGCGCCTCCAGCCCCGGCCAACACACGCTCGATACCTGCGTGTTCAATCCGCCGGATATATGCTTACTCTCAATCATAGCGCAGGCAATCGCTGCTGGAGGCAGTGTCGAGCGCCGCGGAGGAGACCAAACGATGGCGGACACAACCAGATGTGTCGATTTCAATAGCGATCTTGGCGAAAGTTTCGGCGCCTGGACGCTGGGCGATGACGCGGCGATGGTGCAGTTCATTACCAGCGCCAACCTCGCCTGCGGCTTCCACGCCGCCGACTTCAGCGTCATGGATCGCACCGTTGCGCTCTGCCAACAGGCCGGCGTGGCGGTGGGAGCCCAGCCCGGTTTTCCAGACCTGCAGGGCTTCGGCCGCCGCTCCATGGGGCTGACGCCCACCGAGGTCGAGCAGATGGTGCTCTACCAGATCGGCGCCCTGTACGGGTTCTGCCGGGCCCACGGCGTTGAGTTGACGCACGTCAAGCCCCACGGGGCGCTCTACAACCAGGCGGCGGTCGATCCGGCACTGGCGCGGGGGATCGCGCGGGGCGTGGCGCGCTTCAGCCGCGAGCTGCCGCTCGTCGGCCTGGCTGGCTCGACCGCCTTCGCCGAAGCCGCTGCCGAAGCGAACCTGCGCCTGATCCGCGAGGCGTTCGCCGACCGGCGCTACAACCCGGATGGAACCCTCCAGAGTCGTCGCGTGCCCGGCTCGCTGCTGACCGATCCAGAGGAGGCGGCGACGCAGGTGCTCCGCCTGGTGCAGGAGCACACAGTCGTCGCCCATGACGGCACGGTAGTCCCCGTCCAGGCCGAGAGCATCTGCTTCCACGGCGACACCCCGGGCGCACCGCGCATCGTCGCCACGGCCCGGGCGCGGCTCGAAGCGGCCGGGGTGTCGGTGCGGCCGATGCGGGCGCTGCTAGCCGCTCCATGACCGCACCGGGCTCCAAGGTCCGCATCCGGCCGTTCGGCGAGGCTGCGCTCCTGGTCGAGCTGGGCGAGGAGCCAGAGCTTACCGTGAACGGGCGGGTCCACGCCCTCGCCGCGGCGCTGGATGCCAGGCCGCTGCCCGGCCTGCGGTCGCTCGTTCCCGCCTACACCTCGCTGCTGGTGGAGTTCGACCCGCTCCTGGCCGACCCGACCGAGGTGGAAGCGGCGATCCGTGCCCGGCTGGAGCGCACCAGCGCCGCGGCACCGTTGCCCGGACGCTATCGCACTATCCCTACCGTCTACGGAGGCGAGTTCGGGCCGGACCTGAATGAGGTCGCCGCGCTAGTTGGGCTGAGTCCCACCGAGGTAATCGAGCGGCACAGCGGCACGGAGCAGCGGGTATACATGCTGGGCTTCGCCCCGGGCTTCCCGTATCTGGGCGACCTGCCGCCGGAGCTGGCACTGCCACGGCTCGCCACGCCGCGCGAGCGCGTTCCGGCCGGCTCCGTCGCGATTGCCGGCCGCCAGACCGGGATCTATCCTCGGCCTACGCCCGGGGGCTGGCGGCTGCTCGGCCGCACACCGCTGACGCTGTTCGACGAGCGACGCACCCCGCCGGCCTACCTGGCGCCCGGTGATCGCGTCCGCTTCGTCCCGATCGCGCCCGGTGAGTGGGCGCGCTACGCCGGGCCGGCCCCCGACTGGTGAGCACGGTGGTCGAGGTGGAGGTCGTCGCGCCCGGGCTGCTCACCACCGTTC
Source organism: Pseudomonadota bacterium (assembly GCA_021325655.1). GTDB lineage: Bacteria > Chloroflexota > UBA6077 > UBA6077 > JAJPGT01 > JAJPGT01. The sequence goes on from JAJPGT010000088.1 coordinate 3,176, forward strand.
AGGACCCGTATGGCCGGCCGGGATTCGAGCGGTATGGGGTCGCGACAGGCGGTGCGCTGGATCCCTTCGCGGCAGAGGCGGCCAATCGACTGGTTGACAACCCTCCGCGGGCTGCCCTGCTGGAGCTCACCCTGGCCGGGCCAGAGCTGCGCTTCGGGGCCGCCAGCGCGATCGCCCTGTGCGGCGCCGACCTGGGCCCGACGCTGGACGGCCAGCCGCTCGCGCCCGGCTGGAGCGCCTTCGTCCGCCCGGGTGCGGTGCTCACGTTCGGCGATCGCCGCGCCGGGGCGCGCGCCTACCTCGCCATCGCCGGCGGCCTCTGCGTTCCGCCGGTGCTCGGCTCAGCCAGTACCGACCTGCGGGCCGGGTTCGGAGGCCTGGAGGGCCGCCCCCTACGCGCCGGCGACCGCCTCCAGGCTCCGCCCGCGCGCGACCTGGCCGCCCGCGCCGGGCGATTCCTGGCCGCCGCGGCCGATCTGCCTGCCCCCACGGCGCCCATCCGCGTGCTGCCCGGCCCGCACCTGGAGCGCTTCGCTCCGGAGGCGCTTGAAGCGCTGTGCGATGAACCCTGGCGGATCACCGAGCAGGCCGACCGCATGGGCTACCGGCTGGCCGGGCCGCGGCTGCGCCACCGCCAGGGTCCCGACGTCGTCTCGCTCGGCCTGCCGGTGGGCGCGATCCAGGTCCCCGGCGACGGCCAGCCGATCGTCCTGCTGGCGGATCACCAGCCCACCGGCGGCTACACGGTGCTCGCCTGCGTGATTCGCGCCGACCTGCGCCGGCTCGCGCAGCGGCTGCCCGGGGAAACCGTTCGCTTTACATTGACGACGCCGGAGGCGGCACGAGCGGCGCTGGCTGAGCAACGAGCGCTGCTCCAGGCGCTGCCAGCGGCGACCGAGTGGGACGCGCTGCGCTGGGCGGGCGCGCTCGGCGCCGCGCCGGTGCTGGGCGGAGCCGGGCGGCTCACCTCCTCTCGGCCGAGCTGCTCGCCCCGACCTGCCGCGCCCGATGACAGCGACACCGCCGCTTGCTAGAATCCGCGTACCTTTGTCGGGGGTGAGCGTGACGGCCACGACGCGAACCGAGCTTCCGGCGACCGCCCAGGCGCAGTCCGGCGCCGCGATCTCGCTGCAGGGCGTCTCGATGGTCTTCGGGGCGCCCGACCAGCCGGGCGGAGGTGTGCGCGCCCTGCAGCAGGTGAGCCTGGAGGTTCAGCCGCGCGAGTTCGTCTCGTTGATCGGCCCCTCTGGCTGCGGCAAGTCGACGCTGCTGCGGCTGATCGGCGACCTGCTCAGCCCGACCGAGGGGACGATCCTGGTGAACGGCAAGTCGCCCCGCCAGGCGCGGCTATCGCGCGAATACGGAATCGTCTTTCAGCAGCCGGTGCTCTACGACTGGCGCACCGTCATCCAGAACGTCCAGCTCCCGCTGGAAGTGATGAAGGTGCCCCGGGCCGAGCGGGAGGAGCGGGCCCGCCAGCTCCTGCGGCTGGTCGGACTGGCTGAGTTCGCCCAGCGCTATCCCTGGGAGCTGTCCGGGGGGATGCAGCAGCGGGTGAGCATTGCCCGGGCGCTCTCCTTCCGCCCCTTGCTGCTGCTGATGGATGAGCCGTTCGGGGCGCTGGACGAGATGACCCGCGAGCGGCTGAACCGCGAGCTACTGGACATCTGGGCCGAGACCGGGACCACGGTGGTGTTCGTCACGCACAGCATCGCCGAGGCGGTCTTCCTCTCCGACCGCGTGGTCGTGATGTCCCCGCGCCCCGGCCGGATCGAGACCGTCATCCCGGTCGATCTGCCCCGGCCGCGGGGGCCGGAGACGCGCGAGCTGCCGCGCTTCTTCGCGCTGATCGCCGAAATCCGGCACAACCTGCGCGAAGTGGAGCACCACGAGGGATGACGGGGAGCCGCTGCTAATGGCCGCCGCCTCCACCCCGCGCCCGCGCGCTTTGGGCCTGGCCGCGCTTCCCGACGCGCTGGTGGTGCTGCTGGTCGCGCTCGCGCTGGTCGCCCTCTGGCAGCTCGCCGCCTGGCTCTACCTGACCGCCACGGTGCCGCCCGAGTTCCGCGAAGGGGTGATTACGGGCGCGGACACCCGGGTGCCGGCCGAGCTGCGCGTCGAGCAGATGAAGCTGCCGCTGCCGTCGATGATCCTCGCCGCGCTGGCGAACCCGGACAACGCGGACCAGCTCTGGCTCGCCGGACTGACCACGCTGCGCAGCGCCGTGCTCGGCTTCGCCGTCGGGGCGACGGTCGGCTTCCTGCTCGCGCTGGCGATGGCGCAGGCCACGGTGCTGGAGCGCGGGCTGCTGCCCTACGTCATCGCCTCGCAGATGATCCCGGTGATCGCGCTCGGGCCGATCGTCTACAGCATCTTCAAGGACGAGGAGCTGTCGCGGGTGCTGATCGCTGCCTACGTCACCTTCTTCCCGGTGACGGTCAACACCCTGAAGGGCCTGCGCAGCGTCGATCCGAACTCCCTGGCGCTGATGGACTCCTACGCTGCCAGCCGCTGGCAGGTGTACCGGAAGCTGCGCATCCCGGCGGCGCTGCCCTACGTGTTCCAGGCGCTCAAGATCGCCGCTACCGCCAGCGTGATCGGGGCGATCGTGGTCGAACTGATGGGCGCCCAGCACGGGATCGGCGTCACCATCCTGCGGACACAGTACTACGGCCCGGCGAACGCCTACAAGCTCTGGGGGGCGATCGTCGTCGCCTCGCTGCTCGGGCTGCTGTTCTTCCAGCTCGTGGCGGTTGTCGAGCGGCTCGTGCTCGCCTGGCAGCCCGAATTCCGTCGCGGGCGGCACCGATGAGCAGCGCCCGCCCGGCCGCCGCCGCCCAGCCCTCCGCTGCGCCGCGTCCCCGCGCCGGCGGTGCGGCCCTGCGCGCCCGCCTCCAGGGCTGGGGGCTGCCCAGCGCCATCTTCGTCGCGCTGCTCGCCCTCTGGGAATCGAGCGCGATCCACGGCGCGCTCGGGCTGAAGGAGTACCAGCTTCCGTACCCGTCGCAGATCGCCCAGGCGATCATCGATCGGCGCGAGGTGCTGCTCCAGGACGCCATCCCCTATACCGGGCTGGAGGCCCTCGTCGGACTGATCCTGGGCGGGCTGCTCGGCTTCGCCTGCTCCGTGCTGTTCGCCAACGTCCCCTTTCTCCGCCGCGGCGCGCTCCCGATCGCCGCCTCGCTCAACTCCATTCCGATCATCGCCATCGCCCCGATCGCGGTGCTCTGGCTGGGCTTCGGCCAGCCGTCGAAGATCGCCGTCGTCACCCTGATGACCTTCGCCCCGATGGTCGTCAACGCTTTCAAAGGGCTGTATTCCATCGACCCGCAGCCATTGGAGCTGATGGAGAGCATCGCCGCCAACCCCTGGCAGGTGTTCGTGAAGCTCCGCCTGCCCCACTCGTTGCCCTACGTGTTCCAGGCGCTCAAGGTGGGGACCACCCTGGCGATGATCGGGGCACTGGTGGCGGAGTTCTTCAACGCCGAGCACGGGCTGGGTGTGACGCTGTCGAACAACATCCAGGTGGCGAAGATGCCGATGGCCTGGGCGGCGATCGTGGTCGCGGCGGTGCTGGGCCTGCTCTTCTTCGCCGTCGTCAGCCTGCTCGAGCGCGCCGCCATCCCCTGGCACGTCTCCTACCGCAAGCGCTAGCCGCCCTCTCTACCGCGGAGGCCTCGCCGCCGCCTGGCTCGCCCCTCGTGGCACCGCCAGGCTACCGGGCACGCTCCGAGACGTATGCCCGGTGGGAGTGCCCGTGATGCAGAACGAGGCGTGGACACTGCACAGCCTGGCAGCCGGACCCTTCGCCTGAGGAAACGGCGGCACGCAGGCACCTCCGGCGCGCGCTCGAAGATCGGGCCGGGCTGGAGGGAAGCCGCTACACCCTGCGGCTCATCCCGTCCGCTGTCTCGCTGCCGCTGCTGTGCTGACCACCCACCACGCCGCGAGAGCGATCTCCGGCCAGCACCGGGCGGTGTGAGCAGCCAGGGCTAGAGGGCAGGATGCTGGCGCTCCCCGGAGTTGTCCAGACGTCGAGCGCTGCCTGCGACCAGTAGGCCAAGAGGAACAGCGGAATCCCTCCAGGCCGAGGTGAGCCTCTATCACGGCGCTCGTGCTTGCTGCCGGGTGACCGATTCACCCTATAGCCCGGCCCGGGACAGACGAATGACTACAGCACGGGAAGCCGCCAGCCCCACGCCCGACGAGACGGCGACCTGCACATTCATCCATCACTGCTCTGCGGAGGGTGCCTGTGGCCCTGGCTGGCGCTCGCACCATGACGAACGGCCTGGCGCTTGCCCGCACCTGGTCCCGCGACTGGGGCGGGCTGCTGGTCCTGGCCCGTGTTGCCCACTCGCTCGCCTTCAGCCTGTTCGCGCTGTTCCACTGGGGTGGGGAGAGCCAGTCCTTCCTCGGTGATCTGCTCTTCGCGCCCGTGGGGCTGATCTCCGCGATGCTCGCCTGGCGCGCCTCCCGCCACCTGGCGCTGGATCCCCGAACTCGGCGTGCCTGGAAGCTTATCGCCCTGGGCCAGATCGCGATCTGGCTTGGCGATATACTCTGGTTCTACCTGGAGGGCGTGCTCGACGTTCAGCCATACCCCTCCCTGGCAGACGTTTGTTACCTCTCGCTGTATCCTCTGACGTTTCTCGGTCTGCTCTGCTTCCCTGGGCGGCAGCAGAGCCGGGAGGAGCGACTCAAGTTCCTACTGGATGCCCTCATCGTGATGCTCGGCAGCGGGATGGTGGTCTGGTACCTGGTGCTCCGTCCCACCGCTCTCCAGTCACAGAGCGACCTGCTGACGACGATCACCTCGGTCGCCTACCCAGTAGGGGATCTGGTCCTCCTCCTGGGGCTGGCACGCGTGTCGCTCCGCGTGGTCCTCCCCAGCAGCCGACGCGCGCTGCAGCTCGTCGCCGCAGGCATGCTGCTGTACGTCGCCGCCGACGTCGCCTACGGATATCTCGGACTGCAGAACCTGTACGAGGGCGGCGGCCCGGTGGATATTGGCTGGATGGTCGGCGGACTGTTCATCGCCACCGGCGCGCAGTACCAGTACTGGTACGCCTCGCGGCTGCGGGAGAGTGCCGACCAGCCAGACGGCCGGCCAGCGTCGAGCCTGCTCCCCTACCTGTCCGTCGCCGTCGGCTACGGTCTGTTGCTCAGCGCCTCCCGCGACATGGCGGGGGAAGCGCTCCAGCAGCTCATCGTCGGCGCAGTTGCGCTCACCGGTGGGGTGGTGGCCCGCCAGTTCACCGCGCTGCGCGAAAACGCCCGCCTGCTCCAGCGGATGGCGGCGCTCCAGGACGAGCTGACCTACCGAGCGTTCCACGACCCGGTCACCGCCTTGCCGAACCGGGCGCTCTTTCGCGAGCATCTCGCCGCTGCCCTGGCCCGGGCGGGCCAGCAGCAGGAGATACCGGCGCTGCTGTTCCTGGACCTGGACAACTTCAAAGAGGTGAACGACACGCTGGGCCACGAAGCCGGGGACGAGGTGCTCCGGATCGCTGCCGAGCGGCTCCGCCGCTGCGTGAAGATCGGCGATACGGTTGCTCGGTTCGGCGGCGATGAGTTCGCCATCCTGCTCAGCGGCGTCGCCGACCGGGAGGACGCCGCCCAGGTGGCCGAGCGGATCGCCGCGGCGATCCGCGCTCCCATCGTGTTCCAGGACCGGCACTGGCTTCTGGACGTGAGCATCGGGATCACGTCCTCGCGTGGCGAAACGGCGGACGAGCTGGTGCGCCAGGCAGATGTGGCGATGTACGCCGCCAAGAATGCCGGCAAGGGGCGCATCGCCGTCTATCGGCCGGGCCTTGGGACAGCCCCGGGCAGCCGCGCCGAGCTCGTCGCCAGCCTCCGCCCCTCCGGCGCGCTCCCATAGCTCCCTCCGTCCCAGGCCTCCCACCCGGCCAGAGCAGCAGGGCGAGGCAGTCCGTGGCTCGATGGCCGCTAGGGCTTTCCCCTCGCCCGCGCGCTCACCCTCTTGTGAATGGTTGGCCTGAGGGCGGGGCAGGGCGTGCATTTGGAGCGCCTGTGTGTTACTTTCCACCCACTCAGGAGCAGGCGGCCGCGGAGCCCCGGCCGCGAGCCCGCTCCTGCTGGAAGACCTCGCCCCGAACGAGGTGCATTCGGCACACGAGGAGGGAAAGACAGCGTATGTCCCGTCTAGTCCATCGGCTCGCTGCCCCATTGGTGGTGTTCGCGCTGCTGGCATCGGCCTGTAGCTCCGCGCCGGCCGCCGCACCCACCAGCGCCCCCGCCGCCGCGCCGACGACGGCTCCGGCCGCCGCGGCTCCGACAACCGCCCCCGCGGCGGCTGCCCCGACCAAGGCGCCTGCTGCTGCGCCCACCACCGCCCCAGCGGCGGCGCCCACGACAGCGCCCGCGGCCCAGTCCAAGCCGTCCGGCCCGCCGGACAAGGTCAAGCTCCAGCTTAAGTGGGTGCCCCAGGCGCAGTTCGCTGGCTACTACGTCGCCCTCGAGAAGGGCTACTACAAGGACGAGAACCTCGATGTGACGATCATGCCCGGCGGCCCGGACATCGTCTCTGAGCAGCAGGTCGCCAACGGCCAGGCGGACTTCGGAATCGACTGGGTCGCCAGCTTCCTGGCGTTCCGCGACAAGGGGCTGCCACTGGTCGACGTCGCCCAGATCTATCAGGCCAGCGGGCTGCTGCTGATCTCCAAGAAGAGCGCCGGGATCAACAAGCCTGAAGACCTCAAGGGCAAGAAGGTTGGCGTCTGGTTCGGCGGCAATGAGTTCGAGTTCCTGGCGCTGATGGACAAGCTCCACTACGACCCGGACAAGGACCTCACCGTCATCAAGCAGGGCTTCACCATGGACCCCTTCCTGGCCGGGCAGATGGATGCTGCCAGCGCGATGACCTACAACGAGTATCAGGTGGTGCTCGAATCCGGCGTCAAGCCGGAGGATCTCAACGTCATCAACTACACCAAGGAAGGCGTTGGGATGCTCCAGGACAACCTCTTTACCACCGAGGACATGCTGAAGAACAAGCGGGACCTGGTGCTCCGCTTCGTCCGCGCCTCCATCAAGGGCTGGCAGGACGCGGTGACGGACCAGAAGTTCGCGGTGGACGCGGTGATGAAGTACGCCGAGAAGGGCTCGACCACCGTGGACCACCAGACGCGGATGATGGCCGAGGTCGCCAAGCTGGTAGTGCCGGAGGGCTGGAGCAAGGACAAGATCGGCCTGATGGACCCGGACCGCTTCAAGACGACCGCCGACATCGCCTACAAGTTCAAGGTCATCAGCAAGCCGGCCGATCCGGCGAAGTCGTATACCAACGACATCGTCCAGGAAGCGCTGAAGACGATCAAGGGCAGCTAGCCGGCAGGGCCGGGTGACGCGCGGGGGAGAGGGGTGCGGGCACGATCCCGCACCCCTCAGCCGTCGCGGCCAGGCGCGCCCGCCACCCGCTCAGTCGCCATCCCCCTCGTCCTCGCTCTCCTCGCCGAGCTCTTCGCCCTCTTCGTACTCGTCTTCATCTCCCTCCCCGTCCTCCTCGTCATCTTCGTCCTCGTACTCGTCCTCTTCTTCCTCCTCCTCTTCCTCGCCCACCTCTTCGAAGTACGTCCCGCTCAGGTCGGCGCCGCGCAGGTCCGCATGGATCAGGTAGGCTCCGGTCATGGTGGCCCCGCGCAGATCGGCCTGAATCAGGCGCGCGCCGGCGAGGTCCGCGCCCTCGAGCTGCGTGAACATCAGGTTGGCCCAGGAGAGATTGCCGTCCAGCCTGGCGCCGCGGAAGTCGGCCCGCTGGCAGTCCGTCGCGCGCAGATCCACGCCCTCAAGGTACGCGCCCTGGAACGACGCGTCCCGCAGGTTGGCGCCGTCCGCTTTGAACCCCTCGGGATCCTCGTAAGGATCGCTGGCGCCCGAGAACAGGGTTCCCGCGCAGGAGGCGCCGTTCAGGTTGGCACCCTCTAGATCAGCGCCGGCGAGGTTCGCCCTGGATAGGTCGGCCCCGCACAGCTCCGCGCCGGCCAGGCTGGCCTTGCGCAGCGAGGCGTCGACGAGGACGGCGCCAATGAGGGAGGCGCCGGACAGGTCTGCCTCGTCGAGGAGCGCCCCGTACAGGTTGGCCCGGTGCAAGGCCGCGCCCGAGAGGCCGGCCCCGCGCAGATCGGCCCCTTCCAGATCGGCGTACATCAGTCGGGCGTTGTGAAGATCCGCCCCGCGCAAGTCGGCGCCGCGCAGGTTGGCATCGACCAACTGCGTAGAGGAGAGGTCGATCTCCCGCAGGTCCGCGCCCCGCAGCTCCTCGCGCGCCTCCGGCCGTTCCCGCGCCCAGTCGCGCTCCTCCACTGGTGGACCGCCGAGATCGATCCCTCGCAGATCCGGACTGGAGTGGTAGCGCTCTTTGCGCCAGTCATTCCACGCCTGCACGCCGCACTTGAAGATGGCCAGGGTCTGTCGATCCGCCATGCGCTCCTCCTTGGTCTTGCACCGACGCAGTGCTTGATTTGGTGGGCCAACTCTACACAGTGGGAGTGACAGCTCCGATGTCACGACGGGCGAATCGACGTGCGCCGAAGCTGGCCGGGCCGGTATCGTGTGGGGGCACTGTCCCAGCCCGCCCGCGGCGACTTCCATGAGGCGATGACCGTACCGATGCCCGCGACCACCAGCTCCCGCTTTCGAATCGGGATCGACACCGGCGGAACGTTCACCGACGTCGTCGCGCTCGACGAGCAGACCGGCGCCGTGTTCACGACCAAGACGCCCTCCACCCCGGCCGATCCCTCGGTCAGCTTCATGCACGGGGTGCGGAAGATCATGGAGCGGGTTGGCTTCGGCCCGGAGCAGATCGCGGCGATCTCGCACGGGACCACTGTGGCGACCAACGCGCTGCTGCAGGAGCAGTTCCCGGGACTGGCCCTGGTCACCACCCGCGGCTTCCGCAACCTCCTGGAGATCGCCCGCCAGTCTGTGCCGCAGGGCTATGGCAACTCCTACTTCTGGGTGAAGCCGGAGCGGATCGTCCCGCTGCACCACGTGCGCGAGGTGACGGAGCGGCTGGACTACCGGGGTGAGGTGCTGGTGCCGTTCGACGAGGCGGAGGCGGAGGAGGTCGCCGCCTGGCTCCGGGCGCGCGGGCTGGACTGCATCGGCGTCTGCTTCCTGCACAGCTACGCCAACGGCGAGCACGAGCGGCGGATGCGCGCGGTGCTGGCGCGGGTGTACCCCGAGGCGGCAGTGTCGATCTCGTCCGAGGTGCTGCCCGAGTACCGCGAGTACGAGCGCGCGATGACGACGCTGGTAGACGCGTTCGTCAAGCCGCGCGTCGGGCGCTACATCGGCCGCATTCAGGAGCGGGTGGGCGCCGAGGTCGGCCCGGAGACGCCGTTCTACATCATGAAGTCCAACGGCGGGGTGATCTCCGCTCGCGAGATCGCCAGCCAGCCGATCACCAGTATCCTGAGCGGCCCGGCGGCCGGGGCGCTCGGAGCGGCGCTGCTGGCCAGCGCGGCCGGCTTCGACCGCATCCTGACGCTGGACGGCGGCGGGACGAGCACCGACGTCTCGCTGGTGGAGGGCGGGACGCCGGGGCTGACCACCGAGGGTAGGGTTGGCCGCTTCCCGGTGAAGGTGCCGATGATCGACATCGTCACGGTCGGGACTGGCGGCGGCTCCATCGCCTGGCGTTCGCCGGAGGGCGGGCTGAAGGTCGGGCCGCGCAGCGCCGGGGCGGACCCCGGGCCGCTGTGCTACGGCAAGGGCGGAACGGAGCCGACGGCTACCGATGCCACCCTCGTCCTGGGGCGCATCCCGCCTTACCTGCTGGGCGGCGAGATCCCCCTGGACTGTGGACTGGCCGAGCGGGGCATCGCGGCGCTGGCGGCCAGTCTGGGGCTGGAGCCGGTCCGCGCCGCGGAGGGCATTCTGGAGATCGCCGCCTGGAGCCAGGCCAACGCTATCCGCCAGGTGAGCGTGAAGCGTGGGCTCGACGTGCGCGACTACCTGCTGGTCGCCTTCGGTGGCTCGGGGCCGCTGCAGGCCGGCAAGCTGGTGGACCTGCTCGGGCTGAAGGGCGCACTGATCCCCCCCAGCCCCGGCAACGTCTCCGCCTTCGGCCTGCTGACCGTGGACCTGAAGAACGACTACGTGGTCACCCTGGTGCAGCGCGACGACCGGCTCGACCTAGAGCGGATGCAGCGGGCCTATGACCGCCTGGAGGCCGAGGCGTGCGAGGCGCTGCGCCGCGAGGGGTTCGCCGACGAGCAGATGCTGTTCGTCCGCTCCGCCGACCTGCGCTACTTCGGCCAGGCCTGGGAAGTGCGCGTGGAAGTCCCCGCCGGCCCGGTGACCCGGGCGCTGGCCGACGTGGCGGTGGACCGTTTCCACCAGGCGCACGAGAAGGTGTACGGCTACAGCTATCGCCCGGGGAGCAGCCGGATAGCGCCGGGCGGCAGCCAGCAGCGGGTGGAATGGGTGAACCTGCGCGTGACCGGCATTGGCCCGATCGCCCGTCCCGCCCTGCGCCCGCTTCCCCCCGGCGACCGCCGCCCCGAGCGGGCGCTGGCCGGCCAGCGCCCGGTCTTCTTCGCCGGCGCCTTCGTCTCCACCCCGATCTACGACCGCGCCCGGCTGCGGCCCGGGGACTGCCTGGACGGTCCGGCGATCGTGGAGGAGTTCGGCTCCACCACCGTCGTCTTCCCTGGCCTGGAGGCTACAGTAGACCACTACGGCAACCTGCTGCTAGCCCGAAGGGCCGACGCGGAGTAAGGTTGTGGGGAGTGGTGCTTCCCCATCCCCGTCGAGCCGCGGTCCCCGGCCACCGACGACGGGCCGACGGAGCGAAAGGACACAGACGACAACGCGGAGCGCCCGGCGCTCCGCCCGCACCCGGATGAGGCTGGCTCATGACCGTATCCGTTGACCCGATCGTACTCCAGATCGTCGAGGGCACGCTGGCTTCTACCGAGGCGGAGGTTGAGGCGGCGATCGAGCGGACCTCGCGCTCCCCGATGATCCGCGAGGCGCGCGACTTCCGCGGCGGAATCCACGACCGCCATTGCCGTAAGCTGACCGGCCGCTCCTACTCGGCGCTCGTGCAGCCGATCGTCCGTGACTTTCCGATTGACACGATCCAGCCGGGCGACGTCTTCTTCCACAACGACGTCTACCAGTCGGAGGGTGGGATCGGGCACCTGCCGGACCTGTGCGTTACCGTGCCGGTCCACCACCAGGGCGAGGTGGTAGCGTTCGTCCAGGCGTTCGGGCACCACGATGACATCGGCGGCTGCGTCCCCGGCTCCATGCCCAGCCATGGTACCTCGTATTACCAGGAAGGGCTGATCGTCCCGCCGGTGAAGCTCTACAGCCGCGGCGTCCCGAACGAGGACCTGATCCGGGTGATGGTCCGCAACTCGCGCCTGCCCGACAGCCTGCGCGGCGACCTGGACGCCGAAGTGGCCGCCTGCCGAATGGGGGCGGAGCGCATCGCGGAGCTGTTCCGTCGCTACGGCCGCGAGCAGGTAGAGGCGTGCTTCGAGGCGATCCTGCAGCGCACGACCGAGACGTTCAAGCGAGAGCTGCTGAGCAAGATCCCGGATGGGACGTACGTCTGGGAGGACTACGCTGAGCACGACGGGGTGGACCCGCCTCGGCTGCACACCCAGCGGATGACACTGACCAAGACCCCGGACAAGCTGATCATCGATTTCACCGGCACCAGCCCGCAGGCCAAGGGGCCGATCAACCACGCCGGCAACTACGCCGATGGGGTGTTCCTGAAGAAGTGGATCGCCCCGATTCTGCGCAACCTTGCCGACACCCCGGAGCGGATGGCGGAGCTGGACGTGAACGAGGGAGTGGTGCCGCTGATCGAACTGCGCTTTCCCCCGCCGGGCACCCTGCTCACTCCCATCTTCCCAGCCCCGGTCAACGCCCGCACGTTCGTCATTCTGCGCCTGCTCGGGATCCTGGCCGGAGTGCTGGCTAAGGCAACCGGTGGGCAGATGCCGGCGGACCAGGAGACGATCCGCTACACCGGCTTCCACGGGACGGACGTTGACGGCCAGCCCTACCTGATGCGCGAGGTGCTCGGCGGCGGCTCCGGCGGCCGCCCCTGGGCCGACGGCTCGGACACGATCCACATCGTCCCGGACTCCAAGAACCTCCCGGTGGAGTTCACCGAGACCCGCTTCCCGCTGCGGGTGGAGACGCTCGCCCTCGCCCCCGACTCCGGTGGCGCAGGCAAGCGCCGCGGCGGGCTGGGCTACCGCAAGGAGATCCGCGTCCTGCGCGACTGCTCCTTCCTGTCCGTGGCCGACCGCTCGATCCTGAGCTGCTGGGGCCTGAAGGGTGGCCGGGCCGGTGCCCCGTTCCGGGTGACGGTGGACCCCGGCGGCCCGGACGAGCGGGTGCTGGAGGGGCTGGTCGACGACTTCCCGCTCAAGGCCGGGACGCTGGTCCGTATCGACACAACCGGCGGCGGGGGCTGGGGCGACCCGCTGGAGCGCGAGCCGGACCTGGTGGCGCTGGACGTGACCCAGGGCAAGGTGAGCGAGCGCGCCGCACACGACGATTACGGCGTCGTCCTGCGCCGCTGCACCAATGGTGACTTCGCGCCGGACCTGGCCGCCACCGAGCGGCTCCGGGCTGAGCTGCGAGCCAGCCGCGGCCCGCTTCCCTTCTTCGACCGTGGCCCCGGCTACCGCCTGCTCAGCGGCCGCGACTCCGCCGAGGTAGACGTGGTGTAACGCTATGCCCGCCTCGCCACGTCTGCTCAGCCGCCGCGTCTTCCTGCACACCCTCGCCCTGGGGCTTGCGGCCAGCGTCGTCGCTCGCCCGTGGCGCGCCCGGGCTCAGGAGATCCCCTGGACCGCCATCGGGTTCTCCCAGGGCGGGCTTCCGCTGGTGATCCACCACCTGGGCGACGGCCCGAGGCGGGTGCTGCTGCTGGGCGGTCAGCACGGCGCACCGGAGGCGAACACGATCCAGCTCGTGCAATCCCTCATGGATCACTTCGCGGCGCATCCCGAAGAGCTGCCAGCCGGGGTGGGGCTGGACTGCCTGCCGATCGGAAACCCGGATGGCGCCGCGACCGGGACGCGGCAATACCTGGATGGGGTCGACCCGAACCGCAATTGGGGCGGCTCGGACTGGCAGGCGGACGCCTACGATTCAGACGGCCACTTTCGCCGGGGGCTGGGCGGACCGGAGCCGTTCTCCGAGCAGGAGACGCGAGCCTTGCGCGACTGGCTGCTCCAGAACCGCCCGGCGCTGGTCGTGAACTACCACAGCGCGGGCGGTTTCCTGTTCGGAGCGCGCCAGGGACTGACGGGCGTGATCGCCCAGACCTACGCCGATGCTAGCGGCTACTTCCGGCCTCGGCCGGGCGGCCCCAGCCCATTGCCCTACCGGGCCACGGGGAGCCTGAACGTCTGGCTCAGCGAGCAGGGCATCCCCGGCCTGCTCGTCGAGCTGGACAGCACGACCGACCCGGAGGTCGAGCGCAATCTGGCCGCGCTCCGGGCGGTGCTGCCGCTGCTCGCCGCCCCTGCCGGGTAACGGCCCGCTCCGTTCTGAGGTCTCCGCCCGCCCGGGAGGCCGGGCAGCCTGGTTATCCCAGGCGCCCCCTCCCGGGCCGCTGGGGCGCGGGGAACCGGCGTAGACGTGGCCGCGGCTACCCGTGGTTGATGTAGACCGTCTTGACCTTGGTGAAGAACTCCACCGCTTCGCGCCCCTGCTCGTGCGGACCGAAGCCCGAGGCCTTCACCCCGCCGAACGGCAGGTGGACCTCGCCGCCGAGCGTGGGCTGGTTGACGTTGGCGATCCCCACGTCCACCCGCTCCACGAAGCGGAACGCGGCTCGCAGGTCGCGGGTATACAGCGACGCCGAGAGGCCATACTCCACCGCGTTGGCCGCCTCGAACGCCGCTTCGACATCGGGGACGCGAATGACGGACAGCACCGGGCCGAAGATCTCCTCCCGCGCGATCCGCATCTCGGGGGAAACGCGGTCGAACACGGTTGGAGCGACCCAGTTGCCCGGTGGCAGGTCGCCCAGTTGGGCGGCGTAGACCTGCTGCGCCCCTTCCTCGGCGCCGATCTTCAGGTATTCCAGCACGGTGCTACGCTGCTCGGGCGTCACTGCAGGACCCACGTCCGTGTCGTCGCGGGTGCCATCGCCCACGCGGTAGGCTTGGGCACGGGCGATGAGCTTGTCGAGGAAGGCGTCGGCGATGGACTCCTGCACGATCGCCCGGCTGGTCGCGGTGCAGCGCTGGCCGGTGGAGCCGAACGCGCCCTCGGCGATGCCGGCCACCGCAAGATCCAGGTCCGCGTCCGCCAGGACGATCGCCGCGTTCTTGCCGCCCAGCTCGCCCTGGAACGGCACCCCGCGTCGAGCCAGCCGGGCGGCGACGTGGCGGCCGGTGCTGGTGCTGCCGGTCAGGCTCACCGCCTGGACCTCCGGCGCGTCCAGCAGCGCCTCGCCCGCACCGCCACCCCGGGCGACGAGCACGTTGAGGACCCCATCGGGCAGGCCCGCCTCCTGGTAGATCTCAGCCAGGCGAACAGCGCAAGCCGGGGTGGCCGAGGCTGGCTTCAGGATCACGCTGTTGCCCGCCACCAGCGCCGGGGCGACCTTCCAGGCCGGGATCGCGATCGGGAAGTTCCAGGGGGTGATCGCAACCACCACGCCGAGCGGCTGGCGGACGGTGCAGGCGAAGCGCCCGGCGAACTCCGAGGCGGAGGTGTAGCCGCCCAGCCGGCGCCCCTCGCCGGCGCAGAACTCCGTAATGTTGATCGCCCGGCGGACCTCGGCACGGCCGTCCTTGACCGCCTTGCCCTCCTCGAGCGCGATCAGCCGCGCCAGCTCCTCCAGGTGGTCCTCCATCAGACGCGCGGCCGTGAGCAGGACCTTGCCGCGGACCGGGGCTGGCGTGTTCCGCCATTGCTCCCAGGCCCTGGCAGCGACGCGCACGGTCTCGTCGACTAGCGCCTGGTCGGCCGAGCGCATCGCCCCGAGCACCTGGTCGCTCCGGGCCGGGTTCCTTCGGATCAGGTCAGGCTCCTCGTCGCGCCGAACTCGCTTGCCGCCGATGAAGTGCGTGTACAGCCCCTCCAACGGCATCGCCTGCGCTTCCACAGGTGGCGTCGCAACCATTGCTGCTCCCTCCTCTCGCCAGCGCCAGGGTGGCGCCGGCGTGGCTTCTCCGGGTCATGGGGTGGCCTGGCCAGGCACACGCCAGCCCCGCTGCAAGTCTATCCCATTCACCGCCAAGAGCCGTCATCGCATGGCGCCGTTGCCGGCCGCCGCGCCCCGCCGGAACAATAGGAGCCAGCGCCGCGCGTGAGTACGGTGGGCAGATGCGTGAACGTGGCGCGTGGCGCCGAAGCTCCGGAGGGGGGAGTGTCATGCCGCGACTACCTGCCACTCGTCTCCGTGTCCTCGCCCTGTCGCTGGTCCTGCTGGGCCTCGGACTGGCCGTCGCGCTGCCAAGCGCGCTGGCCGACTCGACCGGCCGCTACTGGGGCTGGGTCGAGCTGCGAGGCGACACGGTCACCTACAACCTGCAGATCCCGGCGCCCGACATCGCCGCCGGCAACGTCTTCCTGCGGGCCAAGATCTTCGGCATCAAGGCCGACGGTGGCAAGGAGGTGATCTGCCAGCAGGCCGACCCGGCCGGGCTGACGGCGATCTCCTGCAGCAGCCCGAAGGACAAATACGCCAGTGCCTACGCCTCGGTCCGCTACAAGAACCTGCAGAGCGGCGATGGCGGGCTGTTCGACACCGACACCCTGGCAGTGGAAACGGTTGCCGCGGACCCGAACAAGGTCGTGA
Organism: Pseudomonadota bacterium; assembly: GCA_021325655.1. Classification (GTDB taxonomy): domain Bacteria; phylum Chloroflexota; class UBA6077; order UBA6077; family JAJPGT01; genus JAJPGT01. The sequence goes on from JAJPGT010000088.1 coordinate 18,993, forward strand.
TGAAGACCTTCGCCCCGGTGCTCACGCCCTGCGGCGCCGAGCGGGACGACAACCAGGAGAACGACAGCAACGAGAACTGCGACTGACCTCCGCGTGCCCGCGCGTTCGCTGAGCGCCAGCGCACTCGACGGCGGCGGCCGCCGCTCGCTACCATAGCGCGTGTTTTCCGCGCGCGCCGTCTCTCGGGTTGTGCCCAGCACAACGGCTCGCTGGAGTGTTCGCTGGCTTGCGCTCTGGCAGGCTCGGGCGCTGCCGCTCTGGTTCGCGCGCTACGTCCTGCTGCCCTGCGCGACCACGCGCCTGGCGCTGCTCCTAGTTGGATTTCTCGGGCACGAGTTCGTCCGGGGGCCGAGCAACAAGAAGGCCGGCGACGTCTCCTCCCAGGTCTGGATCAGCATCTGGAACCACTGGGACTCCTGGTGGTACCTGTCCATCGTCCATAACGGCTACAGCTACAAGCCGGACAGCTTCACTACCACCGCGTTCTGGCCCCTGTACCCCTGGCTCATCAAGGCCGCGTCACTGCTCACCGGAGCGGCGACGAACGAAAGCTGGGCGCTGCTCGGGATCGTCCTATCGAACCTGCTGCTGCTGGTCGGGCTCGGCTACCTGGCAGCGCTGGTGCGGCTGGACTTCGACCCGGCCACGGCGGGGCGGACGGTGCTGTACCTGCTGGTCTTTCCCACCAGCCTGTTTCTGTCCGCCGTCTACCCGGAATCGCTGTTCCTGCTCCTGTCCGCCGCGGCGTTCTACTATGCCCGGCGGCAGTCCTGGTGGCTCACCGGGGTGCTGGCGGGCCTGGCGACGCTCTCCCGGCCATTAGGCGTGCTGCTCGTCGTGCCGCTCGGGGTGGAATATCTGCTGCAGCGTGGCGTCCGGCCGCGCGCGCTGCTCCGGCCCGCCCTGCTGGCGTTCGGCCTCGCTCCGGCGGCGTTCCTCGGTTGGGCCTACTATCTGTACCTGCTGTCCGGCAATCCATTCCTGGTCCACGACGCCCACGCCGCCTGGCGCCAGCACCTGAGCAACCCGATCAGCACGCTATGGGCGAACCTGCAGCACGCGCCGATGCTGCGCGGCCCCCAGCATCCGCTCCTGGATCTCCTCTTCGTCCTGCTGCTGCTGGTGCTGGCAGCGGCGGCCTGGCGGCTGACCCGTCCGAGCTACGCGCTGTTCGCCAGCCTGTTCCTGCTCATGGTGATCTCGCGCGGCTCGCTCGTCTCTGTCATCCGCTACGCGCTCGAGCTGTTCCCACTGTTCCTGGTGCTCGCGCTGGCGGGGCGGAACGTGGTGTTCCACCAGCTCTACGTCGCCGTCGGCCTGGCTCTGGCCAGTCTGTTCATGGTGATGTTCGCGCTCGGCTACTGGGTCGCCTGACCGGCTGTGCGGAACTCATGCGCGTTGACGGCGGCGCGGCACCCATCTACAGTGGTCGCGGCTGCCTACCGGGCGCGTGGTTGGAGGTGCTCATGGACGCCACCGAGCTGTGCTTTCTGTCCGCTACTGAGCTGGCGGCGGGCTACCGGGCGCGGCGGTTCTCGCCCTCAGAGGTGGTCGAGGCCGTGCTCGCCCGCATCGAGGCAGTCAACCCACTGGTGAACGCCTACTGCACAGTGACGGCAGAGCACGCCCGCGCCGAAGCGCGCGAGGCGGACGCGGCGCTGATGCGCGGGGCACTGCGGGGGCCACTGCACGGAGTGCCGGTGTCGATCAAGGATCTCATCCCGACGCGGGGCATCCGCACCACCTACGGCTCGCGCGTTTACGAGCACCACGTGCCGGATGAGGACTCACCCGTTGTGGCTCGGCTGAAGGCGGCCGGGGCGATTGTGCTCGGCAAGACGAACACATCGGAGTTCGGCTGGAAATCGCCGACCGACAATCTGCTGTTCGGGCCCACCCGCAATCCCTGGAATCTGTCGCGCACTGCGGCCGGCTCCAGCGGCGGGGCGGGCGCGGCGGTAGCGACTGGCCTGGGGCCAATCGCGATCGGCTCGGACGGCGGTGGGTCGATCCGCCAGCCGGCGAGCTTCTGCGGGGTGTTCGGGTTGAAGCCATCGTTCGGGCTCGTCCCGAATTATCCCCCAACCGTGGTCGACACCTTCTGCTCCACCGGGCCGCTAACCCGCACTGTGCGGGATGCAGCGCTGACGCTGAACTGCATCGCCGGGCCGGACGAACGAGACTGGTTCATCCACCCTCGCCCAGACGTGGATTACCTGGCGGCCTGCGAGGGCGGGCTGCGCGGGGCGCGGGTTGCCTGGAGCCCGGACCTGGGCTACGCGGTGGTAGACCCGGAGGTTCGGCAGATCACCACGGCCGCGGTGGAGCGCTTCCGCGACCTCGGTTGCGAGGTGGAGGAGGCAGCGCCGGGCTGGCCGGAGCCGTCGGAGCTGTTCCACGTGCTGTTCTACGGGCTGTTCGGCGCAGTGGTGGAGGACCTCATTCCCCAGTGGGGCGAGCAGCTCGACCCCGGCCTGCATTGGATTCGCGAGCTGGGCCGGCAGTACAGCGCGTTCGACGTCTCGCGGGCGCTCCAGCAGCGGATCGCCCTCCAGGAAACGGCGCGGCGGTTCTTCGAGCGCTACGATTTCCTGGTGACCCCGACGATGACGCTCCCGCCGTTCCCGGTGGGGATCAGCTACCCGCGCGAGGTGGCGGGGCGCCCGGTGCGCGGGATGCAGTGGACCGCCTTTACCTTCCCCTTCAACCTGACCGGGCAGCCGGCGGCGACGATGCCCTGTGGCTGGACCTCGGAAGGGCTGCCGATCGGGCTGCAGGTAGTGGGGCGCGGCCGCGACGACGCCAGCGTGCTGCGCGCCTGCGCCGCCTTCGAGCAGGTAGCGCCGTGGCAGGAGCGCCGGCCGACGCTGGACCCGGCCCAGGCCGGCGCGCTGGCCGGCCGGGCGACGGAGAGCGGCACCGCCAGCCCGTTCTAACGCGCCGCGCAGGATCGTCCGGCGCCCGTCACCCGCGGGGAGGTGGTCGCCCTATGCGGAGCGACCGCGGTGTGCGGGTTGGCGCGGTGCAGCCCGACCCGTGCACACCGCGCCTCGTCTCAATCAGGGGCACCACCGGGCCGAGATCAGCAGAGTCCGCCACCCCCTTCAGGCCCAGGCTCCAACGAACGGGGTATGGTACTGGCCCGCGCTGGCAAGCAGCGCCTGCTGGGCGGCCGCGTCCAGCGGGCGGGCGCGCTCGGCGGCCTCAAGGAACTTCGGCAGCAGGGTCACGTCTCCGACGCTGCAGAGCGTGGCGACCGGCTGGGACAGGGCGAAGGCGACCGCGCGGTCGATGGTCGGCTGGTCGTCCAGCGGCTCGTACCAGGTGGTGTAGGTCCTGGGACGCTCCCCCCAGGAATCCTTCGCAATCGCCTTGATCACGTGGACGCCGACGTCGCGCTCCTGGCAGAGCCGCAGCAGCGCCTCAGCGTCGCGGCGGTACTCCGGGATCGACCAGAGGACGAAGTTGATCGGGAACATCACCGTGTCGAAGTCGAAGCGGCGCAGCGCCTCCAGGAACGTGCCCGGCGCGTCGTGGAAGTGTCCAGTGATGCCGAGCCACCTGACCAGCCCCTCGTCGCGCGCCTCGACCAGCGCCTCCAGCGCCCCGCCCCTGGCGGTGCAGCGGTCGAGCTCCGCCCGCTTGCCGACCGAGTGGAGCTGGTAGAGGTCGAAGCGCTCCACCCCAAGCCGTTCCAGTGAACGATGCAGCTCCGCCTTCGCCCTGTCGCGGGTGCGCTCCAGGGTCTTGCAGCCGAGGAAGACACGCTCGCGGATGCGGGGCATCCAGGGGGCGAGGCGCAGCTCGGCCTCGCCGTAGCTCGGCGCCACGTCGAAATGGTTGACTCCGTGGTCGAGGGCCATCTCGACCGCCTGGTCGGCCACTGCCTGCGGGGCCACGCCGATAGCGAAGCCACCCAGGGTGACGACGCTGCTCATGTGTCCGGTCCGTCCCAGTCGCCGCCGTTCCATGATGGCCTCCACCGTACTACCTCGCTCTATGGTGCCTGCTTGTCTCGTCGCGCGCCACCCGGCCCTGTTCTTCGCCCGCCCCGGCCAGAGGCAGGGGCGTAGCCCAGCGAAGCCGCTCCTGGGCGCCGCACAGGCTCCCGCCCCAGCATGGCGAGAACAAGTTCGTTACACCCGTTACAGAAGCTTGAAGCGGCCCGGGTATGGTGTTACACTGGCTATATATTCGTAGCGTGGAGGAGGTAGAAGGGCCGCTGTGCTACGCCGTGCGCGTCCTGGCGCCTCACATACGCGGGGAACGAGACGGGCACGTCGAGTACGGTCGCTCGCGCGGAGCGATCCGGTTCCTGGCCTGATCCCATTCTGGCACTGCCAGGCGAGCGGGGACACCGCCCTGCGCTTATGCCGCGATGCGGATCGACGCCGTCGAGGCAACGGGGAGGTGTTCCATGGTAGCGGGCCGAACTGCTGCATTAGCGCTCGCGTGCGGGCTGTTTCTAGCATTCATCGGCGGGGCTGCATCTGCTCTCGCCCGCGCGCCGGCCAGCTCTACCCTGTGCGGTGCGATCTCGAGCAACACCACACTCACCCCGGCCGGCAGTCCGTATATCGTGACGTGCGATGTGACCGTTAATTCCGGGGTCACGCTCACTATCCAACCCGGGACGACCCTGCAGTTCAACCAGGACTTTGGGATGACCATCTATGGGACGCTGACTGCTGTTGGCACCTCGGCGTCTCACATCGTCTTCACAGCGAATACTGCCACCCCGGTCGCCGGCTTCTGGAAAGGAATCACCTTCCAGACGCGCAGCTCAACTGGCCAGCTTCAGTACGCGGTGGTCAGCTACGGCGGTGGCAACGGCTTCGGCAACGTCTACTCCAACGCAACAACCCTGTCCATCCAGAATACGACCATCTCGTCCAGTAGCAAGCACGGGCTGTACGCCACCGACCCGACCAGCCTTACGCTCTCCAGCAATACCTTTCAGAACAACACCAAGTACGCCGCCTACCTCACCTATTCCGGGTTGGCTCTGACGCCGGCCGAGCGTCAGCGGCTGCAGCGAGCCCACCCACGGGTCGCACTGGGAGTCGCCGCTGGCGGCAACGTTGCGACGGGCAACGGCACCAACGGCATCGGGCTGCAGGGCACAATGAACATCACTAGCTTCTTGGACCTGCCCGGCGCAGCCGTCCCTTACGTGGTCGATGGCCTGACTGTCACCAGCGGGACGACGCTGTCCCTGGCCGCCGGGACCGTGGTGAAGTTCAGCACTGCGACGACTTCCCTGGTCATCAATGGGAGCTTGTCCTCGCCAGGGACCGGGGCCAGCCCGATTGTCTTCACCAGCCTCAAGGACGACACCGCCGCGGGCGATACCAATAACGACGGCGCCGGGAGCACTCCCGGCCCTGGCGACTGGCAGACCATCCAGATCAACGCCGGGGGCGGCGCCAGCTTTGCCTCCTCGGCGATCCGCTATGGTGGCTACACACCCTGCTGCGCGAATCCGTCGAACGTACTCGTCAACGGCGGCAATCTGACCTTGACCAACTCGACGGTCAGCAACAGCGCAAGCAACGGCATCACCGCCGTTAACCCGACCGGTCTGACGCTGACGAGCGCCACGTTTACCGGCAACGTGAACTATGCTGCCTATGTCACCCTGAGCGGCTCGACGAGCGCGTTGACCGCGGCCATCAGCGGGATGACCGCCACCGGCAATGGCAAGAACGGGATCGGCCTCGCCGGTACGGTGGGCGCGACGACCTCGCTCTCCGGCAACCCCGGTGCGCCCTACATCATCGACGGCCTCACGGTCGGCGGCGGGAACACCTTGACCATCCAGGCCGGCACCGTCGTGAAGTTCAGCGGCCCCAGCGCGGCCCTTACGGTCAACGGCGCGTTATCGGTGCCGGGCACGTCAATCAGCCCGGTGACGTTCACCAGCATCAAGGACGACTCGGTCGGCGGGGATACGAACAACGACGGATCCGGGAGTAGCCCGAATCCCGGCGACTGGCAGACCGTCCAGATTAACGCGGGCGGCAGCGCCAACCTGTCGTACACGACGCTGAGCTACGGCGGCTACACCGGATTCGGTTCCTCCACCGGTGACATCTACCTGAACGGCGGGAGCCTGACCCTGGACCACTCGACTGTGTCCAGGAGCGCCACAATCGGAATCAATGGCTACAGCCCGATCGCGCTGACGCTGACCAACGACACGTTGAGCGCAAACGCCGGCCGCGCCGTGTTCCTCACCTTCGCCTCCAGCGCGTTCAATCCAACCCTGAGCGGCAATACCGCGACCGGCAACGGGACCAACTCGATCAGCCTGTCGGGCACCGTCGGGGCGTCAAGCAGCCTCCCGGGCGCTCCCGGCATCCCGTATGTCATCGATTCTCTGGGGTTGACGGTCGCGGCCGGCAACACCCTGACATTTCAGCAGGGCGCAGTCGTGAAGTTCGCTGGAGCGACCACCAGCCTGGCCGTGAACGGCTCGCTCGTCGCTTCGGGCACCTCAACCGCCCCGGTGACCTTCACCAGCATTAAGGATGACACGCTCGGCGGGGACACGAACGGCGACGGCAGCGCCACCAGCCCGGCCGGCGGTGACTGGCTGACCATTCAGATCAACGCTGGCGGCGCGGCTAACCTGACCTTCACCACCGTCAAGTACGGCGGCTACGCCGGATACGGCTCCTCGCAGGCAAACGTATGGATCAACGGGGGCAGCCTCTCCACCACCAACGCCACCATCGCCAACAGCGCGACCAGCGGCGTGAACGCCGCGGCCAGCGCAACGCTCACCCTCAAGAGCACGAAGTTCCTGCGCAACGGGGCGTACGGCGTGTATGCCTACGCTCCCGCAGCGCTGACGTCCACCTCGAGCACGTTCCAGAACAACCCTAGCTACGCTGCCTACATCTACTTCTATAACAGCGGCCTCACCCCGACGATCAGCGGGACGGTCGCCACCGCGAACGGCAAGAATGGCATTGGCCTGGGCGGGACGATCACCGCAGCGACCAGTCTCCCGGGGCCGATTGGCACCAGCGTTCCGTATATCATCGACAGCGGGCTCACCGTGGCGAGCGGCGCGACATTGACCATCCAACCAAAGGCGGTGCTCAAGTTCAGTGGTACGACAGCCAGCCTCGCCGTGAACGGCTCGCTCCAAGTACCGGGCACGTCTGCAAGCCCGGTAACCTTCACCAGCATCAAGGACGACACGATCGCCGGCGACACCAATGGTGACGGCAGCGGCACCAGCCCGGCACCGGGCGATTGGCTCACCGTCCAGATCAATGCTGGAGGGAGCGCGAACCTGACCTTCACGATGCTCCGCTACGGCGGGTACATCGGCGGAGGGGCCCTCGCGAATCTCTCTGTCTCTGGCGGAAGCCTCACGTTCACCAGCAGCACCACTACCGCCAGCGCCAGCGCCGGGATCTACGCCAACGGTGGCTCTGCCTCGCTGTCCGGCTCGACGCTCAGCAACAACGCCAGCTACGGGCTCAATGCCTACTACCCCACGTCGCTGAGCATCGGCAGCAGCACGATCATCGGAAATAGCACCACCGGCGTGTACGCGACCGCCCCGGCCGCCGTATCGCTGACCAGCGACACCTTCACTAACAACCTGGGCTATGTCGCGTACTTCAACCTACAGAGCAACGCGTTCAACCCGACGCTGAGCGGCCTAGTCGCGACGGGCAACAACACGAATGGCGTCGGGATCGCCGGAGCCCTGAGCGGGGCATCGAGCTTGCCGCCCACGCCCGGTACGTCTGTGCCGTACGTGCTGGACGGGCTGACGGTCAACTCCGGGGCCATGCTGACCATCCAGGCCGGGGCAGTAGTGAAGAGCAGCAATCAGACCGCGCTGCTCTCCATCTATGGCTCGCTCTCGAGTCCGGGCACCTCCGGCAGTCCCGTGACCTTCACCAGTATCAAGGACGACACCATCGGGGGCGACACGAACAACGACGGCAGCAGCACGAGCCCAACCCCGGGCGACTGGCGGGGCATCCAGGTGAACAGCGGCGGCAGCGCTAACCTCGCGTATACCACCCTCAAGTATGGCGGGAGCGGCGCTTACCCGCTGCTGTACGGGGCCGGTGGCAACCTGACTGTCGCCAATTCCACCTTCTCTAATGGTGCCTGGGATGGCATCGGCGGCAGCGGCGGGACGCACAGCATCCAGGACTCCACTGTTCAGAATAACGCCAACGTCGGGATCAACTTCTCGAATGGCGTGTCGCTGACCTTGAGCGGCACTACCGTCAAGAGCAACACGAATGGGGGGGTGGCTTGGAGCGGCGGGCCAATCTCGCTGACAAGCGACAAGATCCTGAGCAACCTCAACACGGGCCTGTCCGTCAACGTGACGACTCCGACGAACTTCTCGATCGCCACGACGAACATCGCTGGCAACGCCAACTACGGGATGTTCAACCAGCAAGGTAGTGCCGTTGTCCTGAACGCCACCAACACCTACTGGGGGGCCGCCAACGGCCCGGCGCCGACTGGTAGCGGCGACCGAGTGAGCGCCGGCATCAACTTCACCCCGTTCGCGACGGTCCCATTCCCGTAGGCGCGCGAGATACGGGTTACCCGGCCTGACGGGGCTGGCGCGTGACGATCCGCGCCAGCCCCGCCCTGCTCCTCGCTCCGCCTGGGCTGGACAGGCTCTGGCTCTGGGTGATGCAGACCGGCGCCACGCCGCCCGCGAGAGCATCCGTCTCGGACGGGAGTCCGCCTTCGCACAGATCGCGGCGGCCGGACGCTGTCGTTTCTCACACACTGGTTGGCAGCGCGCCGCTACTGCACCCCGGGGCCGAGCACGTCCACCCGATAGTGGTGGCGCAGCGACCGCCCAAGCACCGGGTCCTCCAGCTCCAGGTCGTAGGCCTGGGCGAAGATCAGCCCGCCCAGCGTCGGCGGGGTGCCGGAGAGGAACACCAGCCCCGGGCGGCGGATCTGCCCGCGCTCCAGCACGGCTAGCCAGGTCTCGGCGTCCAGCAGCTCGGCCAGCGCCGCCTGCTGGTACAGGGTTCGGCCCTCGCGGTGGATCGCCCAGCAGCGCAGCACCAGGCGGTCCCAGTGCTCGCGCACCTCGCCATACGGCCACACCTCAGCCGCGAGCACGTCCGGGTAGAGCTGCTTGCAGAGCTGGATCCCGTAGCGCTCGGCGGCGCGGTCGGAGTGGTCGCTGGCCACCGTGACGTAGATCCCCCCGTCGTCCGCGAACAGCAGCGCGTACTCGATCTCCCCGGAGGTCTCCTCGCCCAGCACCTGGATCACGTCGCTGGTGGTGGCGAGATTGTTCGACAGCGGGAAGTAGATCGGGACGGTGGTGGGAGGGGCAACGCCGTGAGAGGCGAGCTCGGCAGCGTGGCGGCGAACCGCCTCCTGGTCACGCCCAGCCCAGCCGCCATTCCAGAGCATCCGGACCTGGAATGGGAGCAGGGTCTGGCCCTGGCGCGAGGCAACGGTGAAGGTGAGCAGATTGTCCATGGCCTCCCCTCCTGGCCCGCGGGCGCGCTCAACGCCGCCGGAGCTCGCGCACCGCGCTAGCCGGCGCCGGGCGTGCCCGCCTCGGCCGGCTGCGTCGTTCCCTGGCCGCCGTTGCGTCCCGCCTCGGCCAGCTCGAACCAGTCAACGAACGCCCCCTGCCGCTCGTGCGAGCGGAAGCAGGCGACCTGGTGTCGGCTGGCGACCTCGAGCAGCGGCGGCATCTCGGCCCGGCAGCGCTCGACCGCCACCGGGCAGCGGCTGGCAAAAGGGCAGATCGGCGGGAGGTTGACCGGGCTCGGGATCTCTCCCTGGAGCAGCTTGATCTTCCCTCGCGCGGCGGGGTCCGCCAGCAGCACCGCCGAGAGCAGCGCCTGGGTGTAGGGGTGGCGCGGCGCGGTGAACACCGAGCGCGTCTCCCCCAGCTCTACCACGTGGCCCAGGTACATCACCGCCACGCGCTGAGCGATGTAGCGGACGGTCATCAGGTCGTGGGAGATGAACAGGTACGACAGCCCCAGCTCCTTCTGAAGCTGGATCAGCAGCTCGATGATCTCCGCCCGCGCCAGCGGGTCGAGCGAAGAGGTCGGCTCGTCCAGCACGATGAACTGGGGATCGGTCGCCAGCGCCCGGGCGATGCCCACACGCTGCTGCTGCCCGCCCGACAGCTCGCGGGGATACAGGTTGAGCTGCTCCGGGCGGAGCCGCACCAGCTCGGCCAGATGTAGCAGCTTGTCCCGCTGCTGGCGGCGATTTCCACTGCGATCCCAGAGCGCGATCGACTCCAGGATCGTGTCGCCCACGGTCAGACGTGGGTCCAGCGACTCGTAGGGGTCCTGGAAGACGGCCTGCATCTTGGGCCGATAGGAGCGGAAGGCGCGCTGCGTCAGGTGGGCGATGGAGTCCGCCTCGTACAGGATCTCGCCAGCGGTGGGCTCGATCAGCCGCAGCAGGCAGCGACCAACGGTGGTCTTGCCGGAGCCGCTCTCGCCCACCAGGCCGAGCGTCTCGCCGCGGCCGATACTGAACGACACGTCGTTGACGGCGGTGAGCACCAGCCCCCCGCCCAGCGGGAAGCGCTTGACCAGGTTGCGCACGCTGACAAGATCAGGCATCGGCGGACCAGTCGGCATACAGATGGCAGCGGACTTGATGGTTGGGGCGCACCGGGCGGAGCTGGGGATGGTCCGTCCGGCAGATGTCCATACGCTTGGGACAGCGGTCGTAGAAGAAGCAGCCCGGCGGCGGGCGGAGCAGGTCGAAGGAGTGCGCGGCAGTGGTCGCCACGTCCAGCTCCGACCGGTCGAGGTCGTAGTAGCGCACCGCGGAGAGCAGCAGGTGGGTGTAGGGGTGGAGTGGGTCGACGAAGAGCCGGGCGGTATCTGCCTGCTCGACGATCTCCCCGCCATACATCACCGCCGCGCGGTCGCAGTAGTGCGCGACGATCCCCAGGTCGCGGGTAATGAGCAGCGCGGCGGCGTGCCGCTCGGCGATCAGCCGGCGGAACGTCTCCAGCACCTGGGCCTGGATCGTGACGTCCAGCCCGAAGGTCGCCTCGTCGGCGATCAGGAGGGTGGGAGAGTGCAGGAGCGCCATCCCGATGACGATCCGCTGCGCCATCCCGCCGCTCAGTTCGTGCGGGTAGGCGCTGGCGCGCCGGCGCGGGTCGGGGATGCCGACCGCGGCCATCATCGCGACCGCCTGCTCGCGTGCCTCGCGGGCCGAGGCGCGGGGGCGATGGGCGCGGTAGGCGTTGGCGAGCTGCGCGCCGACGGTTACCAGCGGGTTGAGCTGGTTGCGGGCGTTCGGGACGATCAGCGCCAGCTCCTTGCCGCGGATCTCGCGCAACGTCTCCTCATCCAGCCGGAGCAACTCCTGGTCGCGGTAGGTGATGCGCCCCGTCACTACCCGGCCGGGATGGGGAACGAGGTTCATGATCGACCAGGCAACGGTGGACTTGCCGGCGCCGGACTCGCCGACCAGGCCCAGCACCTCGCCCCGGCGGATCTCCAGGTCCACCCCGTTGACTGCGTGGACCTCGCCCTCATAGGTGAAGTACGAGGTGCGCAGGTCGCGCACCGCCAGCAGCAAATCCTCCGCCACGGCTCTCTAACGTCCCTTCGTGAAGTAGCGCTCGAAGGCGTCGCCGAGCAGGGCGAAGCCGAGCACGGTGATCCCGAGCGCCGCGCCCGGGAAGAAGGCGATCCACCACTGGCCGGTGATCATATTCTGGGCACCACTGGCGATCATCAGGCCCCACTCGGCGGTCGGGACACGAACCCCGGCGCCGACGAAGCTCAGCCCAGCCGTTAGCAGCATCGCCCAGCCGACGTTGATCGAGAACTGGGCGATGGCGGGTCCGATGGCATTGGGAACCAGGTGGCGCCTGATGATTTGCCAGTCCGTGTTGCCGGCGCAGCGCGCCGCCTCGATGAACAGCCGTTCGCGCAGCGAATGGGTCTGCCCGCGCAGCAGCCGCAGATAGATCGGCGCGTTCAGGACCGCGATCACGAAGATCACGTTCCAGATGTTCTGGCCGGTCATCGCCACCGTCGCCATCGCTAGCACAAAGACGGGGAAGGTCTGGATGACGTCCGCAACGCGGCTGATGGACTCGGCCGCGACGCCGCGGAAGTAGCCGGAGACCACCCCGAGCGGGACGCCGATCGCCACCGCGAGCGAGGTTGAAAGTAGTGCGATCAGCAGATCGACCCGCGGGGCGTAGATCACCCGCGAGAAGATGTCCATCCCCAGGTTGTCCGTCCCGAACCAGTGGTCGCCACCGGGCGGGAGCAGGATCTCGGTCGGGCTGGCGGTCACCGGGTCATAGCGCACCAGCAGCGGTGAGAAGATCATCAGCAGGAACACCAGGCCGACGATGGCAAGGCCGAGCTGCGCCATGCGGTCCTGCTTCAGGAAATACCGCAGCCGGTCGAAGCGGCCGCCGCGCCGCCGGGTCAGCTCGTCGAGCGAGGTGCTGGCGCGGATCGACGACGTGGCCGCCATCGCTGCCCCCTAGTGCTGAATCCGCGGGTCGACCAGGATGTGGACGATGTCCACCACCAGGTAGACCAGCAGTGCGAACGCCCCGGCCACCAGCACGAAGCCCTGAATCGCCAGGTAGTCCGAGTTCAAGATGGACTGTACCGCGTACTGGCCGGCCCCACCCCAGCCATAGACCTGCTCCACCAGCACCGCGCCGCTGAGCAGGATGCTGTACAGCACCCCCACCAGTGTCACCACCGGGGAGAGCGCGTTGCGGAGCGCGTAGCGCATCACCACCCCATTGGGGAGTCCGGCGGCGCGACTGTAGCGGATGAAGCCCGAGCTGAGCACGCTCTGCATGCTGGAGCGGGTCATCTTCAGGATCGGCGCGGCATACAGCAGCGTGAGGGTCACGACCGGCAGCACCAGGTGGCCCAGGTGCGACCAGAGCGCCTCGCCGTCGCCAGCCAGGATGCTGTCCACCAGCAGCATCCCGGTGACGAACGGCGGCGGGCTCACCGCGATGTCGAGCTGGCCGATCGGGGCCGGCAGCCACTGGAGCTGAAAGTAGAAGACGAACGCCAGCAGCAGCGCCAGCCAGAAGTCGGGGATCGCCCCGGCCAGCAGCCCGTAGCCCATCACCGCCCGCTCCGCCACCCCACCGCCGCGCATCGCCAGCAGCACCCCCAGCGGAACCGCGATCAGCACCGCCAGCAGAAAGCTGATCGTAATCAGCTCCAGCGTCGCCGGGACCCGCTCGACTAGGTCATCCTTCACTGCCCGGCCGGCGACGTACGAGTCGCCCAGGTCGCCGTGCGAGAGCCGCTCCAGGTACAGGACGTATTGCACCGGCAGCGGCTGATCCAGCGCCATCCGGTGCTGGATGTTCTTGATCGTCTCCTCAGTGGCGAGCGAGCCGGCAATGGTGTAGGCCGGGTCGCCCGGGATGAGGTGGATGAGCATGAACGTGATGAGCGAGATCCCGAACAACTGCGGGATCAGCAGCACCAGCCGGCGCACAATGTAACGGCCCAGACGCATCGTCGTCGCGGCTCCCTGTACTCAGCGCCCCCGCGGCCACACCCGGAGGCGCGGCGCGGCGCCCCCGGGCCTCGGTCCGAGCCCTAGCCCCGCTTGATGTCCTCGAACTGGAAGCTGTTGGTCGTTCGCCAGATCAGCCCGCTGAGCGTATCGCGCATCGCCAGGTGGGTGCCAGCGTGCACCAGCCAGACCCAGGGCACATCGTCCTGAATCAGGATGCGCTGCGCCTCCTTCGCCGCTCCCTGTCGCTTCGAGTCGTCCAGGGTGGAGCGGATCTGGTCGACTAGGCCGTCGAACTTGGCGTCCTTCAGGTCCGACAGGTCCAGGAACGACTTCGAGTAATAGTAGAGGTACAGCGAGTAGCCCGGGTCGGGACAGTTCGCCTGCTCCCATTGGATGAAGATCGGGAACTCCCGCTTGGACGTCTTCTCCTGGAAAGCGGCGCCGGGCATCTTGTTGATCTGGAGCTTGACGCCGATCTTCGCCAGGTTCGTCTGCATCAGCACCGCGAGCTGCTCCAGCTCGGGGAAGGCGGTGTTCACCGCGATCTCCGCCTCGAAGCCGTCGGCGTAGCCGCCCTGCTTCAGCAGGTCCTTCGCCTTGTCCAGATCGGTGTCGTAATTCCAGAACTCCTGGGTCGCCATCGGGTAGATGCTGGCGTAGGGCGACTTCATCTGCTGCGCCAGGCCGAAGTAGACGCTCTGCAGGATGTCCTTGTACGGGGTGGCGTAGTTCATCGCCTTGCGCACTTCCACCTTGTCGAAAGGTGGCTTGGTCACGTTCATCACCGCCGAGGTGAGCTGGTTACCCACCCAGGAGACCACCTTCACCCCGGAGCCGGTCTTCTGCTTCAGGTCCTGCAGCTCGCGCGGCAGCAGGTCCGGCACCACGTCCACATCGCCCGAGAGCAGCAGCGCCACCCGGTTGGACGACGCCGGCACCTGGCGGAAGATGATCTTGTCCATCTGCGGCTTGGTGCGGTAGTAGCCCTCATGGCGGCTGAAGGTGACCTCGCGGTTGGGCGAGATCTGCTCCAGCTTGTACGGACCGAAGCTGACTGTGTTGTTGGCGAACCACTTGGTGGACCAGGGATCGTCGGCAGTCGCGTGCTTCTTGAACTCGGTCGAGTCCAGAATCCCCTGGTAGCCCTGGGGCATGATGGACAGGAAGATCGTCGTCGGCGCCGACGCGGTGAACTGGACCTTGTACTTATCCAGCACCTTGACGCTGTCCGGCCCCTCCAGGTTCAGGACGCCGGTGAAGAAGCCGCCGATACCCTTCAGCGCGAACTTGCGGTCCCAGGTGTACTTCACATCCTCGGCCGTCAGCTCGTTGCCAACCTGGCTCATCACGCCCTTGCGCAGGTTGAAGACGATCGACTTGCCATCCGGGGCGATGTCCCAGGATTCCGCTAGCCGCGGCTCGATCTTCGAGAAGTCCGGCTCGAAGAAGCCGTCGTTGCGCGGCTTGGGGGCGAACTCGACCAGCCGCTCGTGGACCTGGTCCCAGACGTAGTGGGCCGAGTTCTGGAGGGCGTATTCCACATCGATGTTCGGCGCCACCTCCGTCGCGGCCATCACCAGCGTGGTCGCCCGGCCGCCCGCGGGCTTGGCCGCCGGGGCGGCGGTGGGTGCCGCCTGCTGTGGCGCCTGCGTCGGCGCGGCAGCCGCGGCCGGCGCGGTGGTGGGGGCAGCGGCCGCGGCCGGGGCGCTCGTTGGAGCGCCCGCCGCCGGGGCCGACGTGGGCGCTGGCGCGGGCGGCGCCGAGGAGCAGGCGCTCAGCACGGACAGGCCCAGCGGCAGCCCGGCCCCAACCAGCAGTACGCGCCGAAGGAAGGTCCGGCGCGACAGGGAGCGGCGGGAAGAGAAGGAAGCGGTCGACGCAGCATCACGATCGGGCATGAAGGGCGGCCCTCCTTCGATAGGCAGCGCACGCGGCTGCCGTGTGTCCACGACACGCGCGGCGGTCGAACGGTGAGCGCCGCGGCCAACGCCTGCGGGCGAGCAGGGCAGCGAGAGACGACTGTCGACCGGTTCGCGTTGACGTCGGCCAGGGTACTACGCTGCCGGCGGCGCGTCAACGTTTCAGACTCCGGGTGCTGGGCGTTACGTCGCCCAGCACCCCGCTCTGGCGATAGCAGTCTCCGCACCTGCTCTGCACTACCCTGCCGGTACCCGCCTTTCCTGGTTGCGGCTGCGGCGGGCATGCAATCTGCAGCACGCTGCGCGGGAGGAGCGGTGCAGCGATGCTGATTGTAGCGGGGCTATTCCGAGATCGAGAGCGCGCTCTGGCGGCGCTCCGCGAGCTCCAGGAGTCGGGCTGCGGCGACGACGTTGCCATTGTGGCGAGCCCGACGAGCGCCGGGGACACCGCCAGCGAGGCCGCCCGAGAGCTTCCCCGACCCGGCGGAGGGTTCGTCGACCTGGGGAGTGTGCTAGGCGGCCAAGCGCATCCCAACTTCCCGCTCGAAGAACGCGCCACCTGGGAAGAGCGCGTGGCGCAGGGCGATACGCTGCTCCGGGTGAACGTGGCGGACCACGCAACCGCGGAGCGCGCCGAGGCGGTGCTGCTCCGCCATGGCGCCGAGCGGGTGCTCCCCGGCGTCATCCGCGACTGACGGCGGCCGGTGGCTGTGGCACCGGCCGGAGAGGGCGAGCAAGGGGAGCGCCGATGCGGCAGGTACAGCCGCTCGAGCTGGCCATTCAAGATCTGGCCATCGGGCGGGCGGCAGATGGCTACCACCCGGTGACGCTGACGACGACCCGGGGAGCGATCGCCCCTCGGTACTACCCAACCCCCGGCGGCCACAGTGCGGCGCTCTGGGTCGGCGGTATCGGCGGCAACTGGGACAGCCCGGCGCGCGACCTGTATCCCCGGCTCGCGCTGGACGGGGTGGAGGAAGGGATCGCCTCCCTGCGCGTGCGCTTCCGCCATCCGACGGTGCTGGAGGAGGCAGTGGCCGACGCGCTGGCCGGTCTCTGGTACCTGGAGCGCCTCGGCGTCCAGGCGGTCGCGCTCACGGGCCATTCGTTCGGCGGCGCTGTCGTCATCCAGGCCGCCGCCGCGCGGCAGCGAGCTCCGGGGCGGACTCGACGATCTCGTTCCACCGCGCCATCGCGGCGATCTTCCATCGCAGTCAGTAGCGTCGCTCAGGCCCCACGCCTTTCCGCTTCGCTGCGCCACAGCTGCGCTGGGGCTAGTGGCGCGATTGGAGCACTGGCGTCTTCTCTCTTGTAGCAGACTCAAGTACTATAAACACGGCCGAGCGGCCGGGAGCTGCTCGGAAAGATAGTGGGAGGGAAGCGCTCGATGCGAAGCCGTCTGTTCCGACTGGCACCCGCTGCACTCACGGCAGGTCTTCTCGCGGCATCGGCCCTGGTAGGCACCGCCTCGGCAACCCCGAAGAGCATCGTGACGATGAAGGTCGCTATGACCGGCGCGGCGGAGAAGCCCAGCGCGGGCGATCCGGACGGCAGCGGGACGGCGATCCTGAGCTTCACCACGGACAAGCATCGCGTCTGCTGGGACCTCAGCGTGGCGAACATCTCCACCCCCGTCGCGGCGCACATCCACGCGGCTCCCGCGGGCCAGGCCGGGCCGGTAGTTATCCCGCTCACCCCGCCGGTTGGCGGTCACTCCTCCGGATGCCTGGAAGGCGTGGATGACATCCTCATCAAGAACATTATCGACAACCCGTCGCAGTATTACGTCAACGTCCACACTGCCGATTACCCGGCCGGCGCGCTGCGCGGCCAGCTCAGTGGCGTCGACAAGGGCTGAGCGCGACAGCCCCGTGATTCAGAGGGCCGCGGCGTCGTAGGCCGCGGCCCTCTGACGTTCACGCTCAGGGCGATAGCGGGATCAGCGCGGCAGTCCGCCGCCGCTGCTATGGCCTTGGCGCGGTCTGGGCGAGCAGGGCGCGGATCCGCTCGGGGGAAAGCGGCATCTGGGTGACGTGGACGCCGAAGGGGGCCAGCGCATCCTCCACCGCCTCGGCGATCAGGGCGGGCACGGGGATGGCCCCAGCTTCGCCCACGCCCTTGACACCGAGCGGGTTCAGCGGGCTGGGTGTCTCCAGGTGGCCAACCTCGATCGCCGGGACCTCGGCGGCGGTGGGGATCAGGAAGTCCATGAAGCTGGCGTTCAGGAGCTGGCCGTCCGGGTCGTAATGGAGCCGCTCGTAGAAGGCCCCGCCGATCCCCTGGGCCACCCCGCCGTGTACCTGGCCCTCGACGATGGTCGGGTTCACCAGCGTCCCGCAGTCGTGTACCACCACGTAGCGGAGGATCTTCAGGTCGCCAGTGGCCGGGTCGACCTCCACAATCGCCGCGTGCTGCCCGCTCGCCCAGGTCGCCCGCTCCGGGGCGAAGTAGCCGAAGGCCTCCAGGCCGGGCTCCTCGCCCTCGGCCAGCACCGCCCCTTCGCGCGGCTTCACCAGCCGCAGCGCCGCCTGGCTCGCCTCCTTGCCATAGGCGTAGCGGATCGGGTTGGCGGCGGTGGCGAGCGCGCCCAGGGTAAGCGCGCGGTTGGGCGCGCCCTTCACCCGCACCATTCCACCGACCAGTTCCAGGTCGTCCTCGCTCACCTCGAACAGGCCGGCGGCGAGGCGGAGCACCTTCTCGCGCACCTTGCGTGCCGCCACATGGGCGGCGTTGCCGGAGGTCACCAGCGCCCGGCTGGCAAAGGTGCCGGCGCCCCAGTTGAAGCGGCTGGTGTCGCCGGTGATCACAGTTACGTCGCTCGGATCGCAGCCCAGCTCGCTGGCGACGATCTGGGCGAAGCTGGTGGCATGGCCCTGTCCCTGGCTGGTGAGCCCTGTCGCCAGCAGCACCCGGCCGCTCGGCTCGATCCGCACATGCGCCCCCTCATAGGGGCCGATGCCGGTGCCCTCCACGTAGGCGGCGAAGCCGATCCCCAGGTAGCGCCCCTCGGCACGCGCCGCCGCCTGCTCGCCGCGGAAGGCCGGCAGGTCGATCATCCGCTCCGCCAGCTCCAGCCCGGCCGGGTAGTTGCCGCTGTCGTACTTCGTGGGAGCGCCGTCCTGGAACGTCAGCCCGACGTCCCAGGGGAACTCGCCTGGCTGGACGAAGTTCCGGCGCCGCACCTCGTTCGGCTCCAGGCGCAGCTCGCGGGCAACGCGGTCGATCAGTCGCTCCATCACGAAGCAGGCGTGCGGGCGGCCGGCGCCACGGTAGGGGCTGACGCAGGGGGTGTTGGTGTAGACGACGGTGAATTCGGAGTAGTAATTCCGAACCTTGTACGGCCCGGGAAGCTGGGTAGAGGTGATGATCGGGACGACGATCCCGTAGGGCGTATAGGCCCCGGTATCGTGGAGGAATACGTCGCGGAGCCCGAGGATGTGTCCCTCGGCATCCACCGCGATCTCCGCCTCGTGGAGCTGGCCGCGCTCCTGGTTGGCGGAGATGAAGTGCTCGCGGCGGTCCTCGATCCACTTCACCGGGCGCTGCAGCTTCATCGCAGCCCAGGGGATCAGGACCTCCTCCGGGAAGAACAGCATGATCTTGGTCCCGAAGCCCCCGCCCACGTCTGGGGCAATCACCTGGACCTTGAACTCGGGTAGGCCGAGCATGTTGGCCAAACCGTTCTTGATCGTCAGCGGCGCCTGGGTGGAGTCCCAGACGGTGAGGGTTTCTCGACGCGGGTCGAACACCGCCACCACTCCGCGCGTCTCGATCGGGCTACCACAGGAGCGCTCGATCAGCAGCCGCTCTTTGAAGACGTAGGCGGCACGAGCGAAGGCGGCGTCAGGGTCCCCGACGACCTGCACCATCCGCGCGGCGACATTGTTCGGGACATCCTGGTGGACCAGCGGCCGGCCGGGCTCGGCGGCGGTGGTGAAGTCCACCGTGGCCGGCAGCGGCTCCCAGTCCACCTCCACCAGCGCGGCGGCGTCCTCCGCGACGAAGCGGCTCTCGGCGACGACGAGCGCCACCGCCTCGCCAATGTAGCGGACGACGTCCGTGGCAAGCGGGCGCTGGGTGCGGCCATGGGTCAGGTTCGGGTGGGGGACGACCAGCGGCGCGGGCTGGTTGAACTCGCCCAGGTCCATGGCGGTGAAAACGGCGACGACGCCTGGAGAGGCCCGGGCGGCGCGCGTGTCGATGGAGCGGATGCGAGCGTGGCCGTAGGGGCTGCGAACGGTGGCGGCGTGCAGGACGCCCGGCGGGTTGACGTCATCCACGAACGAGCCCCGCCCGCGCAGCAGCCGCGGGTCCTCGTTGCGGCGGATCGCGGCCCCAATGCCGCGGGTCTGCGCCTGCTGGTCGGAGAGCGACAGGCGGCCGGACGTCATAGCCGTCGCTCCTGGCGGCCAGCCACCTCCTGACCCGGGCTCGTTTCCCTCCTCGGGAACGAAGCACCCTCCCCTGCACGCATGCTCATCACCAGTCGCTCCAGCATCAGGCCATGGCTCTGCGGCTGATCGTAGCAGAGGCGTTCGCGGAGCGTCCCGCCCTGACCTGGCCCCTGTAGCTAGCGCAGCGGGGGGCGGCGCTGGGCCCAGGGGTGGGCGGCTTCGAACGCGGCTGCGGCGCACAGCACCGCGGCGTCGGCGTTGCGCGGGCCGACGATCTGCAGCCCGATCGGCAACCCATCGTCTGTCCAGCCGGCTGGCACGGAGATGGCGGGGTGGCCGGTCAGGTTGAACGGGTAGGTAAAGGCAAACCAGTCCACCGGGGTGTTCAGCGGCCGGCCGGCAACCTCACTGGGCGGGTAGGGGGCGTTGATCGGGAACGGTGGGAGCGAGACGGTCGGAGTGAGCAGCAGGTCGAATCGCTCGAAGAAGCGGCGAACCTGGTGGTACAGCTCGGTGCGCCGCTGCTGGAGCCGCTCGTATTCGGTGGCACTGACCTCCTGCGCCATTCGCAGCCGCTCCACCAGCAGCGGGTCCATCTGGTCTGCCCACCGCTCCAGGTAGTGGCCCATCTCGGCGTTGCGCAGCGGCGCGGTCAGGCCTAGAAAGAGCCGCGCTGGATCATCGAAGCCCGGGCTGGCCGTCTCGACCACGCAGCCCAGATCGTCGGCGAAGGCGCGAGCGGCACGCTCGGCCACGGCCAGCACCCGAGGATCGACCGGGGCGAAGCCAAGATCAGGGCTCCAGGCGAGGCGGAGCCGGCCAAGCGGGCGGTCGCAGGCGGCGACAAAGTCCTCGCCCGTGTCTGGGAGCGAGATCGGGTCGCGCGGGTCCGGCCCACTCATCACCTGGAGGAGCAGGGCAGCATCGCGGACGGTCCGTGCCAATGGCCCGCTGACGAGCAGGCTGCTCCAGGCATTCGGCGTCGGATAGCGAGCCACCCGGCCCGCGCTCGGCTTGAGTCCAACCACCCCGCACATCGCGGCCGGGATGCGAATCGAGCCCGCCAGGTCGCTCCCCTCCGCCAGCGGCGCCAGCCCGGCCGCCAGCGCCGCCCCGGCCCCACCGCTGGAGCCGCCCGGCGTCAGCTCCAGGCTCCAGGGGTTGCGGGTAGCGCCAAACACGCGATTGTCCGTTACCGGCTTGATTCCGAACTCGGGCGTGTTCGTCTTGCCGACGACGATCGCCCCGGTCACCTTCACCCGCTCGACGACCAGGTCATCCTCGGTCGGGACGTGGTGCTCGAAGATGCGGGAGCCAAAGGTGGTGCGAATGCCCGCGGTAGCGGTGAGATCCTTGATAGAGATGGGAATGCCGTGCAGCGGCCCGAGCGGCTCGCCCCGCGCCACCCGTGCCTCAGCCGCCTGGGCCGCGGCGCGAGCCTGATCCGCGGCGACAGTGCAGTACGCCTGGATCTTCGGGTTGACCGCCTCGATCCGCGCCAGCACCGCCTCCACCAGTTCGACCGGCGACAGCTCTCTGGCGCGGATTCGTTGCGCCAGCTCCACAGCCGGGATGAAGCACAGCTCGGTGGCGTCCATCAGCCCCTCCCTCCGCTCACCCGCTCGCTCGGCGGCACCAGCGTCGCCGCGAGTGCCCGCAGCGCCCGCTCGAAGCACTCGCGGGGTGGATTCACCAGCCCGGCGCCGAGCTGGCCGACGCCGGCCCGGCGGGAGGCGATGCCGGTGTTGATCTGGGGCAGGATGCCGGTCTGCATGACCAGGCGGACGTCGATGCCGGTGGGCGTGCCGCGGAAGTTCAGGATCGGCAGGGTATAGGCGCTGCTCTCGCCCAGGGTGATCTCGTACATCTTGCGAGTGTAGCCGAGGGCCTCCTGAGGCGTGCCGCCGACGAACTGGACGATCGCCGGGGCGCCGGCCATCGCGAAGCCGCCGAGGCCGGCGGTCTCGGTGATCGCCGAGTCGCCGATGTCCGGGTTGGCGTCTTCGGCGCTAGCGCCGGAGAAGTAGAGGCCCACCGGCACCTGGGCCGGGCCGGTGAACCACTGGTCACCCAGCCCGCTCACCCGGATCCCGAAATCGGTCCCGTTGCGGGCCATGGTCGTGACCATGGAGCTGAAGGGGACGCCGTGGGCGGCGTCGAGCGCCGCCTTGCAGGCAGCCATCCCGACGTTCAGGAAGAAGTGCTCGTTGTCACGCGCCACCGCCAGCACCCGGGAACGCTCGGCGGACTCCAGCGCGTCGAGCGCCGCGACCTGGGGCGCCAGCGCCTTGATGAGCAGCGCGCTGGCGGCGCGGTTGCGGTTGTGGCATTCGTCGCCCATCTGCACCGCCTGGGCGATCAGCGCCCGCACGTCGATCCCTTCCGGGATGCGCCGCAGCGCCTCGCCGAGCGCCGGGCCGAGCACGCGCTGCATCCAGCGCAGCCGCTCCAGCACGTCCTCGCTGTAGGCGCCGTAGCGCAGTACCTTGCCCAGCCCCTCGTTCAGATTCGAGTAGGCGCGGTTGCCGAAGGCGCGGTTCTCGACGACGTAGACCGGCATCGAGTGGCTGGTGACGCCGGCCATCGGCCCCACCGCCTGGTGATGGTGGCAAGAGTCGAAACGGATCTCGCCACGGGCCGCCATCCGCTCGGCGCTTTCGGCGTCGCGGGCGAGGCCCTCGTAGATGAGCGCCCCAATGACCGCCCCGCGCAGCGGCCCGCTCATCCGCTCCCAGGCGATCGGCGGGCCGGCGTGCAGCAGCGTGTCGCGCGTCAGCCCCGGGATCACCTCGCCGGCCGGACGGACATCCACCAGTATCTGCTGAGCAGCGAGCAGCCGCCCGAGCGCCTCCTGGTTGGCGCGCTCCACCTCCTCGCGCCAGGTCTGGGCGAGCAGCCCGGCCAACTCGGCATTACCCTCGCCCGGTGGACGCCACTCGACCCGCTCCACGGTGGCGCCCTGGCGCTCCAGCGCCTCGGCGAACAGCTCCACCCCGACGCTGACGACCTGGAGATCGGCGTTCAGCAGCGGCTTCATGTGCCTGCCCTCGCTTCGACCAGCCGCCGCGCCGCGACGGCCGCCCGGTGATTGGATGCGAACAGCGTCGCCCCGGCCGCCCGCAGCGCCTCCTCCTGCCGCTCCAGCCCCTGGGGGTCGAGGTCGGTACCGGCGACGTGGACGAACACCGGCAGCTCCCGGCCAGCCGCGGCGGCGCGCTCCCGGGCCTGGCGCAGCAGCGGGGCCAGGTCGGCCGCGGGGTCGGGATGGGCGCCGTAGCCGAGGATGACGTCCAGCAGCACCACCGCGACGCGCGGATCGTCCGCCGCGGCCAGCAGCGCCTGGTTGCGGAGCGTCGGATCGATCATCGGATGCGCCCGACCCTGGGTGTACTGGTCGTCGCCGAAATCGATCAGGCGCTGAGAGACGTCCCCGAGCGCCAGCCGGGCCTCGTCGCGCAGCGTCCCGCCGCAGTACAGCCCGCGCACCTCGCACTGGTCGGGCCGCAGCCTCGGCCACGGCGTATCCGATTCCTCCTCGCCGACAGCCACCCTGCCGCCGCGGGCCGCCACCGCCAGCCGCGCCGCCTCGTCCAGGCTGCGCGCCGCCTGCACCCCGCGCGGCGGTTCGGCCGTCAAGCCGAGCAGGCAGGCGATCACCGGCTTGCCGGTTTCTGCCGCCGCGCCCAGCACCCATTCGGCGACCGCCGGGGCGGGCGGCTTGGAGACGATCACGATCGCCTCCGTCTGGGGATCATCCCGCAGCAGTGCCAGGCCCTGCAGCGTGGTGATCCCACCCACCTGCTCATACAGGTCGCGCCCACCGGTCCCGATCGCCTGGCTGATGCCCTCGCCCAGACGGTGCAGCAGCACCGCCACCTCCTGCATCCCGCTGCCCGAGGCGCCGACCAGCCCGATCCGGCCGCGGCGGACGACGTTGGCGAAGCCGAGTCCGACGCCGTTGATGATCGCCGTTCCGCAGTCGGGCCCCATTACCAGCAGGTCGTGCTCGCGGGCGTGCCGCTTGAGCGCCACTTCGTCCGCCAGCGGGACGTTGTCGGAGAACAGGAAGACGTGCAGCCCCTGCAGCAGCGCCTGCCAGGCCTCGCCGGCGGCGTAGAGGCCGGGGACGGAGATGAGCGCCAGGTTGGCACCCTCGCCCAGCCGCCGGGCAGCGGAGCGCACGGATCGCGGCAGCGGCTCCTGCGCCACCCCGGTCGCCTCGCGGCGCCGCTCGGCCAGCAGCGCCTCCGCCCGGGCGAGGGCGGCGTCTGCCTGCGCCTCGCTCGCGGCGCGGACGGCGATCACCAGGTCGTTCGGCCCGGCCGTGGCGGCCTCGCCGACCAGCAGGCCAGCGGCGGCGAGCACCTCACGGTTCAGCTCGGTGGCCATCGCAACCGCGGCGCTCTCGACCCCGGGTAGATCGCTGATGGCAGTGGTCACCTGCATCAGCGCGACGGAGTCCGCGTACACCTGCCGCCGCACCTGGACCCGCGTGACGGCGCCCATCGTTCGCTCCTACAGGAAGGCGACGAAGCGGCAGAACGCGGCTTCACCACCCATGAACCGCCAGGGGAAGCAGCCGACCGTGACCCGCTGGTCCAGGATGCGGTCGATCTCCCCGCCGGCGTTCTCGATGTGGATGATGTCGTGGGGGAACAGCGCGTAGTGCATCACCTGGATGTCGTCATCCGGCCAGATCTCCTCCAGCGGCCGGCCCAGGTGGGCGGCGCACTTCCTGGCCAGGTCCGGGCGCACCTTGCGGATGACAGTGTTCATCGGATGGTCGGCGCTGCCGGCGTCGATCGCCAGCCAGCGGATGCCGCGCTCCATCACCCAGTTGGCGAACTCACGGGTCGGGCCAGGGTGCTTGATGAAGTAGCGGGTTTCGTCTGGCTCGATCGGGCCGCAACTGGCGGTCCAGTTGGAGGGGTAGTAGCGGTGGTAGCCAGTGTGGATCACCAGGATGTCGTCGCGCTGGATGGTGATGCCGGTCTCGCGCTCCCAGCGCTCGAAGTGCTCGGGGCCATAGATGTCGTAGTCGCCCACGCCTAGCCGCTGCAGGTCCACCACGCAGGCCGGGCCGACCAGCCAGGAGATCGGCAGCTCGCCGATCCCCTTGGCGTTAGTGATGAAGTGGTTCGGGGCATCCAGATGCGTTCCGACGTGCAGCGTGGTGGTGATCTCCATCCCGCCGACACCCTCGAAGGCGACGCGCTTGATCCAGCGGATCTGCGGCCCGCCATACAGGGCGAAGCCGGGGGTATCGGTATCCCAGTTCTGCGACAGGTCGATGACGTTGATCGGCACCGGGGTGGTGGCAGCCACGCGCAAACCCTCCTGCTCGGCCCGCGCTCTCTGGCAGAGCGCGGAGTCCGGGCGCGGCGTCCGGAGGTCGGCCCGTCCAGCCCCGGCGCGGACGCCACGCTGTCGATTGGGGACATGATAGTGGAGGTTAGCCCGGCGCGCCCGGCCTGGCCAGGAGGTAGGCGTACACCCCGGCAAGCGTGTCCCGTCCGGAGGTGGCGCCGTAGCGAGCCAGCCGGTCCGCCGCGGCCGCCAGGCCGATTTCGTCGCCCAGCGCGATCGGCCGGAGCAGCGCCGCCAGGAGCTGGCTAAGCCGCCCGCGGGCCAGGTGATAGTAGAACTCGGCCGCCAGGCGCGTAGTGCGGGTGGGCGCGCCCGCCGCCAGCTCCGCCGCGAGCACCTGCCCGGCAGCCGGGTCGGGGCCGAGCCGCTGCCAGGCGCCGACGAAGCCGACCAGGAAGTCGTCTCCGCTCGGCGTCCCGCCCAGCCCGAGCCCGAGCAAGCGCCCGGCGGGCGCCTGCGCCCGCGCCAGGTCGATCGGACAAGCGGCCAGCGCGGCGGCTAGCTCGTCCGTCACCCGGCGGGCGCGCTGCTGCAGTACCGTGGCGAGCGCATCCTTGGACGGGGCGGCGGCGCGCCACCAGGCACCAAACGCGCTCGCCGCGGCGAACGGCTCTAGCAGCGGGCTGGCACGCTCCTGCCAGCCCGGCACGGGCTGAGGAGTCGGCTCCTCCACCAGCGGCGCGGCAGAGGAAAGGTCGATTCGCAGCGCGCCCACAGCCAGCGTCTCGCCCACGCGCCAGGCGGCGGCTCCCACCGCCGGCCAGGCGAGCTCAGCCGCCTCCTCCAGCACCAGGCTGAACGGAGTCGGCGCGAGTGCTGGCCCGTGCAGCGCCAGCAGCCGACCCTGGCTCGTCTCCAGGTTCAGTACCCGCTGGAAGCGGGAGAGCACCCGGCCGCCGTGGCGAAGCTGCGCCAGCGCCTCGTCCGCCCCGGCCGCCCATGCAGAGGCCCGCGGCATGCCCGCCTCCTGCGCTTTGGCTGTGGGGGAGTGTACCCGCCGCGGCGCCGGGACGGGCGGCATCCCCTGGTATCATCTCGGCTGATCCGAGACCTGGCGGGGGGAACGAGGCATGGACTGGGACGCGCGGACGTATGACCGGGTGATGGCCCCGCAGGCGGAGTGGGGGGAGGCGATCCTGGCGCGGCTGCCCCTGCGCGGGGACGAGGTGGCCCTGGATGCCGGCTGTGGCAGCGGCCGCGTGACTCGCCTTCTGCTCGACCGCCTCCCGTGCGGCCGGGTGTATGGCGTCGATCAGTCTCCGGCGATGCTCGCCGTGGCCGCCGAGCAGCTCGCCAGCTACGGCGATCGGGTTCGGCTCATCCAGGGCGACCTCGTCACTCTTCAGCTCCCGGAGCCGGTCGACGCGATCTTCTCCAACGCCACCTTCCACTGGATCACCGACCACGACCGACTGCTCCGCAACCTGTATCGCCTGCTGGCGCCCGGCGGAGTGCTGGTCGCCCAGTGCGGCGGCGCCGGCAACATTGACCGGGTGATGGCCTGCGCCAACGCGGCCATGGCCCGCTCCCCGTTTCGCGAGCGCGCCACACCGGCGGTGCAGACCTGGCGCTTCGCGGACGCAGGGGAGACGCGCGCGCTGCTGCGCCAGGCCGGCTTCGATCCGGCCGACGCCTGGCTCTCGCCCGCGCCCGCCTCATTCCCAGATCGGGCTAGCTACGCCACGTTCCTGCGCACCGTGGTGCTGCGGCCGTATCTCGATCGCCTGCCCGAGGCGCTGCACCAGGCGTACGTGGAGGCGGTGGTGGACGAGGCGGAGCGTAGTGGCCTGGGCCATGTGGTCGACTACATCCGCCTGAACCTCTCCGCGCGCCGTCCCCTACAGGAACAGCCAGCGCACATCTGAGCTGTCCCCGAGTGCGACGTCAGCTCGGCCCGAGCTGGACCACGCCCCGCGCAGCCAGCGCCGCGATCTCCGCCGTCGAGTAGCCCAGCTCCGCCAGCACCTCGGCGCTGTGCTGCCCGAGCAGTGGTGGTGGCCGCAGCGGCGTGGCGGCGAGTCCGGCCAGGGTGTAGGGCGGAGCCACCGTGTCCATCAGGCCGACCGTGGGGTGGGGGGCGTCCAGCGGCCGGCGCAGCCGCAGGTGCAGCACCTGGGGATCAGCAAACATCTGCGCCAGGTCGTTGACCGGGCCATTGGGCACCCCGGCCGCGGTAAGCCGGGCGGAGGCTTCGGCGGTGTCCCACTCCCGGAGCCGCTCTTCCAGCAGCGCGTGGAGCGCCTCGCGGTTGGCCACCCGGTCCGCGTTGCGACGGAAGCGGGGGTCGTCGGCAAGCGACTCGAGCGCCAGCACTTCGAGCAGTGCTCGCCAGAGGCTGTCGTTCGCGGCGGCGACGTTCAGGTAGCCGTCGCGGGTGCGAAACAGCTCGTAGGGCGCCACCGAGGGGTGGGCATTGCCGACGGGTGGCGGCGGGACGCCGGTGTGCAGGTAGCGCCCGGCCTGGAACGTGAGCAGGGCGACGAGCGAGCTGAGCAGCGAGGTCTCCACCGCGCGGCCGGCCCCGCTCCGCTCACGCTCGAGCAGGGCAGCCAGCACCCCAACGGCGGAGAATAGCCCGGCGGCGACGTCGGCGATCGGGATCCCCACCCGGGTCGGCTCGCCGCCCGGCTGGCCGGTCAGCCGCATCATCCCGCCCAGCCCCTGCAGCACCTGGTCGTAGGCTGGCTCGGCGGCTCGCGGGCCACTGCTACCAAAGCCGGACACCGAGCAGTACACCAGCCGCGGGTTGCGCCGAGCGCAGTCCTGAGCGGAGAAGCCGAGCCGGGCCATGACGCCGGGGCGGAAGTTCTCCAGCAGCACGTCGGCGCGCTCGATCAGCCGCCACAGCACCTGTCGCCCGGCCTCCTCGGACAGGTCGAGCGCCAGGCTGCGCTTGTTGCGGTTGACGCTCAGGAAGTAGACGCTCTCCCCAGCGTCGAACGGGGGGAACGTGCGTGCCTCGTCCCCCTCGCTCGGTCGCTCGACCTTCACGACGTCGGCGCCGAGGTCGCCCAGGATCATCGCGCAAAACGGGCCAGCCAGCACCCGGGTCAGGTCCACGACGCGAATGCCCGCCAGGGGCAGCGCGACCATCAGCGCCCCTCGAACCGCGGGGGCCGCTTCTCCAGGAAGGCGCGCTGGCCCTCCTGGAAGTCGGCGCTGGCGACAGCTCGCTGGACGGCGCTGGCGACGTCGTAGCGCGCGGAGTGGCTGAGCGGGGCCTCCAGCAGCGCCCCGATGGCGGTTTTGGTGGCCCGGATCGACAGCGGGGCGTTGGCAGCGATCTCTTCCGCTAGCGCCAGGGCTGCCGCCTCCGCTCCGTCATCGCTCGCCACCAGGTCCACCAGCCCCAGGGCGTAGGCCTCCTCGGCACGGAGCAGCCGGCCGCTGTAGAACAAGTACTTGGTGCGAGCAGGGCCGAGCAGCTCCAGGAAGGGGCGCAGCCCGGCCTCGCTATACGCCAACCCGAGCTTAGCCGGCGGCATCCCCAGCCGCGCCCCCTCGCCAGCCACCCGCAGGTCGCAGGCGGCGGCCAGCGCGCAGCCGCCGCCGATCGCGAAGCCGCGAATCAGGGCAATCGTCGGCAGCGGGCAGGCGCGCAGCGCCGCCAGCGTCTGCTCGAACGGGTCCTCGGGCGTCGAAAGCGGCACGCCCTGCGCCTGGAGCTCCTGGAGCGCCGCGAAGTCGTAGCCTGAGGAGAACGCCCGCTCCCCCGCGCCACGCAGCAGCACCACCCGGGTGCGGCCATCCGCCGCCAGCGCCCGCAGCGCCGCCCGCAGTGCTGCCAGCATCCCCGTGGTCAGCGCGTTGCGCTGCTCGGGACGGTTGAACACGACTGTCGCGATCCGCTCGCGTCGCTCGACCAGGAGCTCCTCGTCCACCATGCCTCACCCCGTAACGTTGCGCCGAGGCTAGCATCGCGCCCCACAGGGGGCAACCAGGGGCGCCGCCCACCCGGCGGTCCGGGCCAGTCGCGGCTTGCCACACGACGCGCTTAGCTTACGAGGTCCATGGGACGCCATACGGCAGCGGCGCGCGGCGCGCGCCAGCCGCTTGGCGCGACGAATGCTACCCTGTAGGAAACAAGAACGACGACGTGGCCGCGAACCGGCAGCAGGAGTACGAAGGCATGGACGGACCGCTGCGGATCGTCCCCCTGGGCGGGGTTGGGGAGGTCGGCAAGAACTCGACGCTGGTCGAGTTCGACGGTGCGCTGATCCTGGTCGATGCCGGGGTCAAGTTCCCCGAGGAAGAGTTGCATGGAGTGGACCTGGTCATCCCCGACTTCAGGTATGTGCAGGAGCGCGCCGGCCACCTGCTGGGGGTGCTCTTCACCCATGGACACGAGGATCACATCGGCGCGCTGCCGTATCTGCTGATGGAGCTGGACTCCGAGGCGAAGCTGCGCATCTACGGCTCACGGCTGACGCTCGGCCTCATTGGGATCAAGCTCCGCGAGTTCGGCCTGGTTGACCGGGTGGAGCCGATTGCAGTGGAGGCCAGCCAGGAGGTGGCGCTTGGGCCGTTTCGGATCCGGCCCATTTGTGTCAACCACAGCATCCCCGACGCGCTCGCGTTCGCGATCCACACCCCGGTCGGCACGGTGGTCCATACCGGCGACTTCAAGTTCGATCCGACGCCGGTCGAGGGCAAGACGACGGACGTGGAGGCGCTGCGGGCGCTCGGAGACGAGGGCGTCTTGCTGCTCCTGTCGGACTGCGTCCGGGTGGAGCAGCCCGGCTGGACCCCCTCGGAGCGACTGGTCTACGACTCGCTGACGAAGATCATCGCGGATGCGCCCGGGCGGGTCATCATCACCACCTTCGCCTCGAACATCGGCCGGCTGCGCGACGTCACCCGCAGCGCCTACACGCTGGGGCGCAGGACGGCCGTCGCCGGGCGGAGCATGGACGAGAACCTGCGGGTCGCCACCAATCTCGGCTTCTTCAACGTGCCCGAAGAAGCGTTGATCGAGTTGCGGCAGGCGCAGACGCTGCCACCGAACAAGGTGGTGCTGCTCACCACCGGCAGCCAGGGCGAGCCGACCTCCGTGCTGAGCCGTATGGCCGCCGGGGAGCATCCGCTGGTGAAGGTGCACCCGAAAGACACGGTCGTGTTCAGCGCCAGCCCGGTGCCCGGCAACGAGGAGTCCGTCGCCCGCTCGATCGACAACCTGTACCGCCGTGGGGCGAAGGTGATCTACCAGGCAATCAACCCGAACGTCCACGTCTCGGGACACGCCAGTCGCGAAGAGCTGAAGTACATGGTGCGGCTGCTCCGGCCCCGCTACTGCATGCCGCTCCACGGCGAGCACCGCATGCTCCACCTGTACGCGGAGCTGGCGCAGGAGGAGGGCGTGCCGCGGGAGAACATCTTCATCACGGAGATCGGCGACGTGGTGGAGCTGAGCCAGAGTGGGGCAGCGATCGACGGCACCATTCCCTCGGGCTCGGTCCTGGTGGACGGTCTGACCGTCGGCGGCGTCACGCGCGTGGTGCTGCGCGACCGGCGCCGGCTCGCCGCCGACGGGCTGGTGATCGCCGCCGTGGCCGTCGATCGTGAGACTGGCGAGCTGCTCGGCGGGCCAGACCTGGTAGCGCGCGGATTTGCCGCGCCCCGCGACGGTGAGATCATGGAAGACGCCCGGGTGGTGCTGGAGCAGGCGCTCAAGCAGGTGTTCCGGGGTGAGCCGCCCGAGTACGGATTTCTGGTCAGCAAGATCAAAGAGGTGCTGGGCAGCTACCTGTACGAGCAGGCGCGCCAGCGGCCGCTGATCCTGCCGATCGTCACCGAAGTCTAGCCTCGGGCTGGGAGCAGCAGGGTCGCTGGCGCTGTGGCGCGGGGCGATGCGGAACCAGCGCCGGGTTCGCCCGCTCCTCGCTGCGGGACCCTCGTTCCGGGTTGCTATACTGCGGACAGCCCGGTGGAGGCGCGCGTGCTCTCGGTCGTCATCCCGATCTACAACGAAGTCGAAAACATCCCCCTGCTGCATCAGGAGCTGAGCGGGGTGCTCCGCACGCTCGATCAGCCCTACGAAGTGGTGTACGTCGACGACGGCAGCCGCGACGGCAGCTTCGAGGCGCTCCGCCGAATCGCGGAGGCAGACCCGAACGTACTGGTCATCCAGTTCCGGCGGAACTTCGGCCAGACCGCGGCGCTGGCGGCCGGCATGCGCGCCGCGCAGGGCGACATCCTGGTATTCATGGACGGCGACCTGCAGAACGACCCGGCGGACATCCCCCGGCTGCTGGCGATGCTGGAGGAAGGCCCGTACGACGTGGTGAGCGGCTGGCGGTTCGATCGCAAGGACCACGCCATCCGGCGCAAGCTCCCTTCGCGGATCGCCAACTGGCTCATCGGGAAGGTGAGCGGGGTGCGGCTCCACGACTACGGCTGCACGCTCAAGGCATACCGGCGCGAGGTGCTGGAAACGGTGCGGCTGTACGGGGAGATGCACCGCTTCATCCCTGCCTATGCTGCCTGGTCCGGGGCGACGATCGGGGAGCTGAAGGTCAACCACCGCGCCCGCAAGTTCGGCAAGTCCAAGTACGGGATTGGGCGCACCATCAAGGTTGTGCTCGACCTGCTCACCCTGAAGTTCCTGAGCGACTACGGCACTAAACCTGCCTACCTGTTCGGCGGGCTCGGCTTTGCCTGCTGGGGGCTAGCCTTCCTGGCGTTCCTCTTCTCCGTCGCGCAGCGCTTCATCGACGCGACGCGCGTGCACAGCAACCCGGTGTTTACGATCGGGCTCATCCTGGCCGTCATGGGCTTGCAGTTCATCCTGATGGGGCTGCTGGCGGAGCTGATGGTCCGCATCTACCACGAGTCTCAAGACAAGAGCACCTACGTTGTCCGGCGCACCGTTGGCAAACGCTCCCCGGGTTTCGAGCCACGGCGGCCGCTCGCCCTGGCGGGCACGGGCCGGCCCGACGACCTCGGCTAACCCCGCCACGCCGCGCCTGGTGTCACCCGCTCAGCTAGAGCCCTCGATGGACACGGCGCGGGCAGCGCCTGCCGAGCCACGTGGGCCAGCGCTGCGGCTACTCCTCGCCGGCGGAGGCTCCGGCGGCTCGGTGACACCCCTGCTCGCCGTCGCCGCGGAGCTCCGCGCAGCGGAGCCCGACGTTGAGCTGCTGTTCCTGGGGACGCGTGACGGGCCGGAGCGCGACCTGGCGCTCGCCGAGGGCATCCCCTACGTCGGGATCCCGGCCGGTAAGCTGCGTCGCTACTGGGACATCCAGAACATCACCGACATCGGGCGGGTGCTGGCCGGGTACGCACAGTCGCTGGGGATCATCCGCCGCTTCGCACCTGCGGTGGCGCTGGGCGCGGGCGGATTCGCCAGCGTCCCGCCACTTGCCGCGGCCCGGACGCTGGGCGTGCCGATCCTGATTCACCAGCAGGATGTAGAGCCCGGCCTGGCCAACCGCCTGCTCATCCCCTTCGCCACCCGGATCACTGTCAGTCTGCCGGCCTCGCTGCCCCACTTTCCCACCCGCCGGACCATCGTCACCGGCAACCCGGTCCGGCCGGCGATCCTGGCCGGCCGGACCGAGGTCGCTCGCGAGCTGTTCGGACTCGAGCCCGGCGTTCCGATCGTCCTAGTGACGGGTGGGGGAACCGGGGCACTCGCCCTCAACGCGCTCGTCGCGGCCGCTGCCCCAGCACTTACCCCGTTCTGCCAGGTGCTGCACCTGACCGGGCGCGGCCGGGGGGTGCCACCCCCCGCGCCCGTGCCCCGCTACCACGCGCTCGAGTTCCTGACCGTCGAGATGCCACACGTCCTGGCTGCGGCCGACCTGGTGGTTGGCCGGGCCGGCATGGGGACCCTGACCGAGCTAGCGGCGCTGGCCAAGCCCGCGCTGATCATCCCGATGCCCCGCTCGCACCAGCTTGCCAACGCCGCCGCGTTCGAGCAGTTGGGCGCGGTGGAGGTGGTCCGGCAGGAGACGCTTACCCCCGCCGCGCTCGCCGCGCGGATCACGGCGCTGCTGGAGCAGCCCGATCGCCGCGCCCAGCTCGCGGCGCGCCTCCATGCGAGCATGCCGCTAGACGCCGCGGCGCGGATCGCGGCGCTGGCGCGGCAGCTCGCCACGGCGCGGCGGCCCCGACGATAGAGCGGGCCGCGGCCTGCCGCCGCCCCGCGTTAGCCCGCCGAGCCGGCTCCGGCGGACGCGAGGGCGCCCACTGTCTCCAGCTCGACGCGCAGCGCCCCATCACCACCAACCTCCAGGCGTGGCGGGCCATCGCTCTGGAACACGTCGAGGTCGAGCCGGTGCTCCCCCACCCGCAGGCCCCGCAGGCTCACTCGGCTGAGCCAGGGGGGCAGGAGCGGGCGGAGCACCACTGTTTTCGTCCAGGCATCTACCCGCAGTCCGAGGAACGTTTGCAGGAACAGGAAGACGCTGCCGGCGGCCCAGGACTGCGGGCTGCACGAGACCGGGTACCGCGCCGGGAGCGAGTGATAGCGCCGGTCGCGGGCGAAGCCGCAGTACAGCTCCGGCAGGCGGAGTCCGGGCATGCGCATGCCGGCCTCGAGCACTTCAGTGCCGACGCGCGTCGCGTACTCGTCCAGGCCGGCCGCCTTCAGACCGGCGGCGACGAGCGAGTTGTCGTGCGGCCAGACCGAGCCGTTGTGGTAGCTCATCGGATTGAACGTCGGCTCCATCGCCGACAGGGTGCGCACACCCCAGCCGCAGAGCATGTCGTCGGACATCAGCCGCCGCCCGACCATCTCGGCCCGGGCGCCGCGCACCAGCCCGCTCCACAGGCAGTGTCCTGGATTCGAGGTGATGCTGGGGACCGGCTGCTTCGCCGGGTCCAGCGCCAGCGCATAGAACTGCTCGTCCGAAAGCCAGAAGTCGCGCTCGAAGCGCTCCGCCAGCGCCTGCGCCTGGGCGTTCAGCTCGGCGGCGCGTTCCAGCATTCCCAGGCGGGCGAACAGCGCCGCCATACGCCGCTTCGCCGCGTAGACGTAGCCCTGCACCTCGACCAGCGCGATCGGCGGTTCGACCTCCCGCCCATCGCGGTAGCAGACGGAGTCGTGGGAGTCCTTCCAGCCCTGGTTCCTGATTCCGAGCCGGGAGCGGCTATGGTACTCGAGGTACCCGTCGCCATCCAGGTCGCCATAGCGGTCGATCCACTCCAGCGCCGCCTCGGCATGGGGGAGCATCTCCCGGGCGAACGCCTCGTCGGCCGTCCAGTCCAGGAGTTCGCCGAGCACCACCAGGAACAGCGGGGTGGAGTCCACGCTGCCGTAGTACGTCAGATGCGGAACCTCCTCCAGCGCGGCCATCTCGCCGGCGCGCACCTCGTGCAGAATCTTGCCCGGCTCCTCGTCGCGCCAGTGGTTGATGCGCGTGCCCTGGCGCGCCGCCAGGAAGCGCAACGTTCCGTACGCTAGCGACGGCTGCAGGCTCAGCGTCTGCACCGCGACGACTAGGCTATCGCGGCCGAACGGGACGGCGAACCAGGGAATGCCGGCCGAAGGGACCAGACCCTGACCAGAATCGTCGGACAGGAGCCGCAGGTCGTGGCTCGCTTGCAGCAGCATCGCGTTGAAGATCTGATTGTCGGTGCTGATCCGAGTGCAGCTCGCATCCCAGGCCTGATACGTCTCCCGCACCGCCAGGAACGCGGCGTCGAGCGCAGGAGCGTCGTCCGATGGCGCTCGCGGCTCGGTGGCCAGGCGCGGCACCAGATGGATCGTCAGGTTGCGGTAGCGCTTGGCCGGAATGTCGAGCGGGAACTGCAGCTCGGCCCGCGGGGTCGGAATGTAGGGCTCGACGCGGCTGTCGGGAAGCGCGGAGCGATCATCCGCGAAGAGCGATTCCCCAGGAACGGCGGGCTCTGCCTTGAGCAGCAAGACCTGTGAGGGGCCGGGATCGCAGGAGAGATCGGTCCAGCGTTCCAGCCCATCCAAGCCGGTGTAGGAGAGTCGCACCCCGTTCGGTAGCACCTGTGGCGCATGGATGGTGCCGCGTGCCGCGCGTGGGGCGTAGCCGCGCACGTCGAACATGTCGCGGAAGTCCGCCCCAACGATCAGCCGCAGGGTCAGGCGAATCGGGAAAGGGTTGTAGTTGAACAGACCGATCCGCTCGTGCAGCCCGTCACGCAGAAAGCGGTTGCGCCGGACGCTGACCGTGCGCGGCGCGAGCGGCTGGCCGAGGTCATCCAGCATCGCCGGATTGGCGAGCTGAAGGTTCGTCATGAAGTTCAGCTCGCCGGAGGACGACAGATGCTGCGGGCGAGCGCCCGAAAGGCAGAACTCGTAGACGGACAGGTGCCGGGTATCGCGGAAGTACAGCCCCTGCCCGTCGGTCGCCTGGGCGAGCACGTCCCCGCTCAGGTCGCTCACCAGGAACATCTGATTCTCTTTGAGCACGGCGCGTTCGAGCATCGATGGATCTCTCGGGAAGGACTCAGACGTAGCGCTGGGTGTCCGGGAAGACTTTACAGCAGATCACGCACCATAATGGTTTCTTCGCGCTCCTGGCCGACGCCAACCAGCGCAATCGGCACCTCGAGGAGCTGCTCGAGCCGCTCGAGGTACCGCCGCGCCGCGGCGGGTAGCTCGGCGAGCGTGCGGGCCTGGCCGATCGGCGCCTGCCAGCCCTCCAGGTCCTCGTAGATCGGCCGGCACTCCGCCAACACCTCGGCCCGCGCGGGGAACTGGTCCAGGCGCTGGCCGCGCCACTCGTACCCCACGCAGATCCGCACCGGATCGAACGTATCCAGGATATCCAGCCGAGTGATGGCGAGGGCGTCGAACCCATTGACCAGCACCGAGTAGCGCGCCGCGACCGCGTCGAACCAGCCGCAACGGCGGGGCCGGCCGGTGCGCGCGCCGTACTCGTGGCCGATCGCCCGTAGCCGCCCGCCCAGCTCGTCGTCGAGCTCGGTCGGCATCGGTCCGCTCCCGACGCGGGTGGTGTACGCCTTGAACACTCCCAGGCCGCAGGTAAGGAAGCGCGGGCCGATCCCGGCGCCCTGCAGAAGCCCGGCCACCGTGGGCGAGGAAGTGGTGACGTAGGGGTAGGTGCCGTGGTCCAGATCGAGCAGCGTCGCCTGGGCGCCTTCCAGCAGAATCGTCTCGTTCTGGCGCAATGCCGCGGCCAGGGCGCCGCTCGCGTCGCGGATATACGGCCGGAGCCGCTCGGCTGCCAGGGAGTAGGCCTCGACCACGCGCTCGGGGTCCAGCCCAGGAGCCTGGTAGAGCACCTGGAAGAGCTGGTTCTTGGCGGCCACCGCCTCCCGGATGCGCGCGGGCAGTGTCTGGGGATCGCACAAATCACCGGCGCGCAGGCCGGTGCGGCTCACCTTGTCCACGTAGGCCGGGCCGATCCCACGGCCGGTGGTGCCGATGGCGCCGCCGCCGCGACGCGCCTCCTGCAAGCGGTCCAGCTCGATGTGATAGGGCATCACCAGGTGAGCCCGTTCGCTGATCAGCAAATTGTCGGTGCTCACCCGCAGCCCGTGCAGAGCATCCAGCTCTTCCAGCAGGAAGACTGGGTTGAGGGCAACGCCGGCGCCAATGATGCAGGTGGTCCTCGGGTTGAAGATCCCGGCCGGCACCAGGTGCAGCGCGAAGCGGCCGACCTGCTCGTTGACAATGGTGTGGCCGGCGTTGTCGCCCCCCTGGGCGCGCACCACCACCTGGGCGCGCTTGGCCAGCAGGTCGATGATCTTCCCCTTGCCTTCGTCGCCCCACTGTCCGCCGACAACCGCGATGACCGGCATGTTCGCTCCCGGGACATGATAAACCGCGGACCAGGATCGTTCCGCCGCAACTGCCGCCGAGGGCTGGCGCGGCGCAGCCCCCGTCCTACGCCCGCCGCGGCTGGGGCGCAAGCAGCCGCTCGCGATCCTGGTAGTTGCGTAGGTAGTACGCGCGATACTCGCCCGATTTGATCGGCCGCCACCAGTGCTCGTTGGCGACGTACCACTCCACCGTACGTGCCAGCGCCGTCTCGAAGTCGTACCGTGGCCGCCAGCCCAGCGCCCGGATCTTGCTTGTGTCCAGGCTGTAGCGGCGGTCGTGGCCGGGCCGATCGGGCACGTGCTGGATGAGCGACTCCGGCTTGCCGAGCAGCCGCAGGATGTCGCGCGCTACCGCCAGGTTCTCCCGCTCGTTGCCCGCGCCGACGTTGTAGGCCTCGCCTGGTGTGCCGCGCTCCAGCACCAGCCGGATCGCTTCGCAGTGGTCCTCGACGTACAGCCAATCGCGCACCTGCCGGCCATCGCCGTAGATGGGCAGCGGCTGATCGTCGATGGCATTGGTGATGAACAGGGGAACCGCCTTTTCCGGGTACTGGTTCGGCCCGAGTGTGTTAGAGCCCCGCGTCGCCAGCGTGGCCAGACCATACGTCACGTGATACGCCTGCAGGAACAGCTCAGCACTCGCTTTGCTGGCAGCGTAGGGGCTGCGGGGCCGCAGCGGGGCCTCTTCCTGCGATGAGCCGACCGCGACATCTCCATACACTTCGTCGGTCGAGACCTGGAGGAAACGCCGCACCCCCTGGCGCCGCGCCGCTTCCAGCAGGACGTGAATGCCGACTACGTCGGTGCGGATGAACGCCTCTGGATCAAGGATCGAGCGGTCGACATGGGTCTCCGCGGCAAAGTTGACGATGGCGTCGCAGCCCGCGACGACGGCATCCACCGCCGCGGCATCGCAGATATCGCCGAGCACGAAGCGGTAGCGGGGGTCCCGCGCCACGTCCGCGAGATTGGCCGGATTGCCGGCGTAGGTGAGCTTGTCCAGCACCACGACCCGCGTCTCTGGCTCGTGCGCGAGCATCCAGCGGACGAAGTGCGAGCCGATGAACCCGGCCCCGCCGGTGACCAGCAGGCGCATCGGCTATGCCCTTGCCGGCGCACGCAGCACACCATGCTGCGCGACGAAGTTGATCGCTTCGAGGTAGGCGCTGATCGACTCGCCGGCGTCGCCCCACCAGCCGGTGATGACGTCGTACTCCATCTCCCCTCGATCGATGTAGGCGTTGTTGACGTCGGTGATCTCGAGCTCGCCGCGCCCAGAGGGCTTGAGCGTGCGGATGATGTCGAACACGGTGGAGTCGTACATGTAGACGCCGATCACTGCGTATGGAGAGGGCGGAGTGGCCGGTTTCTCTCGGATGTAGCGCACCCGCCCGCCGTCCATGATCGGTACGCCCAGGTGCGACAGGTGCTCCGGGTTCTCCATCTCTTTGAGCAGGATGCGCGCCCCACGCGGCTGGTGGCGGAAGTGCTCTACCCAGGGAGCGATGCTGTCCTGGAGGATGTTGTCGCCCAGCATCACCACGCACTTGTCGCCGTCGACGAAGTCCTCCACCAGACCCAGCGCCTCAGCGATTCCGCCCGCCCGCTCCTGGTAGGTGTAGTTCAGATGCTTCAGCCCGAACTCGCGGCCGTTGCCCAGCAGGCGCAGGAAGTCGCCGGCATTGTTGCCGCCGGTGACGATGATGATGTCACGGATGCCGGCGTCGACCAGAGTCTGGAGCGGATAGTAGATCATCGGCCGATCGTAGACGGGGAGCAGGTGCTTGTTGGTGATCCGAGTCAGCGGGTGCAGCCGCGTTCCAGTGCCGCCGGCCAGCAGCACGCCTTTCATTCCACATTCCCTCCGCGGATCGTCAGCGGGTTCCGTAATAGCGGGCCAGCGAGGGGTCCAGCCGAACGTTGTTCAGAACGACGCCGAGGATGCGCGCCCCCACCCGGTCGAGCTGCGCCCGGGCGCGCTTCGCCGCGTCGCGGGAGGTCTTGCCCGCGCTGAGCACCAGAAGCACACCGTCACAGCGGGTGGCCAGGACTGCCGCGTCGGCGACCGGGCCGACCGGCGGCGAGTCGAGCAGCACCAGGTCGGCCTGCTCCGCGAGCGCGGCGATGACGCGCGCGCCGCGCTGGGAGGACAGGAGCTCGGAGGGATTGGGTGGCAGCGACCCGCTCGTCAGCACCCTCAGCCCGGGGACCACACTGTCCTGCAACGGCAGCGGCGCCGCCGGGTCTTGCAGCACGGTGTTGCTGAACCCGGGCGCCTGGGGCAGACCAAACAGCTCGTGCAAGCGCGGCCGGCGCAGGTCAGTGTCCGCCGCGATCACTCGCAGGCCGGCTTCCGCGCTCGCCACCGCCAGGTTGGCCAGCGTAGTGGACTTCCCCTCGCCCGGCCCGGCGCTGGTGACCAGGACGAGACGAACAGAGCGATCCAGACTGGAGAACTGCAGGTTGGTCCGCAGGGTTCGGTAGGCCTCGGCGGCGGGCGACCGCGGACTAGTAAGCGTTACCAAGAGATTGGACGGCGCACCGGACGACGCGGCCACAGCCGCTCCTCGCGCGCTCATCGCGGCCGTCTCGCCGCCAGCAGCGCCATAGCGCCAGCGCGGCCGGCCGGCCGCGCCCCGGCCAGCGGAACGGCCGGCACCAGGCCGAGCGTCGTCAGCCCGAGGTACCGCTCCACATCCGCGGGGGTCTTGAGGGTATCGTCCAGGAAATCGAGCGCAAAGGCGAGCACAGTGCCTCCTAGCAGGCCGAGCAGCGCTCCAGCCAACGCCAGCGTCTTTGTCTGCGGCCAGATCAGCGCCGCGGCGGTGGGGCGGTCGAGCATCGTGACCACGGTCCGCTCCGAGACCGGCTTGCCCTGCTCCCGCGCCGCGTGCTGCTCCTCGTAGACCCGGGCGAACTCGCGCACGATCGCCTCCGCCCGCTGCGGGTCAGTGTCGTCTGCGTCGACCTGGATCTGGACGTTCTCGGCAATGGGCGCGGCGTGGACCCGCGCCAGCAGCGCCTCCGGCCCCAGGTCCAGCCGCAGCCGGCGGTCCACCTCGGCGGCCACCTCGGTCGTCATCAGGCGCTGCGCCAGCGGGCTCAACTGCCGCTCGACGGTGAGCTGCGCGCCGTAGTCGAAGCGCCCGGACACTTCGAGCCGTACGGACGATCGATACAGCGGCGCCTGCAGCCGAGCGAAGCCGTAGGTGGACAGGGCCGCGACCAGGGCGACGACCGGGATGATCCAGCCGCGCCGCCGCAGCACAGCCAGGTAGTCGCTCAGCGGCATGCAGCATCCTCACACAGGGGCGGGCCCGGCGGAGTGTACGGGCCGTGCGAAAGGGGTGTCAAGTGATGGACCCGCCTTACCCGAGCCGACCGAGCACCTGGCAGCTCCGCCGGACCCAGCAAACGCTTTGCGTTATGTTGAGTGCCGGCATAGCCTCTGCGGTCTCAGAGCAGCGGCCGCGTTTGACGGGCACGCGGCGAGGAGGGAGCGCAACGATGGGTCGATGCCTGCTCTTGCTCGGCATTCTCTTCCTATGCAGGGGCTTGCTGCTCGGGCCGGTGGCCATCGCCGCGGCCGCCCCGGCCCCGGCGGGCAGCCGCTGGATTCGGATCGATCTGCCCCACCTGGTGGCTCAGGCGATGGTGGGCGATCAGGCTATCTACACCGCCCCGGTCACGGCCGGCACCGCGCGCTACCCCACCCCGGTCGGGACGTTCCGGATCCTGCGCCGGATCTACAACGAAACGATGGATTCGGCCACGGTCGGCATCCCGCGCTGGGCCCCGGGCGGGTACTACCTGCGCGGCGTGCTGTACACCCAGTACTTCACCAACTACGGGCACGCGCTCCATTACCACTACTGGTCGCCACCGTGGGCCTTCGGCCACACCGCCGGGAGCCACGGCTGCGTCGGGCTCCGCCTCCAGGATGCCGCCTTCTTCTGGACCTTCGCCACTGTCGGCACCCCGGTGGTGATTCGCTACTAGGCGGCCGTGCCCTACCGGCCGACGGGGATCTCCCCCAGGACCGGGGCACCGGTCAGGCGCTCGGCCTCGGCCCGGTCGCGGATGGACGCATCCAGATAGTCGACCAGGAACGCTAGGCCGAGGCCGAGGACGAGGCCCACCAGCGTGCGCAGAAGCACCTCGCCGGCAAGCTGAAGCGCTGGAGCAGCGCGCCCAACCGTCGGGTGGTTGATGACTGTCACGTGTGCACCCTGCACCCGGAGCTGGGGGAAGTAGGTGGGCAGCTTGGTGTTGATCGCCTGCTCGTACGCCTGCCCCACCGCCTGCGCCTGCTCCGCCGTCGGGGCGGAGATGGTGACGTCGAGCATGCGGTGCGTCTTCTTGGTGCGGGTGACATCGGAGATCGCCTTCGGGTCGATACGATAGCCGAGCTGCGCCGACACCTCCTGCGCGAACGCCTCGCTCTTGAGGAACTCGGACAGGTCGTCGGCAAGATATTCCGAGGTGACATAGGCCCAGTAATTGGGGTCGTACTTCGGGTCCGTGGTCGGCAGCGGCTCGACGCCAACGGCCAGGCGGAGGCTGGTCTCGTAAGCCACCGGCCCCATCAGGGCATAGGCGGCGGAAAAGATCAGCGAGAGAACGGTGATGCCGACCCAGATCGGCCAGCGCCGTAGTAGCAATTGCCCGTATTGTCGCAGCTCCATGCCAGGCTCCTCGCCTTTCCTCACGCCGGCGCCCGGCGGGCGCCTGCTTGCCGTTCCAGACACGCTGGGAGGCCTGGGAATGCTAGCAGAAGCGAACGCCCGGGCAGGTCTCCAGGTGCACCTGGCGGTAACCGTAGGCGATGGCCCGGACCCCCCGCAGGTCGAACTCCCAGAGCGTCACTCGGGGATTGTCGCGCAGCACCACCAGGCGGGCGCGCGAGGCCTCCGGGGTCCCGGCCACGTCGAGGTCGTCGAGCACGTACAGGGTCGTGGCGGTGAGGGGCGGATCGATGCGCCAGGTCCGCCCCTCGCGCCAGCCCTGGGCGTACTCGTCGAACAGCAGCCGCACATCGTACTCAGGCAGCGCGTACTGTGTCTGCCGGAAGCGGTCGTGCGCCAGGATGATGCTGGTCGCGGGGTCGGCGTGGAGACGCAGGTAGTCGAGCTGTGCCTGCTGCGTCGCGTCGATCAGGCGGAGCTCAGGGAGCCGGCCTGGGCCGACGCCGGTCAGGAACGCGTCCGCGTGCCAGAGGAGCAGCCCGAGCGTGGCGAGTGGGACGACAGCAGCGCCGAACCGGGTGAGCGCCCTGCTGCGGTTAGCCCCGGGCCAGCGGGCAGCGAGGACGTGAGCCGAGAGACGGAGCTCGTCGTCGAGTTCCGCCAGTCCCACAGCGCCGGCCAGGGCGAAGGCCGGGGCCAGGGAGAGCACGTAGCCGGGCTCGCCGATGTGGATGACGAAGTAGACCAGCAGCGCTGGTAGCAGCCAGAGCAGCAGAAAGCGGATACGCCAGTCAGTGGCCAGCCGCCGCGGGGTGAACAGCCGCCCCAGAACGTACAGAACGAGCAGCAGGTTCAGCCCGTACATCTGGCGCAGGAACGTTACCAGGTACGACAGGTTAAACTCGAGCAAGGCACGGCCGCCGCTGACAATGGAGTAGGTGCCGACGACATACTCGGATTGGAGACGCAGCGCCTCCAGGTAGCTGGCGAGCCCGCCGCTGAGCCAGACCATTGGGACGAACCAGGCCAGGCAGGCGGCGAGGAACGCCACGACCGACGCCAGCCGGCGCCACCAGCCGACCTGGAGCAGCGCCCAGGCCCAGAGCGGGGCGAGGAACAGCGCCGCATCCCAGCGAAAGCCGGCCCCCACACCGAGCGTTGCCCCGAGCGGCAGCGCCAGGCCCGCCTGGCCCCGCAGCACCGCCTGGCAGAGCAGCGCGCCGGTGGCGAGCCAGAAGGCGAGGCTGGTGTAGGGGTAGGCGACCTCGCTGTAGCCCCAGAAGCCGACCGTAACGGCGAGCAGCAGACCCGCCAGCAGCGCGGTCCGCCGGCCATACTGCCGCTCGGCCAGGAGCGTGGTGGCCGCGACGGCGCCGGCCGCAGCCACGGTCGACAGCAGCACCAGGCTGGCGTTGGGGTCGTGGACGACCAGGTCGATCAGCTTGGCGGCGGCGACATACAGCGGGTAGCCCGGCGGGTGCGGGTGGTGGTGGGCCACGTTGTAGTAGTCGCGCAGGGCGAAGGCGTAGTTCGCCGAGTCGTACGAGTACAGCGTCCGCATCCGGAACGGCAGCCGCAGCAGCAGCGCGATCAGCCCGAGTGCGCCCGCCGTCGCCAGCGAAGAGCGGAGCCCGAGCTTCACCGTGGCCGGGCGGGGCGGAAGTCCTGCCGCTGGTGCTCGGCCCAGGCGGAGCGGACGAAGTCCGCGAGCTGCTGGCGGAAGACGCTACGATCGAATCGCCGTGCGTGGGCGCGGATCCGCTCGGAGTCCAGGGCAAGGCACTCCAGCCGGCGCACCGCGGCGGCGAGGGCCTCGGGCGTCTGCTCCCAGAACAGAACTCCGGTCTCGCCATCCAGCACAGTGTCGAGCGCCCCGCCCGCGGCGTAGGCCACCACCGGCCGGCCGGCCGCCTGCGCCTCCACGGGCGCGATTCCGAAATCCTCTTCGCCGGGGAACAGGAAGCCACGGCAGCCGAGGTAGAGCTGCTCGAGCTCGGCGTCGCTGACCTTGCCGAGGAACTCGACGTTGCGCGCCGCGCGGCTTTGCAGGGCCGCCCGATCGCGCCCATCGCCAACGATCTTCAGCGGCAGCCCGAGCCGGTTGAATGCATCTACCGCCAGGTCGATCCGCTTGTAGGGGATCAGCCGCGAGACGACCAGGTAGTAGTCACCCGGCG
The DNA here is from genome assembly GCA_021325655.1 of Pseudomonadota bacterium. Classification (GTDB taxonomy): domain Bacteria; phylum Chloroflexota; class UBA6077; order UBA6077; family JAJPGT01; genus JAJPGT01. Next base: position 62,819 of record JAJPGT010000088.1, read on the forward strand.
GACAGGTGTGCGAGAAGACGTCGGTCCGCACGGGTGGGTAGATCACGATGGACTCCCGCCGATAGTACTTCCGAATCCGCGCCGCCACGGTGCGCGAGATTGCGATGAAGTGGTCCACCGTGTTCGAGACAGTGACGTCCCAGGCACGCAGCGAAGAGATGATCGGCGGCAGGCCCAGGCGGGGCAGGCGTCCCAGTCGCTCCCGCTCAACATAGCCACGGTAGTCCCAGACCCAGCGCATCGGGGTGAGACAGTAGCAGATGTGCAGGGTGTGCGGCCCGGTCTTCACCCCTTTGCAGAAAGCGGAGGAGTTGCTCAGCACGACGTCGAACTCGTCCAGCTCGAACGACTCGAACGCGAGCGGGTACAGCGCCAGGTACGGCTGGTGGTGCTTCAGGATACCGGGCAGCCGCTGCATGAACGAGGTGCGGATGTCCATACCGCGGAACGCGGCCGGCATCGCGTCGCGGTCGTAGATGGAGGTGAAGATCGGCGCCTGCGGGAAGAGCTGGTGCAGCTCCTCCAGCACCCGTTCGGCGCCTCCATACTGATTCAGGTAATCGTGGACAAGCGCGACTTTCACCGGTGCCTCTCACCGCTTACGCGCCAGCGCACCGTGGCTACGGCGCGCGCACCAGGCCCTTAGCCCGCCAGACACGGCGTGATGGCGCGTCTCGGCACGTCGTCAGAAGGCGCCCCGGGCGAGCAGGACCGCTGGCAACGTCTTGAGCAGGATCCGCAGGTCCAGCCCGAGCGACCACGTCTCGATGTAGTAAATGTCCAGCAGCACCATCTCGTCGAACGACAGCTCGCTCCGGCCGCTCACCTGCCACAGCCCGGTCAGCCCGGGCGGCACCTCCAGGCGCTTCAGGTGCCACGGCTCGTACTGCGCTACTTCCGCCGGGATGGGCGGGCGCGGGCCGACCAGGCTCATCTCCCCCTTGAGCACGTTGACGAGCTGCGGCAGTTCATCCAGGCTCAGCCGGCGCAGCCAGCGGCCGACGCGCGTCACCCGCGGGTCTGTCTTCATCTTGAACAGCGGTCCGTCCGCTTCGTTGTAGCGGAGCAGGTGCTGCAGCTCCTTGTCGGCGTTGTGGCGCATCGAGCGGAACTTGTACACCTCGAACAGCGCTCCGCCCTTGCCGACGCGCTTCTGGCGGAAGATGATCGGCCCGGGCGAATCGAGCTTGATCGCCAGGGCCATGAGCGCCATCGGGATCGCGAACACCAGCAGCAGCAGGGCAGAGAGCGTCACGTCCAGGGCACGCTTGAGCAGCAGGTCCGTGCCGCGAATCCCCTCCGCGCGCAGGCCGAGGAGCGGGATGCCGACAACGGTATTGACGTCGATCTTGCCGATGCTCATCTGGTACAGGTCAGGGACGACCTTGAAGGTGAGCCCATCGCGGCGGCAGTGCTCCACGATCTGCATCACCCGTTCGTGCGAGGCGGAGGGCAGCGCGACGATCACCTGATCCACGCCGTGCTCGCTGACCACCCGGGCAATCTCGTCCGGGCGGCCCAGGCACAAGAAGCGCCCGAACGCGGAGCCGGGCCGATCGCCGAGATAGCCGACCACCGAGTAGCCGAGGTGCGGCTGGTTGACCAGGCTTTGCAGGATCATCCGCGCCAGGCTGCTCTCTCCAACGACGAGGACGCGCTCGTTGCCAATCCCCCGACGATGCAGCCAGCCGAGGAACAGGATGAACGCCTGCCGGCCGAGCATGACACAGAGCGTCGTCAGCGGCCAGGCAAAGATGAACGTCAATCGGGACTCTGCCGGGTAGCGGCTGCCGACGGTAAAGGCGAAGACGAGCATCACTGCGACGCCGCTCCAGGCGAGGATCGCGGACAGCTCGGAGACACCCGGCTCGACACGGGGCAGGCGGTACAGCCCTTTGAGGTGGAAGATGGTGACGAGCGAGACGACCAGCAGCGCCTGGAGCGGAACGTAGGTGCGGAACGGGACGTAGTTGACCGGATCGACGTCGCCACCCCACTGGGCCTGATAACGGAGATACCAGGCACAGTAGAACGCGGTGGCGATGGCGACCACGTCGGTGACGAGCAGCGCCAGGTAGGTCGCCCAGGTCAGGGCGCGACTGCGGCGACTCCGTCGGACCAGCCCGGTCTCCAGGGGCGCCTCAGGACGGGGTCGGGGCTCGGAGACGACCAGGGAGCCGCTCACCGGATCGACATCCACGTATCGAATACCGCCACTTCCCTCATCGTGCCTGGGCAGCCGGCGTGAGTGAGCGATAGAGGTGAAGCATTTCCCGGGCCATCCGCCCCCAGGTGAAGCGGCGGGCCCGCTCCTGGCCCAGCTGGCTCATGCTCGCGTGGCGGTCGGGATCGGTCAGAACCGCGGCGATGGCGTGGGCCATCGCCTGCGGGTCCTCGGGGTTCGCCAGCAGCCCCGCTGTCCCGACCACCTCTGGCAGCGAGGCGCGGTCCGACGTGATTACCGGTACGCCACACGCCATGGCTTCCAGCGGCGGCAGGCCGAATCCTTCGTACAGACTCGGGTAGACGAAGACGTCGGCCGCATTGTACCAGAGTGCCTGTTCGGCCGGGTCCACGTAGCCCGGGAATACAATCTCGTCACGAAGGCCGAGCTGCTCGACCAGGCCGAACAGCGGGCTGGTCTGCCAGCCCGTCCCACCCGCGATCACCAGCCGCTGCGGCAGGTCCCAGCCCCGCCGCAGTGCCGCGTAGGCCCGCACCAGGCCGAGCGCGTTCTTGCGTGGCTCCAGCGTCCCGAGGAAGAGGATGAAGCGGGCCGGCAGCCCCAGGCGCTCGCGGAACGCCTCGACCTGCTGTCTGGGCAGCGGCCGGAACGCGGGATCCACGCCCGGATAGGCGACGCTCACCCGGTCGGCTGGAACGTTCAGCAGGCGCACGACCTCCGCCTTACCGTGCTCCGAGATGGTGACCACCCGGCTGGCGCGCCGGGCGCTCAGCCGGGTCAGCAGCGTCTTGTAGAGCCGGTTGCCGCGGTTGAACAGCTCCGGGAAGCGCAGAAACGACAGGTCATAGATGGTGAGCAGCGCGGGCCCGCGCCAGGCGAGCGGCAACGCATAGCTCAAGGAGTGGTGCAGGTCGGCGCGCAACCGGCGCAGCTCCAGCGGCTGCAGCGTCTGCTCCCAGATAATCCGTGCCAGAGGACGCTCGGTGGGCAGCCGGCTCGGGTGGAGCGCGAAGGCGGGCGTGGGCGCCAGGTCATCGCCGGGGGGCAGCATGGGGACGAACACGTCGAAGCGATCCGGCCCGGCCAGGCAGCGGAGCTCCGCCAGCAGGTGGTAGATCACCCGACTGATCCCGCCGCGGCGATAGCTGCGGCTGAAGGAAAGCAACTGGGCGTTGAGAGCGACGCGCACGCCGCAGTCTACTGAATTCCCGGTCGGACTGCCCGCTCCCGCGGTCGCTTGCGTCACCAGCCGGCGGCTCCTCATAATCCCACAACTTCCCCACCCTCCCGGAGGCCGATCACGACCGAGACCGCCGCGCTGCGCCGCACCGTGGTGTGGCGGCCGCGACCTTCGTCTGGTGGACGTGTCGGCATTGCCCTGGCCAGCGCCGCGGCCGTCCTGGCCTGCCTGGCGCTGGCGCTGGGGCTGACCAGCGAGCCAGGGCCATTCGCGTTCGTCGAGCTCGTGGTCGCCATTGTGGCACTGGCCGCCTGGGCCATCTTTGCGCTCTGGACCTATGGCTTCTCCACGCTCCGCTATACGCTCACCCCGAACGCGCTGGTGATCCGCTGGCTCGGCGGCGACGATATCATCCCACTGGAACGGGTTGACGGCATCTACTCGGGCCAGCGCATCGGCCCGGTGCGGGGCGTTCGCGGCTTGACCTGGCCCGGCTACGTCGTCGGCTTCAAGGTCCAGAACGGGATGCCGGTTTCGTTCTTCGCCACGACCGAGGATCCGGCGGCGCTGACGCTGATCGTTCTCGACCAGCGCATCTACGCCATCTCCCCGGACGATGGCCCGGCGTTTCGGCAGGAGCTGATCCGCCGGATCGAACAAGCGACGTCGACGCTGCCAACACCCCGCCAGGGGATGCTGCGCCGAGTCGCCGCGACGCTCATGGACCCCGCCAGCCTGCTGCTACTCGGGATCAGCCTGGCGCTGGCGCTGGCAGTCCTGGGCCTCTACATGCTGCGGATCGCCAGCCTGCCGGCGGAGACCGCGCTGCACTTCGCCGCGGACGGCACTCCCGACGTCACAGGCCCGCGCGCCAACCTGGCCCGCTTGCCGCTGCTGGGCCTGGCTGGCTGGCTCGGCAGCACGCTGGTGGGACTCGGTCTGGCTCGCTCCGATCGGGCCCTGGCACGGCTGCTCTGGTTCGGCAGCGCCGCCGCGGAGTTGGTGCTCGTCATCGCGGCGCTGCGTCTCCTCACGTAGCCCGGCGAGGAGGCCGCGATGAGGAACACGGGCCAGAAGGCAGGCTACGCCTGGCTGGTCCGCCTCATCCGGGTACTCGAGGACGCTGCTCCGTATGTAACCGAGGAGATGATCGCCGCGGCTGCTGCCCGCCGGGCGCCCGACCTCGATGCTACGGCGCTACGGGCGCTCCTCGACCAGGCGGTGCGGGACGGGACACTGTTCCGCGACGCCCGCACCCGCTACGAGCGGGAGACGGATAGCTTCCACGACACACACTTGTATCGGGTGAACCGACGCCTGCGTGCCGCGCCCGGTGGCCCGCGGGCATAGGCTTCCGCTCGCTCGGAGCAGCCGCCGCGTGTCGCCGGGCATCGCCGAGCAGGGCACGATCTGCCTTACCGTGCCCCGGGGAGCGTGAAGCCGCCGGCCACGATCAGCCGCAGGTCCGCGTCGGCGTCCGGTGTCGGCTCGTCGCGGACCGCGCTGGCCGGCAGCCCGAGCCGCTGGGCCAGCAAAACCCCGCTGCTGTGGCGGGACCCGAGCACCACGATCTCCGTCTGCTGGTAGTCGGTGCGGTCGGCCGGGGCGACGCGAGCGATCTCATAGTCTCGGCGGAGCGCATCGGCGGTGCGGGCGGCGAGCCCCTGAACAGTCGAGCCGTTGAGTACCTCCAGCCGAGGCGGCTCGGGCTCCTGCCCTGCCTGGACACGCGCCAGCACCCGCTCGATCGCGGCGCGATTGGGCGCGAGCAGGTTGGCCCCATCCGGTCCGATGAATGGGTCGGCGTAGCGGACGTCAAACACTACCGAGCTGACTTTGCTCGGATCCAGGTCCTGCGCCAGACGGGCCAGGCCGATGATCTGGCTGGTGCTCAGGTCCGTGGCCACGGTGGATTGCGCCTGGCTCACCAGCGCCGGCACCCTGGGCAGCATGTGCAACGTCATGGCCCGATCGCGCATCGCCAGCAGCACCCGTTGCTGGCGATGCGCCCGCCCGAAGTCGTTCTCGCTGTGCCGCGACCGCGCATACTCCAGTGCTGTCTGGCCGTCCATGAGCTGCGGGCCGGCGGGGATGTAGATGCGCTTGTAGCCGTAGTCCTCGGTGGGATACTCGTCGTCCTTAATCGGCCGTTCAACGTCGACGACCACTCCGCCGAGGGTATCCACGATCTTGCGGAAGCCGTCGAAATCGATTCGGGCCCAGTAGTCGATGTGCAGCCCGAAGTTCGCCTCCAGGGTCTTCACCGTCAGCTCCGGGCCACCGACGGCGTGGGCAACGTTGATCCGCTGCTGCCCGTAGCCCGGGATGGATACCCAGAGATCGCGCGGGAACGACAGCATCACCGCCGAGTGCTGCACCGGATCGAGGCTCACGACGATGATCGTGTCAGTCCGCGTCCCTTCGACTGGCTCGTCCGGGCGCTTGTCGATCCCCAGCAGCAGGATGTTGACCCGCTCGGTGCCGCTCCAGGCCGGCAGTGGGTTGAGGTCCAGGCTGGGCAAGCTGGGAACGCTGGGGAGCTGCGGCGCGCTGGCGCGCACTCGGGAGGTGATCTCCTGGGGAAGACTGCTGATCGACTTCGTGATCGAGGGCTGTGGCGCGGGCGCTGCCTGGAGTGTTTCCCCCACCGCGACCGGCCGGGCGATCAGGACCTGGAGGTTGCGCAGGAAGACGAGTCCGAACAGGACGCCGCCGAGGGTGAACAGCCCCAGGATCAGCGAGAGCCAGACCATGGGCAGCGCTGGGGCGGGCGTGGCAGGAGCGAGGTCCTCCGGCTCCGAGCCGGGCTCGAACTGGTCCAACACGAGCTCCAACCAGGAAGGGCTCGGCGATTATAGCGGGACAGCGGGGGACCAGGCCGGCTCGCCCGGCAGAGCCGCGTCACAGTCACGGCCGCGCCGCGGCCCAATGGGTCACTGCTCGGCGCCCACAGCCATCCGCAGCGCCATCTCGACTAGCGCCTCCGGCACGTCGTCGCGGACCACCGCGTGGCCGATGCGCTCCAGCAGCACCCAGCGCAGCCGCGCCTGCCGCGCCTTCTTATCCCGTCGCAGCGGCTCCCACAGCGCCGCTGGATCCAGCCCACTAGCGGTGAGCGGCAGCCCCAGCCGCTGCAACAGGGCGTCCTGCCGCTCGGCATCGTGTCTGGCAAGCAGGCCGAGCTCGACCGCGATCCGCGCCGCGGCGGACATCCCGATCGCCACCGCTTCCCCGTGGAGCAACCGCTCGTACCCGGTCGCCGCTTCGAGGGCGTGCCCGATCGTGTGGCCGTAGTTCAGCAGCATTCGCTGCCCGGTCTCGCGTTCGTCCTCGGCGACGATCAGGGCTTTCAGCTCGACGCTGCGAGCGATCGCCTGCGCCACCAGGGCCGGCTCCAGCCCCAGCAGGCCGGCGGGATTCGCCTCGAGCTGAGCAAATAGCGCCGCGTCGAGGATGAGCCCCATCTTGACCACCTCCGCCCAGCCGGCGGTGAGCTCGCGGCACGGCAAGGTCTGCAGGAATGTGGTATCCGCGACGATCAGTCGGGGCTGGTAGAACGCGCCGATCAGGTTCTTGCCCAGACGGTGGTTGATTCCCACCTTGCCGCCGATGCTGGAATCGACCATCGCCAGCAACGTCGTCGGCACCTGGACCAGCGGTACGCCACGCAGATAGGTGGCGGCGACGAAGCCGCCGACGTCTCCAACGACTCCTCCCCCGAGCGCCACGATGGCATCACCCCGCTCGGCCCGCTGCTCGATCAGCCAGTCGTAGGCGCGCGCGGCGGAGTCCAGCGTCTTGGCGGCCTCGCCGGTCGGAAGCGCCAGCAGCGCCGCCGCCCGGCCCGCCCGCCGTAGCACCTCCAGCAGCCGCTCACCGTGGACACGGGCGACGACCTCATCGGTGATGACGTGCACCCGCCTGCCGAGCCGGACCTCGTCCAGGTAGCGTCCGAGCTGATCCAGCACGCCCGGACCGACCACGGACAGGTATTCCGCCGCGCCGGCAGCGAAGCGCCTGGCCAGTGGCGTGCCCGCGGGCGCGCCCAGCCGGCCGTAGCGCCGGACGAGCGCCTCCAGGTGCTCGACAACCTCGTCCGGGCTCAGCTCGTCGGTCCGTACCACCTCGTGCGCCGCCAGGCGGTAGATCGCCTCGCGCTCGGCCTTCAGCGCCCGGATACGCACCAGCGGGTCGGCTGCCTCCAGCAGCGGCCGCCGCTCGCCCCGGCGCGACTGGGAGAGCCGCTGGTGGATCGTCTCCGGCGCCGCATCGAGCAGGATAACCAGGTTGTCGCGCCGCAGCACCTCGCGGCTGCGTGGGTTGATCACCGCGCCGCCGCCGGTGGCGATCACCTGGTGGCTGCGCCCGCAGGCACGCTCCACCTCCCGCTGCTCGAGCGCTCGGAACGCGGCTTCGCCGGAGGTCGCGAAGATGGCGTGGATCGGCCGACCTTCGCGGCGGACGATCTCGCTGTCCAGGTCGACGTGCCGCCAGCCAAGCCGCCGGGCGAGCCGCCGAGCCACCACGGACTTGCCGGTCCCACTGAAGCCGATCAGGACGATGTTTCGCACGCGGTTCGGCGCCGACATGCTGGTCTCGACGGCGTTCACAGTCGAGGGGCAGGGCGGTAGGTGGCGACGAAGCTCTCGTAGTTCCGCCGCGCCTCGTCCATGCTATCGCCACCGAACTTCTGCCGGAAGGCGTCGGCCAGCACGAGGGCGACCATCGCCTCGCCGACGACCCCTGCCGCCGGCAGCACGCACACGTCGCTGCGCTCCACGTGCGCCGGCTGTGGCTCCTTCGTCACCAGGTCCACCGAGGGCAGCGGATGGATCAACGTGGAGATCGGCTTGGCCGCGCCGCGCACCACCAGCGGCGCGCCGTTGCTCACCCCGCCCTCCAACCCCCCGGCGGTATTGGTCGGGCGATACCAGCCGCGTTCCGCATCGTAAGTGATCGGATCATGCACGGTCGAGCCACGACGCGCCGCGGCGGCGAAGGCATCACCGATCTCCACACCCTTCACCGACTGGATACTGCCGATAGCTCCGCACAAACGGGCATCCAGCTTCTCGTCCCACTGAGTATGGCTGCCGAGCCCGATCGGCAATCCATAGGCGATCACCTCGAACACGCCGCCCACCGTGTCGCCAGCGGTGCGGGCGCGCTGGATCGTCTCGATCATCCGCGCCTCGGCCTCCTGGTCGGCGCAGCGCACCTCCGACTGCTCGACCATCTCCCAGAAGGCGGCGATCTCCGGGTTTCGCGAGCCGGCCGGATCCAGCCGGATGATCTCCGGCGAGGCCGCCTGGATCGCTTCGATCTGGCGCACGTGGCTGCGGATCTCTACCCCGAACGCGGCCAGAAATGCTTTGGCCACCCCGCCGGCCGCGACCCGAGCCGCGGTCTCGCGGGCGCTGGCCCGCTCCAGCACATTGCGGACATCGTCCAGACCATGCTTCACCGCCCCGGCCAGGTCGGCGTGGCCGGGACGCAGCCGGGTGACCTTCGGGACCTCCTCCCCCACCGGGCCAACGTCCATCGTGCCGGCCCAGTTCGGCCAGTCGAGATTGGGGATCACCAGCGCAATCGGCCCGCCGAGCGTCTTGCCGTGCCGCACCCCGCCCACGATCTGGACCCGGTCCCGCTCGATCTTCTGCCGCCCGCCCCGCCCATAGCCACGCTGCCGCCGGGCGAGGTCCGCGTTCAACTGCTCTTCCAGCAGCTCCAGGCCGGACGGAAAGTTCTGCAGAATGATGGTGAGCTGCGGTCCATGGGACTCGCCAGCGGTCAGCAGGCGCAGATAGTTGAGCACCTCAGTCCCTACACTCCCTGCGCCAGCGCAGCCTGCGCCGCGGCGCGCATTGTCTCGACCGGCGCCGGCTGGCCGGTCCAGAGTGCGAACGCGGCCGCCGCCTGGTGCACCAGCATCGGGAGCCCGTTCTGCGTCCGCGCCCCGGCCGCCTCGGCCTCGGCCAGCAGGCGGGTGCGGGGCGGATTGTAGATGATGTCGACCACCAGCATCCCCGGCCGGAGCGCCGAACTGGGCAGCGGCGAGACGGGCTCGTGCATCCCCAACGTGGTGCAGTTCACCACCAGGGCGCAACGAGGAACCCACTCTTCGAGCTGCTGCCGGGTGGCCGGCAGCCCCCAGTAGGCGCGGGCCCCGAAGCGCGCTACCAGCGCCTGCGCCAGCGAGACAGCCCGATCCGAGGTGCGGTTGAGGATGAACAGCTCGGCCGCGTCGGCCTCGGCCAGCGCATGGGCCACGGCGCGGGCTGCGCCGCCGGCCCCCAGCAGGGCGACAGTCGCCCCGCGCGGATCGAAGCCCGCTTCGGCCAGCGCCGCCAGGAAGCCGGGTGCATCGGTGTTGTAGCCCACCAGCCGCCCCTGCCGGTTGCAGATTGTGTTCACCGCGCCGATCTCTGCCGCGGCCTCGGCGATCTCATCCAGGTATGGCATCGCCGCCTGCTTGTGCGGGACGGTGATGTTGGCGCCGAGCACGTTCGGCTCACGCAGCCGGGCGATCGCTAGCCCCAGGTCGTCCAGCGGGACGTCACGCAGGTCGTAGCGGGCGTCGATCCCCAGCTCCCGGAAGGCGGCGGCGTGCATCGCCGGGGAGACGGAATGGCGGACCGGATGGCCGAGCAGGTAAACCTGGCGGGTGCTCACTCCAGAACGACCTCAGCGCCCAGTTCGCGCAGGTCGTCCCAGAAGGAGGGGTACGACACCGACGCGGCGCTCGCACCCTCTATTGTCGCTCCGGCCCCGGCCGCCGCGGCAACCGCGGCCGCCATCGCCAGCCGGTGGTCGCCGTGGCTCTCGACCGCCGCGCAGTGGAGCGGCCGGCCGCCACGGATCGTCAGTCCGTCCCGCTCCTCCGTGACGTCCACGCCCAGCCGCGCCAGCTCTCGCGCCGTCGTCGCCAGCCGGTCGGACTCCTTGATCCGCAGCTCCTCCGCGTCCCGAATGCGTGTCTCGCCCGCCGCGAACGCCGCTGCCACCGCCAGCACCGGGATCTCGTCGATCAGGCGCGGGATGATCGCACCGCCGACGGAGACCGCCCGCAGGGGTGACGACTCGACCACCAGGTCCGCCACCGGCTCGCCCCCCTCCAGCCGCTCGTGCTCCAGCGCGATCCGCGCTCCCATCTCGCGCAGCACGTCCAGCAGCCCGGTCCGCGTCGGGTTTACCCCAACCCCGCGCAGCGTGACGCGCGACTGGGGATGGCAGCAGGCCAGCACCAGCCAGAACGCGGCCGAGGAGAAGTCACCGGGAACGTGGAAGGAGAGTGGGCGCAGGTCCGAGACCGGGCCGCGCACCGCCACCGCGGCGCCGTCGATCTGGATAGCAGCGCCCATCGCCGCCAGCATCCGCTCGGTGTGGTCGCGCGAACGGCTCGGCTCGATCACCGTTGTCACACCCTCCGCCTGCACGCCAGCCAGCAGCAGCGCCGACTTGAGCTGCGCGCTCGCCACCGGCGAGCGATGCTCGATCGCTCGCAGCCGCGCCCCCCGGATCGCGAGCGGAGCAAGCGTCCCGCCTTGGCGACCCAGCCCGAGCGCGCCCATCTGCCCCAGCGGCTCCAGCACCCGTGCCATCGGCCGGCGGCGCAGTGAGGCGTCGCCATCCAGCACCGCGAACCGCCCCTCTTGTCCGGCCAGGATACCGAGCAGCAGCCGCATGGTTGTCCCGGAGTTGCCGCAGTCCAGCACCCCTTCGGGCTCGTCCAGGCCACTGGCGCCACGCCCTCGCACCACCACACTGCCGTCTGGCTCGTCCAGAAACGCGACGCCGAGCGCTTCCAGGCAGCGGCGGGTGGAGCGCACGTCCTCCCCAAGGCCCAGACCCGTGACGCGGGCCTCGCCGGAGGCGAGCGCGTTGAACAGCAGCGCCCGGTGCGACAGCGACTTGTCGCCGGGCACTGCCAGTGTGCCGTGGAGTGCGGCCGGGCGGCCGACGCGCACGGCGCGGCCGGGGGCTGGGGCGCGGGTGGTCACGCCGTGACCAGCTCGGGGGTGGTCGGCAGCTTCCGTCCGACCGCGTCCAGAATCGGCCGCAGCGACTGCATCAGATCCGCGAAGCCATCCAGCGTCAGCGACTGCGGCCCATCCGACAGCGCCTTCTCCGGCTCCGGATGGACCTCGACCAGCAGCCCGTCGGCGCCCACCGCCGCCGCCGCCAGCGCCAGCGGCTTCACCAGCTTGCGCTTGCCGGCAGCGTGGCTGGGGTCGATGATGACCGGCAGGTGGGTCAGCTCCCGTAGCACGGGCACCGCCGAGATGTCGAGCGTATTGCGGACCGCCGTCTCGAACGTGCGGATGCCCCGCTCACACAGGATCACCCGGAAGTTGCCGCCGGCCATGATATACTCCGCCGCCATCAGCCATTCCTCGATGGTGGCCGATAGCCCGCGCTTGAGCAGCACCGGCTTATCGGTGCGGCCCACCTCCTTGAGCAGCGGGAAGTTCTGCATGTTGCGGGCGCCGATCTGCAGAATGTCGGCGTACTCCGCCACCAGCGAGACCTCGCCAGGCTCCAGCACCTCGGTGACCACCGGCATCCCCGTCTCCGCCCGCGCCGCCGCCAGGAGCTCCAGCCCCTGCCGACCCAGCCCCTGGAACGCGTAGGGCGACGTACGCGGCTTGAATGCCCCGCCGCGCAGGACGCTGGCGCCGCTGGAGCGCACTCCACGCGCCGTGGCGAACAACTGCTCCCTGCTCTCAACCGAGCACGGGCCGGCCATCACGACGAAGCTGGAGCCGCCGACGGAGAAGCCGTCGACCCGGATCTCGGAGTCGCTGTTCTTCCACTCCCGACTCGCCATCTTGTACGGCCGCGTGATGCGCGTCACGGATTCCACCCCCGGCATGACGTCGATCTGGTCCCGCAGGTCCTCTGGGAAGTGCGTCCCGATGACCCCGATCACAGTCCGCTCCTCTCCGCCCGAGAGGTGAGCCTTGAGGCCGACGCGAGCCAGGCGTTCGACGACCGCCTCGATCTGCGCCGGTACGGCCGAACTCTTCATTACGATGATCATGGAGGCGCTCCTCTGTCTGTCGGAGATTAGGGCAGCCGCGTGAAGGACAAAAGAAAAACCAGAAGGTTTCCCTTCTGGTTTCCGCGGCATGAAGGAGCGGGAGGCTGCGCTACCGCAGCTCCTTCATGCCGCATCTAAAGTAGTAGTACCAGTTCGCCGAGCCGAGCATGCGCCCACTCACGCTGCCGAGCCTTCTCAGCCAGCTTGGGCCGCAGTATAGGTTCGCCCCGCGACTCCTGTCAAGCCCTTCTGCCACAGCCACGCGACGCATCCTCTGGCGCTGCCGCTTATCCCGCGCTCGGCCCGAAGTAGCGACTCTCGACGCCCTTGACGAGCCGGTACACCACCTGGTTGGCCGGAACCGGCACCCCCAGCCGCTCGGCCAGCTCCACCACCACGCCGCTGATCGCGTCGATCTCTGTCCGCCGCTGGCGCTCGACGTCCTGCAGCATCGAAGAGCGGTTGGCCCGGGTGAGCTCCGCGGTGCGCCGGGCGTAGGCAGCCGCGTCGTCGAACGGGAGCCGCACCCCCAGTGCCTGTGCCACCGTCGCTGCCTCGCGCGCCAGCTCGTCCACCAGGCTGGCGGTGTGCGGGCTATCGAGGAGCTGCCCGTTGCGGAGCCCGGTCAGCGCGGTCAGCGGGTTGATCGCTACGTTGGTTACGAGCTTGCCCCAGACGAGCGCCGACAGGTCCGCAGCGGACTCGGTGGGGAGCCCGGCGGCGCTGAGGAGCTGCGCCAGGCGGCGGGCCCGGGGGCCATCGCCGCCTTCCATCTCGGTGACGTAGCTGGGGCCGAACCCGGCATGGCGGACGTGGCCGGGGCTCAGCAGCGTTGCGCCCTGCGAGGTCACCCCCGCCAGTACCCGGCCGGTGCCCAGCACCCCGGCCAGGCGCTCCGCGTTGCCGAGCCCGTTCTGCAGCGTCACGACGACGCTATCCGGCCCGAGCAGCGGCGCGGCCGCGTGCGCCGCGCTTTCGGTGTCGAAGCTTTTGACCAGCACCAGCACGACCTCGACCGGTGCAACTGCCTGCCCGGCCAGGCAGGTCCACACCCGCGCCCGCCGGACCACGCCCTCCCGTTCGACCGCCACACCCTCCCAGGCCAGTTGCTCCGCCAGCTCGGCCCGGCGGCACACCAGCCCGACGTCGTGGCCGGCCGCGGCAAGCACGCCGGCGAATAGACAGCCCAGCGCCCCGGGTCCGATTACCGCGATGCGCGCCATGCCAGGCCCACGCTCCCTTTCCAGCAGGATCGCGGCGCCGCTTCGCCGCCACGGGCCGCGCCGGCCAGGGTGCCATATCGCCGGGCGCGGCGCCAGTCTCCCCGCCTCAGGTAGTCTTCCTATTGGGTGAGCCGGCCCCAAGCCTGGCGGCGTTCGTCACGATGTGCCCACCGGGCCGCCAGGAGCAGGAGCACCAGCCCCGCCTGGCGGAACGGCACCAGCGGCGAGGCTAGCCCCAACACATACAGCGTGGTGAGCGGGGCGTAAGCCAGCAGCACCCCGGCGAGCGCCAGCACATACACGGAGCGGGGACGTTGCGATGACGAGCCGGCCAGCCAGGGGATCAGAAATGGCAGCAGCCAGGTTGCGTAGTGCTCCCAGGCAACCGTGGAGGCCAGCACCGTGGCGCCCGCCAGCACCAGGTAGGCGTGCGTGGGAGTCTCCTGGCGGGCGCGCCAGAGCGCCCAGGCGAGCAGGCCCAGCGAGGAGAGCGCTGACAGCGCCGCCAGTGCCGGTGGGAGCGATACCGCGTCGAGCGCGTCCAGTCCGCTCGGGCCAATGTACAGGCGGGCGATCAGCCCGGGCACCGAGATGCTCTCGGCCCGCCCCGAGCCTCCGGCCAGCGTCGGCAACGCCTGCAGGAACGCCAGCGTGGTGGTGTGCGGCCCGAACAGCAGCGCCGGGAGCAGTAGCGCCAGGAGCCCGCCGGCCAGCCCCCAGGCGAACGCCCGGAGGCGGCGGGTGGCCAGCAGGTACAGCAGGAACACCGCCGGGACCGGCTTGATTCCCGCCGCCACCCCGAGCGGTAGCCCGGCCAGCAGCGCTTCGCCGTGTGGGCGGCGGGTGAGCGCCCAGGCGCTCAGCGCCAGCGCGGCGCAGATGAAGCCGTCCACCTGCCCCAGCGCAAGCGAGAAGATTGCCGGCCAGGCGAACACGCACCCGGCCAGCCAGCGCCAGGCGGCGCCGCTCCAGCCGGCCAGCGCCAGCCCGAGTCCGAGCGCCACCAGCGTCAGCGCCAGGTTCACCGCGTAGTAGATGGCGAAGCCGGCTTCGTCGCCGAGCGGCACGAGCGGCGCGATGAGCAGCGCTGAGAACGGGGGCTGGATGTACCGCTCGAACGCCCCGCTGTAGCGGGTGGCGTCCAGCGTCTCCCCCATCGCCGTGGCCATTGCCCGCAGCGAGTGGAAGTCGTACGGGTTCAGCCCGGCGCGGAGCGCGGCGGCGCCGAGGAAATTGATGTGGAAGTCCACGTGCGGTGCCAGGAGTGGCGTGGCCAGCCAGAGTGCCGCGAAGCCAAGCCCGGCGCTGATCGCCAGCGCCACGTCCACGGGCCGGGGGTACCGCCCGCCGGTCGCCATTGGGACTCTCTTCGCCTGCATCACGTCACGATCCCCGGCCGGCGGGGCAGCATACCCTTTTCAGCACGTTCATTTGTCGCGTACCCTGCCAGCCAAAGATGCCGCGGCGGAAACCCCGATGAGCCTGTCCACGACCTCGAGCCCGGCCCGCCTCGCGGCCGCGAGCCCGGCCACGCGCGCCTGGCCGCTGCTCGCCGCGCTCGGACTGCACCTGGCGCTGGCGGGGCTGCTGCTTCGCGCCGCTCTCGCCCAGACGGGCGGGCATCTCATCTACGGACTGGACGACGCGTACATCCACCTGGCGATCGCCAAGCACCTGGCGCTGAACGGCGTCTGGGGCGCCACCCCCTACGAGTTCAGCTCCTCGTCCTCGTCGCCGCTCTGGACCGCGCTCCTCGCCGGCAGCATGGCGCTGTTCGGACCGAACACCGCCGGCCCGCTGCTGCTGAACCTCGGCCTCTCCACGCTCCTACTCCTCTGGCTGCACCAGGCGCAGACCGCGCGCGGCCTGCCGCCCTGGCACACGTTCCTGACCCTGGCGGCGGTGCTGGTGCTGGCCCCGATCCCGCCGCTCGTGTTCTCCGGGATGGAGCACGTGCTCCAGATCCTGGTGGTGCTGGTGTTCGTCGACCAGGCACTGCGCACCATGGCGGACCGCGCGGATGCCCGGGCGCGCTGGCTCGCGCTGCTGCTCGCCCCACTGCTCACGCTCACCCGCTACGAGGGCCTGTTCGTGGCGCTGCCGGTCTGCCTGCTGCTGCTCGGGCAGCGCAGGGTCCGCCAGGCCGTGGCGCTGGGCATCCTGGCGCTGCTGCCCGTTGTCGTCTATGGGCTGATCTCCTGGTCGCACGGCTGGTACCTGCTCCCGAACTCGGTGCTGCTCAAGGGCAGCGCCAGCCAGCTCTCCCTGGCACAGGCGCTCCGCCTGCTGGCCGGACTGCCGGCGCTGCAGAACCTGCTCGCCAGTCCCCACCTGGTGATCCTGCTCGCGCTGGCGCTGCTCGCCCAGGCCGGGCCACGGGTTGGTCTGGCGCCTCTCCCAGCCGAGGGCCGGCGAGCGCTCTGGCTCTTCGTGGCGATCACGCTGCTGCACCTGGACTTCGCCGCCGTCGGCTGGTTCTTCCGCTACGAGGCCTACCTGGTGGCGCTGGGGCTGGTGCTGCTCAGCCGCTTCCTGCGGCTGGCCGGGCGCGGAGCCAACGAGCCAGGCCCCAGCCGGGATCGCCGGCGCCCTCTGCGCGTGGCGCCGGCAGTCATTCTCGGCTTCGCGGTGCTGATCCTTCCCCTCCGCGCTACCGTCGCCCTCTGGGAGACGCCCATCGCGGCGCACAACATCTTCGAGCAGCAGTACCAGATGGCCCGCTTCATCCAGCGCTTCTACGCCGGCCGTGCCATCGCGGCCAACGACATCGGGCTGATCGACTACCTGGCCGACGTGCGCTGCCTGGACCTGGTGGGGCTCGGCAGCCTGGAGGTGGCGCAGCTCCGCCGCGAAGACCGCCTGAACGCGGAGACGATCCGCGCCGCCAGCCAGATGCGCGGCGTCCAGGTGGCGCTGCTGTACGACCAGTGGTTTACGCGCGACGGCGCGAGCCTCCTCCCGCCCGAGTGGACCCGGGTGGGGCAGTGGCGGATCCGCGACAACGTGGTCGAGGGCGGCAGCGTCGTAGCGTTCTACGCGGTCGATCCCGCGGAACGGGCGGCGCTGGCTGAGCACCTGCGCCAGTTCGCGCCCGAGCTGCCGGACAGCGTCGAGCAATCGGGCGCGTACCTGGAGGGCATGCCGGGCTAGCCCGCGGCGCCGCCGTTGACGGGCCCGGGCGCGGTTGCTAGAGTCCCACTGCCGCCGTCCAGGGCGAGCCGTCGATCCGGGGGACCGCGCGATGTACGGGACGATGTTCGTCTTCGCTACCGACCTGGTGGATGAGGGGCTGGAGACGGTTCTGGACAACCTGCAGCGCCGCGGCGGCCTGTCTGGAGTAAGCCTGGCCGTCGCCTATCACCACGCCCGCGACGTCTTCCCGCATAACCCGCGGCGCAAGGTGATCTACCTGGAAGGCGGGACGACCTTCTTCCGCCCGAACCCGGCCGAGTACACGGACACTCCACTGCAGCCGGTCGCCAGCCGGCTGGCCGAGGAGCGCGACGTGCTGGCGGAGCTGGTCGCTGCTTGCGAGCGGCGCGGCATGGTGGTCCACGCCTGGACGGTGTACCTGCACAACTCACGGCTCGGGCATCTGCACCCGGACCTCTGCCAGGAGAACGCCTTCGGCGACCGCTACCTATCGAATCTCTGTCCCGCCAATCCGGCCGTGCGCGCGTTCGCCCGGGCGCTCTCGCGCGACCTGGCCCGGCGTGGGGCGCGCTGCATCCTCTCCGAGTCGTTGTCCTACCACGGGCTGGCGCACGGCGACCACCACGAGCGCTACTTCCTGAAGTTCGACGCACGCGTCCACTTCCTGATGAGCCTCTGCTTCTGCGCCTTCTGTCTGCGCGCCGCCCGTGAGGCCGGAGTGGACGGGGAGCGGCTGCGAGGCTGGGTGCGCGCGGAGCTCGAGCGGTTCTTCGCGGACCAGGCGGCAGAGACCGACCTGGCGGAGCTGAGCCGGGCGGAGGCAGCGGCGATGGCCGGCGGGGAGATGGCCGGGCTGCTGCGCGCCCGCGAGCAGGTGGTGACGAGCCTCACCGCCGAGGTGGCGCAGGAGATCGCCCGGGGATCCGATACCCGGCTCCAGGCGTTCGACATGTCTGGCGCGGCGCGCGGCTACGCGACCGGGCGGCCCCAGGGCGGCCCGGTACTGGAGTACGCCTGGCACGATGGCGTCGACGTCCCGGCGCTGGCGCAGGTGGCACCTGGGATCGAAGCGATCGCGTACGCCCACGCCCCGGAGCGGGTGCGCTTCGACGTCGAGGCGTACCGGCGAGTCCTGCCCGCCGACAAGCCGCTCAGCCTGGCGATGCGGCCAATGCTGCCCGACGTGGACCGCCCGGAGAACCTGGCGGCCAAGGTACGGCTGGCGCGGGAGCTCGGGATCGCCTGGATCGACTTCTACCACTACGGCTTCGCCCGCTTGCAGGCGTTGGACTGGATCCGCCAGGCGATGGAGGGGTAAGGCCCGCGGCTCCCGTGCCCAGGGCAGCTACCCGCTCGGGGCGCTGGCACGCGGGAGCCAGACGAACAGTGTGGTGCCGCGCCCTTCCCCCGGGCTCTCCGCCCAGATGCGCCCACTGTGGCGCTCGATGATGCTGCGGCAGATGTGCAGTCCCAGGCCGATGCCGGCGATGTTCTTCTGGATGGCATTCGCCGCTCGGCCGAACGGTTCGAAGATGGCCTGCTCGCTCCCCGTGGGAAGGCCGATTCCCTCGTCGCGTACCGACAGCAGCACGCCGGCTTCATGCGACCGCAGGGCGACGTGGACGGCCGCGCCGCGGGGCGAGTACTTGCTGGCGTTCTCCAGCAGATTGGTGAGCACCTGTTCGAGCCGGTCCGCGTCCCCCTCAACGGGATGGGGGCCGTCCCCGAGGTCCACCAGGAGCTGCTCCGGCTGGCCCAGTAGGTCCGCGTGGCGGCGGGTAACCCGCTCCACCAGTGCGCCGAGGTCGAGCGGTGCCTTGCGCAGCACGAGCTGGCCGCGGTGCAGGCGGGAGATTTCGAGCAGGTCCTGGGTGAGCCCGGCCAGCCGATCCGCCGCCTCGTTGAGCGCCTGGAGCAGGCGGCCGAACCGCCCCGGGTCCTCGCCCTCGCGGCCGTGCGCCCGCAGCAGGAGCTGGGCGTAGCCCTTGATCCCCGTCACTGGCGTCTTCAGCTCGTGCGCAGCCACGGACAGGAACTCGTCGCGGGCCTGGAGCGCCTGCTCCAGTTGCTGCCGCAGCCGCGCCTCGCGCACGGCCGCGGAGGCGAGCGCCGCGATCGACAGGAGCCGACGCTCGTGCGCGTCCGTGAACACGCCTTGCTCAGTGCTGAGCGCCGCGAGCATGCCAAACGCGCCCGTGGCATCCGCGAGCGGCACACCGAGCCAGGCGCGGACGCCTTCCTGGTGCACGAGGTCGGCGTTCCAGTTGCGCGGGTCTTCCCAGAGATCGTCGGACCGCAGCGGCCGGTTGTCCGCCACGACCCGGCCGGCGAGCCCGGCGCCGAGGGGGATGCGCCCGCCAACCGCCGCGCTGGACAGTCCGCGCTCGGCCACGATCACCACCTCCCGCCGCTCAGGGTCCACCAGCCCGAGATGGGCATGGCTCACCTCTAGCAGCTCCAGCGTCGCGTCCAGTACGCGCTCCAGCCGCGCCTCGAGCTCCAGCTCGCCGCCGATCGCCAGTGCCGCTCGATACAGCGCCCGCGCCTCCTGAACCGACCGCTCCGCCTGCGTGTACAGCGTGGCGTTGTCGATCGCCACTGCTGCCCGGCGGGCCAGCTCTTCGGCCAGGGCAAGATCTTCCTCGGTATAGGGGGCATGCGGGGCCGCGCGGGCGAGGGAGAGGACGCCGAAAGTGCGCCCGCGTGCCGCCAATGGCACGACTATGCCGCTGACCAGGGCTAGCTGCTGCAGGAGCGCCAGATGCTCCTCGTCGCGCGCCATCACCCGCAGCAGGCTTTCGGACACCGCGGGCACGAGCATTGACCTGCCGGTCCGGAGTGCCTGGGCATGAGGGTGTGGATCCTCCCGATGGATGGGCTGCCGCGCCGCCCGGCCCAGGGCCTCCAGGCCAGCGGCGCCGCCCGAGTGCGCCACCGCCACGCGGCGCAACGTCCCATCCGGCTGCTCGAGGTCCACCACGCACCAGTCGGCCAGGTCCGGCAGCGCCAGCCGGGCAACCGTCTGGAGCGTCGTTTCGTACTCCAGCGCCGAGCCCAGCACCCGGCTTGCCTCGGCGAGAAACCGCAGTCGGCGTTGGGCCGCTTCCGCCACCTCGCGGGCTTGCCGCTCCGCCTCGAACGCCCGCGCTCGCCCGAGCGCCTGGGCGCACTGGCCAGCCACGGCGAGGATCAGCGCCCGATCCTCGGGTGGGAATGGGCGCCGCTCGTCGAAGCTCAGCACCAGCCCGCCGAGCGCTCGGCCTCCGGTGCTCAGCGGAATACAGGCGAGCGCTCGTGTTCTCGGCTCGTGCGTGGAGGCCAGTTGCGGGTAGCGCAACGCGTACTCGCTGGCGTCCTCCAACCAGATCGCCTCACCCGATCGCACCGCTTCCGCCAACGGGACATCGGCAGCCAGCGGGAAGCGGCTCCAGGGGCCGAGCCGGGAAGCTTCATACCCGGCGATCCGGGCCAGTTCCAGGAACTGGCCCTCGGCATCCACCAGGAACACCGCCCCGGCGTACGCACCCAGCGCCGCCACCCCCTGCTCGATGACGACCGCGGCCACCTGGTCGGTCGTGAGCGCCTGCGAGAGCGATGCGGTGACCGCCTGGAGCCGGGCGATTCGCTCCGCGGCCCGCTCCGCCACCGTGCGCGCCAGCGCCTCCTCGGTGCGCGCTCGCTGCTCCGCGCGGTACAGGCGCGCATTGTCTACCGCCAGCGCGGCCCGGTCGGCCAGCTCCTGCAAGAGCGCCAGGTCTTCGCGATCGTAGGGGCGACCGGGCTGGTCGCGCGTCGCCACCAGCGTGCCCAGGGTGCGGCCGTGCGCGCGCAGGGGTACGACGACAAGACTGGCTGCCGCGTAACGGGCCACGTGCGCCCGATACTCCGGCTTGACCAGCCGGACCAGCTCATCCGGGGTGGTGACGGGGATCCACAAGGGCTCGCCGCTGCGCAGCACGCGGCCGCTCAACCCCTCGTCCGCCCGCTGCGGGGCCGCGGCCATCGCGGCACGCACGGAGTCGGTGATCGCCGGGTTCGGATGCACCACCGCGACTGGCCGCAGCCAGGCTCCATCCTCCGAGAGCAGCAGGATCGAGCAGCCATCGCCAGGCCCCTCGGCCACCGCCCGCGCCAGCGCTTGTAATGCCGCCTCCACGTCGAGCCCCGCCTCGGCGAACGTCCGCGACGCCTCGGCCACCAGACGCTGGGAGCGGACCGCCCGTTGCTGAAGCGTCACGTCGGCGAACATGCTGATCGCCGCCAGCACTCGCCCCGTGGCGTCGCGAATCGGCCGCGCCTTGACGATCGACCAGCGCTCCTCGCTCGTGGCCCGAATGCGCCAGCGGATCATTCGCTCCGGGGTCTCCTCACCACCCAGCGCCCGGACCCCCGGGAACTGCTCGCGCGGCAGTGGCTGCCCCTGCTCGTCCAGAACCTCGAACCGGGTCAGCGTCTCGGCCAGCGGGGTGGCGAGCGCCTCGGCGGGCGAGGAAAAGCCGAGCAGGCGAGCAGCAGCAGCGTTGCAGTAGGTGAGCTGGCGACCGGCATCCAGCACGATCACACCGTCGGCCACGCCATCAAGGATGGTGGCGAACTCCTGGCGAAAGCGGGGAAAGGATTCGGGCAGGGAGCGGCCCGTCACTTCCCGGGCCATGAGCAGCGTGTACCTGCCGCGCCCCTCGACCGACGGCAACGCGGTGAGGGTCGCCTCGACCCAGCCCTGTTGCCTATCGCGAGCGAGCACGGCGAGCTCGACGGTATGGGAGGCGCCCGGCTGCTCAGCGGCCGCCAGCGCCGCCCGGGCCCGGGCGTGCAGCGACGTGGGCACCAGGGACTCCAGCGGAAGTCCAATGAGCTCCTGCGCTGGGCGTCCAAGGAGGCGCTCGGCCGCCGGATTGCAGAGCGCGACCTGCCCCGCATCCTGCTCGATCACCAGGAGCGCCTCGGGGGCGAGGTCGAACAGCAGGCCGAGGCCAACGTCACGCGGGGTCAGCAGCGGGACCGCCACGTCCTCCCTCCGCAGGAGCAGCTCGGGCACGGCCCGTTGCACACCGCGTGCCTGGTGTCCTGCCCGCGGCGAGTTCAGCAGGCACCGCTCCGGCGCCAGTCCATGCTAGCACGCAGATCGGTCTGCCAACGCTTCGCTCGCGGTGCGGACAAAGCAGAGGAGCGGACCAGGCGGCATTCGCCCTGCTGGTCGGCGGGGAAGGCGTTGTCCGAGCCGATCACTTGAGGCAGAGGCTGATCGCGCCATGACTGCGCCCGCTCAGTGAGCGAAGCCGCGGCGGCGGAACGCCTCGTACAGGACGATCGAGCCGGCGACTGCGGCGTTCAGGGAGTCGATCGCCGCGGACATCGGCAGGCGCACCAGCAGATCGCAGTGCTCCTTCACCAGCCGGCTCAACCCCTTGCCTTCGCCGCCGACGACCAGCGCCAGCGGCCCGCCCAGGTCCGCCTCATCGTAGCGCCGCCCGCTGTGCGCGTCCAGCCCGACCACCCACAGCCCCACCTGCTTGAGCTCCTCCAGCGCGCGCGTCAGATTGACCACCCGGATCACCGCCACCTGCTCCGTCGCGCCCGCTGCCACCTTGGCGACGGCCGGCGTGATCCCAACCGCGCGGTGCTCCGGGATCAGCACCGCGGCAACGCCGACCGCGGCGGCGGTCCGGAGCAGGGTTCCGAAATTCTGCGGATCCTGAAGCTGATCGAGCGCCAGGACGATCGGGGCCGGGCCCGCCGCCTGAAGAAGCCCGGGCAGCTCGGAGAGCTGGCGATAGGCGAACGGCGCCGCCTCGGCGATCACGCCCTGGTGGTGCGTCGCGAGCGCGTCCAAGCGCTCGCGGTCGACAGAAATCACCGGGACGCCGCGCTGGGCGGCCGCGTCGGTCAGCTCGGCCAGCGCGGCGCCGTGCCCACCCCGAGCCACCAGGATCCGGCGTAGCCGGCGTCCGCTGCGCAGCGCCTCCAGCACCGGATTACGCCCATACAGATAGTCGAACAACGCCGGGGCGGCGGCTGGGGCCTCCGCGGGCGCCGGGCGACTGGGTGGGGAGCTGCGGCGCGGCGGCGCGGCACGCTCCGCCCGAGGGGGTGGCGCGGCGCCACGGCCCCGTGGACGCCCATCACCCGCGCCGCGGCGCGAGCCGCTGCCACCTTTGCGGGGCGGGTTGCCCCCTACTCGCCGGGGCGCGCCCTTCGCCATGTGCTCCCCGTCGGCGTGTCCTCCACCACGATGCCGAGGGCCCGCAGCTCGGCGCGCAGCCGATCCGCCTCGCGATACAGCTTCGCGCTGCGCAGCGTCTGGCGCGCGTCGAGCACCAGCTCCACGAACGGGGCGATGTCCCGGGTGGCGCCCGATTCTGCCGCTGGCTCGAGCCGCAGCCCCAGGATCTCGGCCAGGGAGCGCAGGGTCTGCTGCGCCCCGCGCACCTGCCCCATGTCTTCACCGCTGTCGCGGCGGCGGTTGATCTCGCGCGCCAGGTCGAACAGGTGCCCGAGCGCGCCAGAGGTGTTGAAGTCGTCGTCCATCGCCTCCTCGAAGCGCGCGCGCGCCTGCTGGGCCCATGCGGGCTCCACTGCCGCCGGGTCGGGCACGCTGCCCTCCAGCGCCGCGCGCAGCCGGGCCAGGCCGCGGCCGGCGGCGATGAGGCTCTCTTCGTTGAAGGCGAGCGGCGAGCGGTAATGGGTGGTGATGAGATAGAGTCGCAGCGCCATCGGCTCGTGCTGCTTGAGCACCTCGGCCACCGTGGTGAAGTTGCCGAGCGAGTGCGCCATCTTCTCGCCTCCCACGGTCACCAGACCGATGTGCGTCCAGACGAAGGCGAACGGCTCCTTGCCGGTGAGCGCTTCGCTCTGGGCGATCTCGTTCTCATGATGCGGGAAGACCAGGTCCCAGCCGCCGGCGTGCATATCGAGCTGATCGCCCAGCGTCTCCCGTGACATCGTGGAGCACTCGATGTGCCAGCCGGGCCGGCCCGGCCCCCAGGGGCTCTCCCAGGCCGGTTCGCCCGGCTTGGCTGCCTTCCACAGCGCAAAGTCGCGTGGGTCGCGCTTGCCCGGCTCCAGCTCCTTCCGAGCGCCGACGAGCTGGCCCTCCTCGGTCGTGCGGCCGGAGAGCTTGCCGTAATCGGGCTTGGTGGAGACGTCGTAATACACGTCTCCGTCGACGACGTAGGCGTGGCCGCTGTCGATCAGCTCCTGAACAGCGCGAATGATCTGGGGCATGAAGTCGGTGACGGTAGGGTACAGATCGGCGCGGCGGACGTTGAGCGCGTCCATCGCGATGAAGTACGACTCGCTGTAGCGCCGCGCCACCTCGCGCGGGTCCATCCCTTCCTGGTTTGCCCGGGCGATGATCTTGTCGTCCACGTCGGTGAAATTCTGGACGTGCTTGAGTCGGTAGCCGCGGTATTCTAGATAGCGTCGAATGACGTCGATGGCGACGAACAGCCGGGCATGGCCCACGTGGGGATGAAACTTCGGCGTCATCCCGCACACGTACAGCCGCACCGGGTCGTGCCGCGGCTGGAACGGCTCCTCGCGGCCGGTGAGCGTGTTGGTCAGGCGTATCGGCACGCAGCTACTCCAGAGAACGTCGACGAGAAGGAGTGTAGTGGACCCAGTGGCTGGCAGCTACCTGCCGGAGCGCAGTCCGCCGTCGGCTTCCGTCCGCGCCAGCAGGACCACTACCCAGGCAGCGATCCCCTCGGCGCGTCCGAGCGCGCCCAGGTGGTCCGCGGTCTTCGGCTTCACGCTGATCGCCCCTATGGGCAGCGCGAGCACGTCCGCGATCGCCGCACGCATCGCGCTGACGTAGGGCGCCAGCCGGGGCGCCTGGGCAATGACGGTGGCATCCAGGTTGATGACCTGCCAGCCGGCTGCGCTCACCTCGGCGCCGATGGCGCGCAGCAGCTCGCGGCTATCCATCCCAGTGAAGCGCGGGTCTTCGCTCGGGAAGCGCTGGCCGAGGTCGCCCAGGCCGGCGGCGCCCAGCAGGGCGTCTGCCACAGCGTGGAGCAGCGTGTCTCCGTCCGAATGTCCGGCCAGACCCCGCTCGAACGGGATCAGCACCCCACCAAGCCACAGCGGCCGCCCCGAGCGGAACGCGTGGACGTCGAAGCCCTGCCCGACCCGGAGCGCGGTCACGTCCCTTCAGGCAGCGCGCCGACCGCGTTCCGCTCGCGCAGCACCAGACACCAGGCGCGGGCAAAGTCCAGGTCCTCGGGCGTGGTGATCTTGATATTCTCCGGCGCGCCCGGGAAGACCCGAACACTGATCCCCATCCGCTCAAGCAGGGTCGCTTCGTCCGTGACGTCCTCGTCGCTTGAGTCAAGCGCGGCGGAGAGCAGCTCTACCCGGAACACCTGGGGTGTCTGCACCAGCCACATCTCCTCGCGCGGCGGGGTCGAGACCACCTGGCCTTCCTGAACACGCTTGATGGTGTCGCGCGCCCGGATCGCCGCGACCGCCGCCCCGGTCGGCCGCGCCGCCTCCAGGCCGAGGCGGGCGAGATCCGGGCGCAGGAAGGGGCGCGCGCCATCGTGGACCACCGCCCACTGGCAGTGCGGGATCGCCTGCAGCCCGCTGCGCACCGAGTCGCGCCGGCGTGGCCCGCCGAGGCGCACCTGGGCCCGAATGCCGAGTGCGGCCAGCAGCGCGTGCGCCTCGGCCTCCCGCTCCGGGTGAACGACGACCACCAGCTCGTCCACCTCCGGCGACGCGGCGAGCGTCTCAATTGAATACGCGACGACTGGGCGGCCGTTCAGCTCCGCCCAGATCTTGTCCTGCCCGGCCCGGGTCGAGCGCCCGGCGGCGACGATGATCGCTCCAACCCGCTCTCCCTCTCCCCGTCCTGTGGTCATCCTGGTCCGTGTCCGTTCTGTCCAGTTCGCGGCTGGGCAAAGATCATTCGCCCAGCCGCCGTTTGTAGCACGCGTGTCACCATGATGTCCACGTTCGAGTTCTGGAAGCGCTTTCCGTTCTCAACCACCACCATGGTGCCGTCGTCAAGATACCCCACGCCCTGCCCGTACTCCTTGCCTTCGTGGATGATCCGCACTGTCATCTCCTCGCCCGGCAGGACCACGGACTTGACCGCGTTGGCCAACTCATTGACGTTGAGCACCTTCACGCCCTGGATGCCGGCAACACGGTTGAGATTGTAGTCGTTGGTGATGATCGCGCACCCGAGCGTGCGGGCCAGCCGCACCAGCTTGGCGTCAACATCCAGCGCCGGGTCCGGGTCGTGCTCCCCGATCTCCAGCGACACCAGCGAGTCCTTCCGCAGCTTGTTCAGCACGTCCAGTCCACGCCGCCCCCGGTTGCGGCGCAGCGGGTCCGACGAGTCGGCGATGTGCTGTAGCTCCTGCAGGACGAACCGGGGGACGATGAGCGTGCCGCTGAGAAAGCCCGTGGCAATAATGTCCGCAATGCGCCCATCGATGATCGCGCTGGTATCGACGATGACCTGGGTCGGATCGCCCCCTCGACGCGGCGCGACCTCGCGCGGGATGCCCACGAGCTGAAAGATCTCCTTCTTGTGCGTCTGAAGCGCGACGAGCCCCAGGTAGCCGAGCGTCAGGCTCGCGACGATCGGGAGGAAGCTGCCCAGCGGGCTGGGGAGCTGGGTGAGCGGCACCGTGAGCAGAACGCCGAGCAGCAGCCCGATCACAAGCCCCACTGAGGAGGCGAGCATGTCGCTGGCGGACATGTGCGTGATGTGGTTGAGCGTCCAGAGAAACGGCCTGGTCGTGACGTATGGCGTCAGCAGAAAGGCGATTCCGAAGCAGGCAGCGGAGATGGCGAACAGGAACAGATAAGAAAGATAAGAAGGAGATGAGAGCTGAGGAAGACGACTCGCCAGGCTCCATCCGCCGATGCCAGCCAGGAGACCGCCGATGAAGCGGAGAACGAGCTCGACGCTCATGGATGTTCCCCTCGTCAGTGCGGTTCATGCCAGACCCGAGAGATCGGCTTTACCCCCTCCGTCGCGGTTGCTGTCGTCACTCTACTCAAGGCGCTGCAGCCTGTCAAAGCCGTGCGAGCGCCGCCGCTTCGCGCAGGGAGGCGGCGCTGTGCACCTGCAGCCCGGCCGCAGCGCTGGATGGCACAGCGGCCGATTTCGGGACGATCGCTCGCTCGAAGCCGAGCTTCGCCGCCTCGCGCAGCCGCTTGTCGAGCTGCCCCACCGGCCGCAGCTCGCCGGAGAGGCCCACCTCGCCCACGGCGATCAGACCCGGGTCGAGCGCCCGATCGCGGATGCTGGACAGCACCGCCAGTGCCACCGCCAGGTCCGCCGCCGGCTCTTCGATCCGCAGCCCTCCCACAACATTTACGTAGATATCCTGGTTGTACAGCGGGACGCTGAGGCGTCGCGACAGTACCGCGGTGAGCAGCAGCAGGCGGTTGAAGTCGAACCCGTTGCTCACGCGGCGCGGCTGCGCGAAGCTGGTCTGTCCCGCGAGCGCCTGCACCTCTACCAGTAGCGGCCGCGTCCCCTCCAGGGTCGCGGTGACGATGCTGCCCGGACTGGGCTCGCCCCGGTCGGAGAGAAACACCAGCGATGGATTGGCGACTTCGGCCATCCCTTCGCCCCGCATTTCGAACACCCCCACTTCGTGGGTGGCACCGAAACGGTTCTTGGTGCTTCGCAGCAAGCGGTAGGCCTGGAATCGCTCGCCCTCTAGATAGAGCACCGCATCCACCATGTGCTCGACAACCTTGGGGCCGGCGATCGCGCCCTCCTTGGTGACGTGGCCAACCAGGAAGATCGCCGTTTCACTCGCCTTCGCGCTCTGCATGCAGCGCAGGGTGCACTCGCGCAACTGCGTGACGCTGCCGGGTGACGACTCCAGCGCCCGGTCGTACACGCTCTGGATGGAGTCGATCACCACCAGCGCCGGCTGGAGCCGCTCCACCGCGTCGAGCACCACGTCGAGCTGGTTCTCCGCGGCGTACAGCAGCTCCGGCGCCTCCAGGCCGAGCCGCCGGGCGCGCAGCCCCACCTGCGCCAGCGACTCCTCGCCACTCACGTACAGCACGCGCTTCCCCGCTCGGGCCACCGCCTCCGATACCTGCATCATCAGGGTGGATTTGCCAACCCCGGGGTCGCCGCCGATCAGCACAAGCGAGCCGGGGACGATCCCACCGCCCAGCACCCGGCTGAATTCAGCGATCGGCACCAGCAGCCGCTGGAGCTCCTCGCGCTCGATCTGCGAGGCCGGCAGCGCCGTCAGTCTGCCGGCCGGGTGTCCTTGTGCCGACGGCGGAACCGAGCGCTCCTGCTGCTCGACCAGCGTGTTCCAGGCCTCGCACTCAGGGCAGCGGCCCAGCCACTTCGGTGCGCGGGCCCCGCACGCGGAGCACAGGTAGATGGTGCGAATCTTGGCCATGGCCAACGCGCAGCGTAGCCCGGGGTGTGATCCCCCGGGCTACGCGGAAGCGCCCTCTCCTTTATGAACTGCGCTACGATGCCGAGGCGCTCGCAACTAGCTCCCGCTTCGGGATCATGACCAGGTCGTCGCCCTGGCGGTCCACCTGGACCGTGTCGCCCGCCTGGAAGCGGCCGTGGAGCAGCCCTTCGGCCAGCGGGTCCTCGATCATGTTCTGGATCGCCCGGCGCATCGGCCGCGCCCCAAACACCTGATCGTAGCCCTTCTCCATCAGCAGCTCCTTGGCGGCGTCCGTCACCTCCAGGGTGAGCCGCTGCTCGGTGAGCTGCGCCTGAGTGCGGGACAGCATCAGGTCCACGATCTCGCGGATCTGCTCCCGACCGAGCGCCCGGAACACCACCACCGCGTCGATGCGGTTGAGGAATTCGGGCCGGAACAGCTTCTTCATCTCGGTCAGGACCTTGTCCTTCATCTTCTGGTACGCCTCTTCCGCGGCGTGGTCATCGGTGACCGTCGGCCGCTCGAAGCCGAGCGACGTATTGCGCCGAATCAGCTCCGCGCCCACGTTCGACGTCATGATGATGATCGTGTTGCGGAAGTCCACCCGCCGGCCCTTGGCGTCGGTCAGGCGTCCGTCGTCCATGATCTGAAGCAGGATGTTGAAGACCTCGGGGTGGGCCTTCTCGATCTCGTCGAGCAGGATCACGGAGTAGGACTTGCGCCGGACGGCCTCGGTGAGCTGGCCACCCTCCTCGTAGCCGATGTACCCGGGCGGGGCGCCGACCAGCCGGGCCACGGAGTGGCGCTCCATGAACTCCGACATGTCGATCTTGATCATCGCCTCTTCGCTGCCGAACATGAACTCGGCCAGCGCCCGCACCAGCTCCGTCTTGCCCACGCCGGTGGGGCCCAGGAAGATGAACGAGCCGATCGGCCGCCGCGGGTCCTTCAAGCCAGCGCGGGCGCGACGGACCGCCTTGGCGACGATCTCGATCGGCTCGTCCTGGCCCTTCACCCGAGCCCGCAGCGCCTCTTCCATCTTCAGCAGCCGCTCCGACTCTTCCTGGGCGATGCGGGTGACCGGAATCCCGGTCCACATGGACACCACGTGGGCGATGTCTTCCGGTGTTACGACCGGCTTTTCGGTGCTCTGCTGGCTCTGCCAGCCGCTCTCCAGCTTCTCCAGCTTGGCACGCAGCTTGGCCTCCTGGTCACGGTACTCCGCCGCCAGCTCGTACTGCTGCGCGGAGATCGCCGCCTCCTTCTCGTTCTGCACGGACTCCAGGCTCCGCAGCACGTCCTTGAGGGACGGTGGAGCACTCGCCCGCTGCAGCCGCACCCGCGAGGCGGCTTCGTCCACCAGGTCGATCGCCTTGTCAGGCAGGAAGCGGTCCGGCACGTAGCGCGCCGCCAGCTCCGCCGCCGCCTTCAGCGATTCGTCGGCGATAGTGAGCCGGTGGTGCTGCTCGTAGCGCTCCTTGATCCCGCGCAGGATCTCGATCGTCTCTTCAATGGTCGGCTCTTCCACCAGCACTGGCTGGAAGCGGCGCTCCAGCGCCGCGTCGCGCTCGATGTACTTGCGATACTCATCGAGCGTGGTGGCGCCGATCGTCTGCAGCTTCCCCCGAGCCAGGGAGGGCTTCAGGATGTTGGCCGCGTCGACCGCGCCCTCGGCCGCGCCCGCTCCAACCAGCGTGTGCAGCTCGTCGATGAACAGGACACAGTTGCCCGAATTCTTCACCTCTTCGATGATCTTCTTCAGCCGCTCCTCGAACTCGCCGCGATACTTGGTGCCGGCGACGAGCGAGCCGATGTCCAGCGTCAGCAGGCGCTTGCCCATCAGTGTCTCGGGCACGTCGCCTTGGGCGATCCGCTGCGCCAGCCCTTCCACAATGGCGGTCTTGCCGACGCCCGGCTCCCCGATCAGAGCGGGATTGTTCTTGGTGCGGCGCGAGAGGATCTGGATGACCCGCTCGATCTCCTTCTCGCGGCCGATCACCGGGTCCAGCTTGCTCGCCCGAGCAGCAGCGGTGAGGTCCATCCCGAGCTGGTCCACCACCGGCGTCTTGGAGGTGTGACGCTGCTCTTGCTGGGAGTAGGCCTGCGACTGGTTCAGGACATAGATCACCTGGCTGCGGACCTTGTCCAGTGAGACGCCCAGGCTCTCCAGCACGCCGGCGGCGATCCCTTCGCCCTCACGCACCAGCCCGAGCAGCAGGTGCTCGGTACCAATGTAGTGGTGGCCCAGGCGTCGCGCTTCGTCCACCGACAGCTCGATCACCTTTTTGGCCCGAGGGGTGAGCCCAATGTCACCGGTCACAGCGCGGTCGCCGCGGCCGATGATGAACTCGACCGCCGAGCGAACCTTATTCAGCTCGACGCCGAGGTTGGCCAGCACCTTGGCGGCTACACCCTCCCCTTCGCGGACGAGGCCCAGCAGCAGGTGCTCGGTACCAATGTAGTTGTGGTTAAACCGCTGCGCCTCTTCCTGCGCAAGTTGCAGCACCTTCCGGGCACGCTCAGTGAATTTATCAAAACGATCAGCCATGATCGGTACTCTCCGCAGGAAGACTCAATGAGGGCGGCTTGCCGCATTATACGACAAGCCTCCCGGGCGAATCCCCGAAACCGGCTGCCGGAACTGGACGCAATCGGCATGCCTCCGCCCGTCGAAAGGCCCGGCATTCCGGAGCCGACTGGGCAGCTCTGCCCAGCCCGCCTGCCGCGGGATACAGGCAGCAACAAGCATGCCGCTTTCGGCGCAGCGGCGCAAGAGGAAACGCGGGCGAACGGGAGAGCGCCCGGCGGGCCTACCGCATGCTCAGACCGAGCCGCCGCCGCGCGGGATCCATCTTGATGATCCGCGCCTGGACAACGTCACCTTCGCGCACTACCTGCCGCGGATGAGTGATCCGTTCGGAGGAGAGCTCAGAGATGTGGATCAGGCCCTCCACTCCGGACTCGATCTCGGCAAACGCGCCAAAGGTGGCCAGCTTGGTGATCTTGCCACTCACTTCCTGGCCGATCTGATACTTCTCCGCCACGCGCTGCCAAGGCTCGGCCTCCAGCCGCTTCAGGCTGAGGGCGATCTTCTTCGTCTCGCGGTCGACCCCCACCACGTACACGTCGACCTCTTGCCCCACCTTCACCACCTGGCTAGGGTGCGATACCTGGCCCCAGGACAGCTCGGACAGATGGATCAGCCCGTCAGCGCCGCCAATGTCCACGAACGCGCCGAAGTCCGTGATGCTGGTGACCACGCCGTGGCGGATGTCGCCCGGCTGCAGCTCGTTGAGCAGCCGCTCCTTGTCGCGCGCCCGACGCTCCTGGAGCGCCGCTCGCTCCGAGAGGATCAGCCGGTTGCGGCGGCGGTTCATCTCGATGATCTTGACTAGCACCTGTCGGCCCTTCATCGCCGCGAGCCGCTCCTCGACGTTCTCCTCGGTCTGCGGCGCACCGCGGCGCAGGTCGACAATCTGGGACAGCGGTAGGAAGCCGCGCACCCCACCGACGGACACGATCAGCCCGCCTTTGTTGTGCTCGACCACCGTACCCTCGAGCACCTGGCCGGCCTCGAACTGCTTCTGCAGCTCGCGCCAGTTCCGCTCCGATTGCGCCTTGGTCAGCGATAGAACGGTTCGCCCTTCGGGGTCTTCGGGCTGGATGACGATGGCGACAATCTGCTCGCCGACCTCGGGGAGCAGTGGCACGCCGCCCCGGCCGTGCGGTACTTCGCGGATGGGGATGACGGCTTCCGACTTGGCGCCGATATCGACCAGCAGCTCGTCGTGGTCTACCCGAACGACGACGCCCTCAACCACGTCGCCGCGGTGCGGCTGCCGGTGGCGCCGCTCGGCCTCCTCCAGCAGCGCCCCCATCTCGCCCGACTGCTGGGGCTGAGGGGGCGTCTGCTTGCCCGCATCATCCGCAGCGGGGTCAGGACCCGGCCGGTCCGTGCCGCTCAAAACAGTCCCCATCAGAAACCATCAACCTTCATCGCATTATACCCAGGCTGCTGGAGGGTCACAAGCGCGTTACAGCGCCAACAGTGAAATCAGCAATCACAATGCGCGCCGCCCCTCCAGGGCTCGGGCCAGCGTCACCTCGTCCGCGTACTCCAGATCACCCCCGACCGGCAGGCCGCGCGCGATGCGCGATGTCTGGATACCCAGCGGCCGAATGAGCTGCGCCAGATACATCGCGGTCGCCTCGCCCTCCATGTTGGGATTGGTGGCCAGAATCACCTCTTTGACCGTCCCGTCCTGCAGCCGGCGCAGCAGCTCGTGGATTTTCAGGTGCTCCGGCCCGATGTTCTCCAGAGGAGAGATGGCCCCGTGCAGGACGTGGTACACGCCTTTGAATTCCCGTGTCCGCTCCAGCGCCAGGATGTCTAGCGGCTCCTCCACAACGCAGATCACCGAGCGGTCGCGCGTCTCGCTGCGGCAGATGGGGCACGGATCGCGGTCGGTGATGTTGGCGCAGACGGAGCAGAGCCGCACTGCGTCCTTCATGTGCAGAATCGCTTCCGCCAGTCCCCGCGAGTGCTCGGCCGGCATCCGCAACAGATAGAACGTCAGACGCTGCGCGGTCTTGGGGCCGATCCCGGGCAGACGGGCAAACTCCTCGATCAGGCGGGCAACAGGCTCGACAGTTGGCTGCATGCAGTTCCCGGTCTCGCGCGCTACGTCAGCCCGGGGATCTTCAGCCCGCCGGTCAGCGCCCCGAGCTTCGTCGCCGCCAACTCCTGGGATTTCTGGAGCGCTTCGTTGAACGCGGCCACCATCAGGTCCTGGAGCATCTCGACGTCCTCGGGGTCCACTACCGAGGGGTCAAGGTGCACTTCCTTCACCTTCTGCTGGCCGGTGATGATGATCTTCACCGCCCCGCCACCGGCCGACGCTTCGACCGTTTCAGCGCCAAGCTCCTCCTGGATCTTGAGCATCTTGGCTTGCATCTGCTTGAGCAGGTTGGGGTTGCCCATCATGAGGGGGCTCCTTGGCGCTGTGGTGGGTAATTGTACCTGCGCTTCGCCGGGCCTGTCGAAGAAGCGCGCCGTCCGAGGCCCGGACGACCGCTACTCCAGCTCGACCGCCTGGCCGCCGAACAGGCTGAGTGCGCGACGGACGTAGGGATCCTTCAACGCGCTCTCGAGGCTCGCCACGGCCTCGGTCTGCGGCGGCGCGGCGGCGACACAGCGCACCACGCAGGTGGTGCGGAGCGCCTGGCTGAACACGTCCTCGACCAGGCGCCGGTTCGGCAGGTCGTTGACCCACTCGCGGTGGAACTTGAACCCGAAGCCGAGTACCAGCGTCGAGCCGTCGACCTTGATGGGATGGGCGCTACGCAGGGAGGCGCCCAGGAGGCTGTCGCGCGCGTTTACCTGCTCGATCAGCTCGCCCCAGCGCGCCTGCACGGCTGCCAGATCGAGACCCCCGGCCGCGGGTGCAACCGCCAGCACCGGCCCGGCCGACGGGGCCTCGCTCGACATGCGAGGCCCGTCGTCTGGACTGGGCGCTGGCGGCACCACGGGGACCGGCGGGGCAACCGCGGTGGGGCGCGACTCGGAGCGCGCCTCGACGGCTGAAGGCGTGGCCTCCGGGGAAGGCCGGGGGGATACGGCCGCGGCAGCCGTCGCGGGCTGCGCGCCACTGGCCGTGGCCGCGCCGCGTTCGAGCGCCAGCAGCTCCAGGTGCAATCGCAGCCGGGCTGGGTCGCGGTGCTGCGCCAGGATCTCGCTCACCCGGCGCACCGTGTCGGCCAGCACGGCGCGATCCCAGCGCGGAGCGTGCAGGCGAAGCCAGTCCAGCTCGTCCGCGGAGAACTCGCCATGCAGCGCGGCCTCCGCGCCGGCGCTGCTCATGAGCAGCGCCCGGAGCATGCTCAGTGCCTCGTCCAGGAACTGGCGCAGGTCCGCGCCCGCATCCATCACCGCCGCGAGCAACTCCACCGCGGCGGCGCCTGCTCCCCGCTCCAGCAGCTCCAGGAATCCGCGGACGGACTCGAGCTCCGGCAGCCCGAGGGCAGCTCGACAGGTGGCGGCGTCGATCCGCTCCCCGGCGTAGGCGATGACCTGGTCGAGCAAGCTCACCGCGTCTCGCAGCCCTCCGCGGGCGAGGCGGGCGAGACGCTCGAGCACCTCGGGCGTAATCTCCACCCCTTCGCTGGCGGCGATCAGCCGCAGCCGCTCGACGATCTCGGCGGAGCGCAGCCGGCGCAGGTCGAACCGCTGGCAGCGACTGAGAATCGTGGGCGGGATCTTGTGGACGTCGGTCGTGCAGAGCACGAAGATGGCGTGCGGCGGCGGCTCCTCCAGCGTCTTGAGGAAGGCGTCCCAAGCGGCGGCGGTGAGCTCGTGCGCCTCGTCCAGAATGTACAGCCGGTAGCGCCCCTCGCTCGGAGCATAGCCCACCGCTTCGCGGAGCCCGCGGATGTCGTCGATCCCCCGGTTGGAGGCGGCGTCGATCTCCACCAGGTCAAGCGACGCGCCGGCGAGCGCCGCCCGGCAGATGGCGCAGGCGTTACAGGGCTCGCCGTCCTGAGGGCTCAGGCAGTTGAGTGCGCGAAACAGGATGCGGGCCAGGCTCGTCTTGCCGGTGCCGCGCGGCCCGGTCAGGAGATAGGCGTGCCCCACGCGCCCGCTGCGCACCGCATTGCGAAGTGTGCGGGTGACGTGTTCCTGGCCCACGACCTCAGAGAAGCGGCCGGGCCTCCAGCGGAGGTAGAGCGCGCGGCGACCGGCGTCGTGAGAAGCGGGCTCGAGAGCGTTGAACACGGCGGAGCCATTATACGGGCGCCCGTGAGCGATTTAGCCGAGTTGATAGGCAGCCGTAACCTCGCGCACCCGGGCCACGAACGCGGGAGCACGAAGCTGGTGCTCCAGGATCCCCTCCGCATACTCGCGTAGCAGCCGCTCCGCCTCGCGGCTCACGTCCAGCGGCACTCTCACCCCCAGGTCCACCACCCGCTCGGTGCGCTGGAGCAGCCGCAGTAGCTTGAGCACATTCACCGCGATCGGCCGGGCGCCCACCGCGGCGGGGCTGCACCGTGGGCAGACCGCCCCGCCCAGCGCACGGTCGAAGCCGTTCATCTCGGGCCGGAGCGGCGTCCGGCAGAGGACGCACTCCGTTACCTGGGGCCGGAAGCCGGTGGCGTCGAGCGCACTGAGGATAAAGTGCGATACGACCAGCCGGGGGTCGAAGCTGTCGTCGAGCGCCGCCAGCGCCTGCACCAGGGTGGTGAACAGCCGTGGGTTCGGCTGCCGTTCCTCGGTGAGCGCGTCGACCAGTTCGGCGAGGTAATAGGCGTGGGCCGTGCCGAGCAGGTCCTCGCGCAGCGCTCGGAACGAGCGGATCGTCTCCGCCTGGGTGACGACATCCAGGTCGCGCCCCTGGGCAAACAGGACGTCGCTATGGGCAAAGAGCTCCAGGTGCCCGCTGCTGCGGCTGGCGATGCGCCGAACGCCCTTGGCGATCGCTTTGACCTTCCCCTCGGTCTGGGTGAAGAGCGTTAGGATACGATCAGCTTCGCCGAAGTCGATGCGGCGCAGCACGACGGATTGGGTGCGGTAGGTGCGGACGCGGCTCATGTTCGGGTTCGTGTCGGTTCTAGCCCGGGTGGCAGCCGCGCGATCAGCGTGCCAGCCGCCGGGTCGATCTGGAGCACGACGTCGCGGATCGCCGGCAGGAGCAGTTCGCCGGCCTCGCCGTGGACAACGTAGACGTCGTTCGCACCCGTTTCCAGGATATCGGCCACCGTTCCGAGCAAGCGCCCCTGCTCGTCCCGAACCTCCAGGCCGATCACCTGGTGCCAGTAGAAGCGGCCGGGTGGGAGCGCCACCGCCTCTTCGACCGGCACCTGGACCTCCTGGCCGCGCAGCGCCTCGGCTTGCTCGGGCGAGGTGACGCCCTCCAGCGCAAGCAACAGCATTCCACCGCGAACCCGCGCTCGCCGAACGCTATAGGGATGGGGCGGATCGCCCAGGAACACCCGGCGCGTGGTGCGGAACCGGGCCGGAAACTCGGTGACGACCTCGCAGAGCAGCGTCCCGTCGAGCCCGTGGGGACGCACAACCCGGGCAACCACCAGGAAGTCGGGCGGAGTTACACCACGTCGATGTCGACCCGCAGCCCCCGGCGGGCCGCCCCCGCCTTGGTGAGGGTGCGGATCGCGCGAATCACCTTGCCCTCGCGGCCGATCACTTTGCCCACGTCGCGCTCCGCCACCTGGAGCTCGTAGACGATCACTCGGCCCGAGTCGACCTCGTCCACCTGCACCGCCTCTGGCTCGTCCACCAGGTTGCGGGCGAGGAACTCGACTAGCTCGCGCATGCTCGTCGCTCACGTGCCCTTGGCTCGGACGGCCGGCTCGCAGCCGCCACTACTGAATGCCGGCCTTGCTGAACAGACGGGCGACGCGCTCCGAGGGCGAGGCCCCACGGCGAAGCCACTCGCGCGCCTTGGCCTCGTCGATCTGCACCGTGGCCGGCTCGGTGCGGGGATTGTAATGGCCGACGACATCCACCGCCGCGCCGTCCCGCGGGGTTCGAGCCTCGGCCACGACAATGCGATATTGGGGCTTCTTCTTGGCGCCGACGCGCCGCAGACGAATGCGAAGCACTCCGCCTCCTCACATGACGTGCGACGGCACCACCGGCCGTCGCA
Organism: Pseudomonadota bacterium; assembly: GCA_021325655.1. GTDB lineage: Bacteria > Chloroflexota > UBA6077 > UBA6077 > JAJPGT01 > JAJPGT01. Next base: position 99,650 of record JAJPGT010000088.1, read on the forward strand.
CTCGGCATTATACGGCATGCCAGGAGTCGGGCAGCGGATACCGCTAGGTGCGGCAGGTGCGCGCGGGCTGCACTGTGAGGGTGGGACGCGAATTGAACGGCTGCAGATTGCCCGCGGCATCCGGGAAATACGCGGTGAGCGTGAACTGCACCGGGCCGACTCCTGTCCAGCACGAGGTGACGGTCGCCGTGACCGAGCCGTTCGCGTCGGTCAGCACGTTGCCAGCCTGGTCGATATTCAGCGTCGGGCCGCGCGGCCCAGGCGTCGGCGTTGGCGGCAGCGGCGCGATCTGGACGAACACCCCGCTCACCGGGTGGCCATTGGAGTCGAGCAGCGTCGCGGTCGCCGTCAGGCTGTCGCTATTGTCACCGCGCAGCGTCGTCTTCGACAGCGTGAGCTGTGAGCGGTTCGCGGCCGGAACCGCCGTTGGAGTCTCGGTCGGCGTGGGCGTCTCGGTAGGAGTGGGTGTGTCAGTCGGCGTCTTGGTCGGCTTGGGCGTGTTCGTCGGAACCGGCGTTGAGGTCGCCAGCGCCTCGCCGACCTCGAATGCGAGGGTGGTGCAGGGCACCGTAGAATCGATGTAGAAAGTATACACCTGCGTTCCGTTGAAGGTGGGGGTCAGACTCCACTCCCACACCCAGCCCTCCTGGCCAGGCCGAGCCTCTTCACGCAGCTTCGTCACCCGCTCGGTCCCGAACAACTGGGTATACACGTGCTGCTTGGACGACGTCGCCGCGATCAGGACGTTGTCGCCCACGCGCGGGTTTGGCGGGGCAACGGACAGCCGCTCATCGCCCTGGCATTGCGAGGGGTTGGCAACGGTGATCGATTCCAGCGGAGCCGGCGTGATCAGCGCTTCGGTGGTCGGCGTGGGCGTCTCCACTGCCGTTTGCCCGGGCGGAACGACCTCCGTCACCACGATCACCGTCGGGACGATGATCTCCGGGCCGATCGGCGTCGGCGGAGGGATCGGCGTAACACGCGCCGGCGGGGGGAGCGGGGTGGCGGTAGCTTCCAGAATGGACAGCACGTCGGCCTGGGTGAACGCGCCCGTGAGATCGAGCCCCGGGGCCTCGGCAGGCCGCGCGACCGCTCGCTGGGCGCCCGCCGCGAACTGGAGGTAGTAGGGCGAGCCAGCCGCTTGCGCCGCCAGGTCCAGCGGCAGGTTCTCGCCGGTGAGGATCGACTTGAAGTAGTCGGCCAGCAGCATCGGCTGCGTCAGCCCCGTGGTCGCGTCGTACATGAAGACGCCGCGCTGGAACCGCTGGTAGATGAAGTTGCTGTTGTTGGGATCGACCACGGGCTGGCTGGTTGGCAGCCCCCAGATCTCCATGTTGAGCAGCGGGAGTAGCGCCGGGTCGCCGCCGCCGTTCGGGAAGGCGTCGCGCAGGGTGACCGTGTTCATGAAGGTCTGCCCGAAATGCACCTGCTGGCCCTGCCAGACATCAGGGGCGTTCGCCTGGACGAACTGCACCACCTCTTGCGCGTAGGTGGGGCTGGCTGGGTTTGGCGCGCTCGCCAGCAGCGACGGGTCCGGGCGCGGAATGGCGCTCCCGTTGAAGTGGGTAAAGGGCAGGTAGGTATCCAGGAGGTTGGCGACGCCCACCGAGCCGTCCGGCTTGATCTGCAGGATGTGTCGCTGGAAGATCTGGCTGCGCAGGCCATCCAGCAGGAAGACGTTGGACACCGGCTGCCCGAAGGTTCGTTCGCCCCCGCGATGCCGGAAGTAGTCCCAGATGGCGTCGTCGTCCACGCGGTACCCGGTGGCGAACAGCCGTGCGTCGTCCTGCGGCGTGGCCACCGCTGCCGCAACCAGGCCGGACGGCGCCAGCACCAGCCCCGGCCCGGCGCCGAAGAGGGTGGCGAAGACCAGCGCCGCGGCGATGACCGCAGTCACCACCGCGGGACGGTGCTTCTCTCGTGCCGAGGCATCACCCATGGGCGGCTCTCGCAGGCAGGCGCGAAGTCGGCGCTCATCATAGCAAACGGGCAGCCCCAACGGCGGTTACGCCTCGCTTGTGAAGATCACGTGCTGCCGTGGCCCGGGCTACGTCCGACTCCCCAAGCGGGAATGCGAGCCGGCCCGTTCGGCAGCCGAACGCGGGACTCTCGCTCCAGGCGCCGAATTGCCCCCTGGTTCGGCGTTCCTTAGAATGTCGGGTGCCTCACATGCGCGAGATCGACCTTCCCCTGGTAGACAGCCCGCGCGCCGCGGCGGCGCCGCTGGCCCGGCCGGGGCTGACCCCCTGGGTCCTGCTGCGGGCGCTGCGCCCCAAGCAGTGGACCAAGAACCTCCTGCTCTTCGTCGGGCTCATCTTTTCCGTCAACCTGCACCACCCGCGCCTGGTGGCCACGGCGTTGCTGGCGTTCGCCGTCTTCTGCCTGCTATCCAGCGCCGGATACCTGGTGAACGACGTGGTCGATGCGGAGGCCGATCGCCAGCACCCCATGAAGCGGTCGCGGCCGGTGGCCAGCGGGGCGCTCTCCAGTGCAGGCGCGCTCGGGCTCGCGGCGCTGCTGGCACTGCTTGGTCTAGCCGGAGCCGCCGCGCTCGGGCTGCCGTTTCTGGGCGTGGTCGCCCTCTATCTGCTCGTCACCGCGTCCTACAGCGCCGGGCTGAAGCACCTGGTGCTGATCGACGTCTTCGTCATCGCGGCCGGCTTCGTGATCCGAGCGGCGGCGGGGGCGGTCGCGATCGGCGTGCCGATCTCGCCCTGGCTCTACATCTGCACCGGGCTGGCGGCGCTGTTCATTGCGCTGGCCAAGCGCCGCGCCGAGCTGACGCTACTGTCGGACAACGCCGCGAACCACCGGCGGAACCTGGAGCACTACACCATCGAGCTGGTGGATCAGCTCATCGTCATTGTCCTCGCCGCCACCCTCATGGCCTACACGCTGTACACCTTCACTGCCGAGAACCTCCCCGCGAACCACCTGATGATGCTGACCGTCCCGGTCGTACTGTACGGGCTGTTTCGCTACCTGTACCTGGTGCGGGTTCGCGGGGATGGCGGGAGCCCCGAGGACATCGTGCTTAAGGACCTGCCGCTGGTCATGACCGGGCTGGTCTGGATCGGCCTGAGCGCGCTGGTCCTCTACCTGGGCTGAGCTCGGCCCAGCAGCGCTGCTGGCCACGCTGGACTGTCCACCGGCATTCGAGGGCACATGGATACTCTGGCGCTGAAGCTCGTGATGACGCCCACGGTCGTCGGGACGGCGAGCCTGGCCGGCCGACGCTGGGGGCCAGGGGTCGGCGGCTGGCTGGTGGGGCTTCCGGTGACCTCCGGGCCGATCGCCTTGTACCTGGCGCTCGACCACGGCCCGGCGTTCGGCGCCGCTGCCGCGGCCGGCGCCCTGGCCGGCACCATTGCGCAGGCGGCGTTCTGCCTCGCCTACAGCACCCTCGGCGTCCGCTCCCGCTGGCCGCTTGCGCTGCTCGCGGGCTCTGGCGCCTTCGCACTGGCGGCGCTCGGAGCGCAGCGCCTGGCGGACCAGGCGGCTCCGAGTGGCGCTCCGCTGTCGCTCCTGCTCGCCGCGCTCGTCGCCCTCACCCTCGCGCTACGGCTTCTCCCGACTCGCCCAGAGCCTGCGCTGCGAGCAGAGCCCCCTGGCTGGGACCTGCCGGCGCGCCTGGTGGTCGCGACCGCGCTGGTACTCCTGGTGACCGGGCTGGCTCCCATGCTCGGCCCACGGCTCAGCGGGATGCTGGGCACGTTCCCCATCTACGGTGGGACGCTGGCCATCTTCGGGCAGCGGTCGCAGGGCCCGGCCTCAGCGGTCCGGGCGCTGCGTGGACTCCTGTACGGGCTGTACGGCTTCGCGGGCTTCTTCTTCGTGCTAGCGACACTGATCCAGCCGCTCGGCATCGTCCTCGCCTTCGCCAGCGCGATTGCGGTGGCACTGGCGCTCCAGGCGGCCTCGCTCTGGCTGCTTCGCCGGGCGAGACGCACTGCCGCGGACCGCGCCCCGGCGCGCTGAGTGTCCGCGACGAGACGGCCCGGGCAGCACACAGCGGGGATACCTTCCGGCCTCCCCGCCGCTGGCGTTCGTCGGTTCGAAGGCGCCCCTTAGCGCTTGGTGTACTGCGGCGCCTTCCGGGCCCGCTTCAGGCCGTACTTCTTACGCTCCTTCACCCGAGCATCACGGGTGAGCAGCCCGCTCTGGCGGAGTAGCGGCTTGGTCGACTCGTTCGCCTTCACCAGGGCGCGGGAGATGCCGTGCAGAATCGCTCCCGCCTGGCCGGTCAGACCACCGCCGGACACCTTGACCAGGACGTTGTAGGCGTTGCGGAGGTTGGTGAGCCGCAGGGGCAGCGTTATCTGCGCCTGCCAGAGGGGGCGTGGGAAGTACTCCTCCATCGGCTTGCCGTTGACGATGATGTTGCCCATCCCGTTCTGGAGCACGACACGGGCGACAGCCGTCTTGCGTCGACCAACCGCGGAGGCGACGATATTACGGGCGGCGGCAGGGGTCCGCTCTCTCACTGGGCGCCTTCCTTCTTCTTCACACCGGGCGTCACTTGGCCCCCGTGCGGGTGGTTCGGCCCGGCATATACCTTCAGCTTCTTGAAGATCTGCCGGCCGAGCACCGTGTGTGGCAGCATCCCCCGCACGGCGTGCTCAATCACCCGGGTGGGGTGCTTCTGCAGCATGTCCCGCAGGCTGACCGCTTTGAAGCCCCCCGGGTAGCCCGAGTGCCGATAATACATCTTCTGGGTGAGCTTCCGGCCAGTGACGCTGACCCGCTCGGCATTGATCACGACGACGTAGTCGCCGACGTCCAGGTGCGGGGCATAGGTTGGCTTGTGCTTGCCCCGCAAAAGCTGCGCAACGTGCGAGGCGAGGCGGCCGAGCGGCTGCCCGGTCGCATCGACCACGTGCCACGCGCGCGTGATCTCGCTCGCTTTGGGCGAGTAGGTCTTCACGCTCAGCACCTCCAAGAGGGGTTGTAGTCCACGCCGACGAGCATCAAGCCAGCCGCCGGCGCGCACGGACCCGCCAGCCGCCGGTCACGGCTGCGCAGGATGGCCGCGAAGTCCTGGACCGCCAGCTTGTGGCGCCCGACATCCAGTAACGTGCCGACGATCGTGCGCACCATGTGGCGCAGGAAGGCGTTCGCAACGATGTCGAAGGTCAGCAACGGTCCAGCCGCGCTCCACTCGGCCCGCTCCACCGTGCGGGTGGTGCTGCGCACCGCCCCCGCGTCCCGGCCCAGCCCGCCGACGAAGGCGCGGAAGTCGTGGGTGCCCACCAGCGTCTCGGCCGCCTGGTTCATAGCCATCACGTCCAGCGGCGTCCGAACGTGGTGGACCATGTGGCGCCGCCAGACGCAGGGAAGCGGGTGGTTCCAGACGGAGTAGCGGTAGCGGCGCCGGCAGGCGCCCCGCCGGGCGTCGAAATCGAGCGGCATCTCGCGGGCATCGGTCACGACGACGTCGTCCGGCAGGCGGGCATTGCACGCTCGCTGGAGCGCGGCGGGCGCCAGCAGGGAGGTGGTGCGAAACGACACCACCTGTCCCCGCGCGTGCACCCCGCTGTCGGTCCGCGCTGCCGCGGTGACGCGGATCGGCTCCCCCAGCACCGACTGGAGCGCCTCTTCGAGCACGCCCTGCACGGTTCGGCGCGCCGGCTGCAGCCCGAAGCCAGCAAAGCACGTCCCGTCATAGTCCAGCCACAGCGCAAGCCTGCGTATCACCGGTCTCAGCATACCCACCCGCTCGACGGCGCCACGCTACTGCACCAGCTCGATCTGGGCCATCATCGCGCCGTCACCCCGGCGCGGGCCGAGCTTTACGATGCGGGTGTAGCCGCCGTTGCGGTCGGCGAAGCGGGGGGCGACGTCGGTCATCAGCTTGGCCGCGACCGCCTCGTCGTAGAGCCGGGCGCTCACCAGCCGCCGAGAATACAGGTCGCCGCGGCGGGCAATGGTGATGAGCTTCTCTACTTCGCGGCGCAGCTCCTCGGCCTTCACCTGAGTGGTGCGAATCCGCTCGTGGCGCACCAGATCGGTCATTAGATTACGCAGCAGCGCCGAACGGTGGTCCGCCGGACGGCTCAGCCGGCGCTGGTTCATTCGATGACGCATGGCTACTCTTCCTCGTCGTCGGTATCGCCCTCGTCGTCAAAGTCGAACGAGGACTCGTCGTATACCGCGAGATCGCTACCCGGCTCTTCCTCGTCCTCTTCCTCGGCCCCGCCCGTGGGCGCCGGCGCGCCTGCCTGCGCCTCTTCCTCGGTAAGGAAGCCATGCTGCCGCAGCTTTTCGCGCAGCTCCTGCAGCGACTTCTGCCCGAAGTTGCGCAGCGCCAGCAGCTCGTCCTCGCTCATCTGGAGGATCTGCCCAACCTTGGTGATCTGCGAGCGCTTCAGGCAGTTGTACGTCCGCTGCGACAGCTCGAGCGCCTCGATCGGCATGTCGCGCGCCGCCGCCGGCACCGTGCCAGCAGCGATCGACGGCTTCTGATCGCGGCGGCCGGGCTGGGTGAGATCGTGGAAGATGCTGAACGCCTCGATGAGCGCATCCGTGGCCATGCCAAGCGCCTCGACCGGAGTAACGGTCCCATCGGTCTGGATCTCAAGAGTCAGCCGATCCAGGTCGGTGCGCGCGCCGACACGCGCCGGTTCGACGGAGTAGTTCACCCGTCGGACCGGGGTAAACACTGCGTCGATGGGGATCACTCCCAGCGCCGGCGGCTCGCGGCCATCGGCCGGGACGTACCCTGTTCCGCGCTCCACCGTCAGCTCCAGCTCCAGCCGCGTCTCGCCACTGTCAAGCGTCGCCAGGTGGAGCTCGGGGTTCACCACCTCGATATCGCTGGTGTAGATCAGGTCGGCGGCGGTGACCACGCCCGGCCCTGTCGCCATCAGCCGCATCACCACTGGCTGATCACTGTGGCTGCGCAGCCGGAGCTGCTTCAGATTCAGGATCAGCTCGGTGGTGTCTTCCTTGACCCCGGGAATCGTAGCAAACTCGTGGTACACGCCTTCGATCTTGACCGCGGTGACGGCGGCGCCAGGCAGCGAGGACAGCAGAACGCGCCGCAGCGCGTTGCCGAGCGTCAACCCGAAGCCGCGTGGAAGCGGCTCCACCTGGAAGCGTCCGAAATCCTGTGCTGTTTGAAGTGCTTCAATGCGTGGAGCAAGGTTCTCAGCCATTGTCGTGTCTCCTCTCCCTGGCCAGGCCAGGCCCTGCCATCCATCCCTGGCCTCCCCGGTCGTCAGAGCCCGCGTCGTGCCCGGACGGGGCCGCTAGCGCGAGTAGTACTCCACTACCAGCGCCTCATTGATGTTGACATCGATCTCATCGCGACTGGGCATGCTGAGAACCCGTCCGGTCAGCGTCTCCGGGTCGATCTGCAGCCAACGCGGCACACTCTTCCGACCAATGGTGTCGCGGACCGTGGCGAAATACTCGCTATCGCGGCTGTTGGGATGCACGCTGATCACATCGCCCGGCTTCACCCGCGCCGAGGGGATGTCAGTGCGGCGGCCATTGAGGACGATGTGCCCGTGCCGCACGATCTGGCGCGCCTGGGCGCGCGAATCGGCCAGCCCGAGCCGGTACACCACGTTGTCGAGGCGCGTTTCCAGAATCTGGAGCAGGTTCTGTCCGGTCATCCCTGGTCGGCGCTCCGCCTCCTCGAAATGCCGGCGGAACTGTCGCTCCAGAATCCCGTAGATCGCCCGCGCCTTCTGCTTCTCGCGCAGCTGCGCGCCGTATTCGGACAGCTTGCGGCGCCGCTGCCCGTGCTGGCCGGGCGGATAGGGGCGGCGCTCCACGGCGCACTTCGGCCCAAAACAGCGCTCGCCCTTCAAAAACAGCTTCAGGCCGTGGCGCCGGCAGATCCGGCATACCGGCCCGGTGTATCGAGCCATGAAACCTCCTCTTCTTCGAGCGCAGCGTTCCCAGCGAGCGGAGCGCGCGCCGCGCCCCTAGACGCGGCGCTTCTTGGGCGGGCGGCAGCCGTTGTGCGGGATCGGTGTCACGTCGACGATCGCCTCCACCCCCAGCCCGGCGGCCTGAAGGGAGCGGATCGCGGCCTCGCGCCCGGCCCCGGGCCCTTTGACGTACACGTCAACCGCGCGCATGCCATGCTCCATCGCCTTTCGCGCCGCGTTCTCCGCGGCCAGGCCGGCGGCGTAGGGGGTGCTCTTGCGCGATCCTTTGAACCCGACCGAGCCCGAGCTTGCCCAGGTCAGCACGTTGCCCTGGGGATCGGTGATCGTGACGATGGTATTGTTGAAGCTCGCCTGCACGTAAGCGTTGCCGCGCGGCACATTCTTGCGCTCGCGCCGCCTGCCACGGGCTGCGGGCCGTCTCCTCTCTGCCATGCTCTTCCCGTTCGTCTCACACCCGCTTGCCGGAGCCGCGCGAGCAGCCGGAGCCAGGCTGTCGGCGACGAATCCGGGCCAGGGGCGCAGTATTACTTCTTGGCCGAGGCCTTCTTGCGCCCGGCTACCGTCTTGCGCGGCCCCTTGCGCGTGCGCGCGTTGGTCCGGGTGCGCTGTCCGCGTACGGGGAGGTTCCGCCGGTGGCGCAGCCCGCGATAGCTGCCGATCTCGATCAGCCGCTTGATGTTGAGGTTCACCTCGCGCCGCAGATCGCCCTCGACAGTGTACTCCCGGTCGATGACCTCGCGCAGTCGATTGACCTCTTCCTCCGTCAGATCCCTCACGCGCGTGTTCGGATTGACGTTCGTGCGCGCCAGGATCTGCCGACTCGTGGTCGGGCCGATGCCGTAGATCCTGGTCAGCGCGATCTCCACGCGCTCGTCACGCGGGATATCGACACCAGCAATGCGGGCCATGATGCTCCAATCTCGTTTCAGGATCCGGTCGCCTCAACACGACTCCGATCAGCGCAGCGCTCCAGCCTGCCATCCCGCGCTCGCGAAACGGGCGGCGCAAGCGGCAGGCCATTAGCCCTGCCGCTGCTTGTGCTTCGGGTTGACGCTGCAGATCACCATGATCACGCCGTGGCGGCGAATCACCTTGCACCGCTCGCAGCGCGGCTTGACCGACGCTCGGACTTTCACCGGTTCTTCTCCCCACACGCCAAAGCACGCTCCGACAGCCGCGTCGGGGCGCGCTTCGCTCGATCTCTGTTAGCTCCGTGCCGCGCGCACGTGCGAGACGATCCGGCCGCGACTACGGTCGAAGGGTGACAGCCGGACCCGGACTTCATCGCCGGGAACCACGCGAGGAACATTCACACGCAGCGCATCGGAGAGATGCGCCAGCAGCGTCCTTCCGCCCGGGAGCACGACCTCGTAGAGCGCGTTCGGTAGCACCCGCGCTACCGTCCCGCTCACCTCATCACCGCGCTCCACCGGCCTTCCCATCGCTCGACGGCACGCACGGCAGCAGCGCCTTGCATTGTACCAAACTCGTCTACCTGTGTGCCTGTGCGAGGGTCTCCTCGACCGCGGCCACGATCTCGCTCGCCACGTCCTTCACACTCTGGTCGCCATTAACCTCGCGCAGAACACCGCGCTGCCGGTAGTACTCGATCACCGGAACCGTCTTGCGGAAGTATTCGTCCAGCCGCGCGCGGACCACGTCCGGCCGATCGTCTGATCGCTGCGTCAACTGGCCCCCGCAGCGGTCGCAGGTGCCACGCTTCAGTGGCGCGTTCTCACCCGCCCCATACACCGCGTTGCAGTTCGGGCAATGCCAGCGGGAATCCAGTCGCGCGATCAGCACCGAGTCTTTCACGTCCAGATAGATCGCAAGGTCGATCCGCTTGCCCGTCTCCTCCAGCGCCGCGTCGAGCGCCTGCGCCTGGGCCAGGGTGCGAGGGAAGCCATCCAGTATCACACCGCGCATCAGCCCCTGCCGGCTGAGCGCCTCGCGAACCATCGCGACCGTGACGGAATCTGGGACAAGCTCGCCGCGGTCCAGGTAGTCCTGAACCAGCATTCCGAGCGGAGTGCGCTCCCGCACCGCCGCGCGGAACAGATCACCGGTCGACAGATGCAGCAGACCCAATTCCGCCGAGACGATCTTGGCCTGCGTCCCCTTCCCCGAGCCCGGTGCCCCAAGCAGCACGACAAACACGCACGCCTCCTTTGGCGTTGGCTGGTCAGACAGCTCTGGGTCCGCCATGGCCCCAGAGCGCCGATCGTCCGACCGCGCGTTAGCGGATGAATCCACGATAGTTGCGCATGAGCAGCTGGGCTTCCAGCTGCCGCATGGTATCCAGTGCTACACCGACTACGATCAGAAACGCCGTCGCGGACAACGTCAGGGCCTGAACCCCCGTGATGGCGCGCGCAATCACCGGGAGCACCGCCACGATGCCAAGGAAGAGAGCGCCCGCGAGTGTAATCCGCGTCAGCACCTTGAGCAGGTACTCCGCGGTGGGCCTCCCAGGCCGAATCCCAGGGACGAACCCCCCCTGCTTCTGGAGATTCTCGGCGATATTCTGCTGCTGGAAGATGACCAGAGTGTAAAAGAACGTGAACCCGACCACCATCAGGAAGTACAGCACCCAGTACACAGGGCTGGTGCCTGCCTGGAAGGTGGTGTAGATCCAGTTGGCGATCGTCCTCACGGTCTCGTTCTGGACGCCCAGGAAGTAACCGGCGACGACACTGGGGAACAGCAGGATGGACTGGGCGAAGATCAGCGGGATCATCCCCGCCGAGTTCACCTTCAGCGGGATGTGGGTGGTCTGCCCGCCGTACATCCGGTTGCCACGAATCCGCTTGGCCACCTGGACTGGGATTCGCCGCACCCCCTCGTAGACGTACACAATCGCCGCCACCGTAACTACGGCAAGCAGGGCGAACAGCAGGAGGGTGAACAGCCCGCTTCCCCCGGCAATCGCCTGCCCGACATAGGGTGGTAGGCGGGCCACAATGCCACCAAAGATGATGATCGAGATCCCGTTGCCGATCCCGTACTGGGTGATCAGCTCCCCGATCCAGATCAACAGCACCGTGCCGGCCGTCATCGTGATGATGATCGCCAGCGTCCCCAGTGGATTCACCCCAAAGCCGAAGTCCTTGATGATCGGCTGTGGCGCGCTCGCATTGAGCAGGTTCGGGGTGCCCCAGGCCTGGAGGGCAGCCAGCGGCACCGTCAGCCAGTGCGTGTACTGGTTGATCTTGTTGCGGCCGGACTCCCCCTCTTTGGTCAGCTCGGTGAGCTGCGGGATGATCGGCACCAGGAGCTGCATGATGATCGAGGCGGTGATGTACGGATACACGCCCATCGCGGCGATGGAGAAGGTAGACATCGCCCCGCCGCTGAACAGATCCAGCAGCCCCACGAGCTGGTTGGTCTGGAACAGGCGGGTCAGCGCCTCGGCATCTGCGCCGGGCACGGGCACATGGGCAATGAAGCGGAACACCGCCAGCAAAAACGCGGTGAACAGCAGCTTCCGGCGCAGGTCCGGCAGCTGCCAGGCGCTGACCAGGGCGTTAATCAGTTCCAAGCAGTTCCACCTTTCCCCCCGCGGCTTCGATCTTCTGGCGCGCGGAGGCGGAGAAGCGATAGGCGCGCACCGTCAGCGGGACACTAATCTCGCCGTCGCCGAGGATCTTGTAGCGCTCGCGCTCCGAATCGATCAGCCCGGCCGCGAGCAGCTCCGCCGGGCCGACCTCGCCGGTGAAGCGCGCCAGGTCCCGCAGGTTCACCGGCTGGTACTCCACCCGGAAGGGGTTGGTGAAGCCGCGGCGATAGGGCAGCCGCTTCACCAGGGGAAGCTGGCCGCCTTCGAAATACGGCGGAACACCGCCGCCGGAGCGGGCCTTCTGCCCCTTGGTTCCCCTGCCAGCCGTCTTGCCGCGACCCGAGCCATGGCCACGGCCGACCCGCCTCCGTTCCCGCCGGGCTCCAGCCGGCGGGCGTAGCTCATGCTGTTTCATCGTCGAGCACCTGGACGAGATGTTTCACCTTGAAGATCATGCCCCGCACCGAGGGTGAATCGGGCAGCTCCACCACGTGCTGGAGCCGCCGCAGCCCCAGGGAGCGCACGGTGTCCTTCTGATCCTTGCTGTAGCCGATGGGGCTCTTGACCAGCTTCACTCGCACAATGTTTGCCACAGTCAGCCCCCTGTCGCCTCAGCCGCTGGGCGCGCCCGGAGTGCTGCCAGCGCCTCGGGGTCCTTCAAGGAGGCCAGCCCCTCCACCGTCGCACGGACCACGTTGACCGGGTTGGCGCTCCCCAGGCTCTTGGTCAGAATGTCCTTGATACCGGCCGCCTCGACAACGGCGCGCACCGCACCCCCGGCGATCACCCCGGTGCCGGGAGCCGCCGGCTTCAGCAGCACCTTGGCCGCGCCGTAGTTCGCCACCAGCTCGTGCGGGATGGTGGTGCCCTTCATCGGCACGCGGATCAGCGACTTCTTGGCGCGCTCGCCACCTTTGCGGATGGCATCGGGCACCTCGTTAGCCTTGCCCAGCCCAACGCCGACCACGCCGTTGCCGTCGCCAACGACGACAACGGCGCTAAAGCTGAACCGGCGCCCGCCCTTGACCACCTTGGCGACGCGATTGACTCGCACAACCTTTTCTTCGAGCTGTAACCCTGTGGGGTCGATTCGTGCCATTGCCCTCATCCTTCTCGGCCGAGCGCGGCGCCCCCGGCCCACGAAGGCTCCCTAAAATTCGAGACCCGCTTCACGCGCCGCCTCGGCGAGCGCTTTGACGCGTCCATGATACCGGTAACCGCCCCGGTCGAAGACCACCTTCTGAATCCCGCGGGCCCGGGCGCGCCCCGCGACCAGCTTGCCGACCGCGCGCGAGCGCTCGGTCTTGGTCCCGTGCATCCCGCGCAGGCTCGGCTCGGTGTCGGAGGCAGCGGCCAGCGTGGTGGCGCGCGTATCATCGATCACCTGGGCGTAGATGTGGCCCAGGCTCCGGAACACGTTCAGCCGTGGCCGCTCGGGCGATCCGGACACCCGCGCTCGCACGCGTCGGTGCCGCCTCATCCGCGCCGCGCGCGTATCTTCCTTCTTGATCATGCTACTCTGCGTCCTCGCGGTTACTTCTTGCCGGCCTTACCAGCCTTGCGCCGGATCACTTCCTCGGCGTACTTGATCCCCTTACCCTTGTACGGCTCTGGCGGGCGCACCCGGCGGATGCGCGCCGCGGTTTCGCCCACTAGCTCCTTGTCCGCCCCGGAGACGATCACTCGGTTCGTCCCCTCCACCGTCAGGGTGATCCCCGGAGGCGCGGGGAACTCGACCGGGTGCGAGAACCCCACCTGCAGGGTGATCCCGTTCGCGGTCGGGGTGGCGCGGTACCCGGTGCCGTTGATCTCCAGGCGGCGCGAGAACCCCTGCGACACCCCGATGACCATGTTCGCCAGCAGGCTGCGCGTCAGCCCGTGGAGCGCCTTGTCCTGCCGTTCATCCGAGGGCCGCTCGACCCGCAGGGTGCCATTGTCCTGAATGATCTTCATTCGCGGGTGCAGCCGGCGCGAGAGCGTTCCGCCCGGTCCCTGCACCGTCACATAATTGCCTTCCGCCACCGTCACGCTGACCTTGTCGGGCAGCGGAATCGGCTGGCGCCCGATTCGCGACATGCTTCCTCCCTCAGCTCGCCGGCTGGGCTCTGGCTGGCTGGCCTACCAGACAGCGGCCAGCACCTCGCCGCCCACGTTCAACCGGCGCGCCCGGCGGCCACTCATCACCCCCTTGGGGGTGGACATGATCGTGGTCCCAAGCCCGCCGAAGACTCGCGGGATGTCCGACGCCGGTCGGTAGACCCGCAAACCGGGGCGGCTCACTCGTCGCAGTCCCGAGAGCACCGGCTCCTTCTTGCCCACGTATTTCAGCTCGATACGCAGCATCCGGCGCGGTCCCTCGCCGTGCACGCTGATATTCTGGATATACCCCTCGTGCAGCAACACTTCCGCGATCCGCTGCTTCAGGTTCGAGTGCGGCACGTCGACGTAGGCGTGCCGCGCCACGGAGGCGTTCCGCACCCGGGTGAGCATATCCGCAATCGGATCAGTCATCATCTGGCCGTCTCTCCTCGACCGTTACCAGCTCGCCTTCACCACGCCCGGGATCTCCCCCCGGAGCGCAAGCTGGCGGAAGCAGATCCGGCACAGGCCGAACTTGCGAATGTAAGCCCGCGGCCGGCCACAGATATGGCAGCGGTTGTGGCGCCGGACCGGGAAGCGCGGGGGCCGCGCCGCCTTGACAATCATCGACTTCTTCGCCAACGCTCCTCCGATGCTCGCTCGGCTTCCGCGCTCCGGCGAGCTAGCTCTTTGCGAACGGCATGCCCAGCAGCTCCAGCAGCCGGCGCGCCTCGGCATCGGTACGGGCGGTCGTCACCACGGTGACCTCGAGTCCCCGCACCTTGTCAATCTTGTCGTACTCGATCTCGGGAAAGATCAGTTGTTCCTTGACTCCCACGGTGTAGTTGCCGCGGCCATCGAACGACTTAGTCGGCACGCCCCGGAAATCCCGCAGGCGTGGCAGCGCCGTGTTCATGAAGCGGTCCAGGAACTCATACATGCGGGCGCCACGCAGGGTGACTGCCACCCCCACCGGCTGCCCGGCACGGAGCTTGAACGCCGCGATGCTCTTGCGCGCCCGGCGGACGATCGGCTTCTGGCCAGAGATCATCGCCAGGTCACGCACCGCGGCATCCAACGCCTTCGCGTTCTGCGTTGCCTCGCCGACCCCGATGTTCAGAACCACCTTGTCCAGCCGCGGCACCTGCATCGGGTTGGTGTACTGGAACTCTTTCATGAGCTGAGGCGCGACTTCCTGCTCATAGCGCTGGCGCAGCCGCGGCTTCTCGGGTGCTTCGATTACCACCTGCGCCTCCTACACCTGCTCGCCGCACTTCTTGCAGACGCGCACCTTGGTGCCGTCTGCCAGGAAGCGATGCCCAACCCGGGTCGGCCGGCCACACTTCGGGCACACCAGCGCGAGGTTGGAGATGTGAATCGGCGCCTCCTTCTCCACGATCCCCGCCTGGGCCACCCCCTGGCGCGGCCGCATGTGCCGCTTCACGATGTTCACGCCCTGCACGCGCGCCCGGTTCTTGGCGGTCAGGATTTCCAGAATCTTGCCGCGCTTGCCACGATCACGGCCGGCGAGCACCTGCACCGTGTCTTCTCGCTTGAGCTTGAATCCTGCCATGGTAGCTACAACCCTTCCCCTGGCCTGCCAGTCCCAACGCGCCAGGCTCACGGCCTAGAGCACTTCCGGCGCCAGGGAGACGATCTTCATGTAGTTCTTCTCGCGCAGCTCCCGGGCAACGGGGCCGAAGATGCGCGTTCCCTTCGGGTTGTTCTTGTCGCCCAGGATCACCGCGGCGTTGTCGTCGAAGCGGATCGTCGAGCCGTCCGGGCGGTTGTACTCCTTGGCTGTCCGCACGACGACTGCTTTCACCACCTCGCCCTTCTTCACCGAGCCGCCCGGCGTCGCCGCCTTCACCGAGGCGACGATCACGTCTCCCACACCGGCGGTGAGGCGATTCCCCCCCGCCAGCACGCGAATGCACATCAGGCTCTTCGCCCCCGTATTGTCGGCTACGGTCAGGCGCGTCGTCGGTCGAATCATGGCTGCCCCTCGACTGCCGTCGGCAGGCTCTGGCGGCGCAGGATTCGGACGAGCACCCAGCGCTTCTCCTTGCTCAGCGGCCGTGATTCGGCGATCTCGACCTGGTCGCCCACGCGCGCCTCGTTGTGCTCGTCGTGCGCCTTGTAGCGCTTGGTGCGCCGGATCGTCTTGCCGTACAGACGGTGGGTACGCAGCGACTCGACCGCGACCACTACCGTCTTATTCATCTTGTCGCTTACCACCGTGCCGGTCATCGTCCGGCGCGGCTTGCGCCCGCTCGGCTGCTCACCGATTGCCATGGGCGTGCTCCTCCGCGCGTTGCAGCTCGAGCTCGCGCTGGCGGGTTTTCACCCGCGCGATATCCTTCTTCACCTGGCGCAGGCGGGCCGTGTTCGTGAGCTGGCGCGTCGCCATCTGGAAGCGCAGGTTGAAGTGCTCTTCCTGCAGCGCGCGAAGCTGGGCCTCGAGCTGCTCTTCGGTCATGTTTACAAGCTCGCTGTACTTCACTCCTCGTCCTCCGCAGTCGTCTCCGCCTCGGCGGCGGCCTCCTCACGGGCGAGAAAGCGGGTCTGCACGGGCAGCTTGTACTGGGCCAGCCGCAGCGCCTCATGCGCCAGCTCCGGCCGCACCCCACCCACTTCGAACAGCACCCGGCCGGGCTTCACCACGGCCACGTAATGGTCCGGCGCGCCCTTGCCGCTCCCCATGCGGGTTTCGGCCGGCTTGGCTGTCACCACCTTGTCCGGGAAGATCCTGATCCACACCTTGCCACCGCGCTTCAGATGGTGAGTGATGGCGCGGCGCGCCGCCTCGATCTGGCGCGCGGTGATCCAGCCCGGGTCCAGCGATTGCAACCCGTACTCACCGAAGGCGATGGTATTGCCCCTGGTGGCCACCCCCTTCATCCGGCCGCGGTGCTGCTTGCGGTACTTCAAGCGCTTTGGCTGCAGCACGTCAGCCCTCCTCGTCCTCACCCAGGTCGAGGTCGAGGTCCAGGTCCACGTCCAGGTCCATCTCCTCGTCCGGCTCGACCTCTTCCTCCGCGGGAGCCACCGTGGCAGCCACCGCGGCCGGGGCCGCTGTCGGAGCGGCTTCGACAGCCGGGCGCGGCGTGGGCCGCGCGGCCACCTCGCGCTCTTCCCGAGGCGCCTCGGCGATCACGTCGCCCTTGTAGATCCACACCTTCACCCCGATCACGCCGAAGGTGGTGTGTGCCTCGGCCTGGCCGAAGTCGATGTCCGCCCGCAGGGTGTGCAAGGGCACTCGCCCCTCGCGCTCCCACTCCGTGCGCGACATCTCGGCGCCGCCCAGGCGCCCGGCGACCTGGATCTTGATGCCCTTGGCCCCGAAGCGCATGGTGCGCCCCACAGCCTGCTTCATCGCGCGCCGGAACGCTACCCGCTTTTCCAGTTGCTCGGCGACGCTGCGCGCCACCAGGACCGCGTCGAGCTCCGGCTGGCGGATCTCCTGAATGGTGACGCGCACCTTCTTGCCGGTGCTCGCCTCCAGCGCTCGCCGCAGCTCCTCGACTTTGACTCCGCTCTTGCCAATGACGATGCCCGGCTTGGCGGCGTGGATTGTGACCGTCATATGGTTGGCGGAGCGGTCGATCTCCACCCTGGAGATGCCGGCGTCGGCCAGCCGGGTCATGATCAGCTTTCGGACGCGCAGGTCCTCGTGGAGCAGCTTGGTGTAGTCCTTGTCCGCGTACCAGCGGCCCTGCCAATCCTTGATCACGCCGAGGCGGAAGCCAATGGGATGAACTTTCTGCCCCACGCGCTACTTCCTTTCTTTCTCTGTCACCGCCACAGTGATGTGGCTCGAACGCTTGATGATCTGATTGATCCGGCCGCGCGCCCGGGGCCGGTACCGCTTCAGGCGCGGCCCTTCGTCCGCGAACGCCTTGCTCACTACGAGATCGCGCGGATCCAGATTGAAGTTGTTCTCGGCATTGGCCATGGCCGACTTCACCACCTTGGCCACGGGCCGAGCCGCCCGCTGTGGCAGGAAGCGCAGGATCGCCACCGCCTGGTCGGCCGGCTTGCCCTTGATCGTCTCCAGGACCAGCCGCACCTTCTGCGGAGACATCCGAACGTTGCGGGCCACGGCGTGAATCTCAATTCCCGGCATTCTGCTCTCCAGCACTCCGCTCGGCGCGGTCAGCAGTCAGCATGCAGCGGTCCAGGCGTGGCACACCGCCCCCGCGCCACCCGGCTCCCAGCCACGCTCTCTGCCCCTCCATGCTGACCACTGATCGCGGCATCAGCGCGCCCCCGTGGATTTCTCGCCGCGCGCGGTATGGCCACGGAAGGTCCGCGTCGGCGCAAACTCCCCGAGCTTGTGGCCAACCATGTTCTCGGTGATGTAGATCGGCACGTGGCGACGGCCATCGTGCACCGCGATTGTGTGCCCCACCATCTCCGGGAAAACCGTCGAGTCGCGCGACCAGGTCTTGATCACCTGGCGTTGCCCCGTAGCGTTGAGCGCCTCGATCTTCCGAAACAGTTTCGGGTCGATGTACGGCCCCTTCTTCAGCGAACGGCTCATCGATCTCCCCTACTTGGTCCGACGCCGCACAATGTACTTGTCTGATGGCTTCTTCTTGCGGGTGCGCTTGCCCATCGCCGGCTTGCCCCACGGCGTCTGCGGCTGGCCGCCGATCGGCGCCTTGCCCTCACCCCCACCGTGCGGATGGTCTCGCGGGGTCATCGCCGAGCCGCGCACCGTGGGGCGGCGCCCCAGCCAGCGGCTTCGCCCCGCCTTGCCCAGCGAGATCGTCGCGTGCTCCGGGTTGCCGACCGAGCCGATCGTCGCCATGCACGTCAGGTGCACCAGGCGCACCTCCCCGGAAGGAAGGCGAATGGTGGCCATGTTCCCTTCCTTGGCCATGAGCTGTGCCGCTACGCCGGCGCCCCGCACGAGCTGGCCGCCTCGCCCCGGATGCAGTTCGATGTTGTGGATCTGCGTGCCCACCGGGATATCCCGGAGCGGCAGGGCGTTGCCGGGCGCCAGCTCCGCGTTCGGCCCGGAGCTGACCGTCTGCCCTACCGTCAATCCTAGCGGGCACAGGATGTAGCGCCGCTCGCCATCCGGGTACTCCACTAGGGCGATGCGGGCAGTACGGTTCGGATCGTACTCAATAGCGATCACCCGCGCCGGCTCGCCGATCCGATCACGCCGGAAGTCGATAATGCGGTACAGCCGCTTGTGCCCACCACCGCGATGGCGGGTGGTGATCCGACCCTGGTTGTTGCGGCCGGCCTTCTTCTTGAGCGGCTGCACCAGGCTCTTCTCGGGCTCGGTCTTGGTGATCTCCTCGAACGAGTAGCCGCTCATTCCGCGGCGGCCCGGCGAGGTTGGTTTGTATTGCTTTACTGGCATGCTTTGCCCTCCTCGCCTACACGCCGGGGAACAGCTCGATGCGCTGCCCCTCCGCCAGGCTGACAATCGCCTTCTTCCACGGCTTGGTCATGCCGGACGTGCGGCCGAAGCGGCGCCGCTTTCCACGCACCCAGAGCGTGTTCACCGCGGTGACCTTCACTTTGAAGATCTCCTCCACGGCGCGCTTGATCTCCAGCTTGTTCGCGTCCCCGTGCACCTCGAAGGCGTACTGGCCCCGGGTAGCCAGCATGGTGTTCTTCTCGGTGATCACCGGGCGGATCAGCACCTCATGGGCGTTCATGTTCTTCCGCCTCCGCTACCACCGCCTCGCCCGCGGCGACCGGCTTGAGCCCGGCTGTGAGCATGGTGTTGATCTGCCGCACCGCCTCCTCGGCCAGCAGCAGGTACCGGGCGTTGATCACGTCCAGCAGGTTCATCCCACCCACGCTCACCACCCGCGTGTCCGGGATATTGTTGGTGGCGCGCTTGGCCAGCGGGTCCACCCCACCCAGCACGATGAGCGTCCGGCCGGAGACCCCGAGACGCCGCAGCGCCTCCAGCGCCACCTTCGTCCGCGGCGCCTCCAGGGCAAAGTCGCGGATCACCATCAGCGAGGCGGTGGCGAGCTTGTCGGACAGCGCCGAGCGCATCGCCAGGCGGCGCATCTTCCGCGGCAGGCGCTGCCGATACGAGCGCGGGTGCGGCCCGAACACCACCCCGCCCTTGCGCCACTGCGGCGCGCGGATCGAGCCCTGGCGGGCGCGGCCGGTCCCCTTCTGCCGCCACGGCTTCGCCCCGCCGCCGGCCACTTCGCCCCGCGTCTTGGTGTCGTGGGTGCCCTTGCGGGCGTTGGCGAGCTGGGCCACCACCGCCTGGTGCAGCACCGCGCGATGCGGGGTGATGCCGAAGACCCGCTCGTCGAGCTCGGCCTGGCCCACTTCGGCACCGGTGAGGTCTCGAACAGGCACCTGGATCATGATCCCGCTCGCTTCCTGATCTGCTCGATCACCAGCAGGCCGCCACGCGGCCCCGGCACCGCGCCGCGAATCGCCAGCAGGTTCCGCTCCGGATCGACCTCGAGCACCTCCAGGTTCTTCACCGTCACCCGGGCAGCCCCCATGTGGCCCGCCATCCGCAGGCCTTTGAGCACCCGCCCCGGCGTAGTACCGGAGCCGATGGAGCCCGGGCGCCGCCAGCGGTCCGACTGGCCGTGCGTCTTCGGCCCGCCGCGAAACCCGTGGCGCTTGACCACGCCGGCGAAGCCGCGCCCTTTGGAGGTGCCGATCACGTCCACACGATCGCCCGGTTTCAAAAAGCCGACGTCGACGCGGCTACCCACTGTCAGGCCCTCCAGGCTATCGGCCGGCACCTCTCGCAGCACCCTGAGCATCGGCAGGTTCTTCAAATGGCCCTTCTCCGGCTTGTTCAGCTTCTTCGTTTCGTCGAAGCCGAGCTGGACCGCCATGTACCCGTCCTTCTCCGGGGTGCGGAGCTGCGTCACCCAGCAGGGGCCGGCCTGCACCAGTGTGGTGGCTGCGACCTCGCCACGCTCGTCGAAGATCCGGGTCATCCCGAGCTTGCGACCCAAAATTCCTTGAATCACGGTTCGTACCCATGGCGGCAGGCGCACTGCCACTCGCGGCCTGGACCGCCGCGTGGCGGGACGCGCCGAAGACCGCCCTCCCTACAGCTTGATCTCGATGTCGACGCCAGCCGGGACGTTGAGCCGCATCAGCGCGTCAACCGTCTTCGGAGTCGGCTCGAGCACATCGATCAAGCGCTTGTGGGTGCGCATCTCGAACTGCTCGCGCGAGTCCTTGTCGATGAACGGCGAGCGGATGACCGTGAAGCGTTCAATCCGCGTCGGCAGGGGGACGGGGCCGGCCACCGCCGCCCCCGTCCGCTCCGCCGTCTCCACGATCTGCGCCGCGGACTGGTCCAGGATCTTATGGTCGAACGCCTTCAACCGGATCCGAATCCGCTGCTTTGCCATCGTGCCCTACTTCAGAATCTTGGTGATCACCCCGGCGCCAACCGTCCGCCCGCCTTCGCGGATCGCGAAGCGGAGCCCTTCCTCCATCGCCACCGGGGTGATGAGGTCGATCTCCATGCGGATGTTGTCGCCAGGCATCACCATCTCGACGCCTTCCGGCAGCTTGATCGTCCCGGTCACGTCGGTGGTGCGAATGTAGAACTGCGGCCGGTAGCCGTTGAAGAACGGCGTGTGCCGCCCGCCCTCTTCCTTAGACAGGACGTACACCTCGGCCAGTGCCGTGGTGTGGGGGGTGATGCTCCCCGGCTTGGCCAGCACCTGGCCGCGCTCCACCTCGTCACGCTCGATGCCGCGCAGCAGGCAGCCTACGTTGTCGCCAGCTACGCCCTCGTCAAGCAGCTTGCGGAACATCTCGACTCCGGTCACCACCGTCCGACGGGTCTCACGGAAGCCGATGATCTCCACCTCATCGCCCGGCTTGATCTTGCCGCGCTCGATTCGGCCGGTCACCACCGTTCCACGCCCCTTGATCCCGAACACGTCCTCGATCGGCATCAGGAACGGCTGGTCGATCGCCCGCACCGGGTCCGGGATGTAGTTGTCGACCGCGTCCATCAGGTCCCAGATGCACTTGTACTCCGGGGCATTCGGATCGGTCGAGGTGGACGTGAGCGCGCCGAGCGCCGAGCCGCGGATGATCGGAATCTCGTCGCCGGGGAAGCCGTACTTGCTGAGCAGCTCGCGGAGCTCCATCTCGACCAGCTCCAGGAGCTCCTCGTCGTCCATCATGTCGACCTTGTTCAGGAACACGACCATCGCCGGCACTTCCACCTGGCGGGCAAGCAGGATGTGCTCGCGAGTCTGGGGCATCGGGCCGTCGGGCGCGGACACGACCAGGATCGCGCCATCCATCTGGGCAGCGCCGGTGATCATGTTCTTGATGTAGTCGGCATGGCCCGGGCAGTCTACGTGCGCGTAATGCCGCTTCTCCGTCTGATACTCGACGTGCGCGATCGCGATGGTGATACCCCGCGCGCGCTCCTCAGGCGCCTTGTCGATCTGATCGAAGGGGGTGAAATCCGCCAATCCCTTGAGAGCCAGGGTCTTGGTGATCGCTGCGGTGAGCGTCGTCTTGCCGTGGTCCACGTGGCCAATCGTGCCAACGTTGACATGCGGCTTGGTCCGCTCGAACTTCTTCTTCGCCATGCTTGTTGGGTCCTCCCCTATTCCTCTTCCGCTCCACGCTACCGGATCCCGGGCACACACCCGGGCATCGCTGCCAGTCGGGCGAAGGTGCTAGACGCGCGCCTTCGCCAGAATACCGGCCCCAATCTCCTTGGGCACCGGTTGATACTGCGAGAACTCCATCGAAAAGGTCGCGCGTCCCTGCGTCCGGGAGCGCAGCTCCGTCGCGTAGCCAAACATCTCGGCGAGCGGAACCAGTGCCCGCACTACCTGGGCGTTGGCACGCGGCTCCATCCCCTCGATATGCCCGCGCCGGCTATTCAGATCCCCCAAGACGTCGCCCAGGAACTCCTCTGGTGTGACGACCTCCACCCGCATGATTGGCTCCAGCAGCACCGGGTGGGCCTTGCTCGCCGCGGCCTTGAACCCGATGGAGCCGGCGATCTTGAACGCCATCTCGCTCGAGTCCACCTCGTGGTACGAGCCGTCCACCAGGCGGACGAGCACATCCACCATGGGGTAGCCAGCGATGACGCCGTTTTCCGCCGCCTCGCGCACCCCCGCCTCGACCGCCGGGATGAACTCCTTCGGGATCACCCCGCCCACGATCTTGTTCTCGAACTTTACCCCGGCACCGCGCTCCAGCGGCTCGACCTCCAGCCAGACATCACCGAACTGGCCCTTGCCGCCCGTCTGGCGCACGTAGCGTCCCTCGGCCCGGGCCGGGGTGGTGATCGTCTCCCGGTACGCCACCTGCGGCCGACCGACGTTGGCATCCACCCGGTACTCGCGCAGCATCCGGTCGACCAACACCTCCAGGTGCAGCTCGCCCATGCCGGCGATGATCGTCTGCCCGGTCTCCGGGTCGGTCTGGACCTTGAACGTCGGGTCCTCCTCGGCCAGCCGGGCCAGCGCGTTGCCCATCTTGTCCTGGTCCTGCTTGGTCTTCGGCTCGATCGCCACTCGGATCACCGGCTCCGGGAACTGGATCGCCTCCAGTAAGATCGGGTGCTCGGGATCGCACAGCGTGTCCCCGGTGATGGTGCTCTTCAGCCCGACCGCGGCGCAGATGTCGCCGGCCGAGACCGCCTGGATGTCCTCACGATGATTCGCGTGCATCTTGATCAGGCGGCCGATTCGCTCGCGCTGCCCGCGCGTGGTGTTCATCACGTACGAGCCGGCCTTCAGCTCGCCCGAATAGATCCGCATATAGGACAGCTTGCCATATGGGTCAGAGACGATCTTGAAGGCAAGCGCGGCAAACGGCGCCCCCGGATCGGCCGGCCGGATCTCCTCCTCGCCGGTGTTTGGATTCGTGCCTCGCACCGGGGGCACCTCCAGCGGAGAGGGGAGGTAGTCCACCACCGCGTCCAGCAGTGGCCGCACTCCCTTATTCTTCAGCGCACTCCCGCATAGGACAGGGATGAGCTGGCCGGCGATCGTCGCCCGACGCAGAGTCGCCTTCAGCTCCTGCACCCCGATCACTTCGCCCTCGAGGTAGCGCAGCATCAGTTCGTCGTCCAGCTCCACGACCCGCTCGATCAGCTCCTCGCGGCAGCGGGCCGCTTCATCGGCCAGCTCAGCCGGCACTGGGCCATGCATCACCGGAGCGTTCGGATCGTCGGCGAAGGTGAGCGCCTCCATCGCCAGCAGGTCGACCATGCCCTTGAATTCGGCCTCCCGCCCGATCGGGATCTGCACCGGCACCGGCACGGCGCCCAGCCGCTCGCGGATCATCGCCACCGTACGCCAGAAGTCGGCACCGGTGCGGTCCATCTTGTTGACGAAGCAGATACGCGGGACGCGGTACTTGTCGGCCTGGCGCCACACAGTCTCCGACTGCGGCTCGACACCCGCGACGCCGTCGAAGACCACCACGCCGCCGTCGAGCACGCGCAGCGACCGCTCCACCTCTACGGTGAAATCCACGTGGCCGGGCGTGTCGATGATGTTGATGCGGTGGCCGTTCCAGGACGCGGTCGTCGCCGCCGCGGTGATGGTGATCCCCCGCTCCCGCTCCTGCTCCATCCAGTCCATCACCGCGGTGCCCTCGTGCACCTCGCCGATCTTGTAGGTTCGGCCGGTGTAGTACAGGATGCGCTCGGTCGTCGTGGTCTTGCCCGCGTCGATGTGCGCGATGATGCCAATATTTCGTGTTCGCTGCAGATCCGTCTGTTCGACTGCCATGCTCGTTGTTCAATCCGGCGTCGGGCGCCCCGGCGCCGACACCCCTCCTGCGCCTCCTCTACCAGCGGTAGTGCGAGAACGCCTTATTTGCTTCTGCCATACGGTGCACGTCGTCGCGTTTCTTCACCGCGGCGCCCTGACCGTGCGACGCGTCGAGCAGCTCCGCTGCCAGCTTGTCCGAAAACGTCTTGCCACTGCGCGAACGTGCCGCGTCGATGATCCAGCGCATCGCCAGCGACAGTCGACGATCGCCCTTGATCTCGACCGGCACCTGGTAGGTGGCGCCGCCGACCCGTCGCGGCTTGACTTCGATCACCGGCATCGCGTTGCGTATCGCCTGCTCGAAGATGTCCATCGGGTTGCGCCGGCCCTGGCGCTCGCAGATGTCGAGCGCGCCGTACACGCAGCGCTCCGCGACGCTCTTTTTGCCGCCACGCATAACTTTATTGATGAAACGCGACAACGACCGACTGCCGTATCGGGCGTCCGGCGCAACCTCACGCCGCACGACCCGCGCGCGCCTGGGCATACTTACCCCCTGTATTCACCGACCGCACGACCGCCCCAGCAGTACAGAGGAACGCGGCGACCACCGCGTGGGCGGCCGGCGCACGTTCGTGCAACTCTGATGCCCGTCCCTGCGCCCGACGCCAGTCACCAGACACAGAGCGAGGGCCAGGCTGACGCGGTGCCGCCTTCCTGGCCCTGACAGGTGCCGTGTGGATACGCTACCTGCCGGCCGGCTTCTCCTTCGGAGCTTTCGCCCCGTACTTCGAGCGGGCCTTCTTCCGATCCTTCACGCCCGCAGCGTCCAGCGCACCGCGCACCACGTGGTACCGAACCCCCGGCAGGTCCTTCACCCGCCCGCCGCGGATCAGCACCATCGAGTGCTCCTGAAGGTTGTGGCCTTCACCCGGAATGTACGCTGTCACTTCCATGTTGTTCGACAGCCGCACCCGCGCAATTTTCCGCAGCGCGGAGTTCGGCTTCTTGGGCGTCATCGTGCGCACCTGAATGCACACGCCACGCTTGAAAGGCGACCCTTTGCTCGGAACGCGCTGTCCTTTCAACGAGTTGTAGTTGAACCGCAGCGCCGGAGCCGTGGTCTTCTTGCGTAGCTTCTCACGCCCTTTTCGAACAAGCTGGCTGATGGTGGGCAAAGTCCGCTCCCCAGTACCTTTGGACAGGACGCCGAACACAAAGTATACGTAGGCCTTCCCATCCGTGTCAAATTACACATCAGCGCACAGCCAGCGGCCGCAACGGGTTGGCTGCTCGGCGCCGCCCGCAGCGGGGCTGCACCCGCTGCGGGCGGCAGCGTTGAATTGTACCCTACAGCCCGTAGGCGTACACATGCTGGTCCCAGGACACGACGTACACCCGCCCGTTGGCGACGATCGGCGGCGTGTAGACTGCGCCCTGCGTCTGGCCCGTCCAGAGCGTCGCCCCGGTCTGGACGTTCAGCCCATAGGCCTTGCCATTGGTCCCGCTGCCGACGTAGGCCACCCCGTTGGCGATCGTAGCGGAGGAGAACGTCGTCGAGCTGCCGAGCGCGGCGTTCCAGACCTGGCTCAGGCGGCAATCGCTTCCCACCCGGTGCGCCACCAGGCCAGGCTGGAGCCCGCCCCGCGCAACGTCAACCGGCGAGATGACGAGCCGGCCGTTCGGCCAGTAGGCACTCAGCCCGATCAAGTTTGCTCCCGAGATAGCCATCTGCTGCAACGGCCCGGCATTCACGTGTCCCTGGACATAGAGGTACAGCGTCCCGATCTTGTTCAGCGTCGTGAGTTGTGCCGGACATCCGGGCACCTGAAACAGCACCGGGGTGGAGCCGAAGTCGTTGTCTCCCCGGCTCGGGATCCCCGGGTTGTTAGCGCCCACCAGCCGGAGCGCCCGCGTCAGCTCGATCACGCTTTCCGCGAACGCCACGCCCTCGTCGGCGTTGATCGCGTTCCCGCTCGCCGCGAACACGTGGCCGCTGGCGTTGACGGAGACGCCGCCGTAGCCCCAGATCCCGCCCCCGCCGCCGAGGCTCTTAGGGACGGTGACGAACGCCCCCAGGGGCTGGGCGCTGGCCGGATCGATCGCCTCCACCCGGCCATAGTACGGCGGGGCATCGCCGCAGTGGCCGGAGACCGGGACGTACAGCGCCCCATTGGCCAGCGTGAGCGCGCTCCAGACCTTTTCCGTGGCGGGCATCGTCGTCGCTGCCACAGGCCAGCCCGGGGCGACCGCGCCGGTCGAAAGATCCAGCGCGTAGACCTGCCCACTCCCGCCGGCGGCGTACAGGCGATTGGCCGATCGGTCGAGCACCGGGGCGCCGGTGACGCCGTTGGTGCTGCAGAAGTCGAACTGGGTCCCCAGGTTGCGGCGCCAGAGCTGCGCCCCAGTGAGCGCATTCAGCGCGACCAGGTCGCCAGCCTCTGTGCCGACGTACAGCACGTCAAGCGTCTGCGAGCCGACGCGGACTCCGGCGGCATACATGGGCTGTGCCGTTATGAAGCCGCCGAGATCAGCCGACCAGAGCTGCTGCAACCGCCCCACGTTGGCCGCGGAGAGCGTAGCCTCCAGCGGGTTGAACCCCGTGCGAGCCAGGTCGAAGCCGTAGGTTGCCCAATCGTACCCCGTGGTGGCGCTCCCGCCAGGCACAGGCGGCAGCAGAAGCAGCAAGGCGGCGCCGAGGGTGGCGAGCAACGCGGCGAGCGGACGACGCAGATAGCCAGGTGCAGCGGCGAGGCGGGCGAGGGGCTGGAGCATCGGACGGCCCTCCGGTGAACGTGATGCTGCCCCAGCTCGCACAGCCTGGCGATCGGCACAGAGGCCCGCTTGTCGGCAGCAATGACCGCGCCGCCGATGCTAGCACAGTTCGGGCCAAGCTGCCCGCCGCCTGGGGTGGAGGAGACGCCGAGGGGGCCCGGACTGAGATTGGTCCGGGCCCCCTCGTGGAAGCTGCTAGTCGACGGAGTCCTCGAAGTCCGGTCCCTCGCCTTCCAGGCCGATCATCCCGGCCTCTTCAGCGAGGCTGCCCTCGTCGAAGGCATCCTCCGCCGGCTCCTCGGCCTGCGCGCCATTGGTGGCCCCGGCCTCGCCGCCCAGCAGGCTGTGCGCTTCGAGCGCCTGCCCCAGGAAGTCAGCGGCGTCGAAGTCGGTCCCTTCCACGTCCGGCCCGCCCATCAGCACGCTCGCCGCCTGGGCGGAAGCCAGCCGCTCGCGCCGCGCTTGCAGCCGCGCCTCGAGCCCCGACCCGGCCGGGATGAGCTTGCCGATGATGACGTTCTCCTTCAGGCCCAGCAGGCGGTCCACCTTGCCGGCGATCGCCGCCTCGGTGAGCACTTTGGTGGTCTCCTGGAAGGAGGCCGCGGCCAGGAAGCTGTCGGTGTTGAGCGACGCCTTGGTGACGCCGAGCAGCACGGGCTGCGCGGTCGCCGGCTCGCCTCCCTCGGCCAGCACCTGGCGGTTGCGGTCCTCGTACTCGAAGCGGTCCACCAGCTCGCCGGGCAATAGCCCGGTATCGCCAGGGGCATCCACTCGCAGCCGCCGCAGCATCTGCCGGGCGATGATCTCGATATGCTTGTCGTTGATGTTGACGCCCTGTGAGCGGTACACCTCCTGGACCTCGTCGACCAGGTAGCGTTGCACCGCCTCGCGGCCCTGGATGCGCAGGATGTCCTGGGGATCCTTCGAGCCTTCCGTCAACTGGTCGCCGGCCGCGACAGGCTGGCCGTCCTGCACTCGGATACGCGCGGAGGGCGGCACCACATACTCGCGCTCCTCGCGCTCCTCGGCGATCACCGTGACGAGCCCATCGCCGATCTCGACCACGCCGCTCAGCCGGGCGACGATGTCCGGCTGCTCTGGCGCGGTCGCCAGCACCTGGCCCACCTCCACCCGGTCGCCCGGCGCCACAGTCGGGGTGTAGCCTGGCTTCAGCTCCTGCTCATCCCGGTAGGTCTCGCGCGCCACCACGCGGATGATGCGCGATTCCTCGGTACGCTGGATCTCCACCACGCCATCCAACTCGCTCAGGATCGCCTCGCCCTTGGGGACGCGCGCCTCGAACAGCTCCTCGACGCGCGGCAGGCCCGAGGTGATGTCCACCCCGGCCACGCCGCCGGTGTGGAACGTCCGCATGGTAAGCTGGGTGCCCGGCTCGCCGATCGACTGCGCCGCGATGATGCCCACCGCGTCGCCGATCTTCACCGGCTGCCGAGTGCCCATGTGCCAGCCGTAGCAGCGCTGGCAGATGCCGTGGCGCGACTCGCACCAGAGCGGTGAGCGCAGCAGCAGCCGCGATACCCTGGCTCGGGCGATGCGGTCGCGGTCGTCCTCGGTCAGGAAGACGCCCTGGTCGACAACAACTTCGCCCGTCTCTTCGTCTACCACCGGCTGCGCCGTGACTCGGCCGACGAGCTGGTCGAGCCGCATCTGCCGCCGCGAAGGCTCCTGGAGGTCGAAGATCGGAATCCCGTTCTCCGTGCCACAGTCCTCCTCGTAGACGATGACGTTCTGCGCCACGTCGATCAGCCGGCGCGTTAGGTAACCGGAGTCCGCGGTGCGGATCGCGGTGTCCGCCAGCCCCTTGCGGGCGCCGTGCGTCGACAGGAAGTACTCCAGCACGCTCAGGCCGCCGCGGAAGCTGGAGCGGATCGGGAGCTCGATGATGTGCCCCTGCGGGTCAGCCATCAGGCCGCGCATCCCCGCCATCTGCGAGATCTGCTGCACATTACCCTTGGCCCCCGATTTGGCCATCATCGCCACCGGGCCGTAGCGGTCGAGTGCCTGATCTACCGCCTTGGTAATCTCGTCCTTGGCGCGCGTCCAGACCTCGATCACCTCGTTGTAGCGCTCCTCGTCGGTGATCAGGCCGCGGCGGTAATCCCGCTCGATGCGAGCGACTTCGGCATCCGCCTGCGCTAGGATCTCCTCCTTGGTCTCGGGTACCTTGATGTCGGTGACCGCGATGGTGATGCCGGAGAGGGTGGCGTAGTGGAAGCCGAGCCGCTTCACCTCGTCCAGCACCTGCGCCGCTACCCGGTTGCCGTAGCGGCGGATCAGCCGGCCCACCAGCGTCTTCAGCTCGCCCTTGCCCATGGTCTGCTCAGGCAGCGGGATCTCCTCGGACACCCCTGCCGCGCGCAGCGCCCGGTTTAGGGTGTCGGTGAAGATGATCCGGCCGACAGTGGTCTCCACCCGCCGGTACCCGGTGTCGCTGTTCTCATCCGGCACGCGTACGAAGATCTTCGCCTGCAGATCGACCACCCGCGGGTCCGTGTTGTAGGCCAGCAGCGCGTCCTCGAAGTTGCTGAACGCCTTGCCCTCGCCCTTCAGCCCATCGCGGCTGATGGTGAGGTAGTAGCAGCCCAGAACCATATCGAGGGTTGGCGCCACCACGGGCTCCCCGTTCGAGGGCAACAGCAGGTTATTAGTGGACAGCATGAACTCGCGCGCCTCGCGCTTCGCCGCCGCCGACAGCGGCACGTGGACCGCCATCTGGTCGCCGTCGAAGTCCGCGTTGAACGCCGAGCACACCAGCGGGTGGATCTGGATCGCGCTCCCGTCGATGAGGATCGGCTCGAACGCCTGGATCCCAAGGCGGTGTAGGGTGGGAGCGCGGTTCAGCAGGACGGGGTGGTCCTTAATGACCTCCTCCAGCACATCCCACACCTCCGGGCGGACGCGCTCCACGATTCGCTTCGCGCTCTTGATGTTGTGGGCGTACTGCTTCTCGACCAGCTTCCGCATCACGAACGGCTTGAACAGCTCCAGCGCCATGCGCTTCGGCAGGCCGCACTGGTGCAGCTTCAGCTCCGGCCCGACCACGATCACCGAGCGGCCGGAGTAGTCCACCCGCTTGCCCAGCAGGTTCTGGCGGAAGCGCCCCTGCTTGCCTTTGAGCATGTCGGACAGCGACTTCAGCTTGTGGTTGGACGAGCCCGAGACAGCTCGACCGCGCCGGCCGTTGTCGATGAGCGAGTCCACCGCCTCCTGGAGCATGCGCTTCTCGTTGCGGATGATGATCTCCGGCGCGCCTAGCTCCAGCAGCCGCTTCAGCCGGTTGTTGCGGTTGATCACCCGGCGATAGAGGTCGTTCAGGTCGGAGGTGGCGAAGCGGCCGCCGTCGAGCTGGACCATCGGGCGCAGGTCCGGCGGCAGCACCGGCAGCACCGTCATGATCATCCACTCGGGCCGGTTACCCGACTTGCGGAACGCCTCCACCACCCGCAGCCGCTTGGTCGCCTTCTTCCGCCGCTGGCCCGAGGACGAGCGGGTCTCCACGCGCAGCGTGTTGGCCAGCTCGTCCATGTCCACCGCGCGCAGCAGCTCGCGGATTGCCTCGGCGCCCATGCCCGCCTTGAATACCTTGGGGCCGGCCAGATCCAGGAACTCGCGGTACTCCGCCTCCGTCAGGGTGAGCATCGGCCGGAGCTGCTCGATGCGCCGGATCCGCGCCTCGGCCGCAGCCCGTGCCGCCTCCGCCTCTTCATTCACCTTGTCCTGCCGGCGCTTGATCTCATCGGCCAGCGCCCCCTCGAGCGCCTGGATATCCACGTCCAGCGGCCGGACCTCGGCCTCCTCGCGCTCGCGGATCTCCCGATCGATCTTGTCGATCAGCTCCGCCAGCAGGCCGCGCAGCAGCGCCTGGTGCTCCGCGGTCACCTCCTCGCCAGCCCGGACAATCGTCGAGCCGGTTGGCTCGAACTCGATCGTCTCGGAGGCGCGCTGCCCGCGCAGCCGCCCGAGCTCTTCGTCGATCAACTGGCCGGCCTCGCTGGCCTCGTTGATGCGCCGCTCCTTGTCCTGCTCCAGCGCCGTCAGGCGCCGCTCCTTCTCCTGGCGCAGCGCAGCGACCTTCTCCTCGATCTGGGATCGCTCCTCGGCCAGCTCATCCAGCACCGCCTTGCGCTGCCGCTCCGCGCGCGCCTCCAGCTCGTGCTCGATCTGCTGCAGCAGCCGCTGGCGGGCCTGGTCGTTCACCTCGGTGACGATGTACTTCGCGAAGTACAGCACCTGCTCGAGCACGCGCGGCGTGATGTCCAGCAGCAGGCCAATCCGGCTGGGCGTGCCCTTCACGAACCAGATGTGGCTCACCGGCGAGGCCAGCTCGATGTGGCCCATTCGCTCCCGGCGCACCTTGGCGCGGGTCACCTCGACGCCACACTTGTCGCAGACAATGCCCTTGTAGCGGACACGCTTGTACTTGCCGCAGGCGCATTCCCAGTCCTTGGTCGGGCCGAAGATCCGCTCGCAGAACAGGCCGTCGCGCTCCGGCTTGAGCGTGCGATAATTGATCGTCTCGGGCTTGGTGACCTCGCCCCGCGACCAGGAGCGGATCTGCTCCGGCGACGCGAGCGTGATCCTCACCGCGTTGAAGTTATTGACTTCCAGCATGCTTCTCCCCGACTGATGCGTGATCAGCGCTCAGCCAGCAGCGACCGACACGGCACCGCTGCTGGCCGATCGCTGCCCACCGCTCGCTGCGCTAGTCGATCTCTCCGCGCTCGAAACCCGAGATGTTGATCCCCAGGGACCGGATGCTTTCGCCCGAGGTAAGGTCCTCGGCAAAGGCGACCTCCTCCTCGTCCTCGTCGAGCACCTCGACGGCCAGGCCGAGGCTCTGGAGCTCCTTCACCAGCACCTTGAACGATTCTGGCACCCCTGGCTGAAAGATGTCCTCGCCCTTGACGATCGCCTCGTAGGTCTTGACCCGCCCGACGACGTCGTCGGACTTCACGGTCAGGATCTCCTGGAGCGTGTGCGCCGCGCCGTAGGCCTCCAGCGCCCACACCTCCATCTCACCGAAGCGCTGGCCACCGAACTGCGCCTTGCCGCCCAGCGGCTGCTGGGTGATCAGGCTGTACGGCCCGGTCGACCGCGCGTGAATCTTGTCCTCCACCAGGTGGATGAGCTTGAGCATATAGATGTAGCCGACGGTGACCGGCTGGTCGAACTCCTCGCCGGTGCGGCCATCACGCAGCTTGATCTTGCCGTCCTCCGGCAGCCCGGCCCGGCGAAGCTGCTCCCGGATCTGCTCCTCCGTCGCCCCGTCGAACACGGGGGAAGCGAACTTCACCCCCAGCGCCTCCGCCGCCCAGCCCAGGTGCGTCTCCAGGATCTGGCCGACGTTCATCCGGCTCGGTACGCCGATCGGGTTCAGGATGATCTCCACCGGGCGTCCGTCCGGCAGGAACGGCATGTCTTCCACCGGCAGGATGCGCGCAACCACGCCCTTGTTGCCGTGGCGGCCGGCCATTTTGTCGCCTTCGGAGATCTTCCGCTTCTGCGCAATGGAGACGCGCACCAGCTTGTTCACTCCGGCCGGAAGCTCGGTGCCGGCGTCGCGCTCGAAGACGCGCACGTCCACCACCTTGCCCCGCTCGCCGTGCGGCACCCGCAGCGAGGTGTCCTTCACCTCGCGCGCCTTCTCGCCGAAGATCGCCCGCAGCAGGCGCTCCTCGGCGGTCAGCTCGGTCTCACCCTTGGGGGTGATCTTGCCGACCAGGATGTCGCCCGCCTTCACCTCGGCGCCAACACGGATGATCCCGTTCTCGTCCAGGTCGCGTAGGCTGTCCTCGCCGACGTTCGGAATATCGCGGGTGATCTCCTCGGGTCCCAGCTTGGTGTCCCGCGCCTCCACCTCGTGCTTTTCGATGTGGATTGAGGTGAACTTGTCCTCCCGCACCAGCGACTCGCTAAGCAGGATCGCGTCCTCGAAGTTGCCGCCCTCCCAGGACATGAACGCCACCAGCACGTTCTGGCCCAGCGCCAGCTCGCCGCCATCGGTCGACGACGAGTCCGCCAGCGGATCGCCGGCCCGCACCCGCTGGCCGCGGCGTACAATGGGCCGCTGGCTGATACAGGTGCCCTGGTTGGAGCGGACGTACTTGCGCAGCCGGTAATGGTGCAGTTCGCCGGCCGCGTCGCGGATCACCACCTCCCCGCCGGTCACGCTGTGCACCACGCCGTCCTGCTGCGCCAGCACCACCTGGCCGGAGTCACGCGCCGTCTGCACCTCCATCCCGGTCCCCACTAGCGGGGCCTGCGGCGCGATCAGCGGCACCGCCTGGCGCTGCATGTTGCAGCCCATCAGGGCGCGGTTCGCGTCGTCGTGTTCGAGGAACGGGATGAGCGCCCCGGCCACGCTCACCGTCTGTTTGGGCGACACATCCACGAAGTTCACCTTGTCCGGCGTCGCCACCAGGAACTGCTGGCCGCGTCGCACCGAGACCCGCTCATCCTGGAAGGTGCCGTCCGGGTTCAGCCGCACGTTCGCCTGGGCGATGGTGTACTTGTCCTCCTCGTCAGCCGTCAGGTGCCGGATCTGGTCGGTCACGAACGGGACGATGTCCAGGTACTGCACGCCATCGAGCTGGGCCAGCCGCTCGGCCAGTTGCTGATCGATCAGCGTGCCCGGCTCAGCGATCACCGTGCCGTTGCCATCGGTGATCTGGCGGCGCAGCGTGCGGCCGACGCTCTTGTCCGGCCGGTTCTCCACCACGTGGCTCACCAGGCGGTACGGCGTTTCAATGAAGCCATACTCGTTGATGCGGCCATAGGTGGCCAGGCTGCCGATCAGGCCGATGTTCGGCCCTTCAGGTGTCTCAATCGGGCAGATGCGGCCGTAGTGGCTGTGGTGCACGTCGCGGACTTCGAAGCCGGCGCGGTCGCGCGACAGGCCGCCCGGGCCCAGCGCGGACAGGCGCCGCTTGTGGGTCAGCTCCGCCAGCGGGTTCGTCTGGTCCATGAACTGTGAGAGCTGGCTGCCGCCGAAGAACTCGCGCATCGCCGCGACGACCGGCCGGATGTTGATCAGGCTCGACGGGGTGGCGGCGGACGGCTCGGTAATGCTCATCCGCTCCTTCACCACTCGCTCCATCCGCAGCAAGCCAACCCGGAACTGGTTCTGGATCAGCTCACCTACCGCGCGCACCCGGCGATTGCCCAGGTGGTCGATGTCGTCCTCACGGTGGCCCTCCTCGCCATTGTTGATGCGGATCATCTCGGCGACGATCTGCACCAGGTCTTCGGCGGTAAGAATCCGCTCGCTCTTGGGCGTGCTCAGCCCCAGCCGCCGGTTCAGCTTGTAGCGCCCCACCTTGCCCAGGTCATAACGGCGGAAGTTGAAGAACAGCGAGACGAGCAGGTTCTTGGCGTTGTCCAGGTTCGGCGGATCACCCGGGCGCAGCTTGCGGTAGAACTCCAGCAGCGCTTCCTCAGCGTTGGTGGCTGGGTCACGCTCCAGCGTCGCCTGGATGTAGCGATGGTCCGGGTTGACGTCGACCGACTCGAACAGCGCCCGTAGCTCGTCGGTGCTGCCGGTCTTGATCAGCGGATTGTCGGTGACCCGGCCCAGGGCGCGCAGCAGCGTGGTGACCGGAATCTTCCGCTTGCGGTCCACCTTGACGGACAGGACGTCCTTATTGCTGGTTTCGAACTCGAGCCAGGCGCCACGGCTGGGGATCAGCTTCCCGAAGCAGAGGCGGCGACCGGTGGTGGGATCCTCCTCCAGCGTGAAGTACACCCCCGGCGAGCGGACGAGCTGGCTCACCACCACGCGCTCGGCGCCGTTGATGATGAAAGTGCCATTGGCCGTCATAAGCGGAAAGTCGCCCATGAAGATGACCATCTCCTTGCGCTCGCCCGCCGCCTCGCCGGACTTGATGTCCAGGCGCATCCGCACCCGCAGCGGCGCCGCGTAGGTGGCATCACGCTCCCGGCACTGCTCCTCGCTAAACTTGGGCTCGTCAAACCAGTAGCCCGGCTCGCCGTTCGGGCCCGGCACCGCCAGGTGCAGGTCCATATTGCGGCCGGTGAAGTCCGAGATGGGGGAGATCTCCGCGAACAGCTCCTTCAGACCTTCGCTCTTGAACCAGTCGAACGAATCCCGCTGAATCTGGATCAGGTTGGGCATCGGGTGGGTGACGGGAATGCGGGCAAAGGAGATGCGGCCGCTCACCTGGTCATGGGTGAGCGAGCGGGTTTCGGGCGTAGCCAACGCCATACGGTAGTACCTCCTGGCCGAGGGTCATCTGGGAAACGGGCGCAGCCGGCCCCGTGGTCTATTCGGTAACGGCCGAGATAGGACACAAGTACCCCATAG
This sequence comes from Pseudomonadota bacterium, assembly GCA_021325655.1. GTDB lineage: Bacteria > Chloroflexota > UBA6077 > UBA6077 > JAJPGT01 > JAJPGT01. The sequence goes on from JAJPGT010000088.1 coordinate 135,023, forward strand.
GCTTCGACAACCGACGCTGGGGGTCGAGCCTACGGGGTTCGGCTGAGTTGGAGGGACAGAAAAAAGACACGCTTCCGCTGCGGTCCTAAGTATAGCAACTTACCGCGCGAGCCGCACTTTAATGCTTCGAGGCTGTCGTCGGTCAGGCTCGGCCGTCCTCCACGGGCGCCAGCAGGCCGCGCAGCAGGTGCATCGGCAGCGGAAACAGGATCGTGGCCGGCTTCTCGGTGGCGATCTCAGTGAGCGTCTGGAGATAGCGGAGCTGCAGCCCGGCCGGCTGCGCCCCCACGATCCGCGCAGCCGCGGCCAGCGTCTCGGCGGCAGAGTACTCACCCTCCGCATGAATGATCTTGGCGCGCTTCTCCCGCTCGGCCTCCGCCTGCCGCGCCATCGCCCGCTGCATCGACTGCGGGAGCTCGACGTCGCGCACTTCCACCGCGCTGACTTTCACCCCCCATACCTCGGTCTGCTCGTCGATGATCCGCTGCAGCTCCTGGTTGATCCGGTCGCGGTGGGCCAACAGCTCGTCCAGCTCGGACTGGCCGAGCACACTCCGCAGCGTGGTCTGCGCGATCTTCGACGTCGCCAGGCGGTGGTCCACCACCTGCACCACCGCCTGCTCCGGGTTGACCACCTTGTAGTAGACGACTGCGTTGACCTTGACGGTGACATTGTCCTTGGTGATCGTCTCCTGCGCTGGCACCTCGTGCGTGACCACCCGCAGGTCGACTTTCATCATCCGCTCCGCCCAGGGGATCAGCAAGAACAGCCCGGGTCCACGCGCGCCCACCAGCCGGCCCAGCCGGAAGATCACCCCCCGCTCGTACTCCTGCACAACACGGACTGCTGAGGTGAGCAGCAGCGCCCCGATCACGACCAGGGCAATAATCACTCCCAGCCCGCTGTTCAGTGCGCTCACCACGCAGCCTCGCCCGCTTCCATGACCGCAGCGTACTCCCAGCCGGGCTCCGCGGTCAACTCAGCCTCCTCGTGTCAATAGCGGTACTTCATCCGTCGCACCAGCACGCTCTGGAGCAGCCCGAAGCTGAGCAGCAGCATCACCAGCGAGCTGCCCCCCACGCTGAGGAACGGCAATGGCATGCCGGTGACTGGCAGCAGGGTCAGGTTCGAGCCGAGGTTGACCACCACCTGGAACAGCAGCCAGGCTGCGACCCCAAACGCCACCAGCCGGCCATACTCGTCGCGGGAGCGGTCCGCGACCCGCAGGATCCGAAACAGCAGAAAGACGAACAGCGCGAACAGGACGATGCCACCCACGAACCCGAGCTCCTCGGCCAGCACCGAGAAGATGAAATCACTGTGCTTGACCCGCAGATAGTCGAGCTGCGTCTGGGTGCCATGCGTGAGCCCGCGGCCGAACAGTCCTCCGGAGCCGATGCTGATCCGCGCCTGGAGCATGTTGTAGCCCTCGCCGAACGGGTCGCTCTCCGGATTGATCAGCACCTGGAAGAAGATGGCGATGCGATTGCGCATGTAGTCGTGCAGCGCAAGCCAGCCGAGCGGGGCCGCGGCGAGCGCGCCGCCGGCGAGCGCTGCGAGTTGGCGAACCCGCAATCCGGCTACGCTCACCATGGCGAACCAGATCGCGCCCAGCGAGAGCGCGGTGCCCAGGTCCGGCTGGAGATAGATCAGCGCGAACGGCGGCACCACCAGCAGCAGGCTCCCTGCCAGGCGCTTCCAGCTCAGTGTCCCCTCTCCCGCAGACAGGCAGCGCGCCAGCGCCAGCACCAGCGCCAGCTTGGTGATCTCCGATGGCTGGATGTCGACGCTCCCGAGCGAGATCCAGCGCCGCGCCCCATACTCCTCGCTCCCCCGGCCAATGAACAGCACCAGCCCCAGCAGGCCAAGCGCGCCCGCGTAGGTCCAATAGGCCAGCGCGCGTGAGAGCCGATAGTCGAAGCAGGCCGCGAGCCCCATCGTCACGAAGCCGACCGCGGCGTAGATCGCCTGTCGCACCGCCCAGCTACTGGGTGGAAACCAGCGGGCGCAGTCGGGCTTGCAGGTAGCGCTGTGGATGAGCGCCAGCCCGTAGAGCACCAGGCAGAGCGGCACAATGACCAACAGCGGATCGAAGCGACGCCACCAGGGAATGGTTGGCATCTACACCTCGAGACGCCGCCAGCCGTACAGCCAGCGTAGGCCGTGGCGGACGATCCAGAACGCCCCGGGCATCAGGGCGGCGTTCAGCAGTGCGCTGGGCATCGTCACCTGGGCGAAGCGGCCCAGGCTTGGCGGCTGCCACCCGAACAGCGGGAGCACGAGCGCGAGCGCGACGTGGAAGGCTACCGTCGCGAGGACGGCGACCCCGAAGAAGAGGGGCAGGTTGCCACGATACAGGTGGGCTTCACCCAGGCTGGTGGAGAAGCCGATCAAGCCCAGGATGCCCAGGTGGACCCCGAACGGCGTTCCGCTCAGCGTGTCCAGGGCGAAGCCGCCTAGCACGCCGGCGACTACGCCCTCAGTCGGCCCGCGCAGCATGGCCCAGGCCAGGACGAGCAGGAGCACGAGATCCGGCCGGCCGCCACCAACGTCAAGTCCGCTCAGCACAACCGACTGCGCCACCGCGGCGGCGACCAGCAGTAGGACATACCACAGCACAAACATCGGCCGATCCACACCTCCCGAGCGAGCCTGGGCCGCGCGGGCATCCCCGTCGGCCCGGCCCAGAGCCCGAGGCGGACGTCCTCCCTTCGCTATCGCCCCTGGGCGATCACCGGGGCGGCCATCACGTACAGCCGCTCGAGCTTGTTCATGTCTACCGCTGGCTCGACCACCGCCTCCTGGAACACGTCGACGTCTTTGCGCTGCACCCGGACGATCGTACCGACCACCAGCCCCTCCGGGTAGATGCCACCGAGCCCGGAGGTAATCACGAGCTGGCCCGTCTGAAGCGTGTCCTGCTGCGGGACGTGCTCCAGCAGCAGCCCACCATCGCTGGTGCCGCGAACGACGCCGGTCGCCCGCGAGTTGGGGTCCTGCACCCGGGCGCTCACCGAGGAGTTGACGTCGGTCAGCAGCAGCACCTTGGACGAGGTGGGATTCGCCTGAATCACCCGGCCAACCAGCCCTCGCCAGGTGACGACGGCCAGGTCCTGGCGCACCCCGTCGTTCGTCCCCCGGTCGATCATGATGCTCTGGACGAACGGCGACGGGTCACGGCCGATCACGCGCACCGGCAGCAGTTGCATCTCGGGGTTGCGCTGGCGCAGACCGAGCAAGTTGCGCAGATCCTCGTTCTCCTGCTGCACCTCCTGCAGCCGGACGATCTCGGATTGCAGCCGGTCCACCTGCTCGGCATAGCGGCGATTCTCATCCGCGAGCTGATTGATCCGCTGGACCGTGGAGACGAAATCGCTCACCTGGTCCACGAAGCCGGACACGCCCAATTGCACCGGGGCGATCAGGCGCGAGCCGATCGACTGCGCCTGCCGGCCCTGGCTGGGCGACAGCACCAGCGCGACGGCCACGAGTACGACGAGCGCGCTGGCCCACCAGGGAAGCGGCCGCCGGTTGCCCACCGACTACCGCCGCGACGGGGTGCGGTCGTTCTTCAAGTCCACCAGCACCTTCCGCAGAGTGTCGAGCTCGTTGAGCACCTTGCCGGTACCGCGCACCACGCATCCCAGCGGGTCTTCCGCCAGGTGCACCTGCATCTTGGTACGCTCCGCCAGCAGATCGCGCAAGCCAGGCAGCAGGGAGCCGCCGCCCGCCAGGGTGATGCCCCGGCTCATCATGTCGGCCACCAGCTCCGGCGGGGTCTCTTCTATCGCATCGGTGACAGTATCGACAATGGCATTGACCGACGAGCTAATCGCGGAGCGGATCTCCTCGCTCGTCACCAGCACCTCCGCCGGCAAGCCGGTGACGAGGTCCCGGCCCCGCACCGCCACGACCTGGTCATTGCCCGAGTTGTAGGCGCTGCCGGCGGCGATCTTCACCTCCTCCGCCATCCGCTCTCCAATGAGGAGGTTATGTCGACTGCGCATGTGAGCGATGATGTCCTGGTCCATCTCGTCGCCGGCAATGCGGATGGAGCGGCTGACCACGATGCCACCCAGGGAGATCACCGCGACCTCGGTGGTGCCGCCCCCGATGTCGACGATCATGCAGCCGGACGGCTCCGTGATCGGCAGCCCGGCGCCGATCGCTGCTGCCATCGGCTCCTCGATCAGCCAGGCCTCGCGCGCGCCCGCGTTGATCGCCGCGTCGTGGACGGCTCGGCGCTCGACCTCTGTCACCCCGCTGGGGATACCGATCACCACGCGTGGCCGCGGGACGATCGCGTACTGCTCGTGGACCTTCTCGATGAACCGCCGCAGCATCTGCTCGGTGACGTCGAAGTCGGAGATCACCCCGTCCTTGAGCGGCCGCACTGCGACGATCGAGGCAGGAGTGCGGCCCACCATCCGCTTCGCCTCCGTGCCCACCGCCAGTACCGTTTTCAGGCGGGTATCCATCGCCACCACCGACGGCTCGTTGATGACGATACCCTTACCACGGACCAGCACCAGGGTGTTGGCGGTGCCGAGGTCGATCCCGATATCCCGGGAGAAGAGCCCCAGGACCAGGCTCATCGGATTGGGGATGCTCATCGGCTTATTGACCGGGCGCGGCCGAAGCCGAGCCCACGCTCCTTCAGGCTCACCCAGCCCTGCGGGCTATTCTGATGGCCCCGCTGGCCGATGACCAGGTGGTCCAGCACCTGTACATCGAGTAGCTCTCCGGCTTCGACGATCTGGCGCGTCACCTGCACGTCCTCCGGCGACGGCGTCGGGTCGCCACTGGGATGGTTGTGCAGCAGGATCAGTGCGGCGCTGTTGGCACGGATCGCTTCGCGGAACACTTCCCCAACCCGTACCGCCGAGGCGTTCAGGCTCCCGCGGTACACACCGTGCGCCGCGATGATCTGGTTCTTTGTGTTGAGGAGAATGACATGCAACTCTTCCTGGGAGAGCGCGCTCATCCGGTCGATGAACAGGTTGGCCACGTCCTGCGGCGAGCGCACCTGCGGCCGCGCCCCCGGAGTGAGGCTGGTCAGTCGGCGGCCTAGCTCGAAGGCGGCCTTGATCTGCACTGCCTTCGCCTCGCCCAACCCCTTGAGGGCACACAGCTCCGCGACAGCAGCGCGGTCGAGACCCGCTAGTCCTCCATGGCGCGCCAGCAGTTGGTTGGCGAGCGAGAGCACGTTGCTTGCTTGCGTGCCGGTGCGCAGAATGATGGCGAGCAGCTCCCCATCGGAAAGAGCGCCCGCCCCGCTGTGGATGAGCCGCTCGCGCGGCCGCATAGAGACGGGTAGGGATTTCAGCCCGACCTGGTACTCGATGGCGACCGCGATGGGCCACCTCCCACCTGGCCCGGGTCGGCCCGGCCGGCGCGTAGTATAGCACAGGGGTCCGGGGCATCCGATCCAGGAGCGACCAGGCGGCGCAGAGCGCTGGCCTACTCCGGCCGAGGCGGCTGCGCTGCCAAGAGGCGGCCGCTCCCGTGCAGACGCCTGGCAGCGCGGTTCTGGCAGGGAGGCAGCGCGTGATGCGTCGAAGAGCCAGGCCCAGCGCCGAGGGAGGTTACCGATGCGCGTAGTGTTCATGGGCAGCCCGGACTTCGCGCTGCCGACGCTGCGCGCCCTGCTGGAGGCCGGCCACCAGCTTGCCCTGGTGGTGAGCCAGCCGGACCGCGAGGCTGGGCGAGGGCGGACGCTCACTCCGCCGCCGGTCGCCCGCTTCGCCCGGGAGCACGGCCTGCCACTGTATCAGACGGCGACGCTGAAGACCGAGCCGGCCCGCGCCCCGATTGTCGCCGCGCAGCCTGACGTCATCGTCGTCGCTTCCTTCGGGTTGCTGCTGCCGCGTTCGATTCTCGAGCTTCCGCCGCTGGGGTGCCTCAACGTCCACCCGTCGCTACTGCCGCGCCATCGGGGAGCGTCGCCCATTCCGGCCACCCTGCTGGCCGGCGACCACGAAACCGGCGTCACTATTATGCTGATGGATGCGGGGCTGGACAGCGGCCCGATCCTCGCCCAGCGGGCCCTGCCGGTTCGTCCGGAGGATGATGCGCTCAGCCTGGAGGCGTCGCTGGCCTTGCTGGGGGCGGCCCTACTGGTCGAGACGCTGCCGCGCTGGGCGGCCGGCGCGATCACCCCCCAGCCGCAGGACGACGCGCGCGCCACCTACGCGCCGAAGATTCAGCGGGAGGATGCCCGGCTGGACTGGCGGCTCCCCGCGGAGGTGCTCGCCCGCAAGGTGCGCGCGTACCGGGTCTGGCCGGTGGCGTACACCACGCTGCGCGGCAGCCCGCTCAAGGTCCTGCGGGCGGAGCCGCTAGCTGCCGGGGTAGCTGGTATCCCCGGCCAGGTGACGCTGCCGTTTCGGAGCGGACGCCAGAGCGGGCCGCCAGCGGTGGTGACGGGCGAAGGGCTGCTGGTGCTGCGGATGGTGCTGCCAGCCGGCCGCAAGCCGATGAGCGGCGAAGACTGGGTGCGCGGCGAGCGTAGCCTGGAGGGAACGGTGCTCGGCGATGGCGAGGCAATGGACCCTGAAGCAGAACGCGCCGACCAGGAAGCCGGTTCAAGCTAGCGGCCCAGGAGCACAATCCACGAGGCGAGGTGCATGCTGAACCGGGTAAAGATCGCTCCCTCCCTGCTCAGCGCCGACGCCGGCCGCCTGGCAGATGAGGTTGCCGCGGTGACTGCCGCAGGAGCGGACATGATCCATCTCGACGTGATGGATGGCACGTTCGTCCCCAACATCACCTTCGGGGTGGACGTGCTGCGGGCGGTTCGCCAGGCCACCTCGCTGCCCATCGAGGTTCACCTGATGGTGCAGGCGCCGGAGCGCTTCCTGGCGCAGTTCGCGCAGGCGGGCGCGACAACCCTGACCATCCACTATGAGGCGACGCCGCACGTCCAGCGGGCGCTCGCCACCATCCGCACCCTGGGCCTTGGCGCGGGCCTGGCGCTGAACCCGTCCTCACCCCCGCTGCTCGTCGAAGACCTGCTGCCCGACCTTGATCTGCTGCTGGTGATGACCGTCAACCCCGGCTTTGGCGGGCAGCGCTTCATCGAGACGATGCTCCCAAAGGTTGCCCGGGCGCGGCGGCTGCTGGACGCGGCAGGCAGCCAGGCCGAGCTGGAGGTGGACGGCGGGATCGGGCCGGTGCAGGCCGGGGCGCTGGTGCGAGCCGGGGCGACGATCCTCGTCGCCGGCTCGAGCATCTTCGGTGCCGACGATCTCCGCCGCGCCATCACGGATCTGCGGGCAGCGGCGCGGCAGGGCCAGTAAACACCCAGCGGCCCGAGACGTCTCGGGCCGCTGGGCGCGGTCAGCTCGATCTGGATCAGGCGGAGGCGCGCTTCTGAAGCGTGCGAATACACTCCGTGCACGCGTTGACCCGGCGGGTCGCGCCGTTCACGTGCAGCGTCGTCTTCTGCACGTTGGGTTTCCAGGTTCGATTGGTCTTCCGGTTCGAATGGCTCACCTTGTGGCCAAACGCCACGCCCTTGCCACATAGCTCACATCGTCGGCGCACGCGGGTTCCTCTCTGCGCCCCGGGTCACGGTCCTGTGACCCGTGGGCTCGGTCCTTGGAGTCAGTACAAACGAATGGTAGCATGCCGCTGAAGGGCTGGCCAAACCACCTGGCGGCGCGGGCATCCCACCTGGCTAGGCCCGCGATTGAGCGGGAGAGAGGCCGCACCCAGCCACACTGAGGAGCAGAACGGAGTGAGGCACCGGTGATCTCCCTGATCGCGGCGCGCTGCGCCGGGGATTCCCGGGATCGCTGGAACGGCGCGCAGCTTGCCGCCGGACTCTCCATGGCTGCCGCCTGGCTGCGCGTCCACACCGAGCGGCTCAACGGCCTTAATGTCTACCCGGTGCCCGATGGCGACACCGGGACGAACCTGTCGCTGACGCTCGATGCCGCGGCCGAGGCGGCGCAGCAGGCGACGGGCGGCGCGGCGGAGGTCGCCCGCGCCGCGGCCCACGCGGCGCTGATGGGCTCGCGCGGGAACTCCGGGGTGATCCTCTCCCAGTGCCTCAGCGGCTTCGCCCAGGGGCTGCACGCCGCCGAGGAGATCGGACCAGCCGAGCTGTGCGCCGGATTGCGGCAGGCGGTGGCACGGGCGTATGCCAGCGTGGCCGAGCCGGTGGAGGGCACGCTGCTGACCGCGGCCCGCGAGGCCGCCGAGGCGGTCGCCTCCGCCGCGCCCACGACTGCGCTGGAGGCGCTGCGGATCGCGGCCCGCGCTGCCGGCGAGTCGGTGGAGCGCTCGCCGCAGCGGCTGCCGCTGCTCCGCCAGGCGGGCGTGGTGGACGCTGGCGCGGAGGGGCTGCGGGTGATTCTGGAGGCGCTGCTCGCCGCCGCCGAGGGGCGCCCGCTCGACCCCGCCACCGTGCCGGCCCCGCCGCCCGGGGTGCTGGCGCGGGCGCGGGCGGTGCAGGGCGTCCGCGAGCTGGGCTACTGCACCGAGTTCCTGGTGCGTGGCGCCGCGGCAGCGCCCGAGCAGGCACGGGCCGTGATCCGGACCCTGGGAACCTCGGTCATCGTCGTCGCCGAGGCCGACGCGCTGCGCGTGCATCTCCACACCGAGCATCCTGGCACCGCGCTGGAGACGGCGCTCACGTTCGGGCGGCTGGACGCGGTGAAGATCGAGGACATGGAACGCCAGCACCAGGCCCACACGGCGCCGGAGGCACCCACCCCGAGCGCCCGGACCGCGGTGGGCATAGTCGCCGTCGTCTCCGGCGCGGGCTTCCAAGCCCTCTACACTGATCTGGGCGCGCTGGTCGTCGACGGTGGCCAGACGATGAACCCCAGCGTCGAGCAGCTTGTCGCGGCGCTGCGGGCCGCGCCACCGGGCCCGGCAGTGCTCCTGCCAAACCACCCGAATGTCGTGGCCGCGGCGCGGCAGGCCGCCGCGCTCTCAGGCCGTGCGGTGGAGGTGCTCGACTCCACCTCCCAGGCCCAGGGGATCAGCGCCATGCTCGCGGTGGGGCCAGAGGGTGGCCCGGCCGAGGCGATCCAGCGGATGCGCGAGGCGCTGCGGCGGGTGCGGACGATCGAGCTGGCCCAGGCGACCCGCGCCGCGAATGTCCAGGGCGTCTGCGTCCAGCCCGGAGCCTACCTGGCGCGGCTCGACGGACGGGTGGTGGCCTCTGGAGAGGACGGGGTGGCCACCTTGCTTCAGGCGATCCGTGCCGCCGCGCCGGAACAGTGCGAGCTGGCGACCCTCTACGTCGGGGAAGGGGTGAGCCAGGAGCTGATCGACCAGGCCCAGGCACAGCTCCAGGCGGAGCGGCCGGACCTGGCCGTGGAGGTGGTGCCCGGTGGGCAGCCGCACTACCCACTGCTGGTAACGCTGGAATGACAGGCTCGACAGCCAGAGCGCGACGGTTCGCGGTCGTCACAGACAGCACTGCGGACCTGCCCGAGGGGGAATTCCAGCGTCTCGGCATCCACCAGATTCCGCTGGTGGTGAACTGGGAAGGCGCCACCTATCGCGACAAGGTCGACCTGACGACCGCTGCGTTCTACGCGCGCCTGGCGCACAGCCCGACGCTCCCCACCACCTCCGCGCCGCCGGCCGGCGACTTCGAGCGACTGTACCGCTCGCTCCTGGCCAAGTACGAGGGGGTGCTCGCCGTCCACCTCAGCGCCAGCTTCAGCAGCACCTGGTCGATCTCCCGCAGCGCGGCCCAGGCGGTGGATCCAGGCCGGATCGCGGTGCTGGATAGCGGCACCACGACGATGTGCCTGGGCTGGGCCGCCGCGGAGGCGGCCCGACTGGCCGATACCGGGGTCGAACTCGACGCCGCCGTCGCCCACCTCGAGCACTTCCTCCCGCGCCTCCGACTGTACGCCGCCGTCGACACACTGGAGTTCCTGGAGCGCGGGGGACGGATCGGGCGGGTGCAGGCGCTGGCGGGGACGCTGCTCCGGGTCAAGCCACTGCTACAGGTGCTGCGTGGCCAGGTTATTCCGCTGGAGCGGGTGCGGACCCACGGGGCAGCGGTGCGCCGGCTGGCGGAGCTGGCAGCGGAGCTGCCGCGCGTGGAGCGGCTGGGCGTGCTCCATGGCGCTGCGCCCGACGCCGCCCGCGAGCTGCACGCGGCGCTCGCGGCGCGCTTCCCTGGCCTGGCCATCGAAACCGGGGAGATTGGAATCGTTATCGGCACCCACGCCGGCCCCGGGGTCTTCGGCTTTACCGCGCTGGTGGGAGAGGCCTGAGTGGGAGCTCAGGGCTGCGCGCCTCGCCTGGAGGCGATGAACCCCTTCGCCGGCCTGGATTGGCCGTCCGCGGCACCGCGCGCCGCGCCGGAGCCGGGCTGATGCGCGCCTCGCCACGGTCCGCTGCCTCGCCAGCCCCGGGCTGGCAGGAGCGGCTGGAGCGGACGGCCCGGGTGCTGGAGCACGAGCTGCGCCGCGGCTGCCGCGACGACGTGGTGATCGGCGGGCTCGCGCGTCTTGCCATCGCGCTGCGCGACGATCCCGACCTGTCGCTGCCACCGGCCGCGCGAGAGGTGCCCGGGGCGCTGGTGCACCTGCTGCACAGCTACGCTGCCCTGGGGCCGGCGGAGCGGCGGGCCGCGGTGGAACGGGCAATCGCGCTCCTGCAGGCAGCCACCAGCGGAGAGACTCAAGCGGATGGGCGGGCCGCCCGGGCCGAGCCTGGATGCAGCCCCGCCGGGCCGCGGTCACTCGCCGAGCCAGCACGGGCCAATACCCCCGCTGCGGCAGGTCCGCGGCGGGGTGAGTGGCGGCCGCTGCCACCCGCCTCTGCGCCGATTGCCGAGGTAAAAGGGATCGGGCCCACGCGGGCCAAGCTGTACGGGCGGCTGGGCATCGAGCGGGTGGGCGACCTGCTGTACCACTTCCCCAGCCGACACCTCCCGTTCCCCCCGCCCTGCAAGGCCGCCGAACTGCTGTTCCAGCAGACCGCGAGCGTTGTCGGCCGGCTGACGAACGTGGAGGTAACACGCAGCCCACGCGGGTTGAACAAGATCACCGCGACCATTGCCGACAGTACCGGGCAGGTGCAGGCGGTCTGGTTCCGCAGCGGGGCCGGGGGCGCGGTATATGGCGCGATCAGCGCCCGTCCGGGCGACCTGGTGGCGATCAGCGGCCCGGTCTCCCCTGTGGGCGGCCGGGTGGTCTTCGAGGACCCGGAGTGGGAGCTTGCCGAGCTGCCGCCGACGCACACCCGGCGCCTGGTGCCGGTCTACCCGCTGACCAACGGGGTGAACGGACGAACACTGCGCGAGCTGATCCGGCGCGCCGTCGACCAGTTCGCCGCGGCACTGCCCGACCCGTTGCCGGAGGCACTGCGCCAGGAGGAGGACCTGCCGCCGCTGGCGCGGGCGATCGCTCAGATCCACTTTCCCGACGACGAGCGCGAGCTCGAGCGCGCCCGGCGGCGGCTGGCGTTCGACGAGCTGCTGCTGCTCCAGCTCATGATGCAGCGCCGCCGCCAGGCCTGGCAGGAGTCCCGCGGGCCGGTGCTGACGATCGCCGACGTCGCGCTGGCGGCGTTCGTCGAGAGCCAGCCGTTCCGCTTCACCAACGCACAGCGCCGGGTGCTGGAGGAGATCCGCGCCGACCTTGCCCGCCCCACGCCAATGGCGCGGCTCCTCCAGGGCGAGGTCGGCGCCGGCAAGACCGCGGTTGCGGCCGGCGCGCTGCTGATCGCCACCGCCGCTGGCGCCCAGAGCGTGCTGATGGCGCCAACGGAGATCCTGGCCGAGCAGCACGCCCGTTCGCTGTCGGCGTTTTACGAGCGGGCGGCCGCAGCGCTGCGGCAGATGGGGGCGCCGGTGCCGCGCCTGGCGCTGCTGGTTGGCAGCCTGACCCGCAAGGAGAAGCAGGAGGTCTACGACCAGGCCGCGGCAGGCGAGTTGGACATTCTGGTAGGGACGCACGCCCTGATCCAGGAGGGCCTCTCGCCCAGCCGGCTGGGGCTGGTGATCGTGGACGAGCAGCACCGCTTCGGCGTTCGCCAGCGGTTGGCGCTGGCGGAGAAGGGGCGCAACCCCCACCTGCTGGTGATGACCGCCACGCCAATCCCGCGCACCCTGGCGCTGTCGCTCTACGGCGACCTGGATCTGTCGCTACTGGACGAGATGCCCCCGGGCCGGCAGCCGGTCCTGACGCGGCTACTCACCCCGGAGCAGCGCCGCTTCGCCTACGAGCACCTCCGCCGCCAGGTGGCCCAGGGACGGCAGGCTTTCATCATCTGCCCACTGGTGGAGGATTCCCCGCACCTGGAGGCGCGCGCCGCGACCGAGGAGTTCGAACGACTGCGGGCCGGCGAGCTGCGTGGGCTCCGCCTGGCGCTGCTCCACGGCCGGATGCGGCCCCAGGACAAGGAGGACGTGATGCGCGCCTTCCGTGCCGGAGAGTTCGATGTGCTGGTCTCGACCGCAGTGGTGGAGGTGGGGGTCGACGTGCCGAACGCGACCGTGATGCTCATCGAAGGCGCGGAGCGCTTCGGGCTCGCCCAGCTCCACCAGTTTCGGGGTCGGGTTGGGCGCGGACAGCACCCCGGGGTATGTATCCTGCTTACGGACCAGCCCGGCGCGGAGAGCCACGAACGCCTGCGAGCGCTCACCGAGGCGGCGAGCGGGCTGGAGCTGGCAGAGATCGACCTGAAGCTCCGCGGCCCGGGTGACTATTTCGGAGAGCGGCAGAGCGGTCTGCCCGAGTTCAAGGTGGCGTCATTGGCTGACCTGGGCCTGATTGAGCGGACGCGCCGGGCGGCGGCCCGGCTGTTGCGGGATGATCCCCGCCTGGAGCAGCCGGAGCATGCCACGCTGCGGGCGCAGGTAGAGGCGTTCGTCGCTCGCGCCGCCGCGCCCAGCTAGGCAAGCGATGCGCGTGATCGCCGGCAGCGCCCGGGGGCGACCGCTTCAGATCCCGAAGTCGGACACCCGCCCGACGACCGACAAGGTGAAGGGGGCCATCTTCTCGATGCTCGAAGCGGAGGCGATGCGGCGCGGCTATGAGCCGACAACCCGCGAGGAGGGTGGCGAGGTTCAGTTCGCGGCGACAGCCGCCTGGCCCACCTGGCTGGACCTGTATGCCGGCAGCGGCGCGCTGGGGATCGAAGCGCTCAGCCGGGGCGCGGAGCGGGCTGACTTCGTCGAGCGGGACCCCGAGGCTCGCAAGGTGATCGCGGCAAACCTGGCCCGCACCCGACTCGCCGCGCGCGGCCACGTCCTGGCGATTTCGGCGGAGAGACTATTCGCCGCGCCCGAGGCGCGCTATGATGTGGTGCTGTTGGACCCTCCCTACCAGGAAGTGGAGCCTGGCGACGTCCTGCGACGAGTCGCGGAGGCAGGGCTCGTCAAGCCGCGGGGGCTCGTTGTCCTGGAGCATGCGCGCGACCACCCCGCTCCCGAACAGGTCAGCTCGCTGCGGCTGCTGCGCACGCGCCGACACGGAGGGACCAGCATCAGCCTGTACGAGACCATGGTGGAGGAGTAACGCTCGATGCCAGCCAGCGCCCGCATCGCGCTGTACCCGGGCACGTTCGACCCCGTCCACTACGGCCACGTGGACGTGGCGCGGCGCGCGGCGCAGATGTTTGATACCGTAGTGGTGGCGGTGGTGCGCGATCGGCCGGCCAAGCCGCTCCTATTCTCAACCGCTGAGCGGGTCGAGCTATTCCGCCAGGCGGTCCGTGATCTAGACAACGTGCGCGTGGAAGCGTACGAGGGCTTGACTGTTGCCTACGCCCGGACGCAGGGGGCGGCATTCATCGTGCGTGGCCTGCGCGGCACCTCGGATTTCGAGTACGAGTATCAGATGACCACCATGAACCGGCACCTGGCCCCAGAAGTGGATACGGTCTTCCTGATGACCGCGCTCAAGCACCTGTACCTGAGCTCGAGCCTCATCAAGGAGGTGGCGTCACAGGGCGGCTCCCTGGCCGGCCTGGTGCCGGACCACGTCGCCACGGCTATGCGGGCGAAGTTCAACCAGACCGCGGATCTGTGACTGTGGACATCGACTACCTGCTCGAACGTCTCGAAGAGGCGATCACCGCGGGCTCGCGCGTCCCCTTCAGCCGCCGCGTCCTGGTGGACGACGAGGAGTGCCTGGCGATCATCGAGCAGATCCGCGAAGCCGTCCCCGAAGAGATCCAGCGCGCTCGGCGGATTCAGCAGGACCGCGAGCGCATGCTGGCAGAGGCGCAGGAGCGGGCCCGGCTCATCATTACCCAGGCGCAGCACGAGGCGAGCGAGCTCGTGAGCGAGCACGCGATGGTGCGCGCAGCCGAGGCCCGTGCGGCCGAGATCCGCGCCGAGGCGATGCGCGCGGCCGACGAGATCCGCCGTGAGGCCGACGAGTATGCCTACCAGGTGCTGGAGCGGCTCGAGCGCCACCTGACCAACACCCAGCAGCTCGTTCGCCGCGGGCTGCGCGAGCTGCGGCAGGGGGCGCCGCACGACTACGGCGAAGCGGATGAGGACGAGACCCGTTCTTGACGCCTCTTCCCGCCTCTGGGTACACTATCACCGAAGCCCGCCGTGTGGCGGCTTTTTTCTTGTCCACCAGAGCCAGATAGAGCCATATATGGTCAGCATCAACGTCGCGCAGCTCCTCAAAGCCCCGACCGGCGAGACACGCTTGTTCACCTTCGACGAGGGGGTGGAGGGGTTTGCCCCCGAGCTGGTGCTGGCCGGGCCAGTGCGCGGCCAGTGTCGGCTGATGAAGACCACGCGTGGTATTCTGGCTACCTGCGATTATCGGGCGCAGGTGGAGGTGGTCTGCTCGCGTTGCCTGGTAGATGTGGTGGTTCCGGTCGCCAGCCACCTGGAAGAGGAGTTCCACCCGTCGGTCAACATTCGCACCGGTGAGTGGATTCCCGAAACGGAGGAGGACCAGGGGCTGCGGATCGACGAGCACAACGTGCTCGACCTCGACGACCTGATCCGGCAAGACATCCTGGTCAACATCCCGCTGCGGCCGCTCTGCCGGGAGGCCTGCCAGGGCTTGTGCCCCAACTGCGGGCAGAACCGCAACACCGGCGCCTGCCGCTGCATGGCTGAGGAGGAGCCGCAGCTCGGCCGGCTGGGCGAGGTGCTCGAACGTGAGCGCCAGCGGAAAGAACGAGGAGCGTAACAGACAATGGGCGGACTGCCGAAGAAGAAGAAGAGCCGTTCGCGGCGGGGAATGCGCCGCAGCCACCAGCACATCGCGGTGCCGCCGCTATCAGCTTGCCCGCAATGTCACGAGCTGAAGCCGACACACCGCGTCTGCCCGAGCTGCGGCACCTACAACGGGCACCAGATCCTCAAGGTCCGCGCGGCGAAGAAGGCCGAATAATGACACCGGAGGGACGAGCGTGAAGCTCGTCCTGCTGTTCCCCGGCCAGGGCGCACAGTACGTGGGCATGGGCGCAGAGCTCCGCGCTGCCTGCCCCGACGCCGCGCGGGTCTTTGAGCAGGCGTCCGAGGCGCTCGGGATCGATCTGGTCGCGCTGTGCGAGCGCGGCCCGGCCGAGTCGCTGACGCGAACCCTCTATGCCCAGCCCGCCGTGGTTGCTACCAGCCTGGCAGCACTCGCGGCATTCCGCGCCACCGTTGCCCAGTGCGGGCTGTCGATCACCCCGGTTGCGGTAGCCGGCCACAGCGTCGGCGAGCTGACCGCGATCGCCGCCTCAGGCGCCTGCGACGTGCCCACCATCCTGCGGCTGGTGGCCGAGCGCGCCCGGGCAATGGAGCGAGCCTGCGCCGAGCACGACAGCGGCATGGCCGCGGTGCTCGGGCTGGAGGAAGCAGCAGTGCGGGACGCCTGCGCGGCGGCGAGCGCGCAGACCGGCGAGCCGGTGGAGGTTGCCAACTACAACGCCCCAGACCAGCTCGTCATCGCCGGCACCGCCCGGGCGCTGAGCCAGGCCAGCGAGGAGGTTCAGCGCCGCGGCGCGCGTCGGGTAGTGCCGCTCAAAGTCGCGGGCGCCTTCCACA
This sequence comes from Pseudomonadota bacterium, assembly GCA_021325655.1. Taxonomy (GTDB): domain Bacteria; phylum Chloroflexota; class UBA6077; order UBA6077; family JAJPGT01; genus JAJPGT01. The sequence continues at coordinate 151,005 of JAJPGT010000088.1, forward strand.
CCTCGCTCATGCGCGGCGCCGCCGCGGCGTTCGCCCCCCACGTCCGGATGGCGCCGCTCCAGCCACCCCAGGTCCCCGTCGTCCTGAACACCTCGGGGCAAGAAGTGACCTCGGCCGAGGCGTTGCGGGTAGAGCTGGAGGCACAGATCGCCTCGCCGGTACGCTGGGCGCAGTCGATGGCGCGCTGCGCCGAGCTGGGGGCCGAGGTCTTCGTCGAGCTGGGGCCGGGTCAGGTGCTCAGCGGGCTGGCCAGGCGCGTCGTTCGCGGCGCCCAGACGCTGAACGTTCAGGACACGGCAAGCCTGGCGGCGACGCTCGATGCGCTCGAACGCCTCGGCGCGCGCTGGCCAGCGCGAGGGGAGCAGCATGCGCTTTGACGGCAAGGTGGCGCTCGTCACGGGCGCCTCGCGCGGGATCGGTCGGGCCATCGCGGTGCGCCTCGGCAGCGGTGGCGCCCGGGTGGTGGTGAACTTCGCCCGCAATCAGGCCGCGGCCGAAGAGACCGCCCACCTGGTGCGGCAGGCGGGTAGCGAAGCCCTGGTGATCCAGGGCGACGTGGCGGACCCGGAGGCGGCCGAAGCGATGGTCAAGGCAGCGATCGGCGGGTTTGGCCGGCTGGACATCCTGGTAAACAACGCCGGCATTACCCGCGATACCCTGATCCTGCGCATGACGCTGGAGGACTGGGAGGCGGTGCAGCAGATCAACCTGCGGGGCACATTCCTGGTCACCAAGGCCGCGCTGCGGCCGATGCTCCGGCAGCGCAGCGGCCGGATCGTGAACCTCAGCTCGATCTCCGGCCGCATGGGCAACGCCGGACAGGCGAACTACGCTGCCACCAAGGCCGGCATCATCGGCTTCACCCGCTCGCTCGCCCGCGAGGTCGCCTCGCGTGGGATTACCGTGAACGCGGTGGCCCCGGGCTACATCCTGACCGACATCTGGAACGACGTCTCGGAAGAGGCGAAGCAGAAGGCGATCGAGATGATTCCGCTGGGCGCGCCCGGGCGCCCGGAGGACGTTGCCGAAGCCGTGGCGTTCTTCGCCTCGGACGCCGCCGCGTACATCACCGGCCAGGTGCTGAACGTGGATGGCGGAATGTTGATGAGCTAGTCGCCCGTGTTTAACACGATTCTCGTCGCCAACCGGGGCGAAATCGCCGTCCGCGTGATCCGCGCCTGCCGCGAGCTGGGCATTCGCACCGTGCTGGCACACTCCGAAGCGGACCGCGCCTCGCTGGCGGCAGCGCTGGCGGATGAGACGATCTGTATCGGCCCGGCGTCCAGCGAGCGCAGCTACCTGCACGTGCCGAACATCGTCAGCGCCGCGCTGGTGAGCGGTGCCGATGCCATCCACCCCGGCTACGGCTTTCTTTCGGAGAATCCGCTGCTGGCCGAGGTGTGTGCGCAGTGCGGGCTGACGTTCATCGGTCCCCCGCCGGAGATTATCGAAGCGTTCGGCGACAAGGTGCGGGCGCGCCGACTGATGCGCCAGGCCGGCCTGCCCGTGATCCCCGGCACCGACGAGCCGGTGCTCACGCTCGACGCCGCTCGCGCTGCCGCCGCCGAGGTCGGCTACCCGGTGATGCTCAAGGCAGCCGCGGGAGGCGGTGGCCGCGGGATGCGGGTGGCGCGGGATGACGGAGAGCTCGCGCGCCATTTCGCCCCGGCGCAGATGGAGGCGCAGAGCGCCTTCGGCAACCCCGCCCTGTACGTCGAGCGGCTGCTCGAAGACGCCCGCCATCTGGAGGTCCAGGTTGTGGCCGACCACTACGGCCGGGTGATCCATCTGGGCGAACGCGACTGCTCGGTGCAGCGGCGACACCAGAAGCTGGTAGAGGAGACGCGCGCCCCGCTGCTGGACCCAGCTACGCGTGCCGCGATGGGGCAGGCAGCGGTCCAGGGCGCGGCGGCGGCCGGCTACCGCAACGTCGGGACAATGGAGTTCTTGCTGGACCGCGAGGGCTGCTTCTGGTTCATGGAGATGAACTGCCGCATCCAGGTGGAGCATCCGGTCACTGAGATGGTAACGGGCCTCGACCTGGTGAAGACGCAGATCCGGCTCGCGGCCGGCGAGCCGCTACCCTGGGAGCAGGAGGAGATTCGCTGGAACGGCCACGCGATCGAATGCCGAGTGGTGGCGGAGGATCCGCAGCGCGACTTCGCCCCGACCAGCGGGACGATCGACATGTTGCTGCTGCCGGGCGGGCCGGGCATCCGCGTGGACACCCACGTCTTCCCCGGCTACGTGTTCCCACCACTGTACGACTCGCTGCTGGCCAAGCTGATCGCTTGGGGGACGACACGGGAGGAGGCGATCGCTCGGATGGCACGCGCCCTGCGCGAGACGCGGGTTGGTGGGCTAACGACGAATATCCCGTACCTGCTGGACGTGCTGAGCGACCCAGCCTTCCGCGCCGGTGGGGTGGGAGTCGGCTATCGCCCCGCCTCGACGGGCCTGGTGCCCGCCTGAGCCCTGGCGGGAGCCGCGGGAGCACGCCGGCATGGATGAGCGTCACGAATCGAAAAGCCGATCAGCGGACCACGAGCAGCCGCCGAGCCGGCCGTCTGCTCACCTGCTCGCTTTCGAAGCGTTGTACGAGTTCGACCTGGCGCACCACCCGCCGCGGCGGGTCCTGCACCGCCTGGCCGAGGAGCAAGGGGCGGATGAGCGATGCGTGCAGGCGGCCGAGGAGATCGTGGCGGGCGTGATGGCCGCCCGGGCGTCGCTCGACGCCACCATCAGCCGTCTGGCACCCGCCTGGCCCCTTGCGCAAATGTCCGCGATAGACCGTAATATACTGCGGCTTGGCTTGTTCGACCTTGGGCGTGCCGTAACGGAGGGGCAGATACGCACGGCGGTCAATACAGCAGTTGAGCTGGCCAGGCGTTATGGCGGCGAGAGCTCTCCTCGATTCGTACGTGGCGTCTTGGGACGCGCGGCTGATCTCCGGAAGCCCGCCGACACATCCCGCGATCCCAACCCGCCGGGGCCGGAGCCTCGGACTCTGCAAGGTGGTGAGGAGGGTAGGCGTTGACCTCCGAGGAGCGACTGAAGAAGATCATCGCGGAGCAGCTGAGCGTCAGCGAGGACGAAGTGACGCCAGATGCCTCGTTCATCGAGGACCTGAATGCCGACTCGCTCGACCTGGTCGAGCTCATCATGTCGCTTGAGGAAGAGTTCGGCGTGAAAATCTCGGACGAGGACGCGGAGAAGATCCGCACTGTCCGAGATGCGATGGAATACCTCAACGAGCACTCAGCCTGAGAGGCTACAATTCTGTTGAGCTACACGGCCTGTACGGCTCTGCTGGCGGTAGTACGCGTTGCCCGCGCACCTGCGAGCCATCCGGGTAGCGATAGCACCGATCGGATAGACGCAACAGAGGGGTAGCACCGCGGGCCGGCGCGTCGCGCCGGCCCCGGGTTGCGTCTCGCCAGGCCGGCGAAGAAGGAACTTCCGTGTCTGTACCCGCCACCCAGACCTCCACCAGGCCGACCGTCCCACCCAACGACCAGCCCATGTCGGTGCTGGAGCACCTGGCCGAACTGCGGACGCGGCTGGTCATCTCGCTCGCCGCGCTGATGGTCGGCTTCCTGGTCGCGACCTTCCTCCCGATCCCGATGACCGGCTCCGACCCGTCCCAGGTGATCATCGCACCGCTGCCCGGGACGACGACGATCACCTCGGAGGTCATCCGCATCCTGCTGATCCCGGTCAAGGATCACGTACAGGCGATCCAGCCGGGTGAGGTGCTCTTCACCTACTTCAAGGTGGCGTTGCTCACCGGCGCGGCGATGGCGACGCCCGTGATCATGTACCAGGTCATGCTGTTCGTGCTGCCGGCGCTGCTGCCGCACGAAAAGCGCTACCTGTTCCTGGCGCTGCCGGGCGTGTTCATCTCGTTCCTGATCGGTGTCACCTTCGGCTACCTGGTGCTGATCCCGTTCGCCATCAGCTTCCTGCTCCAGTTCGGCGCCGCGCTGATTGAGCAGAAGTGGGCCTTCTCCGAGTATCTCGACACCGTCTCCACCCTGCTGTTCTGGATGGGAGTGGCATTCGAGATGCCGCTGGTCATCTACTTCCTCAGCAAGCTCGGCGTGATCAGCGTCGACCGCCTGAAGCGCTTCCGCAAGTACGCCTTCGTGCTCGCGTTCGTCATCGGCGCGTTCATCACCCCCACGCCCGACCCGTTCAACCAGACGCTGGTGAGCCTGCCGCTGTACATGCTGTTCGAGCTGGGCATTCTGCTGGCACGGCTAGCATAGCCGCGGGCGGACCCGTTCCCTCCGGGCACACCACGCCGCGCTCCGCTTGGCGCCCCTCGGGCACATCAGAGAGGGGTGGCTCCGGGTTGGATTGCTGCCCGTGTACTCCCTCAGGAGAACACTCGTGCCCGGGGACCGGTCCCCGGGCACGGTACAGGGAACGCCTGAGCGCGTCTATTCGTGGTAGTCCTCGCGGGGCGGCGAGAACGTGTCGACGGCGTAGGTGTTGTCCTCCAACGCTGTTCCGCCGTGCGGCACGTTGGGCGGAATCTGGTATCCGTCCAGCGGGCCAAGATCGCGCGTCTCATCCCCGATGGTGAAGCGGAACTTGCCGGAGGCGATGTAGCCGACCTGCTCGTGCGGGTGGGTGTGCATCGGGACCACAGCGCCCTTTTCGATGTGGATTCGGACCACCATGGCGCGCTCCCCGCACGCCAGCACCTGGCGGTGGACGCCGGGCACCATCTCAACCCGGCGGCTGTCATCTCGGGGTTTCCAGACGCTCTGCATCGGCACGGCAGTCAGTCTCCCACGATACGATTCGGCGCGCTGGGCGCCGTAAGGACCCAGCCTCAGGCCGAGGCGGAGGCGTCGCCGATCTCCTCCAGCTCCAGCACGCGCTCGGAGCGCGTGACCAGCAGCGGGGCCTTACTGTGCCTGATCGTCTCGGCGTTGATGATGCACTTGCGGACGTCGGTGCGCGAGGGGATCTCGTACATCACGTCCAGCAGCACTTCTTCGATGATCGTTCGCAGGCCGCGCGCGCCCGTCTTGAGCTGGAGCGCCTTCTCCGCCGCCGCTTCCAGCGCGTCCTGGGTGAACACCAGCTCCACCTTATCCAGCGACAGGAACTTGGCGTACTGCTTGGTGATAGCGTTGCGCGGCTCGGTGAGGATCCGGATCAGATCCTCCTTGCCCAGGGGATCCAATGGCACGGTGACCGGGAGGCGCCCGACGAACTCCGGGATCAGCCCGTACTTCAGCAGATCGTCGCTGGTGAGCTGGTGCAGCAGGTGCGCGCTCTCGCCCACCGTTCGCGGGGAGGCGTTGAACCCGAGCGTTCGCTTTGCCCCCACGCGCTGACCAACGATGTTCTCCAGCCCTTCGAACGCTCCGCCCACAATGAACAGAATGTTCTGCGTGTTGATCTGAATGAAATCCTGGTGCGGGTGCTTGCGCCCCCCCTGCGGCGGGACGTTGGCCACCGTCCCCTCGATGATCTTCAGCAGCGCCTGCTGTACCCCCTCGCCTGAGACGTCGCGGGTGATCGAGGGATTGTCGCCCTTGCGGGCGATCTTGTCGATCTCGTCGATGTAGACGATGCCGCGCTCGGCGCGGGAGATGTCGTAGTCCGCTGCCTGGATGAGACGGAGCAGGATGTTCTCGACATCTTCGCCGACGTAGCCGGCCTCGGTCAGGGCGGTGGCGTCGGCGATGCAGAACGGGACGTCGAGAATCTTGGCCAGCGTCTGCGCCAGGAGCGTCTTCCCACAGCCGGTGGGCCCCACGAGCAGGATGTTGCTCTTCTGGAGCTCGACCTCGTCGACCTGCATCCCGGCGCTGACGCGCTTGTAGTGGTTGTAGACAGCAACGGAGAGGACCTTCTTGGCACGCTCCTGGCCGACCACGTAGGCGTTGAGCTGCTCGTAGATCTTCTTGGGCGTGGGCAGCTTCGAGAGCGGGAGCCGCGGCTTGGTGGGCGGCGTCGACTCCTCGTCGATGATCTCGCGGCACAGGTCGACGCACTCGTCGCAGATGTAGACGGCACCGGGCCCGGCGATAAGCCGTCGTACCTGGTCCTGGCTTTTGCCGCAGAACGAGCAGTGATACTGCCCCCGCGAGCCGCGGGTATTCGCCATAAGAACGGCCCCCCCAAGGTGTTGGGTTGCGCTAGGCTGGTTGTGCGTTGCGCTAAGCTGGCGTTGCCCCGTCGCCGCCGGTACCCGCCGGGCTAGCCTCCGGCATGGAATCGCTAGAGCCGGTCCCGGTGCCCCTGGAGGCAGGTGTCGTCCCGATGATGTCGTCGATCAGCCCATAATCTTTGGCCACCTGCGCACTCATGAAGAAGTCACGGTCCATATCGCGCGAGATGCGCTCGATCGGCTGGCCGGTGTGGAACGCGAGGATCTCCTTAATCCGCTGCTGCAGCCGCAGGATCTCGCGGGCTCGGATCTCGATGTCCGCCGCGGTGCCTTCGAACCCGCCGGCCGCCTGGTGGATCATCACGGTGGAGTTGGGCAGCGAATAGCGCTTGCCCTTGGCCCCGCCGGCGAGCAGCACCGCGCCCATGCTCATCGCTGAGCCGATGCAGATGGTCGAGACGTCAGGCTGGATGAGCTGCATCGTATCGTACATCGCCAGCCCAGCGTTCACGTAGCCGCCGGGGGAGTTGATGTACATGCTGATATCCCGCTCCGGGTCCTCGCGGGCGAGGTACAGGAGCTGGGCGATAACCAGATTGGCGACGTGGTCGTCGATTGGAGAGCCGACGAAAACGATGCGCTCCTTCAGCAGGAGCGAGTAGATGTCGTAGGCGCGCTCACCACGGTTGGTCGTCTCGATGACCATCGGGACGATCTGGTTCTTCGTCCTCGCCTCCCGAATCAGCGCAAAATCTCGTTCAAAGTCGCGCATGGGTTTCCTTCTTCCTAGGCGGTCGCCTGAGCTTGCTCGCCGCTGCCGGCCGCGATACTGACCAGACGCCGAACGGCCTCGCGTTGCCGCAAGGCCGCCCGCACGCGATCGCGGGTTTCCTGGGACGCCTCCGCCGCCCTGGCCCGATTCCCGGAGTCCGCAGTCATCCGCTGGATCTCCGCGTCCACGTCTTCATCCGAGATGGTGATCCCCTCGGCATCGGCAATCGCGTCCAGGACGAGCGACCGGGCGAGCACCTGTTCGGCATCTGCCAACAGCTCGTCTCTGAACGCTTCGGGCGTCCGATTCGTGAACCTGAGATATTGTTCGACGTTGATTCCCTGCCTGTCAAGCGAATGCGCGAACTGCCGCAGCGCGAAGTCTGCCTGCCGCTCCACCATCTGCGGCGGAATCTCCACCGTCGACTGCTGCACCGCCTCGCTGACCACCGCGTTCTCGTAGTCCCGCTCGGCGTTGGCAGCCTTCGACTCGGCGATCTGCTTGCGCACCGCCTCCCGCAGCGCCGCCACGTCCTGGTACTCGTCCGAAACGGTCCGGGCGAACTCGTCGTCCAGCTCGGGCAGCCGGCGCTCCTTGACGCCGTGCAGGGTGACGGTGAAGTGGAGCTCTTCCCCCGCGATCCCCTTGTCCTCGTAGTCCTCGGGCAAGCGCAGAGTGAACTCGCGGGTCTCCCCTGGTTGCATTCCCACCAGCGCTTCGGCGAAGCCCGGCGCGGGCTGCGGACGCTCGGGATCGACGATCGTCTCCGCGTCCTTGCTGTCCAGGATGGTCCGCCCTTCTGCCTGCGCCTTCACGTCCAGGCTCACGCGGTCGCCCAACTGCACCGGCCGCTCCACCGGGACCCATTCGCCGTGCGTCTCGCGCAGGTGCTGGATCACCGCCTCCACCTCGTCGTCGGTCGGCTCGGTGGCGGGACGTTCCCGCCGAATGGAGCGGTAGTCACCGAGCACCACCCGCGGCTCGATCCCCACGGTCGCCTTGAACTGGAGCGGCTCCGTGCTCGTCACCTCGAACTTCGGCCGCGAGATCGGCTTGATGTCCTGCTGAGCGATCGCCTCGTCGTACACCTGGGGGAGAAGCCGCTCGAGCGCCTCTTCGAGCAGTCGGTCGTGGCCAACCATCCGTTCGACGAGCGGGCGGGGCGCCTTGCCTCGCCGGAAGCCGGGGACGTTCACGCGATCCGCGGCGCGCCGGTACGCCTGGTCTAGCGCCTTCTGGACCCGCTCGGGCTCGACCTCGATCTCGAGAATGACCTGGCGCTTCTCGATCTCGCTGACCGAGACTTTCAAGGACCGCCTCCTGCACCCCGCTGTCGCAAAAAATGGGCTCGCTCAGGAGCCCATTACTGCCTCGAATCTGCCCGAATTGTAGGCAATTGGCGCTGGGCAGGCAAATATGGGGGCACGGTCAGCGCCTCCAGCAGCGCGGTGGGGAAGGCGGGACTCGAACCCGCACGCCTCGCGGCAACGGCTCCTAAGGCCGTCGCGTCTGCCGATTCCGCCACTTCCCCGGCTCGTCCTACCCACTAGCCGCCGTGCCTTGGATTGTGCCGCTCGGACCCGGCGCGGCGCAAGGATGCCACGGCCGCCCCGCCTGCTGAGCGGCGCCGATGGCGCCCCACAGCGGCGCGGCCCCCGGGCAGGTGCCCGGGGGCCGCGCCGACCACGCCAGCGCCACCTCAACGCCGATTCTCGGGCTTGCTGTAGATCTCCTCCGCCGCTTTCACGAAGGTGGCCAGGGCATCGGCCGGCTTCTGCTTCTTCACCAGCAGGTTCTGCAGCATATCGCCCACGACGAACTTGGTAGCCAGCTCGCCGAACCCGCCCAGCGGGGCAGCCGCGTAGGCCATGATCCGCCCGCTCTCGATGATCTTGCGGTATTCACTGTACAGGTCGTTCTTGGTCCAGAGATCGGCGTTGATCATGTCCTTGTACACGGGCACGAAGCGCCCCTTGAGCTGGTCGTTGATGTACTGGGCATACCAGGTTGGATCCATGAACGAGACCAGCAGCAGGCGGGCGTTGTCCCCACCCTTGCCATTCTTGAACAGCGCCTGCCCCCAGACGTCCACCTGGCCAAAGGAGCCCGCCGGCCCGGACGGGTAGCTGTAGAAGCGCGTCTTCTTCGCCAGGTCTGGCTTGTTCTGGAGCAGCCAGTTGTAGACGCTGGTGGGGTTCGAGGTGAGGACGACCTGCTCGCTCTGGTAGGCCTGGTTGTTGCCGCCGTCATCCCAGTTGACCGAGCCCGGTGGGATAATCTTGTCGTCCGAGTACATCGTCTGGATCAGCGCGAGCGTGTCCAGCCAGGCCTTGTCGTCGGCCTTGACCCCCAGGCTGCCGTCTTCATTCTGCAGCTTGCCGCCGAACGTCCAGACCATGCCCAGGAAGTGGTTGTTGGCGTCGTTGATCCGGCCCAGGGTCATCCCGTAGTAGTAGAGCGGCGGCTTGGTGAGCTGCTTGCCCTGGGCCCGGAACTCGTCCCAGTCCTTGGGGTACTTGAGCCCGGCCTGGTCCAGCAGGTCCTGGCGGACGTGGAATGGCCAGCAGTTGACCGCGTAGGGCGCCGCGTACCACTTGTCCTGGTAGACGCAGGTGTCGATCACCGGCTGCCAGTAGCCGCCCTGCTGAGTAGAGAACGGCTTGACCAGGTCCGTTACGTCGGCGGTCTGGCCCTGGGCCCGCCAGAACTGGGTCTGGTAGTCGTACACGCGCCAGATGTCCGGCGGGGTGCCCGCCTGAACCGCGGCGTTGTGGCGGTCGTAGCCCTGCGGGTTATTCGGTAGCTCCTCGAATGAGATCGTGAAACCGTTCTGCTGGGCGACCTGGGTGAAGTGGTCCTTGATGAGCGAGGTCGTCTGGGGCAGGTAATCGACGGTCTGCCAGACGACGACCTGCTGGCCCGGCACCGGCTTGATCGCCAGCGCCGGGGCAGTGGCCGCCGCCGCCGTGGAAGCCGGCGTCGCTCCCGCCGCGCCGGGTGTCGCTCCCGCCGCCGGAGCCCGGGTCGCGGCCGCGGCCGGCGCCGTCGTCGGAGCGGTGGTGGGGGCGGCCCGAGTGGCCGCCGGCTGCCCACTTGTGGGCACCGTCGTCGGGGCGGCCGCGCCTCCGCCACCTCCGCCGCAGGCTGCCAGGATCGGGCCGACCGCCGCCCCGGCCAGCAGACCGAGGAACCGTCGCCGTGAGAAGACCGGTGGTGTGTCCAACTCAGCTCCCTCCTTTGCCAGGGCTCCATTCCGCCCAGCGGGTCTTAACCTGTGTGCCGAGCAGGCCGGGGATCGTTCAGCTCTTGACCGCGCCAGCGGTCCAGCCGGCGATCACCCAGCGCTGCCCGAACAGGTACAGCAGCAGCGGCGGGAGCGACATGATCGTCGCGGCGGCCATCATCTGCCCCCAGTAATACTGATCGCCGATGACGTAGGCCGCCAGTCCAACCGCCGCGGTCATCTTGTCCTGCGCCTGCACCAGCACCAGTGCGTACAGGAACTCATTCACGACAGGGTGAAGGCGAACACCGCCACCACCACGATCGCCGGCGCGGACAGCGGCATGACGATCCGCCAGAGAATCGTCCAGCGGCTGGCGCCATCCACCATCGCCGCCTCCTCGAGCTCCACCGGCAGCGTCCGGAAGTAGCCCATCAGCATCCAGGTGGCGAAGGGGACGGTGAACGTCAGGTACGCCAGGGTCAGCCCGAAGAGATTGTCGCGCAGCCCGAGGCTACTCATCATCACGAACAGCGGGATGAACAGCATCGTCCCCGGCGCCAGGTAGGCGTAGATCAGCGTGCGAGCCAGCGCCGCTCGCCCGAAGAACCGCAGCCGCGTCAGCGCGTAGCCGGCCATCGACCCGAACACGATCGCGACGATCGTCGTTGCCGCCGACACGATGACGCTGTTCTTGAGCTGCGTCGAGAACGTGGAGGAGGCGCTTAGAATCTTGCCATAGTGCTCCAGGGTAAAGGCCTGGGGGAACAGCGTCACGCTGGAACTGTACAGGTCGACGTCGGAGCGGAGCGAGGTCGCCAGCTGCCAGTAGAAGGGGAAGACCGTCCACAGCGCCAGGACGAGCAGGAGCAGATAGCCGACCAGGTAGTAGCCACGGTTCTTCCGCGACAGCCAGCCGACCACCGGCGTGGAGCGCCCGGAGATGGCTGGGCGAGCAGGGTGGGCGATCTCGGCCATGCGTCACACTCCCTGGCGCAGCATGCGCCGAGTGAGGAAATAGATCAGTACCGCGAAGACCGGGAGGAAGATCAGCGGGATCGTCGAGCCGATGCCCAGGTCGTAGGAACGAACCCCATAGTTGTAGGCGAGGATCGGGAACGTCTCCGTGACGTTCGCCGGGCCACCGTTGGTCAGAATGTAGACGTACTGAATCGCGTTCGAGGTCCAGATCGCCGAGAGCATCGCCGTCACGACGATGACGGTGGCCATGTTCGGCAAGGTGATGTACCAGAAGCTCTGGGCGGTCGAGGCACCGTCGATCTGCGCTGCCTCGTACAGCTCGTCCGGAATCGCTTGCAGCCCGGCCAGAAAGGTCATCGTCCAGAACGGCGTCCCCTGCCAGATCACCGCCAGCAGCACGGACCAGAGGGCAAGATTCGGGTCAGCCAGGAAGAGGATGGGTGACTGAATGATCCCCAGATTCTGGAGCAGCGTGTTCAGCACCCCGTTGACATCGTTGTAGATCCACTTCCAGGAGAACGCGCTGACGATCCCGGGGATCGCCCAGGGGAGGAACAGCAGCGCGCGCCAGAAACTCCGCGCCCGGATGTGCGCGTTCAAGATCAACGCGGAGACCATGCCGATGATGAACTTCCCCAGCAGCGCGCCCCCGGTATAGACGAAGCTCACGAACACGCTGTTGTAGAAGTCGCCGCTGATCTGGCTGTTGCGGTCGAACAGAATCTTGGCGTAGTTCCCGAGTCCGACGAAGGTACCCTGCCCCCCGACCTTGATGTCCTGCAAGCTCAGCCAGACCGAGTAGGCAAACGGGTAAGCGATGAGCGCGAGGATGATGACGACGACGGGCAGGGTCAGCGTGTAGCCAAGCCGCCAGTCCCGGCCGAGCCGGGGCAGCGCACGGCCAACCGCGGCTACTCGTGCCCGCTCACTCGTCTGTAGCACACTCATGCGGCGCCCCCTTCTCCCGCTCCCCCGGCCACCGGGCGTACCACGAAGGCGCTGGCCGGCGGAACGGGCGCCTGGCCCCACCCATGCTTGCCGAAGGACGACGCCGGAGTTCTTCAACCAGTGTAGTCACGTACTTCCGGGGTCTTCAAGACAAAACGACCGCGCGACACCCCTCAGTACGGCAGAGTCCGTGCCGCGTCCCGCCGCCGCCAGAGCGTCCCATCCGGCTCGGCGGCGTAGATCAGCCAATCCTTAGCATATCTCGGCGAGGGCGTTACCACAACCACACCCCGGCCGTTCAACCCCTCACTGCAGGAATAAAAGCTCCTCCCACGGTCGCAGGATATGTAGACGCCCACGCTCGTCGCCGCGAAGAGGGTTCCGTCGCTCCGATAGCGAGGCGAGGCGACCAGGTGGGTGACCACGAGCGAGCCATCGCCAAGTGGCGCCTCCCGCCAGCCCGAGTCGCCAGCCCCGCCGCCGGCAATAGCCGGACAGTCCCGCAGCACCCGTCCTCCCACTCCGATGAAGATGGCCGCCTCCCTGGAGGGATTGGGCACGATCAGCAGCGGCAGCGCCTCTGACCCCCGGGCCGAGAGCCGCTGCTCCCACTGCTCCCCGCCGTCTCGCGAGCGCCAGAGCGCCAGCTCCCGCTCGACTCCAGCACCATCAGCTATCGTCCCGACAAAGAGCGTCCGGTCGCTCGGATAGTCCGGAGAGAGCGCTACCGAGACAACCGCCGCGCGCTCTGCGATCCTGCACACGCGCCAGCGCTCCCCACCGTCGTCGGAGAGGAGCAGTGTTCCCTGGGCACTCGCCGCCAGCACCGGCACCGCCCCGTCTGCCTGCCGCCCCACCGCGAGCGCGCCGATGGACGGGGGGGCCGCGGCGGGACAGACGAGCTCCCAGTGGCGGCCATCGTCGTGGCCACGGAACACCCCCTCGCTGGTGGACGCGAAGAGTGCGCGCTCGCCTGCCGCCACGCCGAACACCAGCACGTCATCCAGCCCCTGGCCTCGCTCCCAGGTGGCCCCGCCGTCAGGCGAGAGGAGCACGCTGTCGTCCAGGCTGGCCGCGACCAGAGTGGGAGCAGCGCCGATCGCGACGAGCCCGGTCAGCAGGCTTCCCGCCAGGCCCACGTTCGCCTCGGTCCAGGAGCGGCCGCCGTCCTCCGAGCGCGCGACTCCGCGCCGGGCCCGCCCCACTAGCAGCGCCTCCCCTCCGTTCTCAGGGACGAAGGCCAGGCTGAGCAGCGGACCCAGCTCCGCACCCAAGTGGGACCAGGTCACGCCACCGTCGCCGGAGCGCCAGAGACCCGCACCCGTCGCCACTACGATCGCCCGGTTGCCAGGATGGCGCGTCGAGAAGGCAATGCTCGTCACGCTCTGGCCCGCCAGCGCGGGAACCAGCTCCCAGCGCGTGCCGCCATCGTCCGAACGCAGCAGCCCTTCGCCCTCGGTGCCCGCCAGCACCAGGCGGTCGTGGGCAAAGTCGGGCGACACCGCCAGACACTGCACCGCCGGCTCGTCGAGCGGTAGCTCGAGTGCGCGCCAGGCCCGGCCGCCGTTGCGAGTGCGATACAGGCCGGAGGCGGTGGCGGCGAACCCAGTGCGATCCTCTACGAAGCGGGGCGACAGCGCCAGTGCAAGGACCGTCAGGTCGACCAATCCGGCGTTCGCCCCGGACCAGCTCCGGCCGCCGTCGCTGGAGCGGAGGATGCCGTCATGCTCAGTGGCGACGAAGAGCGCCGTGCCGCCTGCGGGCTCCGCCCCGCTGGCCAGCGCGAGCATCGGGCTGCCAACGAGGATACACGCCCAGGTGGCCCCACCGTCTGACGAGCGATACAGCCCCTGGCGTGTCCCAACGAACACGGTCTGATCGTCCGCGAAGCGGGGCGAGACGGCGACGGCCTCGGCGAACAGCGGGCCGGCCGCCGGGCTCGTCGCCGCCCAGGTGCGTCCGCCATCCGCCGAGCGGAACAGCCCGGTTGCGGTCGCGGCGAGAACCAGCGCCCCGCCGCGGGTCGGGACCGTGGTGAGCGTGGCGACCGAGCCGCCCGTTCGTCGGGTTACGAGCTCCCAGGCCATCGCGTCTCTCCAAGCATGGTCACGCGCTGTGTTCCAAAAGGGGGTGGCACAATCGGCCGCCTCTCCTCCCGAGGCGCGCCGTATCCGCTCAGCGCTGGTCCTGCCTCGCAGGCCACTATGGGCCGGCGGCCAGCAGCGGCCACTTGCGCCGGACCAGCACCTCGGCCGTCAGCGCCAGCTTCGCCGCGCTGGTGCTCATCTCCAGCGCCGCGCGGATCACCGCGAGTGGGTCGACCAGTCCACTCGTCCGCGCCTGCACCCACTGGCAGCGCACGACGTCGAACGTCCAGCCCGCTCCGCGGCGCTGCGCTTCGCACAGAATCGGGCCGGGCTCCAGCCCGGCGTTGCCGGCGATCGCCGCCATCGGTGCGACAAGCGCCATGCGCAGCGCCCGCACCCCCATCGCCTCATCGGATGGGAGCGCGACGGCGGGCTGCGCCAGCGCCTCGGCGCACCAGACCAGCGCCGCGCCGCCACCGGGGACAACACCTTCCGCCAGCGCCAGCCGCGCCGTCGTGGCCGCCGCCTCCAGGCGCTGCTTCAGCGCCTCCTGCTCGCGCTTGATCGGCGCCCCCACCCGCAGCAGCGCCACCGCCCCCGCCAGCTTTCCGATCCGCTCCCGCAGCTTGCCCCGGGTGTAGTCGTCGTCGGCCGCGCTTAGCTCGGCGCGCGCCTCGCGGATCCGCTGGCGGATCGCCTCCTTCGCCCCTCGGCCGCCCAGAATGCCAAAGGCCTGGCGCGTGGCCCAGGCATGGCGGGCGCGGCCGAAGTCCTCGATCCGGACCTGGGCAAGCGACTCCCCCGCCTCCGGGCGGATGCAGCGGCCACCCGTCATCGCCGCCAGGTCCTCCAGGATGCGGGTACGCTGAGCGCCAATCGACGGCGCCCGAACCGCGGCCACCTGCTCAAGCACACCCCGCTCGCGGTTGACGAGCAGCAGCGCCAGCGCCGCGTCCCGCAGGTCCGGGGCGATCACGAACAGCCGCCGCTCGCCAGCGCGAATGCAGGCCTCGACCGCCGGCAGTAGCTGCTCGACCCGCTCCAGCGGAGCATCCGTGAGGAAGATGCAAGGCTCAGTGAGCCGAATGGTCGTCTCGCCATCGGGCAGGAAGGCGGCGGAAAGATACCCGGCGTTCCAGTGGACGCCATCCAGGTAGTCGTGCTCTGTGCGCGTCCCCAGCGCGTCCTCGATCAGGACGGCGCCATCTGGGCCGACGGCATCGATGATCTCGCCCAGCATCGCCGCCAGCTCCGGATCGCGCACGCCGCCGGCGACGACTCCAGCGATTTCAGCCGGCTGCTCGATCGGCTCGGCCTGCTGGCACAGCGCCTCGAGCGCCAGCCCGAGTCCCTGGTCGATCCCCCGCGCCAGCCCGACCGGGCTGTAGCCAGCGGCGACGTGCCGGGTCGCCTCCGCCAGGAGCTGCTCGGCCAGAACCGCCGCGGTGGCTGCGCCATCGCCGGTCGCCTCGAACACGCGCCAGGCGAGGTGGCGGAGCAGCATCGCCCCCATGTTCTCGAACGGGTCCGCGAGCTGGATCGTGCGCCGGGCGATGGTCGCGCCGCTGTCGAGCACCTCCGGCGGGTCCTTGCCGACAATTGGCGCGATGGCGACAGTCCTGGACAGCGGCCCGAGCGTCGGCCGGATGAGCCGGGCCATCAGGCGAACCCCGCGCAGCAACGCGAGCCGTGCCTCCATCCCGAAGCGGAGCCGCTGCTCCAGCCGCAGGCGTCGCTCATCGACCACACGCAAGGTCCGCATGTCAGAACTGTACTCGCGACAGGTCGTGGCTGCCGCGTTAACCGCCCGCGAGCAAGGCGGATCAGGCGCGCCCTCGGGCGAACGCATCGGAGGGTGAGACTGCCTGCTGGACGGCCCGGCGGGGCACAGCGATCAGACGGCAGCGCACCTCGCGGCGCAAGTCAGCCGAACGCGTGCCGGCCGTCGCGACGGCAGCGGTGGCGGCGCAGCTTGACGACAGCAGCGGCCCCCCGGCGGGCTGAAGTACGGCGGGATCACCACGGCCGAGAGCAGGCAGCCAGGTGCTGCTGACCTGGGACCGTTGGGAGCAACGGAAGCTTGGCGCTACCGCGTCTCGCGGTGCTCGGTGTGCTTGCGGCAGCGCGGGCAAAACTTGTTCAGCACCAGCCGGTCCGGGTCGTTCCGCCGGTTCTTCTCGGTATGGTACGTCCGCTCGCGGCAGGTGGTGCACGCCAGCGTAATCAAGACGCGATCAGCCTTCTTCGCCATCTCTTCGTTCCTTCACCGCTCGCGCAGGGAGACACGAGTGAGCACACCGACAACGGAGAATGGAGCCCTCGAGCGGATTCGAACCGCTGACCTCGTTCTTACCAAGAACGCGCTCTGCCTGCTGAGCTACGAGGGCGCAATCGGGCGAAGCTCCACTCCTGCCCCGATTGGGTGGTGGGGGCAGGATTCGAACCTGCGAATCCCTTCCGGGAGCCGGTTTTACAGACCGGTGCCATTAACCACTCGGCCACCCCACCGGACCGAGCGTAGCGCTCGACCAAGCATTGTACGCGATGGCGGCGCCGGGCGGCCAATCAGCGACGCGCCCGGCCCGAGCCCACCACCGCGCCGCTTACCCGGGCAGATGGACCTCGGCGAGCGTCTGCGGGCTGGCGGGGAAGAACTGAATCCACCCGACTGCCACGGCCGCCCGCGACGTGGCGGCGACCCCGAGGAAGCGTGATTCCGTGCCAACCGTGGGCGTTGGGGTGGTGGCCCAGGAGGCGCCATCCCAGTGCTCGGCCAGTGGCTGGAGCTGGTGCTGGCTATTGATGAACGCGCCGACGGCCCAGACATCAGCGGAGGAGATGGCGGCGACCGACACCAGCGCCGAGCCGAAGACGGCCGGGCTCGGGACGATCCGCCAGGCGCTGCCATCCCAGTGCTCGATCAGCGCGGTCGAATTGCCCGGCCCCTCGAACCCTACCGCCCAGACGTCGTTCGAAGCGACCGCAGCGACGCCGAATAGCCCGCTCCCCGGCCGGGTGCTCGGGAGCGGGGCGATGCTCCACCGCGTTCCATCCCAGTGCTCCAGCAGCGGGTGCTGGAAGAGCGAGCCGTCCAGGAAGCTCCCAGCCGCCCAGACGTCGTTTGACGCCACAGCGGCCACGCCCTCCAGTATGTTCCCAGCCACCCCGGCGTTCGGGCTCGGGACAATCGTCCACGCTGCCCCATCCCAGTGCTCGGTAAGTGTTCCGGCGCTACTGGAGCCGACGACCCAGACGTCCCGCGGTGATCGGGCCGCCACCGCCTCCAGCGTTGCGACCCCGCCAGGCGGCGTGGGGGTGGCGACAACGCTCCAGGCAGCTCCATCCCAGCGCTCGACCAGCGGCTCGAACGCGGCACTGCCGTGCGGCACCCAATGTCCCACCGCCAGGACATCGTCTGCCCCTATCGCAGCTACGTCCAGCAAGTGGGCACTATCCGCCCCGGCTGGATTGGGAGTTGGGACGACCGTCCACGACCGGCCGGTCCAGTGTTCAGCCAGTGTCTGGCTATCGACGTCGAGCTGGCCAGAGGCGCCCACCGCCCAGGCATCACCACCCGCCCCAAAGGCAATCGCATCGAGCTGGCTCTCGGAGCCCACAGCGGGCGTTGGAACAACGGCCCAACCGGCAGGGCGAACCCTCTCTCCCCGAACCGGGTGTGGAGCTGGCGCCGCGGCCGCAGTGCTGGCAAAGACGGTGAGCGCCATCACAAGCGCCGCGGAGCAGGCTCGCCTACGCATCGCCGGTCCAATCACCGGTCCTCCCTCGGGCCGGCCGCGCGACGCTGGCCGGCCTCGCATCTCTGGCCTCCAGGCGCGCGAGCGCGGCCCGGGACTCAGACAGAGAATACGTGCGAGCCGCCGGCGTGGATTGCCGCGGACACCGCCACGTGTCCGCGGCACTGCTCTGCTCTGGCCCTGCATGCTGTGCCCTGCATGCTGTGTCGAGCAATCCGCGCGCTGCTGGCGACCCGCTCCTCGGCGCTGCGCTGCGCGCTCTTGACAGCGCGGCCAGCACAGCAGACGATAGAGCCAGGCCGCCAAAGGGGAAGAGATGGCACGCATCGTTTACCTGACCACCGTGGGGCCGCAGGACCCGACCCGGGCCTCGATCCCGTTCCACCTGGCTGCCAACGGAGCGGTCGAGGCCGGCGCCGAGTGCTCGCTCGTCCTGGCTGGCGACGCAACAGTGCTCATCCGCGACCAGGACGCCGCCGGCGTCACCGGGGTCGGGGTCCCACCACTGAAGGACCTGGTCGCGAAGCTGGTCGGGCGGGGCGTCCCGCTCTACGTTTGAGGCGGCTGCGCCGCCGCCCGTGGGGTGGCAGAGGCCGACCTGGAAGGCAAGAACGCCCGCTTCGTCAATCCAGTGGAGGTCACCCGCCTGGCGCTGGAGGCCGACCGCGTGCTCAGCTTCTAACCCCCTGGCGGGCTCCCTGCGTGTCAGGCTGACAACACTCTGGAGCGGAAGGATGGGGAAGGGCCAGGAGACTGGCCGAGTCAGGCCCAGGGGGCGTTCGGGAGCCCGAGGGGGGAATCGAACCCCCAACCTACCGCTTACAAGGCGGTTGCTCTGCCGTTAAGCTACTCGGGCGCGCTGCAACAGTGTAGCAGCCCGGACCCGCTCCAGGGGATGCTGCCTCTGGCCCACTTACCCTGCACCTGGACACCAGCCGGCGGCGCACCACCCGGTCGGCCGCGGCGCCACCCTCGGCCGGGGCAAACAGCACCAGAATGCGGAGCTCTTCCTCATTGCGTGAAAGCGGTGCTCGACATGGGCCGGGACGTAGACGAGGCTTTCCGGCACGACCGGGCGGTCCTCATCGGCCACCCGGATGCGCCCGCGCCCGGCGACGACGCAATACGCCTCGTCCTCGGTATGTGACGCTGGGGGTCCACCCCGCCCGCCGGGAGCATGGAGAGCCCTGCGCTCAGGGCCGGGACGCGGAGAAACTCCAGATAGCGCTGGCCCGAGGCGGCCCGCGACGCGATCAGATCGGCCAGCTCGAAGGCCTCCATGCACCTCGCTCACATGCTGGTGTCGGAGCCGTCCCGCACGGGAGCGGCTCCTGGTGCATGCTACCAGCCGCGCGGCAGCACTCTCCCAAATCAGCACTTCAGCCCCATCCGTAGGGTTCACGGCCAGGCGGGGGGAGCCGGTCGCGGCCAGCCGCGCCGCGCCGCCCGCCGCCAGGGTTCCCGCGCCCTCCAGCGCGGTCGAGCCACGCGCCACATAGACGTACCGGGCTCCGGCACCTGCACAGCTTCACCCGGCTTCAGCCGCCCGGCCCAGAGCACCGCCCCCTGCTGGCGGATGGAGATCGCGGCATGATGCCCCCGGCCGGAGGCGACCGGGACCAGCCCGCCTTGCTGAAGCTCAGCGCCGATATCGAGCCGCTCGTAGCTGGGAGTGATCGACTCGGTGTCCGGCAGCGCCCACATCTGAAGAAGTGGACGTCGCCGCCGCGGGTAGCGATCATCTCCAAGTACCAGATCCCTGTCCCGGCGCTCATGCGCTGCGCCCGACCCGGGTAGATGACCTCAACGTTGCCCAGCGTGTCCTTGTGCTCGAGCTCGCCCTCTAGCACCCCGGTGACGTTCTCCATATCCTGGTGCGGGTGCGTCTGGAAGCCGGTGTTCGGCTCCACAGTGATAGCCAAAGCTAAAGTTGTGGCAGGAGCTGAGCCAGCCAGTGCGCATGACAAAGCGGCTGCCCGCGCCGAACGTCGATGGCCGGGGTAGTGAGCACCATGGTCCCTCCGGGAGCAGTCTGGGGAGGAGATGATCTGCCGGGGGCTGGAGGCATGCGCCTCCAGCCCCCAACGGCACTATGGCTTGATCGCTTCCACTTCGAGCAGAACCTTGACCGTATCGCTGACCAGGACCCCGCCGGTCTCCAGTGCCACGTTCCAGACCAGCCCGAAGTCCTTGCGATTGATCGCGGTCTCCGCCCTGAAGCCGATGACCTCAGTGCCCCAGGGGGAGATGCCGCGGCCGGTCAGCTCGGCATCGAAGGTGACCGGGCGGGTGGTCCCGCGGATCGTCAGGTCGCCGGTGACGCGGACGCGATCCTCGCCCAGGCGCTCCACCCGGGTGCTCCGGAAGGTGAGCCGCGGGTAGCGCTCCACGTCGAAGAAGTCGGCGGAGCGCAGGTGGGCATCGCGCTGCTCGTCGCGCGTGTCGACGCTGGCGGCGTCGATCTCTGCCTCGACGGACGAGCGCGCCAGATCCGCCTCGTCAAGGGTGATCGTGCCCTGGATAGTGCCAAAGCGGCCCTTGGCGGTGGTGAACATCATGTGCTTGACACTGAACTCGACCAGGCTGTGCTTCGGGTCGATCGTCCATACGGTGCTGGCCTGGGGCTGAGTCGTGGTAAGGGTGGTCACGGTGAATTCCTCCGCTGCTGAACTGAGGTGAAGTGGCCGAGATGGTCGCCCGCGTCGGCCTGGCGCGGGGGAGATGGCCGCAGAATCGCGGCGGCGTGGCGAATGTCGATCTGCTCCGGCGTGTCCCCTCCCGTGCGACGTCCTGGCGAGCGCGGCCCGGGCCGCTGCGACCGCCATTGACGTTATGTGTTTAGCCATAAACCATCGAGGCATGCGAACGCCGCTACGTGCCCAGCGCTCGGTCGACCCGGCGCAGCAGCACCAGGAGCTGGAGCTGCTCGGCGGGGGAGAGCGTTTTGAGCTGCTCGGCGATGAGCGCCTCATGCGCTGGAACAACCTCGGCGAACAGCGCTCGGCCGGAGTCGGTCAGGTACAGCCGGTTGGCCCGTCCCACCTGGCGGCGCACCAGCCAGCCGCTCTGGGCCATGCGATCCAGGAGCTGGCAGACGTTGCCCTTGGTCACCAGCAGCGAGTCGGCCAGCTCCTGCTGCGTAATCCCTTCGGCCGCGCCGACGTGGGCAAGTACGTCGAACTGCGCCGGGCTGAGCCCCCAGCGGCGCAGGTGCTCGCTCCCGATGCGCTCGATCTTGTGGCAGACCCGTATCAGCCGCAGCCAGGCGAGCACCGCCGGCTGCCGAAGCGAGGCGCGAGTCGCAGTTCCGCTCGTGTTCATGTCTTTAGTTTAGTACTAAACCTATTACCGGTCAAGGGCATTCCGAGCCGCGGCGCGGTCCCGCGGAGCGTCCCAGGGCAACGACTCGACGGGGAGGCACTGCCAAGCGTCCCCGCGGATCCAGGCTGGTAGTGCAGGAGCGGGGCTGGACAGCGCGGCTAGCTCATCCGCAGCACGGGCTTCATCGTCACCCCGCTCAGGGAGTCTTCGGCGGCGCGGTTGATCTCCTGCAGCGGGTAGAACCGGATCAGCTTGTCCAGCGGGAAGCGGCCCTGGACGTACAGCTCGATCAACTGGGGGATGAACACATCTGGGACGCTGTCGCCCTCGATGATGCCGCGGATGGTGCGGCCGAACAGGATGCTGTTCATGTCGAAGGTGACCTCCGTTCCCAGCGGGGCGGCACCGATCAGGCCGCAGACACCGCGCAGGGCCAGCGCCTCCACCGCCTGGCGGAACACCGCCGGCAGGGCGGTCGTCTCCAGGGTGTAGTTCGCCCCACCGCCGGTGAGCTGCTGGATCCTCTCCACCGCATTGCCCTCTGCGGGGTTGACAGTGTGGGTCGCACCGAGCTCGCGTGCCAGCTCCAGCCGGTTCGACTTCACATCTACCGCGATGATGGTGATGCAGCCGACGACCCGCGCCGCCATGATCGCGCTCATTCCCACCGAGCCGACGCCGAACACGGCGATGCTGCTGCCGGCCCGGGGATGCAGGCTGTTGATCACCGCCCCGGCCCCGGTCTGGATGCCGCAGCCGAGCGGGCCGAGCAGCTCCAGTGGGACGTCCGAGCGCACCTTCACCACGTTGCGCTCATTGGCCAGCGCATAGGTGGCGAAGGAGGACTGGCCGAAGAAGTGGCCGTTGATCACCTCGCCATCGCGGCGCAGGGCGCGGGAGCCATCGGCGCGGCCGCCGCCGAAGTTCAGGGTGAACAACTGTGGGCAGTAGCCGAGGGCGCCCTGCTGGCAGGCCGGGCAGCGGCCACAGGATAGGTAGGTGAGCACGACGTGGTCGCCGGGCTGGACCTTGGTGACCTGCTCGCCGACGCGCTCGACCACCCCCGCGCCCTCATGTCCGAGCACCGCGGGCAGCGGGGTGGGGTAGTACTGGTCGCGCACGATCAGGTCCGTGTGGCAGACGCCCGTGCCGACGATCCGAACGAGCACCTCGTCCGGTCGCGGCTCCTCCAGCTCCAGGGGTTCGACCGAGAAGGGTTGGGACTTGGCTCGCGCCACCGCGGCGGTGATCTGCATCTCGGGCTCCTTGCTGCGCCCCCGGCGGGATGGTTATTCCCTTAGGGTGCCCCCGCCCGGGGCGGCTGTCAAGCGTGGCCAGCGCAAAGGCGGCGCGGCTGGGCAAGGGGCAGGCGCGCTGGAGCGGGGAGCCAGAGGCCGCGCCGCTTGCACCCCTGCGCGGATGAGCTGGTGGAGCGATGGGGACGCGGATCCTGCGCGCCCTGCGTCCCCCAGCCACCGAAGCTCCCCGCGCGCTTAGCCGGCGCTCGCCGGAAGCGCCTGCATCGCCTCGATCACCGCCTCGCCGAACTCCCGGGTGCCGACTGCCGTTGGATCGTCGCGATGGGGCTTGAGGTCGTAGGTCACCCGCTTCCCCTCCGCGATCACTCCGGCGATCGCCCCTTCCAGCCGGTCGGCCGCCTCGCGCTCGCCCAAGTGGCGCAGCATCAGCACCCCGGAGAGCATCGCCGCGGTGGGGTTGACCTTGTTCTGCCCGGCGTACTTGGGGGCGCTGCCGTGGATCGGCTCGAACACCGCCGCTTCGACGCCGATGTTCGCCCCCGGCGCCACCCCGAGGCCGCCCACCAGGCCGGCGCACAGGTCGCTCAGGATGTCGCCGTACAGGTTGGGCATCACCAGCACGTCGTATAGCTCTGGCTTCTGGACGAGCTGCATGCACATGTTGTCGACGATGACATTGTTGAACTGGATCTCCGGGTACTCCTTGGCGACCTCCTCGGCAACCGAGAGGAACAGGCCGTCGGTGTACTTCATGATGTTCGCCTTGTGCACCGCGGTCACCAGCCGCCGTCGGTTCGCCCGGGCGTACTCGAAGGCGAACTTTACGATTCGGCGGCTGCCGGTGATCGAGATCGCCTTGATGCTGATCGCCGAGTCCGGGCGCAGCTTCCCGGCGCCCAGCCGGTCGATGGTCTGGATCATCTCCGCCGTCTCGGGCTGGCCCTGGGCGAACTCCACCCCGATGTACATCCCCTCGGTGTTCTCCCGCACCACCACCAGGTCGATGTTCTCGTAACGGCTGCGGACGCCCTTGTAGGACTTGCAGGGCCGCAGGTTGGCATATAGGTCCAGCGCCTTGCGCAGCGCGACGTTGACGCTGCGGAACCCCTTGCCCACCGGAGTGGTGATCGGCCCCTTGATGGCGACCTTGTTGCGGCGAATGGATTCGATCACCCGGTCCGGCAGCGGCGTGCCCTCCCGCTCCATCACGTCCAGGCCGGCGTGCTGGATGTCCCAGTTGAACTTCACCCCCGTCGCTTCCAGCGCGCGGCGAGTCGCCTCCATGATCTCCGGTCCGGTGCCATCG
The DNA here is from genome assembly GCA_021325655.1 of Pseudomonadota bacterium. Classification (GTDB taxonomy): domain Bacteria; phylum Chloroflexota; class UBA6077; order UBA6077; family JAJPGT01; genus JAJPGT01. The sequence goes on from JAJPGT010000088.1 coordinate 174,787, forward strand.
CCGGGGATGAGCGTCACGTTGTAAGTGGTCATCTCCATCGTTCCTTCTGGTGCGTCTTGCACGGGCCTCACTATAGCCACCCTGCGCCACTACTCGTCGATGAACTGCCTGTAGGTGCTCAGCGTATAGCAGGCCTGGGGCGGCCGCGCGCGCAGCGCCTTCACGATGAGCTTCATGGTTAGCCGCACCGCCTCCATCTTGTCGCGCACCGCCGGGTCGCGCTGCAGGATGGTGTTCAGGTCGTAGCAGGCCGCCGCCTGGTACATCGTCCGAAACAGTTCGAACTCCTCCCAGAGCGTCTCGGGGACATCCGGCGCTGCCAGCATCACTTCGTACAGGGGCCGGTCCTCCTGCGCCGCCCGGGCCTCCAGCGCCTGGATGTAGCGCTTCTCGCTGATGTCATCGGTCGCGCGGTAGTTGTTGTAGGCGATCTCGCGGGTCCCGTAGGGCGTATTGCCGATCAGCAGCCGCTCCATGAAGCGGTTGAGCGACAGACGCTCGAGCACGACCTCGTCAGACGGATCGCGCTTGAGCAGGAACAGCGCGCTGACGTGCAGCGGCTCCAGCGGATTGGTGAAGACGCGCTCGCGGCCGAACGCGCGGGTTACGTCGAGCATGGCCCGGGCGTTGTCGAAGGCGTACAGCCGGGCCAGAATCCGCCGCGCCTCGTCCGGGCCCAGCTCGCTGAAGTAGCGGCGGGTGGCCTCGTCGCGGCTCTCCAGCACCAGCCGGGTCAGGTCGTCGAGCAGCCGTTGGTGAGTGGCGAGGAACGCCGGGGTCACGTCGGGGACGTTCTCCAGCTTGGCGTGGGCGAGGTCGATCCCCGCCTCCGGGAAGTTCTCGACCAGGTTGGTGCGCAGGTAGAAGACCTTCTCGGAGATGTAGGCATAGGCGCGGGGGCCGGCCGCGACATCCAGGTCGCTGGTGCGGAGTGAGAGGTCCTGGTTGTCCAGCGTCAGCGCCACCAGCGGCGCATCCACCCCGGGGTGCTCGTCCAGCCAGCGGAAGCAGCGGTAGCCGCGCACCACCGAGCCATCCGGGGTCGCGATCTCCCGCGGCCCCACCAGGCGGCCGTCGCGCGTCTGGTACAGGTACCGCACGTAGACCCAGTCGTCGGAGTGGAAGCGGGTGTTGGGATACTGCATCAGGCCATAGGAGGACGTGCTCTTCCCGGTGCCGGTGGGGGCGATGTAGATCACCCCCTGGCCGTCCAGCTCCACGCCGGCGCAGTGCAGCGAGTGGATCCCGTACTCGTCGGCGAGCACCCGGCCGACGGCGCCAAGCACCCAGGACTTGAGCTGGCCATAGTAGCTCGTATTGAAGAAGATCACCATGTTGGCGGCGCGGCTGTAGTACGCCGCCTCTGGCTGATCCGCCACGCCGCCAAAGGCGAGCACCGTGACGGCGGGCCGCTCCGGCGGCGGGACGCCGGTAGCCGCCTGCCAGTCGTTCGGGCTGAACCAGTTGTCGCGCCAGAAGTCGATCAGGTGAGGGCTGTTCGTGTAGGCGCGCACCCGGATGCCGTGGATGACCACGTCGAACGCGGTCGTCTGTCCCGGGTGGTCCACCATCCACTGGAGCGCGGAGTTCAGCAGCGCCTCGCGCTTCCCCGGAGCACTGTCGATCGTCTTGTCGTAGACGCTTGTGCGGCTCTTGGTGCGGGTAATGGTGTTCGACAGACCAAGCGGCGTGCCGGGCCACTCGATCGCGTCTGGCGGATGGGGAGGGGGAAAGACGTACTCGACCGCGTCACGGGTAGCAACCATCGCTTCCTCCTTGAAACGGCGCCCACCAGCACGCGCCGCCACCCGGGCACCGTTGCCCACTGGCTCTCCTCGCCGAAGCCCCGAGCGAGGTGCTCAGCATGCCCCGCGCTCGGGATGCTAGAGTCCAACCGATTCGATCGCTTCGCGGAGGACCCGGTAGGAGCTGCGCAACGCCTCCAGCTCGGCGTCCGTGAGCGGCGGCTCCAGTACCTGCTCTCGACCGCCTCGCCCGATGACGCAGGGCAGCGATAGCGCGACGTTGCTCATCCCTAGCTGCCCCTCCAGCAGCGTCGACACCGGGAGAATCCGCTTCTGGTCGAAGACGATCGCCCGCAGCAGCTCGACGATCATCGGCGCGACCGCATAGAACGTGCCGCCCTTGCGCTTGATCACCTCCGCGCCGGCGAACCGGGTCGCCTGCACCACCTCGTCGATGAGCTGCTCGGTCACCCCCGGGAATCGCGCCAGCGGGATTCCGGCCACCGACCCGCTGCTGGTCCAGGCCGCCATACTGTCGCCGTGCTCACCGAGCATGTAGACATAGACCTGGTCCGGCGAGACGTTAAGCCGCTGCCCAAGCAGCGAGCGGAAGCGCACGCTGTCCAGCAGCGTCCCGGTTCCGATCACCTTGCTGGTCGCGAGCCCGCTGCTGCGAACCGCCTGGTAGGTCAGCACGTCGACCGGATTGGCAACCATCACCAGGAAGTAGTCGCGGCTGTGCTTGTTCAGCTCCTCCAGCACGTCCTTCATCAGGTCGACGTTCTTGCGGAGCAGGTCCAGCCGCGTCTCCCCTGGCTTGCGGGGGATGCCGGCGGTGACGACGACAATGTCCGACCCCTCAGTGGCGTCGTAATTCGGCCCGCTGAACACCACCCGGCGGGCCAGGGAGGTTCCGTGTAACAGGTCGAGGATCTCCCCTTCGGCCCGTTCGCCCATCACATCGACGACCGCGAGCTCGTCGACCCAGCTTTCGCGCACGAGCTGAAACAACGTGGTCGATCCTACTCGGCCAGCGCCGCCCACTACCGAGATCTTCATCTGTCTCCCTCAGCGCAGCCTGGCCGTGACGCCTCCGCGCGCGGGTCACGGCGAGCCGGGCCTCTCGGTCCTCTCCCTTCACGGTATACCGGCCCACTCCCGGCCCGTCAATCCTGTGACCACCGGGCTTGCTTTCCCTTCACGCTCTCGCCATATACTCCAAGCCACGCGGAGCAAACGAACCTCTTGGCGTGTGCCGTGGCCTCCATCATACCCATGTCATCACCGGTCCGTTGATCGCTCCTCCTAGCGTGAGCATCCGCCGGCCACTGCGCGCCACCACGCGCCCGTGTTTGCCAAGGGAGTATCCGGTGAGCCTACCGCTGGTTGCCCTCTTCAATGACCCGTGGGATCTCGTCTTTCATGGCGCCAATTTCACCATCGCCGTCGCCTATTTTTGCATCGCGGCGCTCGTCGGGCTGGGACTCTGGCGCGAGCGCCAGCGCGGGCTGAATCCGCTCGGGCTGGCCACCGCGGGCATCTTTTTCACCTGCGGCCTGGGGCACGTGGTCCACGCGTTCACCTCGCACATCATCGTGAATGCCGGCGCGACCTCGATCCCAGCCTTCGTGCGGTCGTACGTCGAGATCGCCCGCGTCCAGGTAGTCGCCGACGCGCTCACCGTCGTCCCGGCGCTGACCTTCCTCTCGCTCCGACGCAAGTTCGGGCTGATCGCCAGTGGCGAGAGCGTCATTCTGGACTATCAGCGGGCGCTGGGGCAGCGCGAGCGGGAGCGGCAGGCGCTGACAGACGCGCTGGCCGACGCGCTCATCTCCACCAATGCGCGTGGCGAGATCACCGTGGTCAACGTCGCCGCGGGGGAGCTGTTGGGACGGAGCCGCCAGTCGCTGCTGGGCCAGCCGATCACCTCCCTGTTCGAGCATCCCGCGGAGGCCGAGGGCTACCTGCGCGCGCTGGCCGGGCCGGTCGTCAACGTCGAAGCCACCCTGCGGCGCGCGGACGGGACGCTGATCCCGGTCAGCATCAACGCCAACCCGGTCCGCGACCACGAGGACCGCGTGGTGGGCATCGTGGGGATCGCCCGAGATATTCGCGAGCAGAAGCTGATCGAGGCGGAGCGCCGCGCCTACACTGCCCGCCTGGAGGCGGAGGTCGCGGCGCGAACGCGCGAGCTCCAGGAGGTGAACGCCGAGCTGGAGAGCTTTGCCTACTCCATCTCGCATGATCTGCGCGCGCCGCTGCGGACGATCGCCGGCTTCGCCCAGGCGGTGGCCGAGGAGTACGCGGACGCGCTGGACGAGCAAGGGCGGGGCTACCTGGCGCGGGTGCAGAACGGGGTGCGCCGCATGGGCGGGCTGATCGACGATCTGCTCACCTTCTCCCGACTCGCCCGGCGCGATCTGCACACCCGGATGACGGATCTCAATCGCACCGTGACCGAGGTGATCGGGGACCTCAAGCTGGAGATCGACCGGGCCGGGGTGCAGCTAGAGGTCGGCCCCCTGCCGACGGTGCGCTGCGATGGCGGGGTGATCGGGCAGGTGTTCCAGAATCTGCTCACCAACGCGATCAAGTATCGCCGCCAGGACGGAGAGGCGCGGATCGAGATCGGCGCCCAGGAGCATGCGGACGAGTACCTGATCTGGGTCCGCGACAATGGCATCGGGTTCGACATGCGCTACCATGACAAGATCTGGCAGGTGTTCCAGCGCCTGCACGGGCATGGCACGTTCGAGGGAACCGGGATCGGGCTGGCGATCGTGCGCCGCATTATCGAGCGCCATGGTGGCCGAACCTGGGCGGAGTCCAGCCCCGGCCAGGGCGCAACGTTCTCCTTCACGCTCCCGAAGCAGCCGCCCGCGGCGCCGGCGTCCGACGAGCAGCAGACCGCGCCCCTCTCGATCGCGCCGAGCCGGCCGGCGCTCGTGGTGCCCAGCCCGGCCTAGGAGCGCGATGGACGCCCCGGGAGCATGCTCGGCAGCACCCATCCTGCTGGTGGAGGACGACGAGGGCGAGGTCCAGCTCACGCTCCGTGCCTTCAAGCGCGCCGGATTTGCCAACCCGATTTCCGTCGTCCACGACGGCGCGCAGGCGCTAGACTATCTGTTCCAGCGTGGCGACTTCGCCGACCCCGCCGCGGCGCCGCGCCCGACACTGGTGCTGCTGGACCTGAAGATGCCACGCCTCGATGGTCTGGAGGTGTTGCGCGAGCTGAAACGGGCGCCGGTGAAGCGCCGCATCCCGGTGGTGGTGCTCACCTCCTCGCGCCACGAGACAGACCTCGCGGCCGCCTATGACCTGGGAGCCAACGCCTACGTAGTGAAGCCGGTCGAGTTCGAGCAGTTCGTCCAGGCGGTGCAGCAGATCGGGCTGTTCTGGATTGCGACCGTCGAGCCGCCACCGCTCGGCTGACTCGCATGGCCATGGAAGAGCGTCATCCAGCTCCAGTGCCACTGCGCGTCCTCCTGATCGAGGACGAGCCTGACGACGCCGTGCTGACGCTGCGCTACTTCCAGCGCTATGCTCCGCATGTTCGGCTTACGACCGTCCATTGTGGCGGCGAGGGGCTCGAGGCAGCGCGCAGCGGCCAGTACGACGCCGCCATCCTGGACCACGCGCTTCCCGACATGGACGGACTGGCGGTGCTCGGGGAGCTCGTGCGGCTGGAGATCCCCACGCTGGTGGTGACCGGGCGCGGCGATCAGCGCACCGCGGTGGCGGCGATGAAGGCGGGAGCAGTCGACTATATCGTCAAGGACGATGGCTACCTGGCGCTGCTCCCCGAGGCCCTGTCCGCTGCGCTCACCCGATCCGCGCTGCGAGCAGAGAACCGCCGCCTGCAGGCCGAGCTCGCCCGCCGCGCGACGGAGGCCGAGGCACACGCGGCACGCAGCGCCGCACTCTCGGAAATCCTGGCGCTCATCACGCTCACCACGGACGTGCCGGCGATGCTGGCCAACGTGCTGCCCCGCCTGGCGCGCGTGCTCGATGCGCCGTTCGGGTGCGTGCTGCGCATCAGCCCCGACGACGGCAGGCTCACGCTACACGCCGCGGTGGGCTTGCCAATCCAGACGGCTGCACCGCTGCCTCCGCTCGACCAGCTTCCAACGCTGCGGGCAGCGCTGGCAGGGCGGGCGCCCAAGATGCTGGAGCAGCCGCCCGCGCCACCGGGTGGGCCACTGGCACGCTTCGGGCCGAACACGCTGGTCCTGCCCCTGCTCGACGAGACAATCCTGCACGGCGCGATCCTGCTCGGCCGAGAACGGCAGCACGAGCGCTTTGGTGGGGACGCCCTCGCCTTCGCCCGCGACGTTATGGGCCCGCTCGCGCTGGCGATCGCCCGTGGACGGATGGTGGAGGCGCTTGTTGCCGAGGGCAAGCGGCTGCACGCCATCCTCAACAGCATGGGCGACGCGCTGTGCGCCTTCGACCGCCAGGGGCGGCTGGTGCTGCGCAACGCCGCGGCTGAATCGCTGCCTCTCTGCCCCATCAAGCTGGGCGACTCCGGGGTAGAGCACATGGCGTTGTATCCGCTCCAGGACGCGCACGGCCGCCCGCTGCCCCCGGAGAGCCATCCGCTGGCGCGGGCCCTCCGCGGCGAGCAGGTCGTGAACCTGGAGATCAACGTCCCTCACCCTGACGGCAGGCGCAGTGTCGTCGCCATCACCGCGACCCCGCTCTTGGATGCGAGTGAGCAGGTTCAGGGGGCGGTGCTCGTCTATCGCGACGTCACCGCGGCGCGGGCGCTGGAGCGCGCCAAGGACGAATTCCTGGACCTGGCCAGCCACGAGCTGAAGACCCCGCTGACCAGCCTCAAAGGCTACGCCGAGCTGCTCCTGCGGCGCCTCGGCGGCACCACCAGCGAGGCCGGCGTGCTGCTCAAGCAGATCGAGCGCCAGGTAGACCACATGGCCCGCCTGATCAATCACCTGCTCGAAGTCACCGCCATTCACGCGGATCGTCTCCGGCTCCGGCCCGAACCGCTCGACCTGGCCGAGCTGGCTCGCGACGTGGCTAGCCGGCTTCACGCCCTGTCCCCCCAGCACCGGCTGGAAGTCATCGCTTCGGCACCGGTCGAGGTGCGGGGAGACCGCGAGCAACTGGCGATGGTGATCACGAACCTGGTCGAGAACGCGGTGAAGTTCTCGCCGGCCGGAGGAACGGTGACCGTCGTCGTCGAGGCCACCGCCACGCTCGCGCGGCTGGCGGTGGCGGATACGGGCGTTGGCATCCCGACGGAACGGCAGCCCGAGCTGTTCGCCCGCTTCCACCAGCTCGACGCTTCGCGGACGCGCCGCTACGGCGGCCTGGGGCTGGGCCTGTACGTGAGCCGAGCGCTGGTCGAGCTGCACGGCGGCTCGATGGGGGTCCAGAGCGAACCGGGCCACGGCAGCATCTTCTCGTTCGTGCTCCCACGGGAGACAGCGTGAGGACGATCGGCCACCGGGAACCCGCCACCGGGGAGCAGCCCGAGCACGCGCCAACGGGACGCCGCCGGGCGCTCTGGCAGCTCCGCCCGACCCGTGTGCTGGGCGCGCCGCTCCACGCGCGCCTCACCGCGGTGCCGCTGGTACTCGTCCCCACCGCGCTGGCGATGGACGTGCTCCGCCTCGCCACCGGGGATCCGGCTTGGACCGGGCACGCCTGGGCAGCGCTGCTGTTCGCACTGCTCGCGGGGGTGCTCTCGGTCTGTCCGGGCTTTGTCGACCTGGTGATGATCGGGATTCGCGGCGACGCCGGCGGGCCGGCGCTGCTACACGCCGCTGGCGGCTTCCTGATCCCCCTCGTTGTCACGGCAGACTGGGGCCTGCATGCCAGCGAGCAGCTCTGGCTACCGCTGCTGGCGAGCGTGGTAGCCACCGCGGCAAGCTGGGCACAGGCCTGGCTCGGGCGTCAGGTACGGGGCAGCGGGTGTGAGCTGGTTGCGTAGGGCCTGGCGGGCGAAGTTTCGCACGGGCCCCAGGAGAGGCCGGGCCAGTCGCGTCGCCTGAACGAGATCATGCCTGAGGCGTCCAGGATCCAGCGTCCCGACCTGCCCTCCGCTACGAATCGGCCGCGGGTCATGTCCGCTCGCCGCTCGTCACCCGGGACAACAGCAGGGCGACCAGAATGATCGTCCCAAACGAGGCATCGATCCAGAATGGTGGGATCTGCGACATGGAATGCCGGCTCGATCCAGGGTGAAGCTGAGGACGGTTCAGGCCGCGTTCGGAGCCAGCTTGGGCTGCCACCTGGCCGGTCGGGCGATGACCTGGAAGGTGGGGAAGCTCGCCTTCATGCAGTCTTCAAAGCCCTTGTGCGATCCTGGGCGTTCTTCGTCACCAGATCGCCTTACAAGCGCTGGGACCTTCCCCCTTGCCGTTGAGCGCCTTGCCGCTTGCCAGGCAAGCGGTCTCGCCCATGCGCAGGTTGTCCGCCCGGACCACCATGGAGGCCCCGCCGTCCTAGGGGCGTCGTCGATCGTGGCCACCCTTTCCCCTGTTCGCTCCGCCCACCCCGAGGGACAACCTCGGGTGCACCCGGTGTGCTCGGTCGGCGCGATTGCGCCGGCAGGCTTGACCGAGGCACGGCCATCGGCTAATATGTTGACATGCTTCAACACATAGACGATGACACGCGAATCGACGCCTGCTGTTTGGCGCCCGAGGTGCAGACGCTGCGGCAGCACCTGGTGGCCAGCCGGGAGATGCTGATGGCGCTGGCGGATCCGGCCCGCCAGGACCTAGTGCAACTGCTGGCTCGCGGAGAGCGCAACGTCAGCGAGATCGTGGCGCACATCAGTCTCAGCCGCCCCACGGTTTCCCATCACCTCGGGGTGCTGCGCCGGGCTGGCCTGGTCCGCGCTCGCAAGCAGGGCAAGGAGGTATTCTATCGGCTGGACAAAGCGCGGATCACCAGGACCCTGGAAGGGCTGCTGGAGAGTCTGAACTGCTGCTGAGGCCCTTCATACCCGTTGACGCATGTCAACGGATCGACTGAACGAAGGAGCGTGTCCGGCGATGACCCTTTCTCCCTCTGACGATCTCCGCGCCGCGGTGCGCGCCAGGTACAGCGTGGTCGCCGCCTCGGCGGCGGTGCGAGCCAGTGATGCCGATCCCCAGCTCCCGGTGGTCCACACGGCGGGCTGCTGCGCGCCTGGTGACGCCGCTGGCGGTTCTGCCGCTGGCCCCGCCTTTGGCGCACACGAGTACGCCGCGGAGGAGCTGGCGGCCCTCCCCTCAGCCGCGGTCCTGGCCTCCCTTGGCTGTGGCAACCCCACCGCGCTGGCGGAGCTCCGGCCAGGTGAAGTGGTGCTCGACCTCGGCTCGGGCGGGGGTATCGACGTCCTGCTCTCGGCCCAGCGCGTCGGCCCGACCGGCTTCGCCTACGGGGTAGACATGACCGAGGAGATGCTCGCGCTGGCCGAGCGCAACGCCGCCGAGCACGGGGTGTACAACGTGAGATTCTTGAAGGGGCAGATCGAGGCACTGCCGCTGCCCGACCAGGGTGTGGACGTGGTGATCTCGAATTGCGTCATCAACCTGAGTCCGGACAAGGCCCAGGTACTGCGCGAGGCGTTCCGAGTGCTGAAACCGGGCGGCCGCTTCGCCGTTTCCGATGTGGTGGTCCAGGGCGCCCTTCCGGCCGACATCCGCCGCAGCCTGGAGCTCTGGGCTGGCTGCATCGCCGGGGCGCTCGAAGAGGCGGACTATCAGCGTCTGCTGGCCGAAGCCGGCTTCGAGCAGATCGACGTCCAGGTGACGCGGGTGTACGACGCGCAAGAGGTATGCGGCACGGCGTGTGGTGGTTCGAGCAGCGAGGCAGACATCGTCGCCCAGCTCGAGGCGGCTGGTGGGCGGCTGGTGAGCGCATTCATCCGCGCCACCAGGCCAGCGCGGTCCGGTGGCTGAGGCAGCGAGGCGGCCGGGCGGCCGCTGGTGTCCGCTGGCTGCTGCTGGCGCTGCTGCTCGCCGCCTGCGTTCCACCCGCCCCGCCAGCGGCCGCTCCAACCGTTCCGGCGGGGCCAGGCGGCACGCCCGCCGCGGTCCCGCGCCGGGAGGCTGGGCGTGTCTGGGAGGTGCTGGCCGGCGCGCCTGGCAGTCCCGCGCAGCTCCGCTTTCCCTCGGGCATCGCCCTGGACAGCCAGGGAAATATCTACGTGGCGGACCAGGGCAACCATCGGGTTCTGAAGCTCTCCCCGCGCGGCGAGGTGCTGGCGAGCTGGGGCTCCTACGGCAGCGGGCCGGGCGAGTTCGACCGTCCCTTCAGCCTCGCGGTCGATCCCCAGGGCAGCATCGTCGTGGCCGATACGAACAATGACCGGGTGCAGAAGCTCTCCGCCAGCGGCGTCCCGCTGGCCGCCTGGGGCAGCCGGGGAGCGGGGCCGGGCCAGTTCGATCAGCCGGAGGCGGTGGCCGTGGACCGGCACGGCGACATCTACGTGGCAGACACCCATAACCACCGGGTGCAGAAGCTGGCGTCGTGGGGCCAGCCGCTGGCCCAATGGCCGCTGCCCAATCCGGGCCCGCGGCTCTCCAGCCCCGCCGGTCTGGCGGTAGACCGCTACGGGAGCCTGTTCGTCTCCGACTGGATTAACGACCGGATCCTGAAATTCACGCCGTCTGGCCAGGTCCTGGCCCGCTGGGGCCGCGAAGGCGAGCGGCCCGGCCAGTTCGAGATCCCCTTCGGGGTGGCGCTAGATGCCGCGGGTAACCTGTACGTAGCCGACTGGGGCAACCAGCGCATTCAGGAGCTCTCGCCAACGGGCGAGCCGCTGGCCCAGTGGGGCGGCCCGGGCACGGCACCGGGCGAGTTTCATGATCCGCAGGGCGTGGCGCTGGATGTCCAGGGCAACCTGTACGTGGCGGACGCTGGTAACAATCGGGTACAGAAGGGGACGCTCGTGACGGCGCTCCCGTCCGCGACGCTCAGCCCAGCAGCTCGCGCAGGCGACGCACCACGGCTGGATGCCGCAGCTTGGTAAGCGCCTCGCGCTCGATCTGGCGAACGCGCTCTCGGCTCAGGGCGAGCCGCTCGGCCACCTCGGCCAGCGTGTGCGGCCGGTCGGTCCCGAGCCCGGCGCGGAGCTCCAGCACCAGCCGCTCGCGCGGGCTGAGCAGGTGCAGCGCTGCGCCCACCAGCGGCGCGTCCAGCTCGCGCGCGACCACCTCGGCGGGATCTTCTGTGGCGGGGTCGGCGATCAGCTCGGTCAGGGTGGTCCCGTCCTCCTCGGAGACGGGGCTCTCCAGGGAAAGGAGCTGTTTGACTACCTGCCCCGCGGCAGCGACCCGCTCCACCGATTCCCCGAGCTCCGCTGCCACCTCGGCCTCCGTGGGGCTTCGATTAAGGCGCGCCGCCAGCTCTTCGCGCGTCCGGGCCACCCGGCTGACCAGCTCCAGCAGGTAGACAGGCAGGCGGATGGTGCGGGACTGCTCCAGCAGCGCGCGGCCGACTGCCTGGCGGATCCACCAGGTGGCGTAGGTCGAGAAGCGGAGCCCGCGGCTATGGTCGAACTTCTCCACCGCGCGCATCAGCCCGATGTTGCCCTCCTGGATCAGGTCCAGCAGGGACAGGCCGCGCCCGCGATAGCGTCGCGCCACCGAGACGACCAGCCGCAGGTTTCCCTCCACCAGCCGGCGGCGCGCCGTCAGGGCGAGCTTGACCCGCTCGCTCAGCTCCGGACGTTCCGCCCCATCCGCGCTGGCCAGGCGCCGCGCCGCGGCCCGACCCTCGGCGATCTGCCGCCCGCACTCCAGCTCCTCCGCGGCGGTCAGCAACGGGATCTGGATGATCTCCTGCATGTACAGCCGCAGAACCAGGCGCTCCGCCTCGGATTCGCTCCCCGGTACGGGGCTCTCCTCCTGTCCCGGCCCGTGCGGACCCTCTCGACCGGGGCGCGGCCCGTTCGTCATAGCTGCTCCGTGGCCGTGGCGACGGCAATGCTGGCAGCCGCGGGGTGCAGCACCCCGCAGGAAAGCTGAAAGTGCGCCTCGCTACAGAGGCCCGCGCCGCACGCCGAGCAGCGGAGGCGAACGATGGGTCTTCCACAGAACCGGCAGCCAGACATCACTCCCTCGTACCACAGCTTTTGCCGAGTATACCGTCCATCCGGCGCTGCTTCCCGATATTTCCTCCGTATACTCTTGGCGTGACAGATGGCTTGGAGGGTCTGGGAGAGTCGGCTTGACGGGTGACAACCGCGACGGCGCGCTGATCGAGGGCGTCGTGCTCCGCTCGATCAGCGGCTTTTACGAGGTCGCCACGCCAGCAGGTGTCCGCGTCGCGGCACTGCGCTCCGGCCTGCGTCGGCAGCCAGGCGCGGCGCTGGTCGAATCACGGGGCCGGGTCCGGCCTCGCGCACAGACGCTGGAGCCCGTAGTGGTCGGCGACCGGGTCCGGCTCCGGCTCAGCGATGTGCCCGGCGGACGCGACTGGATCGAGGCGGTGCTCCCACGGGAGCACGAGCTCGCCCGGCGGGCAGCCGGCGAGCGTCGCCCGGTAGCGCAGATCCTGGTAGCGAACGTGGACCAGGTGCTGGTCGTGTTCTCTGTCCGCGAGCCAGAGCCCAAGCTCGGCCTGGTCGACCGCTTCCTGGTCGCGGCCGAGAGCCAGGACCTGCCGGCAGTGCTCTGCCTGAACAAGATCGACCTGCCGGCCAGCGACGAGGTGCTGCAGGGGTTCGAGGAGTTGGCGGCCGCGGGCTACCCGCTGCTATTGGTAAGCGCAAAGACCGGCGAGGGAGTGGAACGGGTGCGTGAGCAGCTCCGCGCGCGCACCTCGGCCCTCGTCGGGCCGTCCGGGGTCGGCAAGTCCTCCCTGCTCAACGCGGTCGAGCCCGGCCTGCAGCTCACCATCGGCGCGGTGAGCGAGTCGGTGGGCAAAGGCCGCCACACCACCCGCTTCGCCCAGCTCCTGCCGCTCTCATTCGGGGGGTACGTCGTCGACACACCAGGCCTGCGCGAGTTCGGCCTCTGGTCGGTCGCCCCGGAGGATCTGGACACCTGTTTTCCGGAGTTCAGGCCGTATCTGGGCCAGTGCCGCTTCCCCGACTGCGACCACGTCCACTCGGAAGGGTGCGCGGTGCGCGCTGCCGTGACAGCGGGCCGGATCAGCGAGCGCCGCTATCACAGCTATACCAACCTACGAGCCGAGGCCGAGGAGCAGGAAGGGCTTCTGCGCGTCGGCCGCCATTAGCCGGCCTGCTTCCCCGGGAGCCGGCCTCGGTTCTCCAGCTCGCGGCGCGCCCCTTGCCCCAGGCTTGGAGCGGGAGACGGAAACGACAGCCAGGAGCAAGCCCGCCCAGAGCCGGGGCGCCGGGCTGGGGAGCGACCACCCAGGCACCCCGTGGCACGCGGCCTGCGGCTGCCGCGACCAGATTCAGGAACACGGCCGAGCCACGCGGGCACGGCTCGGGAACGTGACGCTAGCCCGCGAGCAGCAGGGCCACGGTGAGCCGGGGTGATTCAGGCGGCACACATTACGCCCGGCGCTCCAGCCAGCGAGCACTGCCGGCCCGCGCGGCGCCGGATCTGGGAGTCGCTACGCCGGACGGCGGTGCTTGCGCCGACGCTTCGCCGCCATCTTCTTCTTGAGCCGCCGACTTTCGCCCGGGCTCATGTAGAAGCGATGACGCTTGACGTCCTTCAGAATTCCCGATCGATTCATCCCGCGCTTGTAGCGCGCGAACAGCTCTTCAAACGACTCGCCCTCTCGGCGTAGAACTTCCACCTACCATCCCTTCCCGGGACCACCGCGATCGCTCGCAGCGGCCCGCGCAACCTCAAAACAGCCAGAGCAGTATACCGGGCGAACCCCCCGCGGGACGAAAGGAACCAGCGTCTGCGCCCCGCATCGGGCGCACACCGCCGGGTGCAGCTCACGACGTGGCCGCTCGGAGCCCCCCGGCCCCCCCGCATCTGCAGCGCGGGCGATCGTCCAAGCCACAACTGACCCGCTCGCCTCGCGGCCCTGCCGACGCGCGGCGCGGCAGGCAGGACAGCGGCCGGGCTGGTTGACAAAGCCGCGGCTGGCATAGAACTCCTGCTCGCCAACGGTAAAGAGAAACGGGCTCCCGCAATCCCGACAGATCAGGGTCTTGTCCACAGCGTCCACGCAGCACCCTCACCGGGAAATACGAGCAACGTCCGTGAGCCAGCGGGCGTGCGAATGGCTCGTGCTCCTCGACGGCTAGAAGTCACAACATGCCCTGGCGCACGCAACCGCCGAACGGGCCACTGGCGCCAGTCTATCATAGCCGCGTCACGAATAGAACCCCATCTGGCGCGTAACAGCGGTTCTGCACGCCGCGGCCCTTCGCCCCACACCCGGTCCCAGTCCTGCGCGGGGGAACCGGACTCGGTATGCTGTACCGACCGCATGTGCCATTCACCAGGGAGCGTTCACGATGGCCGATGTCGCGAATCTTACGCTGCTCGCCGCGTTCGAATCCGACCAGCCGCTGGAGGAGGCCGAACTCCGCCGGCGGGTGAGTGAGCGCGCTCCAAATGAGCCCGGCCTGGATGAGCGGGTCGCCGCCGCGCTCACCTACTGGACCCACGAGGGGCTGCTGGAACGCGCCGATCCGAAACGCGAAGAGATCCACGTCCCCCCCGCGCGACGCGCCGACGCGCAGCGCCGGCTGCAAGCGGCCGGGCTGCTGGCTTAACGCACAGTAACGCGGCCCACCCACTTGATCCACTGGAAGCCGCGGCGGCCCGGCGCGACCAGCCGGAGCGGGTAGCCGTGGCCGGGGCTGAGCACCTCGCCTCCAACATCAGTCGCCAGCAGCGCCTGGCTCAGCTCGGCCAGTGGAAACAGCCAGCGGTGGCCGGTCACGGAGACAACTTCCACAAAGCGGGCACCCGGGTCCACACCCCGGCTCGCCAGTAGCTCGCCCAGTGAGACCCCCCTCCACGTCTGCTCCGTCCACCAGCCGCCGGTGCAATCCAGCACTGTGGTGAGCGTGCGCCGTGAGAGCGCCAGCAGGTCCTGGTAGGACAGCATGGCAGGGGCCTCCACTCTTCCGTCCAGTACCAGCCGCCAGGTCGTCGGGTCGAGCGAGGGGATCGCGTCGAACAGCCAGATTGTGACCGGGAAGTCGTTGCCGGAGAACGAGCCCGCGGGCTTGGACCCGGTGGGGCGGCGCACCTGGGCTGCCCCGCGCGCCAGTGCTGCGCGATCGAGCAGCGGCAGCGCCAGGCTGGTGGCTAGGCCCAGACCGATGAGCCGCAGCGCGGCCCGGCGCGTCACAAGCAGGCGCGGGCTGGGCGGGGGCTCCCAGCGGCGCGCGAGGTGCCAGAGCAGGAACGGGAGCAGGGCCAGCGCGAGCTGCACATGCAGGTTGAGCGCTGAGTAGCCCCAGAGGCTGTCGAAGCTAACCAGGCCCAGTGTCCAGCCGAGGCCGAGGGCAACGCTGGCGAGCAACAACGCACCGCCGACGAGGCCGGGAATCACGGATCGATCCCACCGCGGGCGGAGGAGCCGACGACGGAGCGAGCGGCGGGCGATCGCCTGCTTCCACCCCAGCGTCAGCAGCAGCGCCAGCCCGAGCCCGCGGTGCGCCGGGTAGAACGGAGCCGCCTGCTCGGCCGGTAGGGCCCAGCCCAGCAGGCCGGTCAGCACGAGCCCGGCGGCCAGGACGAGCAGTAGCAGATTCGTCAGGCGCCGCGGCACCTGTCCGCTCCCAGGCCCCCGCACCCCGGCCAGCGGCGCAGCCCGGACCGCGTCTCCCTCAGCCTGGCCAGCGGCCGCGGGGTGGGTGTGATCGACCTGTAACAACGGGGCGGGGCCGTGTACGGCCGTGTAACAGCCGCTGTTACGGACATGTAATGGCTCCGGGGACTATGGTAGAGCACAAGCCGGTAGGGAGGCGGCGTGACCGACGCTCTGGCGCTCTCTCGGATCGAGGCCTTCAAGCCATTACCCCCGGAAGCACTCGCCCAGCTCGCAGCACTCGGTCGCAAGCGCACGTTTCGGCCCGGGACAGTGCTGATGCGCCAGGGGGAGCCCAGCGATTCAGTCTACGCGATCCTGAACGGACTCGTTCGGGTTGAGCGGTTCCACCCGGCCCTGACCGAGGCGCTCGTGCTGGCCGAACTGGGAGCAGGCGAGCTGGTGGGCGAGATGGGCGTGCTTGACGGCGCGCCGCGCTCCGCGACAGTGACGGCCATTGTGGATACCGAATCGGTCGAGCTCAGCGCGTCAACCCTCGCCTCCTCACTCCTGCGCTACCCTGAGGCAACGGCGCTATTGCTGCGCACCTTCAGCCGACGGCTGCGCAGTGCCGACGAGCTGGCGGAGCAGATTTGCCGCGGGTTCCCATCCAGCGCCTTTCCATAAACGGGCAGCCCCAGCGCGACGAGGGGACAGCCGCCCGACCCGTACCTGGCGACTCCCCGTCCCACGCCCGTGCCTGGGCGTGCCCAGCCAACTGGAGGATCAGCTTGAAGGTCTTGCTGGCGGACAACGATGCCAAGCTGCTCCACGCCACCGCCAGCGCGCTGCGCTGCGAGGGATTCGAGGTCCTGACCGCGACCAATGGACGACAGACGCTCCAGCTCTGGCAGCGCGAGCGGCCGGACGTCGTGGTGGCGGAAGCTCACCTACCGCGCCTCAATGGGTTCGAAGTGTGCCGCCGGCTTCGCCTGAACAGCGGGACCTCGCTGATCCTGGTAACCCGCCATAGCGACGAAGAGGAGGCGCTGCTAGCGTTCCGCTCAGGCGCAGATGACTTCGTGGTCAAGCCGTACAGCACCCGGGTGCTCGCCCTGCGCATTCAAGCGGTGGCGCGGCGCCTTCACCGCAAACTGGACGTCGAGCTCCCCTGCGAGCTCCGCATCGGCGATCTGGTGCTGGACCCGCTCTCGCAGGAGGTTCGCCACGGGGAACGGACGGTGAGACTCACCCGCATCGAGTTCCACTTACTGCATCTGCTGGCTCGCAACGCGGGCCAGGTGGTCCCGTCCGCCCAGCTCGTCGAGCACATCTGGGGCTACGGCGTTACCGACGCCGTACTGCTGAAGACCCACGTCAGCCGCATTCGCAAGAAGCTGCGCCTGCCGCGCGGCCGGCCCGGCGATATTGCCTCGATCCCTGGGGTCGGCTACCGCCTCACCGTGGCCGAAGTCGCGCTCCCGCGGGTGCTCCGCACCCCGCGCCGCGTGCTCGCCGCCACCGCTGGCTGAAGCCGGCGCTGGAACGCACTGGGACGCGCGGCAAGCAGAAGAAAGGGGAGGCCGATTGCCTCCCCATTGGGTGGACCTGAGGGGATTCGAACCCCTGGCCTCTCGGATGCGAACCGAGCGCTCTCCCACTGAGCTACAGGCCCGGACAGCGCCGAGTGGTCAGAGCGCGAAAGTATACCATAGGGGTCGAAGGACCCAGCAACGAGCGCCGCGCGCCGCTACAATGGCGCCGCGCCGCGGGCAGGCGCGGCGCTCCTGGCTGCACCGCGAGTGCGTGCGCCCGGGCGAGCGTCAGCATGATCTTCACCCCGCGTTCAACCCGCCTCGCCACGCCCACGCTGCCGCTGCTCCTCGAGCAGTCCGGCGCGGTGGTTGTCAATCCCTGCTCCGCGGGTGGCGCGACACGCGCGCGCTGGCCCCGGTTGCGGGCCATCCTGGCGCGCCGCGGCCTGCGCTTCCAGACGCTGCTCACGGAGGGCCCCGGACAGGCCGGAGTGCTGGCGCGCCAGGCGGCCGCGACGGGTGCGCCCTGGATCATCTGCGTCGGCGGAGACGGCACCTTCAACGAACTAGTCAACGGGCTGGCCGCCCCCGACGGCCAGGTATCCACCTCGGCAGTGCTCGGCTTCATCCCGTCCGGGACCGGGCTGGACCTGGCCCGCAATCTGCGGCTCCCGCTGAGCCCCTTCCAGGCGGCCGAACAGCTCGGAACCGCGATCCGGCGGATCGACCTCGGCCGGGTGCGCTGGGAGGATGGTCACTGCCGTCTGTTCGTCAACATGGCCGGGACCGGATTCGACGCCGAAGTGGCGCGCCGGGTTATCCCCTGGCGCCGCTATATCCCCGGCAAGCTGTGCTATGCGCTGGGGATCCTCGCCACGCTCCCCGGCTATGGGGCGCACGAGGTGAAGCTGGAGATCGAGGCCCCGCCACCAGCCCAGCAGCTTTGCCTGCGGGCAATGATGGTGGTCGCCTGCAATGCCGAGCGCTTCGGCGGGGGCATGCGGCTCGCGCCCGGCGCCAGGCTCGACGATGGCGCGCTCCACCTGTTCATCCTGGGCGAGGTCCCACCGCTCACGTTCCTGGCGCGGCTGCCGAGCGTGTACTGGGGGACCCATCTGGCGAGGCCAGAGGCGCGCCTGCTACGCACCCAGCGGGTCCGCGTGACCTCCCCAATGCGCCTCCCGATCCAGACCGATGGCGAGCCGGTGGATCCGCTACCCGCCACGTTCGATGTCCTGCCGAGCGCGATCTCGATGCTCACCTGAGGTCTCCGCCGAATGGGCGTGGCCTGTGCCTTGCACCGCGGGAGGGGGAACGAACAGGCCGGGCGGCAGCAAAATGACGTAAGCTCCAAGACGCGGCCACGCCCGGGCGTGGCCGCGGATCGCCTGCGCACGGGAGCATCATGGCCAATCTGAGAACAAATCTCGCACGAGGCGCCCTGGTCGGAGCGACCGGAGTCGTTCTCTGGGCAACAACGCGGCGGCGCGCGACCGGCCAGCACACACTCCTGGACTGGCGCTGGGCGACCTCGGTCGCCGAGCGTGTGAGCGGCCCGGACGGACGTCTCTCGCACTCGGAACGCGCGCACCTGCTCGCCGACTACCGCGCGCTCGTGCAGAAGGTGGAGCAGCCGCTCCAGCGCTACACGGGGACAACCTTGCCGCTTGGAGAGACGACCGTGGAGGTGATGGATCGGGCTGACTGGATCCGCGCCAACGTGGTCAACTTTTCCCAGTTGTTCGAGCCGCTGGACGAGGCGTACGCCCGCGGCATTCGCGAAGGGAAGCCCGGGGCAGCGATTCCGCCGCTTGCGCAGCTCGCGCTGAGCAGCCAGTTCGGACTCCTGATCGGCTACCTGGCTCGCCGGGTGCTCGGCCAGTACGACGTGAGCCTGCTCGGCAAGGAGCCGGTCACCGCCGGGAAGCTGTACTTCGTCGAGCCCAACATCCGGGCGCTCGAGCGCAAGCTGGCTGCCCCGCCGGACGAGCTGCGGGAGTGGATCGTGCTCCACGAGGCGACCCATGCCCACGAGTTCGAAGTCCATCCCTGGGTACGCGTCTACCTGAACACGACCTTGCGCAGCTACCTGAGCAGCGTGGTGGAGGACATGCTGGGGGCGGGCAGCGCCAGCCTGGTGGGGACGCTAGCCCAGCGGCTCACCAACAACCTGCGCCGGGGACAGAGCCTGCTGAACGCCCTGATGACGCCCCAGCAGCGGGAGCTCGTCTCCCGGCTGCAAGCGCTGATGAGCCTCGCTGAGGGCTACTCGAACCACGTGATGAACGCGGTCGGACGCCAGACGCTGCCCCACTTCGACGAGATCTCGCGCGCCCTGGAGCGGCGGCAGCGGCAGCGTAGCGCCGTCGAGGAGCTGTTCCTGCGGATCACCGGGCTCAAGCTGAAACTGGAGCAATACAAGCTGGGCGAGCGCTTCGTGGACCGGGTTGTCGCGGCCCGCGGGATGGCGTTCCTGAATCGGGCCTGGGACAGTCCCGCCCATCTCCCTTCGGAAGCGGAGATCCGCGAGCCCGAGCGCTGGATCGCCCGGATGGAAGTTGCGCCCGCCCCCGGGGCACACCACAGTCCCGAGTAGCTCCTGCCCGGCGGACATTTCCCTGCCGGCGGGGCGGCGGCTGGTGTATCGTACGCGAGCAGCGCCCAGCGCGCGCTGCCAGTGAATCCGGCAGACTCGGTGCACAACGATGAACGACGTGATGCGCTTTACGATCATCGATCCTGCGGGGACCGCGAGCTTCGTCGCGCCCTGCGCGGTGCTCGAGGCGCTCGTCGCCGCCTGTGCCAGTGGGCCGAAGACCCTGGCCGACCTGTTGGCCAGCGCCGAGCCGTACGCGCCCGGGCTGAGCGATCATATTACCAGCGCCCTGGCCGTGTTCGATGAACACAACTCGCCCGAGAACTATGCCGCCATCCACGGGGCACTCGACTACCATCAACCGCGCGACGTGCCCGCCTTCCGGGTGGTGGACGATCGGACGCGCGAGGCGGCGCTTCAGCCGGTGCGCGCCGGCGTGGTCCTGTTCAACCTGGTCGAGAAGCGGATCGTGCAGATTCACAACACCTACAACGAGATCCGCCGCAAGGGCCGTATCCGCGTCCTCGACGCCGCGACACGCCAGCCGCGCGTCCACTCGTACGAACTGCCCGCGGATTGGGCCCTTGTTCCCGGCCGCTAGCCCGATACCCTGAAGGAGAGAGTCATGGCGACCGAGCTCCTGACGCGCCAGGTGCTCCCAGATACGGCCCGGGTGAACCCCGCCGGCCACCTGGAGATCGGCGGCTGCGACACGGTAGACCTCGCCCACACCTACGGCACGCCCCTGTACGTGTACGACGAGGCGACGATTCGGGCGCGGGCCGCCCAGCACCGGGACACCTTGCGCGCCGTCTACCCGAGCTCGGAGGTGCTGTACGCCAGCAAGGCGTACGCCGCGCCGTGGCTGCTGCGGCTGATCCGCGAGCTGGACCTGGGGCTGGACGTGGTGTCTGGTGGCGAGCTGGCGCTGGCCGAGCGCGTCGGCTTCCCGATGGAGCGGGTCTACTTCCACGGGAACAACAAGACGCCGGATGAGGTGCGGCGGGCCCTTGAGCTCCGCCTGGGTCGGGTGGTGGTGGACAGCTTCCACGAGCTGGACCTGCTCGCCCGCCTGGCGGCAGAGCTGGGACGGCGGCAGAGGATCCTGATTCGTCTCTCGCCCGGGGTGGAGGCGCACACCCACGACTATCGCAAGACGGGGATTCTGGACTCCAAGTTCGGCTTCCCGATCTCCACCGGCCAGGCGGAGGAGGCAGTTCAGCGGGCGCTCGCCGCCCCGAGCCTGGAGCTGCTCGGCTTCCATGCCCATATCGGCTCGGGGATCTACGAAATGGATGGCTACGCCGAGGCGACCGCCATCGGCTTCGAGTTTGCCCGCCAGATGCGTGAGCGGCATGGGCTGGAGCTGCGGGAGTACAGCCCCGGCGGGGGGTGGGGCATCGCCTACACCCCGGCCGACCGGCCGATGCCGATTCCCGAGGTGATGCGCCAACTCACCCGGATCGTCCGCGAGGCGGCCCAGCGCACCGGCTTGCAGCCGCCGCGCCTGGTGGTCGAGCCGGGCCGCTCGATCGTCGGTACCGCGGGCGTGGCGCTGTACACCGTTGGCGCAATCAAGGTGGTGCCCGGCCTGCGCACGTTTGTCTCGCTGGATGGCGGGATGGCCGACAACATCCGCCCGGCGATCTACGGCGCGCGGTACGCAGCGCTGCTCGCCAACCGCGCGTCCGAGCCGCCAGACGGGCCGGTGACACTGGCCGGGAAGTACTGCGAATCCGGCGACGTCCTCATCAAAGACATCCCGCTGCCTGCCCCGCGCAGCGGCGACCTCGTCGCGATCCCCGCCTCAGGGGCCTACAACCTGGCGATGTCCAGCAACTACAACCTGGCCTACCGCCCGGCGGTCGTCGTGGTCGCTGATGGCGAGCCGCGCCTGGTGCGCCGCCGCGAGACGATCGAGGATCTGCTGGCGACCGAGCTGTAGGCGCCAGTCGTCGAGGCAACGGCCCGCCGCGCAGTGTGGAGTGGAGCACGAGCGCTCCGCTTCCAGCTACACTCAGGGGCAGGTACGGCCCCGCGCGATTCGCCGGGGTGGTGAAGGTGCGACACCGCGAGGCCAGCGAGGCGCCCCGGCTCTATCTGCCGGGGCGCCTCGCTGGCCTGGACACGGCGACACTACTTGAGCGTCAGCAGGTAGTCCACCACGGTATTCAGCTCGTCGTCGGTAAGCGGGAGCTTCGGCATCACCCCGGCGGGGAAGCCGGGAACAGTGAACGCCGTTGGGTCGCGGATCGACTCAATGATGTACGCCTTGGCGTCCATCCCCGGCTTGCGGGTGGCGGCGTTGGTCGCCACATGCGTCAGCTCGGGGCCCACCTTACCGGCAAAGCCGGGCACGCCCTGAATAGTGTGGCAGGTGTTGCAGCCGTACTTCACCATGATCTGGTGAGCCTGCGCCGCCGGCCCCTGCTCCTGGCCAAGCACGGAGGAGGCGGGGATCGGGGTTGGTGCCCCTTCCTTGAACCGCTCCTCCATCTGCTGCTGAACGATGTCCCAGGGGGTGCCGGTGACGTCTTCGAACTCGTGAATGCCCGGCTCCGGCTGCTTGTCGATCTTCGCCGTCAGCGTCCGGTTGCCGTTCATGATCATCAGCGTCAGCTCGTGGATCTGCTCGTCGAGCAGCGTTCCACCGTCCTGCTGCCCCCAGGCCGGCATCGGGGTGCCGGGCCGGCCGCGGTGGATCGTCTTGTTGATCAGGTCGTACACCCGGCGTTGCTCATCGATATCTGCCCCCATCACCTGGAAGTCGGGGCGGTTCAGCGCTGGCGCCACGCGCTTGTCCGGGTCGCCGGGAACCACTGCACCCTTGCCGTCGGCACCGTGGCAGGGATAGCAGTACGTGGTGAACGTCTGAATCCCCCGCTCGATGCTGTCGCGCTGCTGACGCTCCCGCGCCGCCGCCTGGCGCGCCGGCTCGAAGATCAGAGAGTAGCCGGTCAGGAACAGCCCGATGCCAATCAGCATGGTGAGCGTCAGGCTCACCTTGCGCTCCATTGCCAGCATGCCCGTCACCGGCTGGCCGGGCGGGCGCGGATGCGTGATCCCGGTGGCGTAGCTCAGCAGCCAGGCGAGAACGGCAAGCAGCGCGATGGCGACGACGATGCCCACGAATGAGAACACGGAACGCTCCTGCGCTACGGTCGGGTATACGCGGCCGCCGCCGCGCTACGCCTCCAGGATGGAATCACGGCTTGACCGGATCCTTCTGATGGTCTGCCTTGACACGCTGGATCGCGGTGCCCGTCTTGACCCGGATCTTCCCCCCCTCGATGGTGATCGGGAACATGTCCATCGGGCGCGGCGCGGGCCCCTGAATGATCTGCCCGTAGCGGTCGTACTGCGAGCCGTGGCACGGGCAGTTGAACTTCCCCTTGGGTTCGATGGTATCCAGCGAGGGCGCGTCGGGCACCCAGGGTACGGTGCAGCCCAGGTGCGGGCACTTCCACCACAGGGCCAGAAACCCCTCGGGGACGCGCGACAGGTAGAACTTGCCCTCGTTGATGCGCTTGACGTCGCCCACCTGGTAGTCGTCGACGTTGCCAGCCGTGATCACCCCACCAAATGCGCCGACCTTCTTGGGCCAGAAGAAGCCGATGAACTGCACCCCCCACTGCGCCAGCAGCGCCAGGATCATCCCCCAGAGCCCCCAGCGCAGCACCAGCCGACGGGGGATGCCGGGGCGCGCCCCCGCTACCGGCGCCCCGACGGCGACAGTCGGATCGCCGACGCCGGCCGGCGCAGTCTCTCGCGGGGCGAACAGCCCCTCCTTGACGGGGTTCACGCTCATCTACTCCTCCGAATCGCGCACCCGTGCATTCAGTCGATGCGCTCCAAGCGTGGATCTCCGAACCAGTACAGGTGCATACCCTGGCCGCGGAAGAAGGTGCCGGAGATCGTCAGCAGCACGTAGCTAACGACGAAGCCGGTGAACAGGGCGATCATCACGTCCCGCGTGGTGTAGGGCCAGTAGATCCAGCGGATCAGCCGCAGCAGCACCCAGATCGGGAACAGCATCAGGAACAGCGGCACGATTACGCCGGTGACCCAGATGTCGCCCAGGAACCCGATCCCGGTCAGGTTCGCCAGCCCGAACATCAGCGGCTTCACCCCAACGTACTCGTCGAAGATGATCTCCAGCGGGATGACGATGGTAGTGAACACCGCGGTGAAGATCGCGATCGGCACCGCCTTGGGCGTGCCGAACCACTTGCCGACGTCGCGGGTATCCCGATCGATGTACGGGATGAGCGGAATCAGGACAAACACGACCGCGGCCGGGACGATCACGCCCGCCAGCGCCGGGTGCATGTGCAGCAGCAGCTCCTGGAGATTCAGGAAGTACCACGGCGCTTTGGAGGGGTTCGGCGTCCGATCCGGATTCGCGTGGCCGATGAGCGGCGCATTGATGAACGTGGCCAGGATCAGCAGGCTCAGCAGCATCAGCACCGCGGACATGAACTCGAGCAGCACCAGATGTGGCCAGACGTAGACGAGCTGCTGCTGCTGTGCCGCGGCCGGGCTGGGCTTCGCTACCGCCGCGGCGGCGATCGCCTGGCGGCGGGCGGCATCCGGTGCCACGCCCTGGGAGGGCGCGCCCACCGCCTGGCCTGGCAGCCGCCCTGCGGCCCCGACCTGGCCAGTGGCGCCCGGGGGACGCGGCGGCGTGGGACCGCCGCCCTCGCCGCGATTGATGAACGGCGGGAGCTTCTGCCCCCCGGCGGCCGGCCGCTCCGGCCGCGCTCCTCCCGGCGCCGCGCCGTCACCGGTCGGCTGCCTGTCTTCCGAATTGGGCGGATTGACTGCCATGCGCGCCTCCCTTGCCTACCTCAGCCAGACCTGCCGGCTGCCTGTTGCCCAGGCAGTGGCGGCTCAGAGCGGGCCGGAGATGCCGCCATCCTTGCGGATGCGCCAGAAATGCACCGCCATGAACGTTGCGGTGATGAGCGGTAGGGCGATAACGTGCAGCACATACCAGCGGATCAGCGTGTTCTCCCCGATCTCGTAGCCGCCCACCAGCATGAACCGCACCTGGTCGCCGATCAACGGCGTCGCCCCGGCCATGTTCGTCCCCACGGTCACCGCCCAGATGGAGAGCTGATCCCACGGAAGCAGGTAACCCGTGAACGACAGGAAGAAGGTCAGGAACAGCAGAATGGCACCAACGCCCCAGTTGAACTCCCGCGGCGGCCGGTACGCGCCCGTATAGAAGACGCGCACCATGTGCAGGAACACCACGATCACCATGCCGTGGGCGCTGTAGCGGTGGAGATTGCGCAGCAGCATCCCGAACGTCACCACCGCCTCCAGGTCCTTCATGTCCTGGTAGGCCAGGTTCGCCGCGGGACGGTAGTAGAACATCAGCAGCACCCCGGTGACCGTGAGCACCAGGAACAGGAAGAACGACAGCCCGCCCAGGCAGAAGGTGTAGGTGATCCTCAAGCTCTCGCGCCGGATCCGCACCGGGTGCAGGTGCAGGAAGACGTTGTTGAACATCATCAGCGCCTGGTTGCGCGGCGTGCTGGGATAGCCGTGGCGGAACCAGGCGCGGAAGAACCGGTTGTCCGTCAGCGCGCGGCGAATCTGGCCGCGCTTGATGTCCTCGACGAACAGCCTCAACCCGTTCGTAACGTCGTCCACGCCGAACCTCGCTTCAACCTCGGCAGACCGGCCCGCCGACTGCGGGCCGCGAAAACCGTACTTGATCGTTTTGGAAACGGCAACCCGCGGCCGCTCCAGGTCGAAGCGGGGACGCGGAACGTGCACTCACCCCAGTGCGGGCGGCCTCAAGCGCCCAGCGCGCCTGCCACTGCGCCGCCCCACTGCGCTCCGGCCTCACGATAACAAAGCCTCCCCGGGCTGTCAACGGAATTCGCCAGGAAACTGTGACCAGTTTCCGTGGTGGGGAGTTCCTCGTTGCCGCTCGGCGGCCCGAGCGCAGGGGCGCTTCGCATTTGTCAGGGAGCGCAGGGCGGTGCCTGATATACTCGTGCATCCATGTTGCAGCGCTACACGCCCACCCAGATCCTGATCCTGCTGGCCATCGCCGCCCTCTTCATCTGGCAGATGGGGATCCTGCGAGGCGGCCAGCTCTGGTGGATCATTGGGCTGGTGGTCGGCATCACCGTCCACGAAGCCTGCCACGCGCTCACCGCGGTGCGGCTCGGTGACCCCACGCCCCGCCTGATGGGCCGCCTCTCGCTCAATCCGCTCCGGCACCTGGACCCGGTGGGATCGTTCCTGATCCTGGTGGCGCACTTCGGCTGGGGCAAACCGGTGGTCTTCAATCCGGCCAACCTGCGGGTGGACCCCGCCTTCGGCTCCGCGTTGGTGTCCGTGGCCGGCCCGGTCGCCAACCTCGCGACGGCCTTCCTGGCCTACCAGCCGCTGCGGGCCGGCGTGGCGCTGGATCCGATCGCTCACGCGGTGCTGGTGGGGATTGTCAGCGCGAACCTGGGGCTCGCAGCCTTCAACCTGATCCCGATCCCGCCACTGGATGGCTTCGGCTTCGTCAGCGGACTCCTGCCCAAGCCGCTCGCCTACCAGCTCCAGCCGCTGCGGCAGTACGGACCGATGCTCCTGCTCCTGCTCGTGTTCCTGCCTGCCCTGGGGGGTCCGGATATCCTGGGCAGTGTCCTGCGCCCGGTCATCGCCAATCTCACAAAGCTGATCATGCTCGGGTGAGATGATGAAGCCGCCACGGCAGGTCGCGATCATCGGCCTCGGGCTGATCGGGGCCTCGCTCGGCATGGCGCTGCGCCGGCTGCCACGGCCACCGACAGTGGTCGGCTTCGATCTGGACCCGCAGCGCCTCCGCGCCGCCCATAGCATTCGCGCATTCGACCGGGCGGCACGCAGCCCCGCCAATGCCGTGGAGGGCGCGGAGCTGGTGATCGTCGCCACCCCGGTACGGGCGGTGGAAGCGGTGCTGCGCGAGGTGGGCAACCTGCTTCCGGAAGGGGCGGTCGTCACCGACACGGGCAGCACCAAGGCGCAGGTGGTCGAGTGGGCCCACCGGCTCCCGCCGCGCGTCGGCTTCGTCGGTGGGCATCCCATGACCGGCAAGCTCAGCGCCCAGGTGGACGGCCCCGACCCCGACCTGTTCACCAGCGCCATCTACTGCCTGACGCCGGAGGCGTCGACTCCGCCGGAGGCGGTGGAGCAGGTGGTCTGGCTGGTCGAGGCGGTTGGCGGCGTCCCCTACTTTCTGCAGCCCGACGAGCACGACGCGCTGGTGGCGCTGGTGAGCCACCTGCCGTTCCTGCTGTCCAGCACGCTGATGGACGACCTGGGGAGCGATCCCGCCTGGCGTGAGATGAGCGCGCTGGCAGCAGGTGGGCTGCTGGCCGCTACCGCGCTGGCCGAGAGCGATCCACGCATGTTCGCGGACATCTGCCTGACCAATCGGGAGCACCTGGTGCGCTCGCTCGGCCGCTTCATGAGCCGGCTGGAGGAGCTCCGCGCCCAGATTGCCCAGGGCGATGAGGGGCTGTTCGACCGCTTCGCGCGGGCGCAGCGGGCGCACGCGGAATGGATCGCCAGCCGCCAGGCAGCGCAGACCGATGCGAGCAACGTCGAGGACCTCCGCCCACCGAACCCCTTCCTCGGCGGTAAGCTGAGTGACCTGCTCAAGGGCAAGCGCCCCCCGCGCTGACGCGCCCGCCAGCCCCGGGAGACGACGACGGGGTGGACGCCGGCGGCGTCCACCCCGTGGAAGCACTCGGCGCGCGGCGCTACTTCACTTCGACGGTTGCGCCGGCCTCCTTCAGCTTGGCGGCGATCGCTTCCGCCTCGTTCTTGGCCACGCCTTCCTTCACCGGCTTCGGCGCGCCCTCCACCAGGTCCTTCGCCTCCTTCAGCCCCAGGCCGGTGATCTCGCGCACCACCTTGATCACGTTGATCTTGTTCGCGCCGAAGCTCGTCAGGATCACGTCGAACTCGGTCTTCTCCTCCGCCGCCTCGGCCGGCGCGGCCGCGGCCGGTGCGCCCGCCGCTGGCGCCGCGGCGGCCGCCACAGGCGCGGCCGCCTGCACGCCCCACATCTCCTGCAGGGCCTTCGAGAGCTGCGCCAGCTCCAGCACGTTCAGGCTGTTGACTTGATCGATGATCCCCTGGATCTTCTCGGATACTGCCATCGTGTCCTCCCCTAGCTCGCGGCCGCTTCTGCGCCGCCAAGCTGCTTCGAACGCTCGTCGAGCACGTAGACGAGCGTGCTGAGCACGCCATTCATCACCCCGACCAGGCTGGACAGCGGCCCCGCCACTGTGCCAACCAGCCGGCCCTGCAATACCTCCTTCGGGGGCAGCTCGGCGATCTGGCTAATCTCCTCCGGGGACAGCCGCTGCTGCCCGAGCACGCCGCCCTTGATTCGCAGTGGCGAGCGCGCGGCGCGGATGTAGTCCTGGAGCGCCCTGGTCGCTGTTGCCGGATCGTCGTAGACGAAGGCGATCGCCGTGGGCCCTTCCAGGTCCACGACCATGGCCTCGCGCCCGGTGCGCTGCGCCGCGAAGCGAGTCAGCGTGTTCTTGGCCACGCTGTACTCCACTCCCACCGCCCGTAGCCGGCTGCGCAGCGCGGTCAGATCCTGCACCTTCAGTCCACGGTAGTCGGTCAGGATCGCCATCGCACTCCGGCTCAGCTTCTCGGCCAGCGTGTCGACCACGCGCTCCTTCTGGCGCCGTTGTGGCGTCGTCACCCGTTCTCACCTCCCTTCAACAAAACATCCCCGACCTGCCGAGGCCGGGGATGCGGGCGAGTGGGCGTGCAGCGCCGTACGCCGGATTCCTGGTGCCTCGGCAGGAAATTAGGCCCTGGGGCGGGCCCCTGCTGTCTTCGGCTCTTCGGTTGTAGCCGCTGTAGCTGTTGGCTCTCCTCGCAGGCGCTGGCGCTAGCGGTGGCTCGCCGCCAGCGCCAGAGTTGGCTGGATATCGAGCTTCACCCCCGGCCCCATCGTCGGCGCCACCGTGATCCCACGAATGTACTGCCCCTTGACCCCGGCAGGCTTGGCGCGCTGCACCGCGTCCAGCAGGGCGGCCAGGTTCTGCGCCAGCTTGTCCTCGCTGAAGCTCACCTTGCCGATAGGCGCGTGGATCACCCCGCTCTTGTCGACGCGGAACTCGACTCGCCCGCCCTTGATCTCGCGGATGACCCGGCCGATATCCATTGTCACCGTGCCGGTCTTCGGCGCCGGCATCAGCCCGCGGGGACCGAGGATCCGCCCGAGGCGGCCGACCAGCCCCATCATGTCCGGGGTGGCGACGGCCACGTCGAAGTCCAGGAAGTTCTCTGTCTGGATGCGCCGCACCAGTTCCTCGCCGCCGACGATATCCGCGCCGGCCTCCTCGGCCTCGCGTGCCTTGTCGCCGGTGGCGAACGCCAGCACTCGGCGGGTCTTGCCGGTGCCGGCCGGCAGCACCGCGGCGCCACGGATCATCTGGTCGGCGTGGCGCGGGTCGGCCCCGGTCCGGATGTGCACGTCGACCGACTCATCGAACTTGGCGTGCGCCAACTGGCGCACCTTGGCCAGCCCCTCCAGCGGGTCGTACAGCTTCTGGCGGTCCAGTTGCTTCAGCACGTCCTGATACTTCTTGCCATGATCCGGCATCCGCGTCTCCTAGTCCCGTACTACCACGCCCATGCTGCGCGCGGTGCCCTCGATCATCTTCTCCGCCGCCTCGAGCGTGGTGGCGTTGAGGTCCTTCATCTTGAGCTGGGCGATCTCGCGGATCTGGTCGCGGCTAATCGTCCCGGCGGTCGTCCGGCCGGCCGCCCCGGAGCCCTTTTCGATCCCGATCGCCTTCTTGATCAGGTCCACGGCGGGCGGCGTCTTGGTGACAAAGGTGAACGAGCGATCCTCGAAGATGGTGATCTCCACCGGGATCACTGTGCCCACCTGCGCCGCGGTGCGCTCGTTGTACTCCTTCACGAACGCCATGATGTTGACGCCGTGCTGGCCGAGCGCGGGACCCACCGGCGGGGCTGGGGTCGCCTTGCCGGCGTTGAGCTGCAGCTTGACGATGGCCCGAACCTTCTTGGCCACGCTTCCTCTCCTACCACGCCGCCCACGGGCGGCGCATCTCCGTACACAGCAAGAGAAGAGCCTCTTGCGAGCGCTCTTCTCTGCATCATTGCCTGGTTAGAGCCGTTGTACCTGCAGAAAGTCCAGTTCGACCGGCGTCTCGCGTCCGAAGAAGGATACCATCACCCGCACCTTGGCCTTCTCGGGGTTGACGTCGTCCACCACCCCAATGAAGTCGGTGAACGGCCCATCCACCACCTTGACCCGATGGCCCTTCTGCAGATCGATGCGCGGCCGCGCCGGCGCAACCTTCATCTGCTTGAGGATCTTCTTGACTTCTGCGTCCTCGAGAGGTGTTGGCTTGTTGCCCGAGCCGACGAAGCCTGTCACCCCCGGCGTATTGCGCACCACGTACCACGAGTCGTCGTCCATCAGCATCTCGACGAGCACGTAGCCGGGGAAGACCTTCTTCTGCACCATTCGCCGCTGGCCGTCGCGGATCTCGATCTCCTCCTCGGTGGGGATGACCACCTGGAAGATCTTGTCGCGCACGCCCATGGAATCGACGCGGTGCTCGAGGTTCGTCTTGACCTTGTTCTCGTAGCCCGAGTAGGTGTGGATGACGTACCACTTGCGGCGCTCGTCGACGCCGGCCGGAGTCTCTTCCGTCTGTTCGGCAACCAGTGTCTCTTCGTCCATGACCATTTCGCTTGCTAGCCCCCGGCGACGCGCACGAACAGGCGCACCAGCTCGGAGAAGATCAAGTCGAGCAGGCCCAGGTAGAGCCCGACGATGACCGACAGACCGATGACGACTGCGGTGAGCTTCGTCGCCTCCTCGCGCGACGGCCAAACCACCTTGCGCAGCTCGGAGCGGACGTCGCGGAAGTAGCCGCCGATCGCGCCACCGCCGCCCAGGTTCGGCCGCGGCGCCCGCAGCGCAACCCGGCTCGCCAGCGACGCAGTCGGGGCCGCGGGCGCGGTGCGCGCCGAGGCCGCGGTGACGCGCGGGGCATCGTCACGCTGGGGTCGGGAGGTGGATCGCGCCGGTTTGGGACCCGGCCTGGTCTGGGACACAGGAACCGCCTTCGTCACAGGAAGTCGACTGGTGCTGCTACTGGTGTCATCGCGCACATCCACGCTGGCAGGCGCGGCAGGACTTGAACCCGCAACCCCCGGTTTTGGAGACCGGTGCTCTGCCAATTGAGCTACGCGCCTAAGCGTCCAGGAGAAAAACAGCGCCAAGCACACGCGCTTGACGCATCGGCTCGGCTAGTTATACCCCAAACAGGAGGCGCCCAGCAATCAGCGCCCCACCCCGGGCGCCGCCCAGTCTGCCCGGCGCGGCCCAGAGCCGGTGCTCGCATTTCACTCGCGCTGCCCGGTAGCATACAATCACGGCTGGCGAACGAGCCCCTATAGCTCAGCGGACTAGAGCATCTGCCTTCTAAGCAGAGGGTCGCAGGTTCGAATCCTGCTGGGGGCGCCCATGCTCGGCTACCAGGAGCATCCAGACACGCTAACTGAGCGAACGGGCCAAACCGACCCGCGCACGGCGCATCGAGACACGCTAACTGGACGATTTCGCGCCCGGCCGGACAGTCCGCATGCTGAGCGGCTGGCCGAATTGCGCCTGCTGGGCGCGGCGTGGCGGCGCAGCCTGCTGGCGGAGAACAAATCTCCGCGCACGGTGCAGACGTACCTCGAGGCGCTTTCGCGCCTGGGCGACTTCCTGGCCGAGCGTGGCATGCCCACCGCGCTCGGCGCGATCCGGCGTGAGCACGTGGAGGCGTTCATCGCGGACGTGCTTGCGCACGCCAGACCCGCCACGGCCAGCAACCGCTACCGTGCCTTGCAGGCGTTCTTCAAATGGGCGGTGGCGGAAGGCGAGGTGCGCACCTCGCCGATGGCCCGCATGTCGCCGCCGGCCGTGCCCGAGCGGCCGCCGGCGGTCCTGAGTGAAGCGGACCTGGCGCGGCTGTTCCGCGCGTGCGAAGGCAAACGCTTCGCCGACCGGCGCGACATGGCGATCCTGCGGCTGCTGGCTGATACTGGTATGCGCCGGGCGGAGATCGCCGGGCTGCTGATCGACGATCTGGACCTGGACGCGGGCATCGCGATTGTCCTGGGCAAGGGACGCCGCCCCCGGGCCTGCCCCTTCGGCCGGCGCACCGCCCAGGCGCTGGATCGTTATCTGCGCGTCCGGGCCCGGCACCCCGCCGCGGCGAGCGCGGCGCTCTGGCTCGGCCCCAAGGGGCCGCTCACCGATTCAGGCCTGTACCAGATCGTCCGGGACCGCGCCCGAGCGGCCGGGCTCGACATTCACCCGCATCAGCTCCGCCACACCTTCGCCCACCGCTGGCTGGCCGCCGGCGGCAACGAAGGGGACCTGATGCGCCTGGCCGGCTGGCGCTCGCGGACCATGCTCGGGCGCTACGGCGCCAGCGCCGCGGACGCCCGGGCGCGCGAGGCGCACCAGCGCCTTGGGCTGGGGGATCGGCTCTGATGCCGCCGCTGCGGGCCTACATTCGCCCAGCTCCGTGGGGGCTGGGGCGGGAGGTCCTGTGCGGCCGGCGGGACTGCGGCACGCGGGTGACCGACCCGGACGATCCCGGCCGGCTCCGGCTCGGCTTTACCCGCAGTGACTCCGCCCCGGCCGGGGTGGAGCACTGGGAACTCTCCCGTCGCGCTCAGGCGCAGTGGGACCGCGCCCGGCGCCAGGGCGTGCCCTGGGCGCGCTGGGCGCTCCGGCCACGGCGGCCGGATCGCTCCGGCCGGATTCCCGCGGCGCAATCGCTGGCCGCGCTCAGCCGCTGGCGTCAGCAGCGCGCGGACGCGGACGCGGAGGATGAGACGCGCACACCGGCGCTGGCCTGGTCCTTCCGCTGCCCGGTCTGCGGCCTGATCAGCGTCGTCGCAGACTAGCGCCGCCAGTAGTGTTGCTCTGGGCGCATCCCCCCATGCGGCGCCTCACGAAGTACGTCTCCCCGGCCGGGGAGACGTTCGTCCCGGCCGGATAGGGGGCGGCACCGCGGGGCCGTCCGGGCGCCCGGAACCCCGCCCGGACGGCGCTCTGACAGCCCGCAACACGGCCCATTGGCGCGGTCTCTCGGGGGTCTGGCCGGCGGTTTTCGGGGGTAGGGGGGGGCAAAAGTTGGGGCGCTCCAGGAAGGGACCGCCGTCGCCAATCTCAAACCAACGCCCGCGAAATTCGCAATTTGCGCGGATGCTCAGTGATTCTGTCGCAGTAGGAGAGCCCCCGTCCGCCCCGCGGACGGGGTGGGGACGCTGCGGCCGGAGCTGGGGCATCTGGGCGCGGAGCGGGCGGGACTCAGCGCCCGACGGACACGGACTTCGTCAGCCGCCGCCCCAGCGCCTCCAGCCGCTCTTGATCTAGCCCGAAGCGCGCCGCGAGCGCCAGCGCCCAGGCGGGAATGTCCTCGGCCGGCGCCGGCGCCCGGCACAGGCCGATTTCGGCGGCCGTGGCGCGCGTGCAGCCGAGCGCGCTGGCCAGCTCGCCCAGTGTGGCCGGCCAGCGGCCGGCGACGAAGAACGGGTCATCGAGCGCCTGGGCCCTCGCGAACGCGCGTTCGAGGATGCGCCTGCGCAGCGCCAGATCGCCATCCAGGCTCATGCTTCCCTCCCCGCGGGGTGTGCCCCGGCCCCAGTCTAGCCCGCCCCGGCGCGCCCGTACAGGCCTCCAGACTGCCCGTTTCGGGTACTTCGAGCAGTCTTTGCGCCCAGCCGCCCAGGGCCTGGCCGGTGCCGGAACTCCATAACCACCCGGCCGGGATCGGCCGACGGATGTGATGGTCTTGCATTCATGGAAAGGCGGCGAAAGGCGGCAAAGTCTCTCAGTTTGCCGCCTTTATGTGTCCGCTAAATCTGTCGTCATACCGGAGAGCGGACCTGGGCGCTCCCCGCCGCCCAGGGTCTCGGCCGGTGGCTCCGCGGCCGGTGAGGTCAGGGCGATGGCGGATCGGACGTCAGCGCCAGGAAATCGGCCAGCCGCAGGAGCACCACGTCCCGGGCGTGCGCCTGGCCGGCGGCGTGCAGCACCACGATGGGCACCTGCCCGTTCCGTGCCGCGGCCTGGGCTTGCTCCAGCGCGGTTTCGAGCCAGGCGGGCAGCGTCTGGCGCTGCTTGACCTCCACGCTCCAGCGGGCGTGCGCCACGTCCGGCGTCGCGCCCCGCGCCCGGCCGGAGACCGGCACCCGCCGGCCGCCCAGGCGCTGGGCGATGGCGCGTTCGGTCCGCTTCCAGGCCGGGTCAGCCATCAGCGCCCCGGCGCGAGCCGCCAGCCGACAGCCGCCACCCGCGCCGGGTCCAGGTGGAAGCGTGCCACGATGCCGTCTGTCCAGGCGGAGACGTCTGCATCTGTCTCGGGAGCCTGACACAGGCCGATGGCCGCGGCGATGCTGCGGCCACAGCCCAGCGCCCCGGCCAGGGCGCCCAGCGTGCCCGGCCAGCGCCAGGCAACGCGTGACGGATCGTGCCCCCAGGCGGCGAGCCAGAACACCTGTTCCGCGAACGTCGGGATGATCACGCGCTCGGCGTCCTGCACCATGGCGCACTCCACTACCAGGCGATCTGCTGGGCGACAGCCGCCACCCGCGCCGGGTCCAATCCAAAGCGAGCGGCGATGTACTCCACCCAGAGCGGAATCTCGGCCGGCTCGGGAGCCCGGCAGCGGCCGACCTGGGCGGCCGTCGCGTGATCGCAGCCCAGCGCCCCGGCCAGCGCGCAGAGCGTGCCCGGCCAGCGGGGCGCCACGCGCCACAGCTCGCGGCTGTGGGCGGTCCGCTCGAACACCCGATCCCAGAGCGGAATCACCGGCGCCGGAGCCGGGAACCGCACCTGGCGCAGAGACGTCGTCGTGGTGGCCATGCTCCTTCTCCTCCTTCTCCTCCTTCACCCGCCCGCCGCCCGGGGCCGGAGCAGGCTCCCGGCCGGCGAGACGCATTCCCCGACTCTGACAGATTGTTCAACAACAATGTCCCA
>JAJPGT010000089.1 GCA_021325655.1 Pseudomonadota bacterium
GCCCCAATCTGAGCCCGGGCGCACACAAAATCTCCGTCTGGCCCACGGGGCTCAAGAACCCCGCCTCCAGCGGCACCACCATCGAGCTGGACGCCTTCGAGACGCGCAACGCGGCGCAAGCCCCAGCGCATCGCAGGTGAGCAGGCGGCGGCAATACGGACGTTGCCGCCGTGGCTCCTGCTATAGTGCGGCGTCGGCGCCCGATCAGCCTCATTGGTCCGGCGCCGGTGCCCTGGTGAGCCATGCGAATCCTCCTGCTGACCCACTCCTTTTACCCAGAAGGAGTGGGCGGCGTCTCGCGCTATGCCGACTCGCTCGCCCGCGCCTTCCTCGCCCGGGGGCACGATGTCGCCCTGCTGACCACCCGCTCCGGCTCCATCGGCAGCGTTCCTGGAGCCTGCTACGAGGATGGCGAGTGGCAGGGCCTGCCGGTTCGGCGCCTCACCTTCAATCTGTCGCTCGCCCCGAATCCCTACCGCTACGAGTGGGACAACCCCTGGGTCAACGAGCGCATGCTCCAGTACGTGGAGCAGCGCCGGGCCGAGGTCGTCCACCTGGTGCATGGCGGCCACCTCTCGATGTCGGCCGTGCCGTTGCTGAAGGCCAGTGGCCGCGCGGTACTCGCCTCCGTGCTGGACTACTGGTTCGTCTGCGCGGTGTCCAATCTTCGTCGCCCGGATGGCAGTCTGTGCGACGGGCCCGACTGGCTGGGTGGCGAATGCATCCGCTGCCTGATCACCCGCCCCTGGACCCGCCAGGACCGTATCTCCCATGTCATTCGCTACAGCCCAAATGTTGCGCTGAAGGCGCTCGGGCTCGTGGCGCGGACGATGCCGGATCCGCCCGGTCGCTGGGCGTCGGTCCAGGCGCAGACGAACCGCCTGGCGGAGATGCGCGCCTACCTCGCGCAGCTCGACGCGGTGCTCTGCCCCTCGCAATTCGTCGCGGGCGTGCTCCAGCGCAATGGGTTCGACATGGCCAACGTGCGGCTGCTCCCATTGGGAGTGCAGCCTGTCCGGGTGCCGCGCCAGGCGCGACCGCGGGACGACGACGTGCTGCGGCTCGGCTACCTGGGACGGCAGGAGCCAGCGAAGGGGCTGCATGTGCTGGTCGACGCGATGCTGGCGCTCCCCCGCGAGCTGCCGGTACACATGCTGATTCGCGGCTATGAGGAGAGCCCGGAGTACGTCGCCGCGCTGCGCGCGCGCGCCGCGCCCGACCCGCGGATCCGGTTCCACGGCGAGGTGCCCGATCCGGCCGCGGCGCTGGCCGACCTCGACGTCTTCGTCATG
Organism: Pseudomonadota bacterium; assembly: GCA_021325655.1. Lineage (GTDB taxonomy): Bacteria > Chloroflexota > UBA6077 > UBA6077 > JAJPGT01 > JAJPGT01. The sequence continues at coordinate 1,293 of JAJPGT010000089.1, forward strand.
CCGTCGGTGGTCTACGAGGCCTACCCGTTGGTGATCCGCGAAGCGCAGGCGGTGGGGCTGCCGGTGCTGGCGAGCGACATCGGCGGGATCAAGGAGGGGGTGCGGCACGAGGTGGACGGGCTGCACTTCCGCGCTGGAGACCCGCGGAGCCTGGCGCGGGCGATCCGCCGGCTGCTCGAGGAGCCGGGACTGCTGGAGCGACTGCGGGCCAACGTCCAGCCGCCGCTTGACGCCGACCAGCATGCGGAGGCGCTGCTGGAGCTGTACGCTGCGTCTATCCAAAGGAGCCGCCGGCCGTCTGCGGCCGCGGAGTCGACCGCCGCGCCGCTGAGCGGGACGCCGGGGCTGTAGCCACGCTGCTCGTTGCCCCTGTCGGCAAGGCACGCCGCGGCGCAGCGCGCTGAGCAGGGTGCAGCCTGCCGGGTATGCGCTCCGCGGGCTGAGTCTGTTCGGCGGTCCTGGGCCGCTACGCCCGCTCGTTGAGCAGCGCCGGGGCGTCGGCCAGGACCTGGCGGTACCATGCCACCGCGCGGCTGACGCCCTCCTCCAGACCCACCCGGGGCGACCAGCCGAGCAGCCGACGGGCGCGCTCCACGTTCGGCACGCGCAGCTCCACCTCGGCCGAGGCCTGCTCGCGGAACACAATCGGTGCCTCCACGCCGCTCACGCGCCGTACCAGCTCCGCCAGCCCCAGCACTGTGATCGTGCTGGACGGGTTGCCCAGGTTGAACGTCTTGCCGACCGCCTCCGGCTCGCGCCCGGCGCGGAGCAGACCGTCCACGAAGTCGGACACGTAGCACCAGGCGCGCACCTGGCTGCCGTCGCCGCGCACCTCCAGCGGCTCGCCCCGCAGCGCCCGCAGCGCGAACGTCTGGATCGCCCCCTCTCCAACCTGGCGCGGGCCATAGACGTTGAACGGCCGGACCGAGACGACGGGTACCCCGTGCTCGCGACTGTAGGCCAGCGCCAGGTGCTCCCCGGCCAGCTTGCTCACCGCGTAGATCCAGCGCGGCTGCGAGACCGGACCCTGGCTGGTCGGCGACTCCTCGTCCACCCGGAAGGCGTGTGCCCCGTACACCTCACTGGTCGACAGGTTCACCACCCGGCGCACGCCCAGCCGTCGCGCCGCCTCGAGCACGTGGCGGGTACCGAGAAGGTTGACCTCGAAGGTGCGGACGGGGATGCGGGCGTAGGACGATACTCCGGCAATCGCCGCCAGGTGGAACACCGTGTCGCAGCCCGCCATCGCCGCCTGGACCGCCTCGGCGTCCAGCACGTCGCCCTGGATCACCCGCAGCCGGGGGTGCTGGGCAATCGGGCTGTAGCGCAGCGCGTCGCGGCGCAGGTTGTCGAAGACGACCACCTCATGAGTGTCGAGCAGCGCCTGGCACAGCCAGCTTCCGATGAACCCGGCGCCGCCGGTCACCAGGATGCGCCCAGCCCCGCTACTCAATCGCCTGCCACGCTCCCTGCGCGTGCAACGACGCTTGTGCCGCCGCCAGCACCTTCACCACGCGCAGCCCGTTCTCGCCGTCCGTCTGCGGCGGCGTTCCGCTGGCGATGCTCTCCACGAAGTCGGCGCACTCCGTCTCCAGCGGCTCGCGCAGCTCCAGCCGGGGGATCAGGATGTCGCCCGCGCGCAGCCGCAGGTGGAACTCCCCGAAGGCGCCATCCGGCGGCACCAGCCGGGTGATCGCCTTGTCGTACAGCTTCAGCGGCGCTTCGTTGTCCACGTCGTCGTAGACCACCATCTTCTCTTCGCCCACCACGGTCATTCGGCGCACCTTGCTCGGGTCCAGCCAGCTCAGGTGGACGTGCGCCATCACCCCGTCCGGGAACTCCAGGTCGACGAACACCACGTCCTCGATCCCCGCTTGAAGGAACGAGCTGCCGCGGGCGCTGACCCGCAGCGGCATCGCGCCAAGCAGGTAGATCAGGATCGAGAAGTCGTGCGGGCCCAGGTTCCACATCGCGTTGACGTCGTCGCGCACCTGACCCAGGTTCACCCGAGTGGAGTAGACGTAGTACACCCGCCCCAGGTCGCCCTCGTCGATGTACCGCTTCAGCCGGCGGACCGCGGCGTTGTACTCGAAGGTGTGGCCAACCATCAGGACGCGCCCGCGCTCACGGGCGAGGCAGACCAGCTCCTCCGCGTGGCTCACGTTCAGCGCGAGCGGTTTTTCGACCAGCACGTGCTTGCCGGCCAGCAGGCACTCGCGGGCAACCTCGAAGTGCGTCCGGGCCGGGGTGGCGATCGCGACCGCCTCGATAGCCGGATTGGCCAGCACCTGCCCGGGGTCGGTGGTTGTCTCAACACCCGGGTACTGGCGCCGGACCTTCTCCAGCGTCGCCGGATTGAGGTCGCAGCAAAGCGCTAGCCGGGCCCGGGGGAGCTTCAGGAAGTTGCGGATGAGGTTCGGGCCCCAGTAGCCACAGCCGAGAACGGCGACGTTGACCGGCACGCACACCTCGCCTGGCGCACGCGCGGTACGCCATGGTGGGACAGGAACATGTGAGTATAGGGGGCGATCAGGAGCCCGGCAAGTTGTCCGTCCCCAGGTGATTGCCTATACTGAGGCGCGCGCCCTGCCGCGCAGATGACGCGGCGACAGCATGCCCAGCCTGCCACGGAAACCGATGGCCCTCTCGGTCGTTGTACAGCGCAGGTGGATACTGACGCCGAGGGGGAGTCTGCTGGCCACTCGACCGAAGTCCGCTGCTCCGTATCCCCCTGTTGGTTCCCCACAGCGTCGACGTCGCTCAGCCTGCCGAGCGCCGCGTCCGGCGCCGCTATCCGCGCGGTCCGCTGGCCGCCGCTTCTGATTGGAGCACCGTCGTGCCGAAACATGCTGAGTACCTCGATGACGTCAGCCAGGCGATGTCCATCAAATACAACAACCTCGTCTACGAGATGAAGGCTGCGGGAGAAGACATCATCGTCCTGTCGCTCGGCGAGGCGTTCTTCGATATTCCGCTGTACCCGTTCGACGAGCTGCCGTTCCCGGCCCTCTATCACTATTCCCACTCGCGTGGTATCCCCGGGCTGCGCGAGAAGCTGGCGGCGTACTACCGCACGCAGTACGGTGTGCCGGTCGATCCGGCGCGCGAGATCATCATCACCGCTGGCTCCAAGATCGCGATCCACATGGCGTTCATGGCGGTGCTCAACCCCGGCGACGAGGTGCTCATCCACGAGCCCGCCTGGGTGAGCTACCCGGAGCAGGTGCGGCTCTGCCACGGCGTGCCCGTGCTCGTTCCCTACTCGGCCAGCATCTACGAGCTGGAGCGCTACGTCACTCCGCGCACCCGGGCTATCGTGCTCAACTACCCGCACAACCCCCGTGGCCGGACGCTCCCGGCCGACGAGCTGTGCTTCTTGCACGAGCTGGCTCGGCGCCGGGACCTGTACCTGATCTCCGACGAGGCCTACAGCGACTTCCTGCTCGAGTCGGACGACTTCATCTCCTGTGGCCGGTTCGACCCCGACAAGGAGCACTCCATCGTCTGTAACTCGATGTCGAAGAACTACGGCATCTCCGGCTGGCGCATCGGCTACGTCATCACCAATGAGGCGCTCACCGCGCAGTTGCTCAAGATCAACCAGCACCTGGTCACCTGCCCGGCGACCATTTTGCAGCTCTACCTGGAGCGGCACTTCGACGACATTCTGGCGATCACCAGGCCGCAGATCCGAGCGGTGGTCGAGAAACGCCAGCGGGTGGCGGAGTACCTGGACTCGCTCGGGCTGCGCTACCTGCCGGGCTCGGCGACGTTCTACCTGTTCGTGTCCATCGAGCCGTCGCGTCTCAGCTCGGACGAGTTCTGTACCACGCTGTTGCGCGAGTACAAGGTCAGTACGGTGCCGGGAGTAGGCTACGGGCGGTCGTGCGACCGCTTCATCCGCGTCTCGATCGGCACCGAGTCGATGGAGCGCACCCTGTGCGGGATCGATCGCATTCAGGCACTGATCCGCCGCACCGCGGGGTGACCGGGGCAGTGTGCGCGGGGGACGCCCGGTGAGCGAGCGCAGCCTGCTCCAGCTCGGGGCCGGGCCGATGATGGTCCGCTCCATCCAGCTCCTGCGGGCAGCGGGCTGGCGCGTGTTCACGGTTGACCGCGATCCGCATGCCCCCGGCTTCGCCTTCGCCGATGGCTCCGCCGCGATCGACATCGCCGACGTCGAGGGCATCGTCCGCTACGCCAGCGAGATCCGCGCAGACGTGATCCTGCCGGTGAACGACCCGGGGGTGCTGGCGGCGGCGGAGGCGGCGCCACGGCTGGGGCTGCGCTGCGTCCCGCTCGAGGTGGCGCGGCGAAGCGTGGACAAGGGGCTGATGCGCGACTGCTGGGCTGCGGCCGGCCTGCCGCAGCCGCGCTATCAGGTGGTGGACGATCCGGGACGCATCCCCGCGGCGGCCGGAGAGATCGGCTTCCCGCTGGTGCTCAAGCCGGCGCTGAATTGGGGCAGCCGCGGGGTCAGCTTCGTCGCCGACCCCTCCGCGCTCCCCTGGGCGATCGACTTCGCCCACGCGCACTGCCGCAACGGCCGCTACGTGGTGGAAGCAGCGATCCCGGGCACCGAGATGACCATCGAGGGGCTGGTGCAGGCGGGGCGGCCCCAGGTGCTGGCGAAGTCGGACAAAGTGCCGCAGCCCCATCCCCGTTATCGGGTCGCCACCGCGCTCAACTACCCAGCGCGCTTCTCCGCCGAGCAGCTCCGCCGCGCGGATGAGGTCGTCGCCCGGGCGGCGCTCGCGCTCGGGATCCGCGACGGTGCCTTCCACTGCGAGTGCATGCTGAACGAGCGCGGGGTCTTTCTGTTGGAGATGGCGGCGCGGCCCGGCGGGGGCCACATCTTCGGCCAGATCGTCGAGGCGGTGAGCGGTGTCTCGATGCCGCTGGCGCTGGCCAGTATCCTGCTGGGCGAGCCGGTCGCACTCACCCCGCGCTTCCAGCGGGGCGCCTGCTACCGTTTCTTCGCCCCACCACCCGGCATCTTCCGGGCGGTGCGTGGCCTGGACGAGGCGTGCCGGCTACCCGGGGTGCTTGACTTCGGCTTCTCCCTGGAGCCCGGCCGGGTCGTCGGCCCGGTCGCCTCCGACGCCGACCGCCCGGGCTTCGTGGTGACGCGGGGCGAGACGCGAGAGGAGGCGATGGCCGTGGCCGACCGGGCCATCGCCCGGCTCGAGTTCGTGATGGACCCACTCCCGACTCCCGCGCAGGCGCGATGATCCTGGACAGCCTCACCCACGTTACGCCAGACGGCCGCTGGTTCGACACCGCCTGCGACGCGAGCGAGGCCCGGCTGCTGCGCGAGCTGGACGCTGCCGGGGTCCAGCAGGCGGTCGTCGTCGCGCTGGCCGGGTACATCCCCAACGACTTCGTGCTCGACGTCTGCCGCCGCCACCCGGAGCGCCTCATCCCCGCCGCCTCCTTCAATCCGGCCGCCTCTGCGAGCGAGGCCGAGGCGGCCCGAACCCTGCGGGCGACGCTGCGGGGTGGCCCGTTCCGAGCGCTGAAGCTGCACCCGCGGCTGAACCGCTACGATCCGCTCGACCCTCGCTGCCTGGCGGTGCTCGAGGAGATCGCTGCCTGGGACCCGCCGCTGCCGGTCTGGATCTGCTCCTGGCTGCGCTACCGGGGTGGCGCCCTCCGCAAGCCAGTGGTCGATACGTTCCACGAGCTGGCCGGGCGCTTCCCAACGCTCCCGCTCGTCGTCGCCCACGCCGGCGGGACGGAGGTGCTCCACCTGGCCGAGGCGCTGCGGGACTGCCCGAACGTCCTGCTCGACCTCTCCTTCACCCTGCATCGCTACCAGGAGTCGTCGGTCGGGGCCGACCTACGCTTCCTGCTCCAGACGTTCGACCGCCGGCTTGTGTTCGGCTCAGACTTCCCGGAAGTGAGCATCCCCGAGGCGGTGGCAGAGCTGCGCCGCCTGGGGGCAGGAGTGGCGCAGGAGAAGCTGGGCAACGTCTGGTCGGCCAACCTGCAAGCGCTGCTGGCGCTGGGGGAACGATGAACGAACGCGACCGGGCGGAGTACATTCAACGCTACGAGGCGCGGCTGGCGGAGTTCGGCTACTCGCCGGAGACCCTCGGCTGGGGGAAGCAGGGGCGGCAGGAGGTGCGCTTCACGGTGCTGGCCGAGTACGCGCTGCGCCGGCCGGACAGCTCGGTGCTGGACGTCGGCTGCGGCTTCGCCGACCTGTACGACTTCCTGCGCGCGCGCGGCTGGCATGGACGCTACACCGGGATCGACCTCGTGCCCGGCCTGCTCGCGGTGGCGCGCGAGCGGCACCCGGGGCTGGACCTGCGGGAGATGGACATCACCGCGGTGGAGCACGGGCTGGAGCCGCACGACTTCGTCATCGCCTCCGGCGTCTTCAACGCTCGCCTCAGTGCGGGCGACAATCCGGCGCACATTCAGCGGGCGCTGGCCGCCATGCTTGGCCTCGCCCGCGAAGCCGTCTGCGTCGACTTCATGAGCACCTATGTCGACTTCCAGAAGCCGGGCGCCTGGCACACCGACCCCTGCTGGGCCTACACTGCCGCCCGAGCGCTGAGCCGCCGGATCGTGCTGCGGAGCGACTATATGCCCTACGAGTTCGCGCTGTTCCTCTTCCGCGACGACTCTGTCTCCGAGCGGCGCGTCTTTCGCGCGTTCGAGGCGTCGCAGTGATCCGCCTGGATGGCTTTCCCCGCTCCGAGTCGCGGCTGCCCGTGCTGGACGTGGTGATCCCTGTCTACAACGAGGAAGGGAGCATCCCGCTGCTCCTGGAGCGGCTGGACGCGCTCGTGGCGCAGACTGCCGAGGCCCGGATCCACGTCATCCTCGTCGACGACCACTCCACGGACGCCTCTCCGGCCCTGCTGAAGGAGGCGTGTGCCCGCCGCGAGCACTGCTCCTACCTGCGGCTGGCGCGCAACAGCGGCAGCCATGTGGCGATCCTGGCCGGGCTGGAGCACAGCCGGGGGGACTGCGCCGTCTTCCTCGCCGCCGACCTGCAGGACCCGCCGGAGCTGATCCGTGAGATGCTCGCCGCCTGGCGGCGCGGCGCCCGAGTCGTCTGGGCGGTGCGCCAGGACCGCGAGGGCATCCCCTGGAGCGAGAAGCTGTTCTCCAGCCTGTTCTACGCGCTGGTCAACCGCTTCACTCAGGTAAGACTGCCCAGCCGCGGCTCCGACTTCGCGCTGCTGGACCGCATGGTCGTCAACGCCCTGCTCCGCTCCGTCGGCGCCAACCCCAGCCTGGGCGGCGAGATCGCCCGCCTCGGTTTCTCCCAGGCCGAGGTCCCCTACGTCAAACAGGCGCGTCGCTTCGGCCGCTCCAAGTGGACGCTCGGCCGCAAGCTTCAGGCGTTCGCCGACGCCTTCGTCTCCTTCTCCTACCAGCCCGTGCGGCTGATGTCCTACCTCGGCCTGCTGGTCAGCCTGCTCGGCTTCCTGTCCGCGCTGGCCATCATCGTGATGCGTCTGGCGCACGTCACCGAGCTGGAGGGCTGGGCCTCGCTCATGGTCGTGGTGCTGGTGCTCGGCGGCTTCCAGATGACCATGCTCGGCGTACTGGGCGAATACCTCTGGCGCACGCTCGAAGCAGCCCGCCACCGGCCGCTGTACATTCTGGAGGACTGGCACGGAGTCGATGGCCTGGAAGACCCATCCCTCCGTCGCGGCCAGGTCGTGGAGGCCCCCGGCCCGCCGGCGGGTGCGCGCTGACGCCGCTACCCGTTCGGCTCCTGGGGGCTCGGAGCCGGGCTGGCCAGGCCGCCGCCCCGCAGCGTCTGGCTGAGCGCGGCCCAGGGGCGGCTGGCGGCTCCGCCGCTGAAGGTCCAGCCGGCGGCAAGCGCGAGGAGTCCGATAGTGTTGGTCATCAGGAAGGTCAGCCCGTGGAGCAGCGCCGCCAGCGCGAGCGCTGGCCCCGAGGCGACCGCGAACACCGCCAGCGAGCTGACCACCAGGAACTCGTAGGTGCCCACCGCGCTCGGCCCGGAGGGAACGATCCCGCCCAGGCCGACCGCCACGGTGAGCAGCACCGCTGCTGCGACCGGGACCTGGAGCCGCAGCGCCACCAGCGCCAGGTAGGCGGTGGCGAACTCCAGCAGCCAGACGCAGCCGGTCTGGGCCAGCACCAGCGCCGCGCGGTCGGGCCGACGTAGCGCACGTACCCCCTCGCTCACCCGGTCCCAGAGTTGCGTCGCTGCTGTTCCTGGCCGGGCGGGCAGACGAGCGAGCACCTGGGAGCGTACCAGCACCCCGACGCGGCGGCTGGAGGCGAGCCCCAGCGCCAGCGCCACCCCCAGGAACACCAGCCCGGCGAGCAGCCCGGCACGGTAGGCCCAGTCCGGGAACGGGAGCAGCCGCACCAGCACCGCCAGGCAGCCGACCAGGAACAGGCCATCCAGCGTGCGCTCCAGCGCGACGGTGGCGAGCAGCCCACCACGGCTGAGGGACGTCGCCCGGTTGAGCAGATAGACCCGCACCAGCTCGCCGGTGCGCAGTGGGACGATGTTGTTGACCAGGTAGCCCACCATCAGGCTGGAAAAGGTGGGCAGGTACGGCGCTCGCCCCAGCCCGGCGATCAACGTCTGCCAGCGCCAGGTCCGCACCACGGTGGTCAGCAGCATGACCAGGATGGTCGCGCCGATGGCGACCGGGTCGGTCGCGGCCAGCGCGCGCCACACTTCATCCAGCCGCACCCCCCGCAGCACGAGCGCGACGCAGACGACGCTAATCACGCCGCCGACCAGGGCGCGGATCCAGGGACTACGCATGGGCAGCACCGCCATCGTTCACGGACACGCCTCCGAGGCGCTGGCCCTGGCGGCGAGCACGCCCCAGAGCCGGCGGAGGGTAAGAGGCCGCACCCGGCGCTGTCAACCGCGCCGCCTTCCGCGGCCCGCCAGCCGCGCTGTCCAGCCGCTCGGGCCGGCGCGCAGCCGCGCCCAGCCACGCTCCAGCACTGTGCGCCAGGAGAACGCGTCCAGGCTGTTCAGGGTCAGCGCCTGGGTCCGCGCCTGCGCGAGCTGCTGAATCATCTCCCGGCTCACCAGCGCCGGTGCCAGCGCTCGCGCCCGGTGGAGCTGGTCGAGCGCGGCCGGGAGCAGCTCCACGAACCCGGAGCTCTGGAGCTGCCCGGCCAGCGCCAGGTGGGCCCGGGCATAGGCCTCGTCGCGCTCTGCCGGCGTGGCATAGGGCTGGTTCAGCCAGGGGTAGATTCGCTCCAGCGGCAGGCTCGCCAGCGCGCGCTGGACGATCAGCGCCATCTGGAGCATGCGGTAGGAGTGAGCCGTCGCCGAGGTGAGGCTGGTCGGGTGGACGCGGTACCGTGTGAGCGGCTTCGGAATGACCGCCACATCCCAGGTGTGCAGCAGTCGTAGCCAGAGGTCGAAGTCCTCCACCGCGACGAAGTCCACATCGTAGCCGCCGACCGACTCCACCGCTGCCCGGCGCAGCAGCGCGCTCGACTGCGCCAGCCGATTGCGAGTAGCCAGCAGCTCGGCCAGCGCCACCGCGCTCTCCGGAGGTGGGACGTTGAACCAGGCCTCCTCCAGCGTCCCGGCCAGCGAGCGGTCGTCGGGATCGATCACCTCCAGGTGAGTGAAGCAAGCCCCCACCCGCGGCTGCGCCTCCAGCAGCGCCACCTGCTCCGCTAGCTTCGTCGGCGTCCACTGGTCGTCGGCATCGACAATCGCCACGTACGCTCCGGTGGACTGGAAGATGCCGCAGTTGCGCGCCGCGGCTGGCCCCGCGTTCGCCTGCCGCAGGAGCCGGATCCGGGGATCGCTAATCGCCGCGACCACCTCGGCGGTGCCGTCAGTCGAGCCGTCGTCCACCACCACCACGTCGAAGTCCTGGAACGTCTGAGCCAGCACCGAGCGGATGGTGGCGCCTACGTAGCGGGCGGCGTTGTAGGCGGCGACGACGACGCTGACCCGAGGCGTCCTCGGCACGCCCTCCTCCGAGCAGGAGAGTGTTGGCCGGGGGGCAGGGGGTGTGGCCACCGCTACGGCGCGAGCCGCTCCAGCCGGCTCTGGTCGAGCGGGAGCAGGATCGGCTCGCTCCACAGCGCCCAGTCGGTCGTGTTGTCGCCCGCCGGGCCAGGGCCGGTCTCGAACACCAGCTCGATCGGCCGCCCGGCGTAGCGGCTCAGATCGAGCTGGACGTCCAGCCAGC
>JAJPGT010000099.1 GCA_021325655.1 Pseudomonadota bacterium
CGGCTTCGTCCTGAGCCACTGGGCCCTGATGGCGCTGTTCTTCGCCAGCCAGTACCGCTATCGCCTCATCCTGCCCATGTACCCCTTCGTCTACGTCTCCGCCGGCTACACGCTCTGGTGGCTTGTCTGCCTGCTCGGGTCGTGTCCCGGGGGCCGAATCCCGCTCCTCGGGCAGCGGGCGATCGCCTCGGAACCGTCGGCTACGGGCAAGGGTGACACCGGCCCCCTCGGGGAGGGCTCGGAGTATGGTGCGCGGGCCGGTAGCTAGCAGCTCCTGGATGGCTAGCGCGCGGGCGGCGATGGGGCCGCGGACGCTGGCCCTGTCAGTACTGGTGGTGCTGCTGAGCCTCCTGGCAGCGCTGCCACGCCTGGGCGGAGAGGTCGCCACGCCGGTGACAGCCGATGAAGCGCACTGGTTTCATCGGTCGGCCAAGTTCGCCCAGGCCTTGCTGGCCGGGGATGCGCGCCACACCTATCAGACCGGGCATCCCGGCGTCACCACCATGTGGGCAAGCGCGCTCGGAATGGGGCTCGCCCAGGCGCAAGCGCTGGACGATGCCAACCTGACACTGCGCTCCGACGACGGCCGGGAGGCCTTCATTCGTGCCCGGCAGGCGATGGGGCTGGTCCAGACAGCGCTGCTGGCAGTGATCGTGCTGCTCACGATTCGATTGTTCACGCCGCTTGTTGGGCTACTGGCTGGAATCCTGCTGGCGCTCGATCCCTGGCTCGTGGCGCACAGCCGTATTCTCCACCTTGACGGGCTGCTGGCCGCGCTGATCGCGATCAGCGCGCTCACCTGCCTGATCCGCTGGCAGCGCGCAGGAGGCCCGGGGTACCTGCTGCTGGCCGGGCTGGCGAGTGGTCTGGCGGTGCTGACGAAGTCGTCGGCGCTGGTGCTGCTTCCCCCGATCATACTGCTGGCTGCGGCGGGGGCAGGGCGCAGCGGGCGAGCAGCGCCCAGGGCGCTGCTCGCCGAACTGGTGGTGCTGGTTACAGTGGCAGCGCTCACCAGCGTGCTGCTCTGGCCTGCGGCGCAGCACGACCCGGTGGGCATTGGGCGTCGCGTGGTGAGCTTCGGCCGCGCGGCAGGGGGCGAGCCGCACCGCAGCTTCCTGCTCGGACAGCAGAGCACTGACCCCGGCCCTGCATTCTACCTGCTGACGCTCGCCTATCGGCTTAGTCCCCTGGTCGTGCTCGGTGTTGTGCTCTGGACAATCTTCAGGCGGCGTGGGGAGCGCTCGCTGCGAGCCGATGGGACGACGTGGCTGCTTGCGGGCGCGGTGCTCGTAGTGGTGCTGATGAGCCTCAGCCCCAAAAAGCAGGACCGGTACGTCCTGCCGGCGGTGCCGTTCCTCGCTGTCGCCGCCGCCGGGGGGTACCAGCGCCTCTGGATCGCCCTTCCGCATCCCGCACCGCGGCTGGCGCTGCTCGGCGTAGTCGCCTTGAGCCAGCTCATCCTGTGCGCCAGCGCCCGGCCCTACTTCTTCACCTATTACTCCCCGCTGCTCGGCGGGCTCCAGACAGCGCAGTACGCCGTGCCTGTGGGCTGGGGGGAGGGGTTGGAGCCGGTGGCCCTGTATCTGAACCGCGAAGCGGCGACGCACAAGGTACGCGTCGCGGTTCCAGAAGGGGTGTTTGCCGCATTCAAGGCGCAGACGGACGCAAGGCCGGTGACCTGGAAACAGGCGGAGCACACTTACACGCTCACGTACATCAACGGCGTCCAGCGCGGGCTGGAGCCGCCCCCGCGCAGCCGCTTGCTCTTGACCGTGCAGATCGAGGGCGTCGACTATGCCCGGTTGTATCTGCCTGGCGGGGGCCGATGATCCGTACCATAAGCCGGCCTCGCCCGGAGCTTCCTCCAGCGCCGCGGCTGCCAGCCAGCCGTGAAGCTCAGGTGCTGAAGTTGCTGCTCGCCCTGACGCTCCTGGTTGCGCTGGGGGCGCGCGTCTGGGGCGCGAACTGGCAGCTTCCCTGGCTGCTGCACCCGGACGAGAACTACCCGGCGCTGGCGATCCGCATGCTGCGCAGCGGCGACCTGAACCCCCACTACTTCCAGAATCCGAGCCTGCTGGCGTACTGGCTGGCTGGGCAGTACTGGCTGCTGGGCGCGCTCGGAACCGCAGCCGGGCTGCTACGCGCCCCGGTCGATGTCTCCACGGGGCCGGACCTGTCCACGCTCTACCTGCTCGGCCGGCTCAACTCGGCGCTCCTCGGGGCCGTCACCGTCTGGGCGGCCTATGCGCTTGGAGCGCTCATCCTCCCGCGTTCGGCGGCGCTGCTCGGCGCCGTGTTCCTGGCGCTGAACTTCCTGCATGTCCGGGATTCGCATTACGCCACCAACGATATTGCCGCCACCTGCCTGCTCACGCTGTCGGTGCTCGGCGCGGCCCGGCTCAGCCAGCAGCCGGCCTGGCGCACGTACCTTTTGGCCGGGCTGCTCGGCGGGCTGGCGGCGGGGACGAAGTACAGCGGCGGGCTGTTCGTGATCCCGCTGCTGGTGGGCCACCTGCTCGCCTGGCGCTGGCGGCTGCTTGCACCCGGCGCCCTGGCGCGGCTGCTGGCGGCCGGGCTCGTGGCGCTGGCCGCCTTCGTTGTCTCGACCCCATTTGCGCTGCTCGACTGGCCCACCTTCAAGGGCGACTTCCTGGAACAGTACCGCGACGGCACGGTCGCCTGGTTCGGCCAGTCCGCCGATCCGGTTCCGCTGCTGTACGGGCTGACGCTGGCACAGGCGATGGGCTGGCTTCAGCTCGCGCTGGCCGTGGTCGGGCTGGCGGCGCTGTGCTGGCACCGCTGGCGGGCGGCGCTGCTCCTGGGCGGCTTCCCGGCAGCCTACCTGCTGTTCATGGCCACCAAGGCGCTCTTCTTCGTCCGCTTCGCGCTGCCGCTGCTGCCGTTCCTGGCGCTGTTCGCCGCCTTCGGCCTCTGGACGCTCGTGCGCTGGCTGGTCCCCGACCGGGCGCGCGGCACGGCGCTGGCCCTGGCCGGCCTGGTCGCGCTGGCTCAGCCCACACTTGCGGTCGTTCAGCACAACCTGCTCATCAGCCGCGAGGACACGCGGGTCCTGGCGAGCCGCTGGGCGCTGGAGCACCTGGTGGGGCAGGGGCTGGTCGCCACGGACAAGCTGGCGCTCCCGCCGCCGGGAGAGTCCTGGCCGGCGGACGTGCCGTTCGAGGACCAGGATCGGGTCTTTCGGTATGACGTGGCCTCGTACCGCCAGCGACAGTATCGCTACCTGGTGACCAGCAGCTTCACCCTAGATCGCTATCGCCTTCCTACCACCGCCCAGTGGGCGGCGCGATTCAAGGAGAGCCGGCGGCTGAAATGGCCGGACGAATGGGAGCGCGCCGAGCGCTTCGAGCAGCGGGAGAGACCGCTGGCGACCTTTGCTCCGGGAGTGGATGGCAGCCCCGTCCCATTCCAGCTCGACGATATGTACACCCCGTTCTGGAACCTGGGCGCCTGGGCCCGGCCCGGCCCGACCATCCGGGTCTATGCTCTGCCATGAGTGTCGAGGGGGCACCCGACATCCGGCCGATCGCGGTACGCCGGCGCGGAGCGGCTCTCCGCCCGGCGGCGCTCGTCTCGACCGGGCTGGCCTCACCGCTGCTGCGCCTGGCAGCGGCGCTGGCGCTGCTGGCGCTGACGCTGCTGCCACGCCTGGCGGCGCGCGAGGTGTTCGTCACCGCCGACGAGGACAACTGGCTGATGCGCGGGGCGAACTTCCGGCTGGCGCTGGAGGCCGGGGATTGGCCGGGAACGTACCAGAACGGGCACCCGGGCGTCACCACCATGTGGCTGGTCGCAGCGGCGCTGGACAGCGAGAGCGCACGGACCATCGTGGATGGCGCGGCGCAATCGGAGCGGCAGTTCCAGGTGCTGACCGGGTTCCCCTCCTTCATGGAGCATCTGGCCCGCGCCCGACTGGTGTTCGGGTTGGCGACGGCACTGCTGCTGCTGGTGCTGCTCGGCGTCCTCGCGCTGCACGTCGGCTGGTGGCCGGCCTGGCTGGCGACACTCCTGATCGGCTGGGACCCGTTCCTGCTCGCCCTGTCGCGGGCGGTCCACGTCGACGCGCTGCTCACCCTGTGCGCCACGATCGCGCTGCTGGCGGCACTTGCCTTCTGGCGCGGCAGGGCTGGCTGGCCGCTGCTCGCGCTGGCGGCGGTGAGCACCGCGCTGGCGGTGCTGAGCAAGTCGCCCGGCCTGGCGCTGGCCGGAGCGATTCCGGCGCTCGCCCTGTGGTGCTGGCGCGGCCAGCGGCCACGGCGCTCGCACGGCTGGCTGCTAGCCAGTCTCGCCGCCTGGGGCGGGCTGACGCTCCTGGTCGGGTACGCCGCCTGGCCGGCGCTGTGGCGCGATCCGCTCGGCACCAGTGGGCGGATGCTCGGCTTCGCCCTCACTCAAGGGGAGACGCCCGAAGGGCTCTCGTTCTTTCTCGGCCAGGCCGTCGTCGACCCGGGGCCGCTGTTCTACCCGGCGGCGCTGCTGCTGCGGGCGACGCCGGTGCTCTGTCTCGGGCTTGTCGCCGCCGTCTGGCAGCGCCTGCGTCGCCCGGCGGCCGACCACACCAGCGGACTGGGCCTACCGCTGCTCGGCTGGGCGCTTCTGTTCCTGCTCTTGATGAGCCTCGGGGCGAAGAAGATGGACCGCTACCTGGTCCCGGTCGTCCCGGCGCTGTACATCCTGGCCACGCTCGGACTGCTGGCCACCGCCCGCTGGCTGAGCACCCGGTCCCCCTGGCTCGGCGGGGCAGCGGTGGCGGCAGCGCTCGCGCTCCAGCTCGGCGGGCTGATCGCCACGCAACCGTACTACTCCACCTTCTACAACCCGCTGCTCGGCGGCGCACCGGTGGCGCGGCAGGTGATGACCATCGGCTGGGGCGAGGGGATGGACCAGGTGGCGGCCTATCTGAACAGCCGGCCGAATGCCGAGCGGCTACGAGTGGTGGCCCAGAACTTTGACGCGCTGCGCGCCCAGTATGTCGGCCGCGGAGAGCCGCTGCGCGACACCACGCGGGCCCGGGTGGAGTACCTGGTGCTCTCGGTAGCGGGCGTACAGCAGCGCAAGCACGCCGAGGCGTACGAGCGGTACCTGCAGGGCGCGACGCTGGAGTTCACCGCGCGAATTGGTGGAGTCGATTACGCCTGGGTATACCGCTTGCCCGCGCCGCGGCCGTAAGCGTGGGCCAGCCAGGCTACACCGCGGAGGGCGAGGGCGGGCGGCTGGCGCCGGAGAACTCGGAGAGGTGGCCGCGCAGGTACAGCCACTTCATGAACACCAGGTGGCGGATCTCGCGCGGCTCGAAGCCCTGGTGCTCCAGCATCAGCCGGCCGTGGAACAGGAGGAGCTGCCGGATCTCCTCCTGCGACAGCGCCTCTGGCTGACACTCACAGGACTCGGGTTGGTGCCCGGCCACGGGCGCCCCTGGACCTTCCATCTCGCCTCTCCTTGCGACGGCGCTGGGGATCAACCGCGCCGCGGTCAGTCCAACGCTGTGCTCCCGCTCCCGATATTCGCCCGCGCGCCCGCCACCTAAAGAGCAGCCGCTCAGCCACCGCCCCAAGCACATCGGCACCCGACCGGGGCTGCGGCGGCGAGATGCTGGGGCCCCAGGGGGCCATCGCGCGCTCCCCGCCCGGGCGCGGGACCATGGAACGCACCCCGGCTGGCGCGATGATGTTGGCCGGGCAGGCCGGGGCTGCCTAGAATCACTCGGGCCGCCTGGAGCGCCGATGCTCGCCGACTCTCTGCTCCCCCTGCTCTCCACACTCATCAGTGCTACGTTTGCGCTGCTCCTGGCGGTTCAGTTTGCCTGGCGGCGCAAGCCGTATCAGCTCATCTGGGCGTTCAGCCTGGCCTTCTACGCCATCGGAGTCTTCGCGGAGTATCAGGCACGGCGTGCGGGCTGGAGCGGGCCACTGTACCGCGCCTTCTACCTGTTCGGTGGGTTGTACGTGGCGGCGTACCTCGGCATGGGCACGGTGTTTCTCCTCTGCCCGCCGCGCCTGGCCCGCACGCTGCTGCTCTGGCTGGTGCTCGCCTCGTGCTATGGGGCGCTGCGCGCGCTGAGCGCGCCGCTGGATCTGTCGCTGCTGCCGGCCAATGGAGAGCCCGGCGGAGTGCGGATCATGCCCCAGGACGTGCGGGTCGTTGCCATTGTGCTCAACACATTCGGCACCGTAGCGCTCATCGGTGGGGCGCTGGCAAGCGCGCATGGCTACTGGCGGGGGCATGGACCGGCCCGGCGCATCTGGTCGAACCTGCTCATCGCCGCTGGCGCGCTCGTCGCTGCCTCCGGCAGCACGCTGCTGGCGCTGGGGCTGCCGGCGCCGTTCTCGCTTGCCAAGCTTCTCGGGGTAGCATTGATCCTGGCAGGCTTCTTGCTTACCCTCCGCACCGTGGCAGCGGTACCGCGGCGTACCGGCACGCCCGCTGCAGCCCTGCCCACGACCTCGCCTCCACGAGGCTACGATGCGCCAGGCACACGGTGACTGCGGCGCTTCTTCGGTGAGCGCGAACGAGCCTGGGCGGGAGGGAGGCTCGCTCAGGAAGGAGGAGCGTGGGCAACGGCGGTAAGGACCGCCCCTACGATGAGGCGGTCATTCCCCAGGTAGCAGAACTGCTTGGAGCAAGCGTGTCGGAGCGGCCGCTCGCGGTGCAGGGCGGCCGGGTGTTCGAGCTACGGCTACGCAACCGAGCTCTGGGATTGGAGGTGTTGCTCACCCTCTGGCCAAGCCTGAGGCGCGTAGACGCCCGGGTGGGTGACGTCCTGGCGATTATCAAAGGGATCAGCCGGGTCACGCTGGAGCCCGGGGTAGAGGTGGTGTTCTGGAAAGAGCCCGGGCCAGGATATCTGCTGGTGACGATCACTGGGAAGGTGAGCGCCGTGGGCTGAGGCCCGTGGACTGCCACCAGGCGCGTAATCGAGACGTAACACGGGCAGCCCAGGTTGTACGGCCTTGTAACACTTGCTGTTACAGAACTGTTACGGCAGAGCGCTCTATCCTACCCTGCGATTCGAGCTTTCTACTAAGGGACGTGATCCGGGCGCGGCATCTCGCAGGCGGGCAGCCCTGAGCCGCGATCCCGAGGAGGACATTATCCATGTTTGGTTGCACCTGGTTCGGCCGACGAGCGGTTGCCCTGGCGGCCCTGGCACTTTCGACTGTGCTGACGCTGTCGTCAACTGTCGTCGCGCTCGCGGTATCGGTAGTACAGGTTAGCTCCGACCCCTACACCAACAGCGGGGCGCAGCACGCGACGCAGGACGAGCCCGCGTCGTTCTCGTTCGGCAACACGGTCGTCACCGCGTTCGTCTCCGGCCGCTATGCCACCGGCGGTGGGGGGACGAACATTAGCTGGGCCACCAGCACCGACGCCGGCCAGACCTGGACGACCGGGAACCTGCCCGGGGTAGGCACGATCGCCGGCGGGCAGTACGACCGGAACACCAATCCCTCCGTGGCGTATGACCCGAAGCATAATGTCTGGATCATCCTCTCGAAGGACTTCCGAAGCCCGGCCTCGCTTGGGCTGGGAATTCTGGCGAGCCGCTCGACCGATGGGGGCTTGACCTGGCAGAACCCGGTCATCGTGGTGTTCGTATCCGGCGGCGGCTTCTACGACAAGCCCTGGCTCACCTGCGACACCTGGGTCTCGAGCCCTTATTACGGCAACTGCTACGCGGTGATGGATGACTACCGCGACAGCCAGCGACTGAAGTTCACCCGCTCGACTGATGGTGGCCTCACCTGGAGCCCGTTGGTGAACAACGCTAACGGCGCGGGCGGATTCGGCGGTGAGCTGGTCGTCCAGCCGAGCGGCACCGTGGTGATGGCCTACCGCAAGAACACCAACGACAAGATGATGGCTATCGGCTCCACGAATGGCGGGGTGACGTGGAGCAAGCCGGCGGAGATCGACACCTTCACCCGGCACAAGGTGGCTGGCGGTCTGCGCGCTAGCTACGTCACGCCCTCGGTAGCGATGGATGGCAGCGGAAAGGTCTACGTGGTCTGGGCAGACTGCCGCTTCCGCTCGGACTGCAGCGCCAACGACATCGTGATGAGCACGTCGAGCGACGGCATTACCTGGTCGCCCACGACCCGCATCCCGATTGATGCGACGAACAGCACGGTGGATCACTTCCTGCCCGGGCTCGGCGCGGACGTGAGCACGTCAGGCAGCGGGGCACACCTCGGGCTAATCTACTACTACTACACAAATGCTCACTGCCGCTGGGACACCTGCCAGCTCTACGCCGGTTTCGTCTCCTCGACCGATGGCGGCGCAACCTGGAGCACCAGCACCCAGCTCGCCGGCCCGATGCAGCTCGCCTGGCTCCCGAACACGTCCAGTGGGCGGATGCTGGGCGACTACATGTCCGTCTCGTTCGCAGCCGGCAAGGCGGTGTTCGTCTTCCCGGTGGCGCAAGCACCCACCGGCACGCTGCCATTCAACCAGGCGATGTACAGCCCGCTGGGCGGCATCAGCGTCGGCCGCGCCCGGCGCTAGCGGCTGAGCCGGTCCCGGCGCCGGCTACCCGCGCCGGGACCGGTGTTCCGGCCCAGGGCCCTGTCCTGTTAGGCGCGGCTCCGTGCCTGCGCTCCCGTGGCGGCCGCCGTTCTCGTCAGCGATGCTACCAGCGCCTTTATAGTGGAGTACAGCGGCGCGAGTCAGCCGGGCTCCGCCACGCGTCGCCCGGGTGCTCGCGGTGCCGCGTCCAGCGCTCCGCTCGGGCCAGCAGGTGTACCTGCCGAGCGGAAGTCCTCATGAGCATGAGTAATGACCACTGATGAACCTATACTTTGGTGATCTGCACAATCACACTGGCTACTCGGATGGGCGCGGCCGGCCCGAGCAGGCGCTGGCGCAGATGCGTGAGCGCGGCCTCGACTTCGCCGCGCTCACCGACCACGCGGAATCGCTCAACATCCCGTTGATTACCCGCCGCAACTACCCGAACATCGCCACACCCTTCTCTTGCCCACCCCCGCCGGGGCTGACCGAGTGGGAGGACACCCTGCGCCAGGCCACGCTCGCCACGCAGGACGGCTTCCTGGCGCTGCGGGGCTTCGAGTTCTCCTCCAGCGTTCAGGGCCACGTGAACGTCTGGTTTAGTAAGGACTACGTGGACGCGATGACGCTTGGCGAGGAGGACCTGACGCCCTTCTGGCGCTGGCTCGCCACCGCCGAGCCCGGCATGGCCGAGCCCCTGGCCGGCTTCAACCACCCGGGAGTGCAGCCGCGGACGTTCGACCACCTCGCCTTCCGCCCTGAAGCCGCCGAGCGGTTGGTGACGCTGGAGATTTTCAACCGCGACGACGACTATTTCCCCTTCTACCTGCGCGCGCTGGACAACGGCTGGCGCCTGGGCGCGATCGGCGTCTCCGACCACCATCGCTGGGACTGGGGCAGCCCCCAGCTCGCGGTAGCGGGCGTCTACGCCGAGGCGCTCACCGCGGAGGGACTGCGCGAGGCGCTCGTGGCCCGGCGCGTCTACGCCACCCGCGAGCGCGGGCTGCACCTGGCACTCTGCCTGGATGGAGTGGAGATGGGTGGCCAGCTCCGCGCCCCGGCTAGCGCTGAGCTACGGCTGGAGGTGGATGTGGAGGCAGCGCCGCGGGGCAGCGATCTGGCCCGGGTGGAGGTCTACAGCAGCGGCGGGAGCCTGGTGGCGGCCCAGCCGATCAGCGGCCGGCGAGCCCGGAGCGTCTTTGCGCTGCCCGCCCCGGCGTCCGGTGAGCGTTGGTACGTTGTGAAGCTGCTCTCGTCGGACCGCCACATCGCCACTGCCAGCGCCATCTGGGTCCAGGCAGAGTAAGGCGCCTGCCGCGCGGTGCTGGGAGCGGTCAGACCCCCAGCAGCTCCGCCACCGGCGCCAAATCAGGGAAGGTCCAGTCGGGCTCCGGCCGCCCGGGGGCGAGCTGCTCCCGCTGTCGATTGATCCAGGCAGTCTGGAAGCCCATCGGCCTGGCCCGCGGCAGGTCCACTACCTGGGATTGGAAGACGTGCAGCACCTGGCTGGCGGGCAGACCCAGCCGCCGCAGCGCCTCCTCGAACGGGCGCGGATCGGGCTTGTAGGCGCCCACGTCCTGCGCGGTGACGACCTGGGTGAACGGCACATCCATGAGCCGAATGCTGGCGGCGATGATCTCCCGCGTGGTGTTGGAGATGATGCACAGCGGGTACCTCCGGCTGAGCCGGGTCAGCACTGCGTGGGTATCCGGGAAGGGAGACCAGGCCTTCATGTCTTCCCCGAAATCCACCCCATCATCAGGCTCGACTGTCAGGCCGAAGTCACGCAGCGCCCGCTGCAGGCTGGTCCGCAGCACCTGGTCATACGGCAGAAACGGCCCGGCGATGGTGGGAAGCTCGCACTGGTAGTACCAGTGCTGGTAGAAGCGCTCCGGGTCTACCTGGCGGGCGCCCTTGCGCTCGAGCACGCGCCGCAGATACGCGCGAATGCCCGTCTCCCAATCGATCAGTGTTCCGTAGCAGTCGAACGTCAGCGCCCGCACTGCGGCTGGATCAGCCATGTCTCCCCTCACCCTGAGCCTTCTGCTGTGGCCCGCGGCTCACGCCGCCACTGGGTTGATTAAACAGATTGAGCGGGGCTGTTGGCCCCGCTCATCTCGCTCTGATCGTGAGCTTAGTAGCGGGAGGATCGGGAAGAGTACCCACCGCCCAGCTTGGAGAAGCAGTCCGAGCAGTAGACCGGCTTGTCGCCACGCGGCTGGAAGGGCACGCGCGCCTCGTTGCCACACGAGGAGCAGGTGGCAGTGAACAGCTCGCGCCGGCCATAGCTGCCGCTGCCGCCCGAGGAATAGCCACCAGTGGAGTACCCGCCGGTGGAATAGCTGCTGCCCGAGGAATAGCCGCTTGACTCGCCCCGGCTGGACCGGCGCGCCTGGCGGCAATCCGGGCAGCGTCCCGGTTCATTGGTGAAGCCGCGGCTGGCGTAGAACTCCTGCTCGCCCCGGGTAAAGATGAACGCCCGACCGCAATCGCGGCAGGTAAGGGTCTTGTCCGCGTAACTCAACGCTGACTCCTGAGTAAAGAGCTTGGTGGGTTTCGTCAGCGCGAGTTGGGGGAGAGCGAGCCGGAAAAGCCTCGGCGTGTCGACGCCCACGTGCCAGCCTGTGCGAAACGTCCCAGCAGTAGATAGTGTACCACATCCCAGGAAGCCTGTACATACCTGTTACCAGGCTTTTCATCGCGAACGACGGCGGGGTACTCTGAGCTCGGGACTCGCGTGCAGGGGGTAGCAGCGTGGTGTCGCGACAGCCCATGCCTACGGAATCGATCTTCGCCATGGAGACGCCACCGATCAAGTTTGGCCCGGGGGCGACGGAGGAGGTCGGGTTCGACCTGCGGCGCCTGGGGGTGACCCGCGCCTTGATCGTGACCGATCCGACCATCGCTCGCCTTGGCCTGGCCGACCGCGTGCGCGCTGCCGCGGAGGAGGAGGGCGTCCAGGCCGAGGTGTTCGACGAGGTCCACGTGGAGCCGACCGACGAGTCGTTCGAGGCGGCGATCCGCTTTGCCCGCGACCGCTCGTTCGACGGCTTTGTCGCGGTCGGCGGCGGCAGCGTGATGGACACCGCCAAGGCGATCAATCTCTTCACCACGTATCCGGCCGACCTGTACGAGTACGTGAATCGGCCGCTCGGTCGGGGGAGCCCGGTGCCTGGGCCGCTGCGGCCGCTGATCGCGATCCCCACCACCAGCGGCACCGGCAGTGAAACCACCGCTGTGGCGGTGCTGGACATTCTGGAGCTCAAGACCAAGACGGGCATTGCGCACCGCTTCCTGCGCCCCGCACTGGCGCTGGTCGACCCGCTGAATACGCTGACCTGCCCACCCGAGGTGACCGCCGCGGCGGGAATGGACGCACTGTTCCATGCGCTGGAGTCGTATACGAGCCGGCGCTACGACGCACGGCCGGCCTGGCCCAGTCCAGCCGAGCGGCCGATCTACCTCGGCGCCAACCCGATCAGCGACCTGTGGTGCGAGAAGGCGATCGAACTGGTGGGCCGCTCGCTCCGCCGGGCGGTAGCCAACGGCTACGACCTGGAGGCGCGCACGGACATGGCGCTGGCGGCGACGTTCGCCAGCGTCGGCTTCGGCAACTCGGGCGTCCATATCCCCCACACCCTGGCCTACCCGATCGCCGGCCGGGTGCGGGACTACGTCCCGCCCGGCTACCCGGTCCACGAGCCGATGGTGCCCCATGGCATCTCGGTGAGCCTGACCGCCCCGGCCGCCTTCGAGTACACCTACCCGGCCTGCCCGGAACGGCACCTGCACGCGGCACGGCTCCTGGGCGCCAACGTAGAGGGGGTGTCGATTACCGAGGGCCACGACGTGCTGCCGAACGCGCTGCGCGCCCTGATGCGCGACATCGCCTTTCCGAATGGGCTGGAGGCGATCGGCTACCGCGAGAGCGACGTACCCGCCCTGGTAGAGGGTGGCATGGCCCAGCAGCGGATGCACGGCGGCTGTCCCCGGCCGCTGAACCCCCAGGTGCTGGGCGAGGTGCTCCGCCGCTCGCTGCGCTGCTGGTAGCCCGCGACCGTTATCGCCACCCGGGCTGTTCGTGGATGGCAGAGCTGGCCACGCTGCTGGCACGAGCGGTGCATAGCGCTGGGCGGGAGGCTGAGGCATGGCACGAGACATCGCCGAGCTGTACATCCAGCGCGCCGATCTCCAGGGCCGGGAAGCGGAATGCGCGCGGCTGCTCCGCCAGATGCCGGGAGTGCTGGGTGCGCAGATGGCGGGATCGGACCCGGAGTCCATCGAGCTGCGGGTCCGGGTGGAGTTCGATCCCGGCGCGACGAATCCGGTGGTCCTGCGCGAGGCGCTGGAGCGGGCCGGCTTTACCGTGATGTCAGCAGGAGAGCGGGGCGGCGCGCCCGAGAAGGGCCCAGCAACACGCGGCCTCGGGCTCGAGTAGCGGCCGCTCGAGCCTCACCCGTCCGACTGTTCCGAACCCTCTGGCTCGACCACCTGGTCGTTCCGGTGGGCAGCCAGCGCCCGGGTGTATTTGCGGAGCAGCTCGTCCATGATCTGCGCCCGGCGCTTGCCTTCAGGCTCGATCCCAAACACGTAGCGGACGAAGCTGAGCCGATCCAGCTCCGCGTGGACGACCGGGGCCTGGTCGG
This sequence comes from Pseudomonadota bacterium, assembly GCA_021325655.1. GTDB lineage: Bacteria > Chloroflexota > UBA6077 > UBA6077 > JAJPGT01 > JAJPGT01. The sequence continues at coordinate 13,173 of JAJPGT010000099.1, forward strand.
GCGGGTAGATGCGGCCAGGCCGGCCAAACGCGATGAAGCCAATCGGGACACGGGCTCCGTCCGGCAGCTCAGTGTCGACGTGCACCTTGCCATCCAGGGCGACGACGCACGCCTCGCCAAGCCTGGCACCATTGAAGACCATCGCCCCGGTGGCGATGAAGCAGCGGGCTCCAACCGTGCAGCCGGTCAGGTAAGCGTGCGGTCCCACCAACACCTGCTCTCCAAGCTGGAGCGGGAAGCGTCCTGCTGCGCGCAGCACCGCCTGCTCCATGACCACGCACTCGCGGCCGACGATGAGATCCGCTCCGCTCTCGGCGGTGAGCACCGCCCCGTGCAGGATCACCGCGCCGGGTCCAACGCTGACCGCGCCGGAGAGCACCGCGGTCGGCGCCACCCAGGCGGTGGGGTCGATCCGCGGCCGGCGGCCGCCATGCTCCACCAACAACGCTGGTACCTCCAGGTGTGCCTCAGACAGCTTCAGGCGCCGTTCCCTTCGTTATAGCTGCAAAACACAGCGGCTGGGTCGCTGGCAGGCCACCCATCGTCACGCTGACGAGACGGATTGCCAGGGCCTGGGGACGCAAGTACTCCATTTCGCGCCTGCTCAGCACGGTTCAAGATACAGGCGCGGGCACGCTCCTTCTCGCAGAGGGAGCGGCGGGCCAGGCTGCATCCGGGCGGCGTGAGCAGGTACCATTCCGGCAGGTTCCACCTGGAGCAGTGATGCGCACCGATGTCATTCTGTTGAGCCATGGCAGCCGCGCCCCAGAGGCGCGCGAGTACTTTCTCGAGCTGTCCGGCGTGGTCAAGACGCTGACCGGCTGGCCAAACGTGGAGCCGGCGTTCATGGAGCTGTGCGAGCCGTCACTGGCGCAGGCGGTTGATGCCCGCGTCGCCGCTGGCGCCGAGCAGATCGTGGTGCTCCCCTGCTTTCTGCATCCGGGCCGCCACCTGATTCACGATATCCCGCGGCTGATGGCCGAGGCGCAGGCCCGCCATCCCACCGTTCCACTCATCCTGGCCGACCGCATCGGCACCCATCCCGACCTCGCCCGGCTCATCGGCGAGTGCGTCACCCAGGCGCTCAACGCCGAGGCGAGCGCCCCCGCCGCGCTCTGTCCGGGCTGCCTGAATCCCGACTGCAAGCACCGCGAGCAGAAGGCGCGGCTGCTCACCGGCAGCGCGCCGCTCTGACATCCCGGCCACCCAGGACGCGCGGTACGCCCGGGCCGCACTGGTAGAATCGTTCGCTCCCGGGCCCCGCCCACGTACTCCATCGAAAGGATGGCTTCGGCCAGGACCAATGGCCCCTCGGTGCATCAATCGGCCGGCTTGCTGGCGCGTTTCGGCCAGGCCGGCAGGCCGTCCGCGCCGGCAAACTCGCCGGGCCGGAAGCGGCTAGCGTGCGGACGGGCAAGCTTTCCCCCGCGGAGCTGCGGCAGCTTGTGCTCGGCCGGCTGGGAGTGCGCCGACCCGACGTGCTCGTCCACGCCGCGCTGGGGGAAGACGCGGCGGTGATCGCGATGGGCGACGAGGCCTGCGTCATCACGGTGGACCCGATCACCGGCGCCAGCACGCAGGCCGGCTGGTTCGCCGTCCACGTCGCCTGTAACGACCTGGCGGCGATGGGCGCCGCCCCGGTCGGCGTGCTCGCGACGCTGCTGTACCCCGAGCAGGCCAGCCCGGACGACGTCGCCCGAACGATGGCGGACATCGACCGCGCCGCGCGCGAGCTGGACATCGAGGTGCTGGGCGGCCACACCGAGGTGACGCCCGGGCTGGTCGCCCCGATCATCGCCATGACCGCGGTCGGCCGCGCCCCACGCGACCGCGTCGTCACCTCCGCTGGCGCCCGGCCCGGCCAGGCGCTGGTGCTGACCAAGGCGGCGGGACTGGAGGGCACGGCGATCCTCGCCACGGACCTGGCCGATCGGCTGGCCGGGCGGGTTCCGGAGGCGACGCTGGAGCGTGCCCGGCGCTTCGTGGAACGGCTGAGCGTGGTGCCCGAAGGGCTGCTCGCCGCTCGGCACGGCGCCGCCGCGATGCACGATCCGACCGAGGGCGGGGTGCTGGGCGCGCTGTGGGAGCTGGCGGAGGCCTCCGGCGTCGGCTACCGGCTGCGCCGGGCCGACGTCCCGGTGCTGCCCGAAACCCGGGCGATCTGCGAGGCGCTTGGAGCGGACCCTCTGAAGCTGATCTCCAGCGGAGCGCTGCTGATCGCCTGCGAGGATGGCCCGGCGATGGTCGCCGCGCTCACCGCCGCCGGCATCCCAGCTACTGTAGTGGGCGAGATCGTCGCGAGTGAGCGGGTGCTGATCGGCCCCACCGGAGCGCAACCGGCCGAGCCGGTCTGGCGCGACGAGCTGTGGCGCTTGCTGGACGAGGCGCGGTGATCCAGGCGGTTCTGTTCGACTTCTACGACACGCTGGGAAAGATCCAGACCGAGCGCGTCCTGGCCGCACGCCGCGAGCTGGCACACCGCGCCGGCGTCCCGGAGGAGGCGTTCTTCGACGCCTGGCGGGCCACCTTCCAGGCCCGCTCGCTCGGCCAGCTCGGGCCACTGGAGCAGGAGCTGGCCACGGTGCTCGGCCAGCTCGGCCGCATCCTGCCCCAGGAACAGCTCACCGCGCTGGCCGACTTCGAGCGCGCCACCTGGCGCGCCGCGGTCCAGCTCTATCCCGACACTCGCCCGACGCTGGCCGTGCTCCGGCAACAGGGGCTGCGGCTCGGGCTGGTGAGCAACTGCTCCTGCCAGGCGGCGGAGGCGATCCGCTCCCTGGGGCTGGCTGCGCTGCTCGACACGCTCGTCCTCTCGTGCGAGGTTGGCATCCTGAAGCCCGATCCCGGCATCTACCTGCGCGCCTGCGAGGATCTGGGGGTTGCGCCGAGTGCCTGCGCCTTCGTCGGCGACGGTGGGTCGCAGGAGCTGCGGGGCGCGTACACCCTCGGGATGCTCACCCTGCGGCTGGAACGGGCGGGCGAGCGGAACGACCTGGCCGTCGGCCAGCCGTACCACTACCATCTGACCACCCTCGACCAGGTGTCCACGGTGCTCGCCAGTGCGCAGCACCCGGGTCCGCCATAATTGCCAGCACACCGGCCACCGGCCGCCAGGAGAGAGCATGAAAGAGCTTGCGCGCCACGTGATGGTGGACTTCGTCCAGATGAAGCAGTTCGTGGAGGATCCGCTGATCCTGAGCTCGGGCGAAGGGATCCGGGTGACCGACGTCGACGGCAAGCGCTACATCGATGGATTGTCGGGCACCTTCTGCGCCAATCTTGGCCACGGCAATCGGGTACTGGCCGAAGCCGGGGCGCGCCAGCTCGAGCGGCTGGCGATGGCCTGCCCGACGCTGGCCACCAACGATCGGGCGCTGGAGCTGACCCAGCTCCTGCTGGAGATCACCCCGCCCCAGTACACCACCGTCAAGCTGCTCTCGGGCGGCTCGGAAGTGACGGAGGCGGCGATCAAGATGGCGCGGCAGTACCACAAGCAGGCCGGCACGCCCACCAAGTACAAGGTGCTGAGCCACTATCGCGCCTACCACGGCGCCACCGGGCACGCCCTGGCCGCTGGCGGTTGGCCGGGCTGGCGGGCACCCTACGAGCCGCTGCCGGGCGGATTCATCCACCTGCACACCCCCGATCCCTACCGCCCGCCGTTCCCCGGCACGCCCGAGACGGTCGGCGAGACCTACGCCCGGCTGGTGGAAGAAGTGATCCAGCTCGAAGGGCCGGAGACGATCGCCGCCTTCATTACCGAGCCGATCCTAATGTCGGCCGGGGTGGTGGTCCCGCCGCGCGACTACCTGCCCCGGATCCGCGCGCTGTGCGACCGCTACGACATCATCCTGATCTACGATGAGATCATCACCGGCTTTGGCCGGGCGGGCGCGCTGTTCGCTGCCGAGCTCTGGGACACCTGGCCGGACATCTTCTGTCTGGGCAAGGGGATGAGCGGCGGCTACGCCCCGCTGTCGGCCAACGTCCTCACCGACCGGGTCGCCCAGGCGTTCTGGGGCGAGCCCGAGGCAATGGTGCAGTTCCACGCCGGGCACACCTATGGCGGCAACCCGGTCGCCTGCGCCATTGGGATCGCGGCGATCCGCCAGCTCCTGGACCAGGGGATCATCGACAACGCCCGAGCGCGTGGGGCGCAGGCGCAGGAGCGGCTGCGCGCGATGCAGCGCTGGTTCCCGGTGATCGGCGACGTGCGCGGCGAGGGGCTGCTGGTGGGGGTGGAGTTCGTCCAGGAGCCCCAGACCCGGCAGCGCTTCGACGCCACGGTCAACTTCGGCATCCGGGTGCGCGAGGCGGCGCGCCGACGCGGGCTGCTGCTGCGCGCCAGCCACTGGATGGTGGCGCTGGCGCCGCCGCTCACAACCAGCGCGGCGGAGATGGACGAGATCCTGGATATCTTCGAGCAGGCGCTGGCGGAAACGCTCGAATCGCTCGGCCAGGACATCGCCCTCCCCGTCGCCCGTCGCGGCTAGCCTGCTCGACGTTCCAGGAAGTCTGGGCCGCGTGTCGGCCAGATCAGCGTGAGCCGGTGCGCCCTTTCCCACTGGAGCGCCGCGGCGCTCAACTACGGATCGCTTCGCTCCCGGGGAGCGGCTCGCTCCGCGCGGCCGCCGCCGCGCGCTCGCAGTAGGCCGGGTCCACCTCTACTCCGATAGACCGCCGGCCGAGGCGCTTGGCGACCCGGCAGGTCGTTCCGGAGCCGAGGAAGGGATCGAGGACGACGTCCTCCACATAGGAGTACAGCAGGAGCAACCGCCGGGGCAGCTCCTCCGGGAAGGGGGCCGGGTGCCCTGCCCGGCGCGGGTTCTCGCCGGGGAAGGTCCAGCAGCCCAGGCTCCAGTCCTGAAAGTCCCGGGCGTCGATGCTCCAGTGCTTGCCGGCGTCGGGCCGATGCCAGCGCTGCTTGTAGAACACCGGGATCATCTCCACCGGCGCGGTGACGAAGGGAGCGGAGGGCTTGCGCCAGCTCCCCCAGGCGGTGCGGCGGGAGATGTTCTGTTCGTTCCAGACGATCGTGGTCTGGTACTGCCAGCCCGCGGCGAGGAACACCCGCACGTAGTCGGCGTAGACCGCACGCTTGCCGCCCTTGTTGGTGTCCAGCGGGACGTTCACACAGGCGCGGCCGCCGAGGCGGGAGACGCGGTACAGCGCCCGCGCCCAGAGCGCCACCCACTCCAGGTAGGCGCTGTAGGGGAGGTCGTCCTTGTACCCGTTGTAGGAGACGTCCAGATTGTACGGAGGCGAGGTGATGGTCAGGTCAATGCTGGCGTCGTCCAGGAACGCCAGGTGGGTGGCGTCGGTGTTGTAGATCGTGACCAGGTCGTCGCGGTAGTACGGTTCCACGGCCCGCCTGCTCCGAGTGCACGCACCGCTATCGTAGCGAGACCCGAGCGATGCCTGGATTACGAACGCATCGCAGCGGGCGATTCCTGGTCCGCGGCGGCTCGGGGGCCTACACTCGCGGTACGGGTTGTGCGCGCCTGACGCTCGGGCGCAGCCGTGCCCGCTGGGAGGCCGCGATGTCTAGCGCACCCGAATCCGCGCCGAAGCACACCAACCGCTTGATCTACGAGACGAGCCCCTACCTGCGCCAGCACGCGCACAATCCCGTCGACTGGTATCCCTGGGGCGAGGAGGCGCTGCGGCGAGCCCGCGAGGAGGACAAGCCGATCTTGCTGTCTATCGGCTACTCCGCCTGCCACTGGTGCCACGTGATGGAGCGCGAGTCGTTCGAGAACGAGCAAATCGCCGCACTCATGAACCAGCACTTCGTCAACATCAAGGTAGATCGCGAGGAGCGGCCGGATCTGGACGCACTGTACATGGGCGCGGTGCAGGCGATGACCCAGCACGGCGGCTGGCCGCTGACGGTGTTCCTCACCCCTGACGGAGTGCCCTTCTACGGCGGGACGTACTTCCCGCCCGAGCCGCGCCATGGCATGCCCGGCTTTCCCCAGGTGCTGCTGGCGGTGGCCGACGCCTACCGAAACCGGCGCGGGGACGTGGTGGCGCAGGCGGCGCGGGTGCGCAAGTTCCTGGAGCAGGCGAACCGCTCCCTGCCGGGGCGCCAGGACCTGCTCCAGGAGACGCTGCTGAGCCAGGCCACGACGGCGGCGCTGCGGCAGCTCGACCCGCGCTACGGCGGGTTCGGCGGGGCGCCGAAGTTCCCGCAGCCGATGACACTGGAGTTCCTGCTGCGCGCCTGGAAGCGCTGGAGCGATCCGCAGCCGCTGCACGCGGTGGAGCTCACGCTGGAACAGATGGCGCGGGGGGGTATCTACGACCAGCTCGGCGGCGGGTTCCACCGCTACTCGGTGGACGCGCGCTGGCTGGTGCCCCACTTCGAGAAGATGCTCTACGACAACGCGCTGCTGGCGCGCCTCTACCTGCACGCCTACCAGGCCACCGGCAAGGTGCTGTACCGCCGCGTCGCCGAGGAGACACTGGATTACGTCGTCCGCGAGATGACCGGGCCGCATGGCGGCTTCTATTCCAGCCAGGACGCCGACAGCGAGGGCGTGGAGGGCAAGTTCTACCTCTGGACGCCCGAGGAGGTCGCCGCGGTGCTGGGAGAGCGGGACGCGCGGGCGTTCAACGCGCTGTACGACGTGACCCCGCAGGGCAACTTCGAGCATCGGAGCATCCTGCACCTGGAGCGGCCGCTGGACGAGGTCGCCGCAGAACTGGGGATGGCCCCGGCCGAGCTGGAAGCGGTGGTGGCGTGGGCGCGGCCGAAGCTGTACGCCGCCCGCGAGCAGCGGGTTCGCCCGGGGCGCGATGAGAAGGTGATCACCGCCTGGAACGGGCTGATGCTGCGGGCCTTCGCCGAGGCGGCGCGCGTGCTGGAGCGCCCCGACTACCGCGGCCTGGCGGTGCGCAACGCCAAGTTTGTGCTGGGCACGCTCTGGCAGAATGGCCGGCTGCTGCGGACCTTCAAGGACGGCCAGGCCCGCATCCCCGCCTACCTGGAGGACTACGCGCTGTACAGCGGCGGGCTGCTGACGCTCTACGAGGCGACGTTCGACCCGCGCTGGTTCCGTGCCGCCCGCGAGCTGGCGGACCAGATGCTCGCGCTGTTCTGGGAGCCGGGCGACGAGGCGTTCTACGATACCGGCCACGACCAGGAGCAGCTCGTGGCCCGGCCGCGCGAGGTGACGGACAACGCGATGCCCAGCGGCAATTCGGCCGCGGTGGAGACGCTGCTCCGCCTGGCCACGTTCACCGGCAACGCCGAGTACCAGCGGCCGGCGGCCACCGTGCTGCGCTCCCTGGCCGAGCAGCTCCGCCAGTATCCCACTGCCTTCGGGCATCTGCTGGAGGCGCTGGATTTCTACCTGTCGACGCCCAAGGAGATTGTCGTGCTCGGCCCGCAGCCGCGGGAGGATACTCAGGCGCTGCTGCGAACGGTATTCCAGCGCTACCTGCCGAACAAGGTGGTGGCGGGCGCGGACGGCCCGAGCAGCCAGGTGGTGGTGCCGCTGCTGGATGGTCGTGAGCCGCTGGACGGCCGGGCGACGGCCTTCGTCTGCGAGCGCTTCACCTGCGCGCTGCCGACGAGCGATCCGGCGGTGCTGGCCAGCCAGCTCAAGTAGCCGGATCGCGGTCCCGGGCCCGGGGCCGGCCACCTCGCTCGGGTGGCTGGGCACAGGCAGGCACGATACACTGCTCGGGGCGCGCAGCTATCTACAGCCTGAGGAGGTCAAGCAGGACACTATACCAGGGGCGCCGCTGCCCGGCGGCGAGACGGCGAACCCGGCGCTGGTGATGCCCGGCGCGCCGGAGATCCAACGCGTGCTGCTGAGCCAGGTCGAGCCAGAGGCGCCCGTGAAAGCCTGCCATGCTGTTACCCCCAGGTGGCGGCGCCGCCTGACAGCGGCCCGCCCGAGCACGGTCGTATCATCGCACTGACCGCGGCCGCTGCCAGCGGCCCGCGGGTGAGTCCGGGGCTTCCACTGGTACCGGCCCTCCACGGTCCTTAAGTCCCGCCTGTTCCGCCGGCCGCGGCGAACCGGCCGGTCTACTCCCTGCTCTGAGGAGGCCATGATCGACGTCTGTCTGCTCGGCACTGGCGGGATGATGCCGCTCCCCGGCCGCTGGCTGTCCAGTGTGCTGGTGCGCGTGCAGGGCCGTTTGCTGCTACTGGATTGCGGCGAAGGGACGCAGATCAGCCTGAAGCAGGTGGGCTGGGGCTTCAAGCCGCTGGACGCGATCTGCATCAGCCATTACCACGCCGATCACGTGGCCGGCCTGGTGGGGATGCTGCTCATGCTCGCCAATAGCGACCGCACCGAGGAGGTCAGCCTCTACGGCCCGGTCGGCCTGGCGGCAGTGGTGGAGGGGCAGCGGCGGATCGCGCCGTGTCTGCCGTATCCGCTGCGCTGCGCGGAACTGCGCGGCGGCGAGACGTTCGAGGCGATCGGGCTCCGCGCCCAAGTGCTGGCTGCCGACCACGGAATACCCTGCCTGGCCTACCGCTTCGACCTCCCCCGCGCCCCCCGCTTCGCCCCGGAGCGAGCGGAGGCGCTGGGGCTGCCGCGTGAACTCTGGAAGCTGCTCCAGCAGGGCCAGACGGTGCAGTGGGGCGGCCGGCGAGTAGAGCCCGGAGAGGTGCTGGGGGAGGAGCGCGCTGGCCTGGCGCTCGGCTACGTCACCGATACCCGGCCGACGCCCGCCATGCCAGCATTCTTCCACGAGGTGGACCTGCTGATCTGCGAGGGGACCTACGGCGACGACAGCCAGCTCGATCGGGCCCAAGAGCGGAAGCACATGACGTTCTCCGAGGCGGCGCGGCTGGCGCGCCAGGCCCAGGCGCGGAGGCTGTGGCTGACCCACTTCAGTCCGTCACTAGAGCGTCCGCGCGACTACCTGGAACAGGCGACGCGCGAGTTTCCCGGCGCGGTCGTCGGCGAAGACCACCTGCAGACTACGCTCCGTTTTCCGTAGCCGCCACTACCCACGCCCTCCCACTTTGTCCTAGCATTCGTCATCATGAACAGCCTGAGCAGTGGGAAGCCGCGCGTCCACCTCCGGGGTATCTACACCACCGCGCTCACCATCCTGCTGCTCGAGCGCGGCTGTCGGATCGTCGATCCCTCGCCCATCATCCGGACGCGGGTCCACCCCCCGCCGGCGCCGGGCCCGGCCGACGTCACGATCTACGACCGCTACGACCGGCAGGGCGTGGTGGTGGAGGGCCGATGCGCCGCGGTGGAGAGCGTCGTCGCGATCCTCCTGGCAGCGCTGCCCGATCCGGCGCTGTGCCGGATGGAGGCCCCCGAGGGGATGACGCGGGTCGCCTTCGAATTCCCCGCGCCCGTCAAGCAGGCGCTGGATGGGCTCCGCTGCCGGGTGACGCCGACGCTACCTGGGCATCACTACCTGAAGACAATCCAGAGCGAACGGGTGGACCAGGCGGAGCGCGACCTGGCACGCGCTCCGGGGCGGGGGCCGGAGCTGGCCCGCCGGCTGCGCGAGGACCTGGTGAAGCGACGCTACCAGCGGGGGATGCCGCTGCCGATCCGCCACGTCAAGCCCGACGGCCGCGCCTACGACCTGCGCGGCCGGTTTGGCTGCTGGCGCAACGGACTGCTGGTGCTGGAGCGGCGCTTTCGCGGCGGCGGACTCTACGATTCCTTGAACCTGCCCAAACGCGAGGGGGACTTCGGCCTGCTCGAGGTGTGCGAAGGGAGCTGGATCTCCCGCCGAGCCTACTTCCGCGCCGATGGGACGCTACTGGGCGAGCTGTACAACATCGGGACCCCGGCCGAGCTATACCCTGACCACGTGCGCTACCTGGACCTGGAGGTAGACGTGCTCTGGCTGCCCGGCCAGCCGCCGGAGGTGATCGACCAGGACGATCTGGAGCAACAGTTGCTCGCCGGCAACATCTCCCCGCGGCTGGGCGAGCACGCCCGACGGCTGGCGCGCGAGGTGCAGCAGGCGCTGGACGAGGGGCGACCAGAGGACGTGTGGAGCGTGCAGTGAGGAGCGACAGATGGCGGATGACACGGCGCAGTTGACGGTCATGGCGGTGCGGGAGCTGGCCGCGCTGGCGGGCGTGCGGCTGGACGACGAGCGGGCAGCGCGGCTGCTACCACAGCTCCAGGCGGTGCTGGCGGCGCTGGCGGCGGTGGACGAGCGGGAGCTGGCCGGGGTGGAGCCGGCGACGTTCTTCTCCCTGGAGGCGTTCAGCCCGGAGCAGACGCATGGCTGACAGCGCCGACCTCGGCTATCTCAGCGCCGCTGAGCTGGGCCGACACTACCGCGATCGCTCGCTGTCGCCGGTGGAGGTGACGCGGGCACTGCTGGAACGGATCGACCGCTACGATGGCCGGCTGCGCGCCTTCATCACCGTGATGGCCGACAGCGCCCTGGAGGACGCCCGCCGGGCCGAGGCCGAGCTGCGGAACGGGGAGGACCGCGGCCCGCTCCAGGGCGTGCCAGTGGCGGTGAAGGACCTGTACGACACGGCGGGCGTCCGCACCACCGCCGGGGCCAGGATCCTGGTCGATCGGGTGCCGACGTGGGACGCCGACGCGGTCGAGCGACTGCGCCGGGCCGGGGCGGTGCTGATCGGGAAGACCAACCTGCACGAGTTCGCCTTCGGCAGCACCACCATCAACCCGCACTTCGGCACCTGCCGCAACCCCTGGGACTCGAGCCGCGTCCCCGGTGGCTCGAGCGGCGGCTCGGCGGTGGCGCTCGCCGCCGGGATGGCCACACTGGCGCTGGGCACCGACACCGGCGGCTCGATCCGCACTCCGGCCAGCTACTGCGGAGTCACCGGGCTGAAGCCGACCTACGGGCTGCTCAGCCGCTTCGGGATCTACCCCGTGGCGGCGGACCTGGACCACTCCGGCCCGTATGGCCGCGACGCCCGCGATACCGCGCTACTGCTCCAGGCGCTGGCCGGGTACGACCCGCGCGACCCGACCTCAGCTCACGTGCCGATCCCCGACTACAGCGCCGCGCTGGAGCAGGATGTACGCGGGCTGCGAGCCGGGCTGCTCCGGCAGCAGCTCGACCTCGCCGCGCCAGCGGTGCGCCAGGCGGTGCTGAATGCCGGGCAGGTGCTGGAGGGCCTCGGGGTGCAGCTTCAGGAGGTGGAGCTGCCACACGAGGTGCTGGCCGTGCCGGCCAGCACCGTGCTGATGTTCGTCGCCGCGACCGAGCACCATCGCCCGTTGCTCCAGGAGCGCTCTCAGGACTATGGCGACGACGTCCGCGAGCGGCTGGAGCTGGGTGCACTGTTCTCCGGCCCGGTCTATCTGAAAGCGCAGCGAATCCGCGCCCTGCTCATCCGCGAGGCGTCGGCGGCACTGCGGGACGTCGACGTGCTGCTCAGCGCAACCAACCCCGAGCCCGCCCCGCTCATCGAGGCGCCCCCGCCGGCCATTCCCCCGATCCGCTTCACCCGCCTGGCGAACCTGCTCGGCTTCCCGGCGCTGTCCACTCCCTGCGGCGCCTCGCCGGAAGGGCTGCCGCTCGGACTGCAGATCATCGGCCGTCCCTGGGACGACGCCTTGGTACTGCGGCTGGCGCACGCCTACCAGCAGGCGAGCGGGGTGTTCGACTACCGCCGCCAGCGGCCGCGCCTGGACGCCGCGTAGCGGGATCAGCACCGCGGAGCAGAATGGCTTGACAGCGGAGCCCCGGCGGCGCAACCCTTCCCGGGATGCGTCGTCGCGTGCCGGGGTGCCCCTTCTGCGAAGCCGACCAGCTCGAGCCGCTGCTGCTGGCCGAGACGCGGCGCTTCGCACTCGCCACTGCCCAGCGCCCGCTCGCGCCCGGCCACCTGGTGCTGCTGCCGCGCGAGCATCTACCCTCGTTCGCCGCCCTGCTCCCAGAGGCCGACGCTGAGCTGCGCGAGCTGCTTGGGCGGATCGACGCCTTCACCGCGGGCGAGCTTGGGCTGGCCACTGTGGTGGAGAACTGGCCCAGCGAGTCCGAGCGCGAGCACGCCCACGCCCACGTGCTGCCCGATCCCCATGGACGGCTCCTGGCCGAGCTGCGCCGCGCCGGGGGAACGGCGGAGCCGCTGGGGCTCATCCCGGCTGACCTGGCAGCCCTGCACCAGCGCGGGGGTAGCCCCGTGTTCGCCTGGCGCGCCGGCCAGGCCTGGGCGCTGCTCGGTGGGCCTCGTCCTAACCAGGGCCTGCACGGCTGGCTGGCCGAGCGGCTGGCGGCGCAGGGAGTGCCGCCGCCCGCGGACGCCGGTCCCGACGCGGTCCGCCGCTGGCGGCGGGCCTGGCAACGCTACCGGCGCGACAGCGGCGGCCCGCCTCAGCGCGTCGTCACCTGCTTCCTCCGCCGCGATGGCCGGGTGTGCCTGTTCAAGCGCAGCGACCTGGTGGAAAGCGCCGCGGGCAAGTGGCACGGCATCAGCGGCTACCTCCCGGATGGCGCCGACCCGCTGGAGCATGCCCTGGAGGAGCTCCAGGAGGAGACTGGACTATCCCGCGAGCAGGTCGCGCTGGTCCGGGCCGGGGCGCCGGTCCCCCTCGGCGAGCCGGCCGAGCGTCCCCCCTGGCTAGTGCACCCGTTCCTGTTCGAGCTGCTCAGCGGCGAGCCACGGCTCAACTGGGAGCACCAGGCGCTGGCCTGGATCGACCCGGGCGACCTGGAGCGCTACGACACGGTACCCTGGCTCCCCCACGTCTACCAGGCCGTCGCCGAGTAGACAGGCCCCTCTCCGCGCCTGGAAGCAGGTCCGCGGCCGCGGACCTACGTCTCTGGCTGCAGCGTAATGACCCAGTCCTGGTCGCCGTAGGTGAGGACCAGGTCGTCCCCTTCGCGGCGCGCGCCCAGGTCGTCGAGCTGCTGGCGGGTCACCTTCTGCCCAACCAGCGCCTGGAGCTGGGCCGGCATCACCACGTCCATCCCCACCCGGTGCTCACCCTTCGGTCCGACGCGCGGGCTGATCCCAGCAACAACGTACTGACCTTGCTGCGAGTGCATTGCCATCCTCTCCCTCCTGACGGCAGAGCGGTGCCTGGCGGCCAGCCAGGCAGGAAGCATGCCAGTCCGACGCCCTCCCGCCCTGGCGCTACGCCTTGCGCGTTGACGTGGAGTGGTCCGCAGCCCCCTTGCTCAGAGGGCTGGCACCCGATTGGTCCTCGGCGCCAATGTCATGCCCGCCGATCACGCCCGGGCGGCTGGGTGCACCTGGATCGGCGTCTCCGGGGTTGGTGTCGTTCGTGCCCGCCTCGCGGACCCCATTCTGGATACCCTCGCGGCCAACCTGGACGTTCGTATCGTCGGTCCCCGCCTCGCGCATGCCCTCGGCCGGGCCGCGCGGCTCCTGTTGACGCATTGCCGTACTCCTCCGTGTCGCCCGGGACGTAGCCCCTCTCAGACGAGCGGTGCAGGGGCTATGCCAGCGCGGCTGGTGAAAGGCGGTACACTGGGCAGGAGATGATGGAGCGGAGGCGCGGGGGTGCAGGCGGAGACCCGGCGGGCGCGGGCGCTGTACGACCGGCTCGCGCCCCGTTATGACCGCATGGAGCAGGTGGCGAACTGGCTTCTCCTCGGGCGGCTGCGCCGGCAGGTGCTGGCAGCGGCGCGGGGACGGACGGTGGAGGTGGCGGCCGGCACGGGGAGCAATCTGCCCTATTACCCGCCTGGGATGCGGCCGTGGCTGGTGGACGTGAGCGAGGGGATGCTGCGGCGCGCGGTCGAGAAGGGCGCGGCCGGCCGGGTGATCCTGGCCGACGCGGAGCAGCTCCCGTTCGGGGACGCTACCTTCGCCACGGTGGTGGCGACGCTCTCCGGCTGCACGGTGGCCGACCCGCTGCGCTACTACGCGGAGCTGGGTCGGGTGTGCCGCCCGGACGGTCGGGTGCTCCTGCTGGAGCACGGCTTGAGTAGCTGGCGGCCACTGGCCGCGCTGCAGCGGCTGGGGCTCCGCCGCCAGCTTCGCCGCTTCGCCTGCCATGGCGATCGCGACGCCGAGGCGCTGGTGCGCCTGGCCGGGCTCCGGCTGGAGCGGTCGGAGCAGCGTGCGCTCGGCGTGCTACGGCTGATCACGGCGCGGCCCGCGGCGGGGTAGCCACGCGAGCGCGCCACTAGAGCCACGTGGCGGGAGCGAGGGGCCGTGCTTGGGCACTAGTGGGAGGAGCGACGGCGGCAGGTGTGCCCGTTCGCGCTGCAGGAGCCGCTGCCGGTGAAGCTGGCCGTGCCACGCCCGCTGCCAACCACACTGAGCGAGTCGCCCTGGGCGATGAACTTCACGTTCGTCCCGCTGACGGTCGCCCGTCCAGTGCCCTCGTAGCGAACCCAGCCGTTGCCGAGATCGGTCCGGGTGCCGTGGCCATTGGCGTGAACCGTAGCGTCGCCACCGTTGTCCTTGACGAACAGGACTCCGCTGCCGGTGAGCGTCGCGCTCCCATGCAGGTGGATCGTGGCGCTGCCGCTCCCCTGCGCGGCGAACGTCCCTCGCCCGGTGATCCCGTCGGCGAACACGGAAGGCACGCTGAGCAGCACGAGCGACCCCACGGCGAGCAGTGAGCCTAGGAATGATGAAGAGCGAAGGCGCATCTCGGTTCTCCCTCCCGCCACGCCGCTGACGCCCGAGCCGCGGCGCTGCTGCCTCCACGTCCGTTCCCAAGCCGGCGATCGGCGCGTAACAGGATGATCGCCTGGTGACGTGAGCATACCTCAGTGAACCGTTGAAAAGATACCCTTTTTGGGACCATTCAGCCGTCCTGTTTGCCGCCAGAGGCGGCCCAGAGGGCCAGGCCCACAGCCTGAGCGGTCCAGTCCGGGCCAAGCTCACGCGCCCGCTCCCGCAGCGCAGCGGCGTAGCGGACGTAGTAGGCCAGAGTGAAGCTCGGGACGCCGAGCTCCGGGATCGCCGCGCCTACGCGGTCGTCGAGAAATGGGTACAGGTCCGGGCGGTAGGCGGCCAGCACGGCCGAGGCCGTAGCTGGGCCAACGCCCGCCAGCGCGGCGAGCTCCACTAGCGGCCGCCGAGGATCCGGCACAGCGGCGAAGGCGCGCTCGGAGCAGCGGCGCACCTGGTCGGGCTCATTGGCCCGCACCAGGGCGAGGTTGCGCGGGCGCCACTCGCCGCGCCGCATCTTCCAGCGCACGATGCCCAGGAGCTCGTCCGGCTCCAGCCAGGCCGGCGAGCGCTGCGCCAGCACCGCTGGGAGCTCGGTGCGATACCAGGTATCGAGCTGAACCAGCTCCGCCACCCCCTGCGCCACGATGACGGCAGGGTACGCGGCCAGCGCCGCGCGCCAGCGATCGGCGTCTGCGCTTTCCCAGAACAGGCGGGCCTGGACCTGGCTCATCGGTGGGTGGCAGCCCGCTGGGAGAAGCCGAGGGAAGAGGGGCTGACCGGCGCCCAGCACTTCTGGAACGGGACCTGGTCGGGCCGCTGCTCCCACTCCTCCAGGCAGGCGCTCCCTGGGACATGAAGCGCCGTCTCGGCGGAGCGCGCCGGGGCGAGCCCGCTCGCCGCCAGCGTCGCCACGGCCAGTGCGAGGAGGCCGAGCAGGGTGGGGGCGAGCAGGTCGCGAAGGGCGCCGCGCCCGCCAGGCCGGCCCGCGGGCCGCTGCCGCCATGCAGCGCAGGCGGCACCTCCGTCCGCAGCAGGAGCCGTTCGATCCGGGCACGTCATCGCCGGCTCTTCACCTGCCAGCATTCGACTTGTGGCTGGTGCTCCGCTTGCTCATCCCAGTGCTCCACACAGACCGTCGGCATAGCGAGCGGCGAGCTGTCTGCTGGCAGGGATGGAGGCACATGTTGCCAGGCCACCAGCAGCCAGAGCCAGAGCAAGCCAAGCCCGACAAGTATGAGGAGCTGGCGCATCGACGGCTCCGCGGCAGCCAGAAACCGCTCGCCCCACTCTACGCCATACCGGAGCCCGGCGCTAGAGCCCGTTGGTGTGTGGAGCGTGGGGGGGGGAATCACGCGGTCAGTCGGCGATGGGGTGACGCGGACGACAGCGCGGGACGGGAGGTGCAGCAGCCAGCCGCGTGGTCCGGATGGTTCGTCCCGGCGTAAGGTAGCGATTTCGCGGCGGAGGCGCGTATGATCTGCGGCCGACAAGCAAGACGGAGGGGTTGTGACGACGCCGGCGGACGACCCGGGAGCCGAGGGCAGCGCGGCCGCGGCGGCGCTTGCCCGGCTGGCCGCCCGGGAGCGTGCCCTGCGCGAGGTGACCCAGGCGCTGGCCCTGCACCTGGACGAGCGGGAGGTGCTGGATCTCGCCGTCCAGCATGCTGCCACGCTGTTGGACGCCTCCTACGCGCGCGTCTGGCTGTTCGATGCCAGCGGCGATCTGCGGGCCGCGGCAGCGGTTGGCCACCTCCACCCCGGGGCGCTCGACGAGCGGCTCCCGGCGCAGAGCGTCTCCGGACTCGCGGCCCGGAGCAACATCCTGAACCTCCCCAATGCCCCATCGCACCCGGTCTGGCAGGAGCCAGAGTTCACAGCCCGCACCGGGCTCGGCTCCTACCTGGGCGCAGCGCTGCTCCGGGCGGGCGAGTCCCTCGGGGTTCTGGAAGTGATGCGCGAGCCCGGCTATCGCTTCAGCCCAGGCGATGAGGACCTATTGCGCGGCCTGGCCGGCGCGGTGGCGGTGGCGGTGAGCAACGCTCGCTTGCTCCGCCAGGCACAGGAGGAGGTGGCCGAGCGGCGGCGGGCCGAGGCAGCGCTGCGCGAGAGCGAGGCGCGCCTGGCCGAGGCCCAGCGGATCGCGCACCTGGGGAGCTGGGAATGGGACGTCCTCCAGGATCGCATTACCTGGTCAGACGAGCTGTACCGGATCTACGGCCTGGCCCCCCAGCAGTTTCAGGCAACCTTCGCCGCGTTCCTGGAGTGTATCCACCCGGATGACCGCGAGCGGGTTCAGCAGCACGTTGAGCAGGCAGCACGTAGCGGCGCGCCGTTCGAGTTTCAGCATCGCATCATCCGGCCAGATGGCACGATCCGCGTACTGCACGCCCGGGGAGAGGTGTTTGTCGACGCCTCAGGCCAGCCGGTGCGCATGGCCGGGACCGGGCAGGACGTCACTGAGCAGCAGGAGACGGAGCTGCGCGCTCAGCAGCTCCGCGTGGAGCAGGCAGCGCGGGCCGAGGCGGAGGCGGCCGAACGCCGCCTCCAGGCGATCCTGGACGGCTCCCCCGCGGTCATCTCTGTCAAGGATACGGAAGGACGCTACCTGACGATCAACCGCCGCTACGAGACGCTGCTCGGCGTCTCCCGCGCCCAGGTGCGGGGCTTGACCGATTACGACCTGTTCCCGCCTGAGGTCGCCGACACCCTTCGAGAGAACGACCAGCGAGCGCTACGAACCCGGGCGCCAGTCGAGACGGAGGAGGTCATCCGGCTGCCCGATGGCCCGCATACCTACCTGGCAGTCAAGTTCCCCTTACTGGACGTCTTCGGAGAAGCCTACGCCGTCTGCGGTATCGCGACCGACATCACCAGCCGAACACATCTGGAAGAGGCCTTGCGGCAGTCCGAGCGCGAGGCGCGCGCGCTCTATCGGGCGGCGTTGAGCATCGGGAGCGAGCTGGATCTGCACGCCCGGCTCGAGCGGGTGCTCGATGCCACCCTGGACCTGGTGAGCGTCAGCCAGGCACAGGTGGCGCTGCTGGATCCCAGCGGCCAGGAGCTGGAGTTCGTCGCTACCCGCGGCCTGGCGCAGGAGATGACCCTGCGGCGGCAGCCGGCCAGCGCTGGCTTGACCGGCCAGGTGCTCCTCCAGGGTCGCGCGGTCCGCTCCGATGATCTGCTGACCGATCCGCGCGCCTATAATCGGCGCTTGGCCGAGGAGGCCCGCCTGCGCTCCTGGCTCGGCGTCCCGCTCGTCGACGAGAGTGGCACATTCGGGGCATTGTGTGTGCTCAGCCAGGAGCCCGGCCGCTTCAGCGAGGAGGACGAGCGGAAGCTCGCCGCGCTGGCAGCACTGGCAGCGCTCGCGGTCCGTGAGGCGCACCTGCGGCAGCGCGCGGAAGACGCGGTGCGGCAACGTGACATGTTCCTGGCCACCGTGTCCCACGATGTGAAAAATCCGCTGACGGCGCTTCGCGGCCGGGTGGCCCTCCTCCGCCGTCGAGCCGCGCAGTTGCCCGAAGCGGACGCCCTCTACTTCGATACCGCGCTGGCGCGCATCGATGCGATGGCGGTCAAGATCACCTGGCTGCTCAATGACCTGGTCGACCTGGCGCACCTGCAAGCCGGCAAACCGCTCCCGCTCGATCGCACCCCCACGGATCTCGTCGCGCTGGCGCGGCGGGTCATCGAGGAGCACCAGCGGACGACAGAGCGCCACAGCATTCGCCTGGAAGCCGACGAGCCAGCGCTGGGCGGCGCCTGGGACGCTGCCCGGCTCGAACGGGTGCTAGACAATCTTGTTGGTAACGCAGTCAAGTATAGCCCTGAAGGTGGAGACGTCGTCCTGGCGGTCTGGCGCGAGCGGGACACGAGCGGGGAGTGGGCGGCGTTTTCTGTTACCGACCGGGGTATCGGCATCCCGGCCCGGGATCTCCCCTACGTGTTCGACCGGTTCTTTCGAGGGAGCAACGTCGCCGGGCTCGCCGGGAGCGGGATCGGCCTGGCCAGTGCACGCGAGATCGTGGAGCAACACGGCGGCACACTCGCGGTCCAGAGCCAGGAGGGCCAGGGCAGCACCTTCACCGCCCGGCTCCCGCTTGGCATACCGGACCAGGAGACGGGGAGCCCACCGGAGGGGTAATCCCCGCCTCCACCAGCCGCGCCAGCCCCTGCTCGCCCGCCAGCACCGGGGGTGGGACGGCCCGCAGCCAGGCAATGACCGCCAGCGCCCCGAGCCCGGACAGCAGCCCGGGCGCCTGCCTCACTGCTGGCAGCCCGAGCCTATCGGCCAGTCCTATCGCCGCCAGGCCTATTGCGCTCGCCACTCCGAACGCCAGCAGCGCCATCGAGCCTGCTGAGGCACGTTATGTGAGTCGAAGCGGGGCGACACGATGGACACACTGCTGCGGGAGACGTTGGGGTAGCGGTTTGGATACAGGACGAAGAACGGCGGGAGCAGAGTGCTCCCGCCGTTCGCTTCTATCTGGTAGAGGGTGGGCGATGCTGGACTCGAACCAGCGACCTCACGGATGTGAACCGTGCGCTCTAACCGACTGAGCTAATCGCCCGGCTGGCCTCTCAGTATACGGTTGGATTCGCCCGGGGCGCAAAAGGGAGTAGCCCGCGCGGCCGCCGCGAGGTGCGACCGGGTAGAATCGAAGGCGCCGTGGCTGGCGCGCCGCGCCCGCTGTCGAGCTGTCTGTGGCGCTTGGAGGATCTTGCTGTGGACCAGACCGATCTCTGCTTCACCCCGGCCACAGAGCTGAGTCGCTTGATCCGCCAGCGTGCGCTGTCGCCGGTGGAGCTTGCCGACGCGGTGCTGGCGCGGATCGAACGGCTCAATCCCCGCTTGAACGCCTTCATCACCGTCACCGCCGACCTGGCGCGGGAGCAGGCGCGCCAGTCGGAAGCACGGGCACTGCGCGGGGAGCTGCTAGGGCCGCTGGACGGCATCCCGTACTCGCTCAAAGACCTGGAGCCAACCGCCGGCATCCGCACCACGTTCGGCTCGAAGTGGTTCGAGCACAATGTGCCGACGGAGGATGGCGCGGTGGCCGGGCGGCTGAAGCGCACCGGGGCGGTGCTGCTGGGGAAGACGAACACGCCCCAGTTCGGCTACAAGGACATGTGCGACAACCTGCTCCTGCCACCCACGGCCAACCCCTGGCGGCTGGACCGCACCTCAGGCGCCTCGTCGGGCGGCGCGGGCGCGGCGGTCGCGGCCGGGCTGGGCCCGCTGGCACAGGGATCCGACGGCGCCGGCTCGATCCGCATCCCGAGCGCGCTCTGCGGAATCGTTGGGCTGAAGCCGTCCTTCGGCCGCGTGCCCTACCATCCGAACGCTGACTACTGGGCCGCCCGCTCCCACATCGGTCCAATGGCCCGCACCGTGCGCGACGCGGCGCTCCTGCTCACCGCCATGGCGGGCCCGGATCCGCGTGACCCGCTCTCTATCGATACCCCGCCCGAGGATTACCTGGCCGCCTGCGAGGGCGACCTGAAGGGCTTGCGGGTGGCATATAGCGAGGACTTCGGCTACGCCGCGGTGGACCCCGAGGTGCGGCAGCTCGCCCGCGCCGCGGCGCGGCGCTTTCCCGAGCTGGGGTGCGAGGTGGAGGAGCGCAACCCGAGCTGGGACGACCCGAAGGAGTTTCACGCGGTGCTCTACCGGGTGCTGATGGCGGCGCGGCTGGGCGATCGGATGGACGAGCGCCCCGAATGGACAGAGCCGACGCTGCGGCAGCTCATCGAAGTCGGGCGGCGCTACTCGGCGGTGGAGCACCAGAAGGCGCACCTCGCTCGCAGTATCTTCTACAACCAGGCGCGCGCCTTCTTCGAAACCTACGACCTGCTGCTCACCCCACAGATGCCGCTCGGCGCCTGGTCGTCCGAGCCCGGCCCGGAGGAGGGTCCCAGGAGCATCGAGGGGAAGCCAACGCCGACAATGTTCGACCGCCTGCCGTTTACCGTACCGTTCAATCTGACCGGCCAGCCCGCCGTCTCCGTCCCGTGCGGATTCACCGCGGACGGGCTGCCGGTGGGGCTGCAGATCGTCGGCCGCTGGCACGCCGATACAACGGTCCTCCGAGCCGCCGCCTGCTTCGAGGCGATCCAGCCCTGGGTGCAGCATCGCCCGCCGCTCGACTAAACCACAGGGTGGCGCTCCAGGAGGACGAATCTGGACACGCTGACAATCGGCGACGTGCTCGCCGCGCGCAACACCATCCGCCCCTACCTGCCCGCCACCCCGCTGTACGCGTACCCGGCGCTCGATCGGTTCACCGGGCTGGAGCTGTACGTCAAGCACGAGAACCACGCTCCGATCGGCTCGTTCAACGCGCCGCGCGCCTTGAACGCGCTGGCGGCGCACCGTGGCCGAGGCCACGCGGTGGCGGCCAGCACCGGGAACCACGGGCTGGGCGTGGCCTACGCAGCGCGGCTGCTCGGCATGCGGGCGACGATCGTGGTCCCGCGCTGGGCAAACCGCGAGAAGCTCGACGCCATCGAGGCGGTGGGTGGGGAGGTGGTGGTCGCCGGCGAGACGCTCCAGGAGACGCAGCAGCGGGCGCAGGAGCTGGCGGAGGCGCGCGGCGCCTACCTCGCCGCCGATGGGGCCGATCCCCTGATCGCGGCGGGTGCGGGAACGGTGGGCCTGGAGATCGTGGAGGCGCTGCCCGACCTCGATGTGCTGGTGGTGCCGCTCGGGGATGGCGCGCTCGCCGCGGGCTGCGGCGCGGTGGTGCGGGCGCCATCGCCCGCAGCCCGCACCCTGGGGGTGCAGTCCGAGGCTTGCCCGGCGCTCGTCCTCTCCTGGCAGCGGGGCGAGGTGGTACGCGTGGAGGGGACGACGCTGGCCGACGGCCTGGCGGTCGTGCAGCCGCACGCGCTATCGGTCCGCCTGCTGCGCGAGCTGCTGGACGAGGCGCTCCTGGTCTCGGAGCAGGATCTGATCGAGGCGATTCGGCTCCTGCTTCGCTTCACCCACAACCTGAGCGAAGGCGCCGGCGCCGCCGCGCTCGCCGCTTGCCTGAAGCGGCGCGCGGCGCTGGCAGGTCGCAAGGTGGCGATCATCCTGAGCGGCGGAAATCTGGACACCCGGCTGCTGCCGTCGATCCTGGGCGAGCGCGCCTGAGCAGCGTGCACCCCAGGGCCTGCTACTAGCCACCGCGTCCCGGTGGCCGGTGCGGTCCCCTCGCGGGCTACGCCCGGCGCGCGGCCGCGCGGGCTATGGCGTGCAGAAGTGCCAGCGCGGCGAAGCGGGGGAGGGCGAGCTGGCGACGCCAGCGCCAGGGCTCGGTAAGCAGGCGGTGCAACCACTCCAGTTCCAACCGCCGCATCCAGAGCGGCGCCCGCGGACTCCGCCCGGCAAGGAAGTTCAGCACCCCGCCGATCCCCAGCCCGACGGCGATGTCCAGAACCGCCAGGTTGCGGTCGAGCCAGCGCTCCTGCGCCCCGGCGCCGTAGGCGACCAGGATGACGTCGACCGGGCCGGCGGCACAGATAGCCGCTCGTGTCTCAGCATCGCCCTCAGGGCGAGCATCCCCGGCGAAGGCGCCGACGACGTTGAGACCCGGGTACGCGCCCCGGAGCGCCCGCGCCGCCTCCTCCGCCACCCCCTCCGCCGCTCCCAGCAGAAACCAGCGGTAGCCAGGCGCCACAGAGCGGGCCGCGAGCCGGTGCACCAGGTCCGTCCCCCGCACATGCTCCCGTAAGGGCGTTCCGAACAGCCGGGCGGCGAGCAGGAGACCCACGCCGTCGGGGATCGCCAGGCAGGCCCGGCGCAGCACGGCGCGGAATTCGGGATCGCCCCGGGCGCGCATGACGATCTCCGGGTTCGGGGTGACGACCGCGCAATGGCTCCGCGCGGCGATCGCCCGCTCGATCCAGTCGAGCGCCTCGTCGTAGGTGACGTCGTCCACCCGTACTCCGAGAATGTCGACGCTTCGCACGCTCCCCCCAGTCGGCGGCGGCTGGTATTATGCGGCCCGTGGTTGCCCTCGTCACCGGCGTTGGCTACATCGGCGCGCAGCTCGTCCGCGATCTGCTCGACCAAGGCGAAGAGGTGGTTGGGCTGGAGAACTTCTTCTCGACCCGGCCCGGCCAGCTCGAGGCGCTGCGCACGCACCCGCGCTTCATCCTGCTACAGGGGAGCATCGCGAACCCCCGAGCGTTGCGGACGGCGCTGGAGCGAGCGAGCCCGCGGGTGGTGTACCACCTGGCCGGGCAGTCGAGCGCACACCCCGACGCGGCCAGCGTCCACTACCTGGAGCGGAGCAATCTCGTCGGACCGCGCCTCCTGTTCGAGGCGCTGCGGGATCGCGGGGTCGAGGTCGTCGTGCTCGGCAGCTCCTTCCGGGTGCTGGGCGACGAGCTGCCGCCGGTGGTGGACGAGGCGCAGCCCTATGGGCGCGTAGGAGATCTTTCGCACTTATCGAAGATCTACTTGGAGAAGCTGGCGGAGATGCTGGCCTACCAGGGCGGGCCGCGCGTCGTCTCCGCGCGGCTGGGGATCAGCTATGGCCTGAGCCCGGTGATGAAGGACGACCCGCGCTTCCAGACGGCGCCGAATCGCTTCTGCGCCCAGGCCGCGGCCGGCGAGCGACTGCGCGTGCTGGCGACGCGGCCGGCCGGGTTCATCCACGTGCGCGACGCCGCCCGGGCGCTGCGCCTGGCCGCCGAACTGCCCGCCACCACCCCCTATCGGGTGGTGAACGCCGCCGCGGAGGTGCTGACGGTCGGCGAGGTGGCCCAGCTCGTGCGGGCTATCGGCCAGCAGCGTGGCCTGGCGGTGGAGATCGAGGGAGAGGTCGCAGCCTCGCCCCAGCGCTTCGAGGTCCGCTCAACACTCACGAACCACGGCTTCCAGCCGCAGCACAGCATGCCCGAGGCGCTGCCGGAGGTGCTGGACTTCTTCCTGGCAAGGCGCGGAGCGGGAGCCAGAGCGCAATGAAGGTCCTGGTCACCGGCGCCTCGGGCTTCATCGGGCGGCACCTGGTGCGAGAGCTCCTCCAGGCGGGCCACACCGTGTCGACACTGCACCGCGGCCCGGCGCTGCCCGAGGTGCGAGAGCACACCCAGGCCGACATACTCTCCGCCGCCGCGCCGCTGGCGGTACGGGGCGTGGACGGGATCATTCACCTCGCCGGGCGGGGCAACGTGGACGAGTCGTTCCGTGAGCCGGAGCTCTATCACCGCGTGAACGCGGTCGGGACGCTGGCGTTGCTCGGCGCGGCGCGGGAGTATGGCGCCGCGTTGGTGCTCGCCTCCACTCAACGCGTCTACCAGCCGCGCCCACAGCCGCTCGACGAGTCGGCGCCCACCATCCCCACCACACCCTACGGCTACTCGAAGCTGGTCGCAGAGACCTGGGTGCGCGCCTACGCTCGGCTGCACGCGGTGCGCGGGGTGAGCGTGCGCATCTTCTCGGTCTACGGGCCGGGCCAGGCGATCCAGGGATCCGGCGGGGTGGTGACCATCTTCCTCCGTCGGGCGCTGGCGGGCGAGCCGATCACCGTCACCGGCCGCCAGCGCCAGGACTTCTCTCACGTCGCCGACATCGCCCGCGGACTGCGGCTGGCGCTCGAACGCGGCACGGCGGGCGAGGTCTACAACCTGGCGACGGGCGTGGGCACCTCGATTCTCGATCTGGCCGAGGCGGCCCGCGCCGCGCTCGACGCCCGCTCCGCCATCCACGAGCAGAGTCGGCCGGCACACGATGGGGACCTGGTGGCGGACGTGCGCAAGGCCGAGCGCGAGCTGGGGTTCCGGGCCCAGATTCCGCTGGCGGACGGGCTGCGGCAGTATGCCGCCTGGCTGCGAACCCATGGCTGAGCTGCTGCTGAAGGCGCGGCCGACCGCGGCGCAACTCGCCGACCGACTCCGGCTGCCCGCCCCGGATGGGCTGGAGCTGTACCTGGACCTGGCAGACGTTGCGACCGAGACGGCCATGGAGGAAGCGATCTGCACCGTCCAGCGGGCGGTGCCCACGGGATGTACCCTGCTGGTCGAAGGGCCGGTGCGGTCGCTGGATGGTAGCTTCTTCGAGACGAGCCGCGACTCCGCGGCAGACCGGGAGCTGGTGCGCCGGCTGGTCGCGCTCTCGCGGCGGCTGGGAGCCCGGGCGATCAACCTGCATCTGATCCAGCCGCGCGCTGGCTTCGGCGCACTGAGCCTGGAGCAGCGCGAGCAGGCGCTCGCCGCCTGCCTGCCCTTCACTCGCTTCTTCGTGGAGCAGGTGCGCACCGCGGGGATGATCCCGACGCTAGAGAACATGCCGCCGGTCCTGCGGATGCGCGAGGGCGGCTTCTACGCCTCGGTGATCGGCATGCCCGCCGAGGACCTGCTCTGGCTGGTGGAGCGGGTGCCGGGACTGCGCCTCTGCCTAGACCTCTCGCACGCGCAGTTGTTCGTCAACGCCTGCCGCCTGGGCCAGCGCCTGCGGCTCCCGCCGCGCTACGCGCCACTGCTGCGCTTTGTTCGGCGGCTTCCCGGGGTATCAAGCGTGGGCGAGTACGCCGAGCGCCTGGGCCCGGCGCTGCTCACTGTGCACGTCGCCAACGCCTCCGGGATGCTCGGCGAGGGGCGCTCCTACAACCGCGGCGACCTGGACCTGGACGCCCTGCTGCCGCGTCTGGCGGCTCAGGCAGAGTATCTGGTCACGGAGACGCTGGAGCGACGACCGGAGCGGGCGCGGCTGATGCGGCAGGCGCTGCGCCGGATGCGGGCCGCCCTGGCCGCCACGCCCGGTCGTTCCCGTTCCGTCGAACAGGTATGGG
Organism: Pseudomonadota bacterium; assembly: GCA_021325655.1. Taxonomy (GTDB): domain Bacteria; phylum Chloroflexota; class UBA6077; order UBA6077; family JAJPGT01; genus JAJPGT01. Next base: position 38,534 of record JAJPGT010000099.1, read on the forward strand.
GAGGATGACCGCTCTGCGCACCGACGATCCGGCGCTGCTCGGCCGCCCGGAACTGGTTCACGACTTCGAGGCCGCGCTGGAGGCCCTCGCCGGCCAGAGCGTGCTCGTGACCGGCGCGGCCGGCTCCATCGGGCGAATGCTGGCGCGCACGCTCATCGCCACGCCGGGTCTGCGCTTGACGCTGCTCGATCACCACGAGCACTCGCTGTTTGAGCTGCAGCGCAGTCTGAGCGAGGTGGATCCTTGCCGCGGCCGCTTCGTCCTGGCGGACGTGCGGGACACCGCCCGCATGGCGCGCGTTCTGCGCGCCAGCCGGCCGGACGTGATCTTCCATCTCGCCGCCTACAAGCACGTCCATTTCGGAGAGCAGTTCCCGGAAGAGACGGTGCGGGTGAATGTGGTGGCGACACGTGAGCTGCTCCGCCTGGCCGCCGAGGCGGGCGTGGCGCGCTTCGTCTATCCTTCCAGCGACAAGGCAGTGAATCCGCCAAGTCTGTATGGTGCAACCAAACGGCTGTCGGAGGTGCTCGTCTATGCCGCCGCGCGCCACGGCCACGCCTGGGCCGCGCTCCGCTACATGAACGTCCTGGGAACCAGGGGCAGCGTGCTGGAGACGTTCGCCGCCCAGCTCGAAGCCGGACAGCCGCTGACGGTAACCGACGCGGCAATGACCCGGTACTGGATCAGCCAGCGGGAGGCGATCTGGCTCGCGCTTCAGGCCGCCCAGACAGAGGCAGGCAGTCTGCTCATGCTCGACGTGCGCGAGGAGGTTCCGGTCGTCGAGATGGCGTCCCGGCTGGCCGGTCAGCTCGGCGCGCGTGGCGCGGCCTACCCGATGGTCTTCACCGGCGCCCGGCCCGGCGAGCGCCTGCGCGAGCAGGTGCTCGGCCCGCATGAGCACCTGGCACCCGGGCCAGTTCCCGGGGTGGTGCGAGTCGTAGACGAGCGGCGGGAGCAGCACGAGGCGCGGGTGGAGGCGCTGGTGGACGAGCTGGCGGCGCTCTGCGACGCGGGCAGCGCGGATGAGCTGCGGGCGGCGACAATGCGCGCCGCGCACGCGCTCCAGTAACTCGTGGAACTGACACTCTGGCTCCTGGCGGTGGCGGCGGTCGGGCTGACGTCAAGCCTGGTGGTCACCCGCTGGGCACGTGACCATGGCTGGCGGCTGGCGCTGGTCGACCGGCCGCGGCCGAACGAGGTGCAGCAGCGGGAGATCCCGCGCAGCGGTGGCTACGGGATGCTGGTCGCCTTCTGGCTCGCCGTCAGCGCCAGCCTGCTGCTGCGCCCGTCGAGCGTGGAGGCCCCGCCGCGCGACGATCTGGTGACGCTGGGGATGCTGCTGGGGAGCGTGCTGATTGTCCCACTGGCGATGCTCGATGACCGCCACCGCCTGGGGCCCGGTCCGCAGTTCGCCGGCCAGCTCCTCATCGCGGCGGTGCCGGTGCTGTTCGGGCTGCGCTTCGGCAGCATCGCCAGCCCGTTCGGGCCGGCGGTGCCCCTACCCCCCTGGCTGGACGTGCCGCTGACGCTGCTCTGGATCGTCGCGATGATCAACGCGATCAACCTGATCGACGTCATGGATGGCCTGGCGGCCGGAATCGCGGTGATGGCGGCGATCGTCCTGTTCACCCGCAGCATCTGGTTCGGCCAGCCCTCTATCGCGGTCCTGCCGCTGGCGCTGGCCGCCTGTGCACTCGGCTTCCTGCGCTGGAACTTCCACCCGGCTAGCGTGTTCATGGGCACCTCGGGCTCGGTGCTGCTCGGCTACGCGCTCGCCAACCTCAGCGTGATCGGCGGGGCGAAGGTGGGCACGGCGTTCGCGGTGCTGGCGATCCCGATCCTGGATACCGCCTGGGTGATGCTGCGCCGTATCTCGCGCGGCCGCTCCCCGTTCCACGGTGGCGATCGCGAGCACCTGCCCCAGAAGCTGCACTGGCTGGGCCTGAGCCAACTTCAGGTTGTACTGCTCCTGTACGCCCTGTGCGCCGCGTTCGGGTTTCTCTCGCTCCGGCTGCACTCGCCCGCTACTCCAGAGGGGCCGGGACTGGAGAAGGTGCTGGTGCTGGCCGGCCTGGCGCTGGCAATGGTGCTCGTGCTCGTGGTGGTGACGATCCTGACGGAACGCAAGGAGCGGCACGAGCGCGGCGCAGCGCTGGAAGCGAAGACGGGCCGGGGATCGTAGCGCCGCGCCGCTCAGCCGGCCAGGCCCAGCCGCTGGCGCCGTGCCAGGAGCTGGTCGACACACTCCGGCGGGACCTCGACCGTACCCGGCTCGTTGGTCGGCCCGTCCAGCCCGCTCATCGTGAAGCCGTGATAGTCGCTCCCGCCCGTCGGAACCAGGTCGTAGCGGCGGCACAGCTCCAGCAGCTCGGCCTGGCGCCGCGGACCGTAGTCACGGTAGTAGTAGCACTCCATCCCGTCCAGCCCGGCCTGCACCAGCCCATCCAGCAGGTGCAGCACTCCCGCGCCCTCCAGCGGGTGGGCGAGCACCGCCACCCCGCCGACCTCGTGGATCAGCCGGATCGCCTCCTCCGGGGTGAACTTCACGCGCTCCACGTAGGCCGGGCCGGTGCGGCCGATGAAGCGGTCGAACGCCTCGGCGATTGTTGTGACGTGTCCCGCCTCCAGCAGCGCCTGCGCAACGTGCGGCCGGCCAACCGAGCCCTGGGCGATCTCCTGCACCCGCTCCCAGGAGATCGGCACCCCCAGCGCGGCCAGCTTGTCGACCATCCCCTTCGCCCGATCGACCCGCCCCGCCTGGAAGCGCTCCAGCGCCGCGATCACCTTCGGATCGTCGTAGCGGATGAACAGCCCCAACACGTGAACCTCGTTGCCGGGGATGTCCGTCCCGAGCTCGATCCCCGGGATAATCTCCACCCCGAGCGGCGCCGCGGCGGCGAACGCCTCGCGCAAGCCAGCGGTGGTGTCATGATCCGTGACCGCCAGGCGGCTGACGCCGTTCCGATGCGCCAGCCGCACCAGCTCGGTTGGGGTCAGCCGGCCGTCCGAGCAGGTGGTGTGGGTGTGCAGGTCAACCTTGCCGGCCGTGGCCATGTCCGCCTGGTGCCTCCGCTATCATATTTCGCCAGGACGCGGGCTCTCCGGAGACGCGCCACCCCACCTCCGCTATCCCGGACACGCGCCGCCAAGGAAGGGGCTCAGCAGGAAAGGCACGCGTGGTGCACCCGCAGCCTGCCCCCTGGCTGGGAGAGCCGGGCCGCGGGCGAACGCCACGGGAGACGCTGTTAGCGCGCGTAGTCGACCGCGCGCGTCTCCCGAACCACCGTTACCTTGATCTGGCCAGGATACTGCAATGTCTCCTCGATCTTCTTCACGATATCGCGCGCGAGCCGCATTGCCGCCAGATCGTCGATCCGCTCCGGCTTGACGATGATGCGCACTTCGCGCCCGGCCTGGATCGCGAATGACTTCTCCACGCCTTCGAACGAGTTGGCGATGTTCTCCAGCGCTTCGAGCCGCTTGACGTACGATTCGACACTCTCCCGGCGCGAGCCCGGCCGCGCCCCGGAGATGGCATCGGCCGCCTGGACGATCAGATCCTCCACCGACTGGGTCTCCGGATCGTGGTCGTGGTGCCCTTGCACCGCCTTGACCACGCGTGGGTGCTCCCCGAACCGTTTGATGAAGTCCGCCCCGATGATGTGGTGCGGCCCCTCCACCTCGTGGGTGAGCACCTTGCCGATGTCGTGCAGGAACCCGGCCCGGCGGCAGATGTTGATGTCCGCCCCCACCTCGGCCGCCAGCATCGCCGCGATGTTGGCAACCTCGATGGAGTGCTGGAGCTGGTTCTGCCCGTAGGAAGTGCGGTACTTCATCCGGCCCATCACCTTGATGATCTCCGGGTGCAGCCCCGGCACCCCCGCCTCGTAGGCCGCCTGCTCTCCCTCCTGGCGGATCGTCTGCTCGACCTCCTGCTTGGCCTTGGCGACGATCTCCTCGATGCGGGCGGGGTGGATCCGTCCGTCCAAGACGAGCTTCGTCAGGGCCACGCGGGCGATCTCGCGCCGAATCGGGTCGAACCCGGACAGCGTCACCGCGTCCGGGGTATCATCGATAATCAGGTCCACACCGGTCGCCGCTTCGAGCGCGCGGATGTTGCGCCCTTCGCGGCCGATGATGCGGCCCTTCATCTCTTCATTCGGAATCGGCACCACCGAGATGGTGCTCTCCGAAACCTGCTCCGCAGCGTAGCGCTGCATGGACAGGCTCAGGATCTTGCGCGCCTTTGTCTCCGCCTCCTCCCGCGCCTGGAGCTCGATCAGACGCGCCCGACGCGCCGCCTCTTCACGCGCTTCGGCCTCGACGTGCTGCAAGATGATCTCGCGGGCCTCCTCGCGAGTGAGCCCGGAGATTCGTTCGATCTCTTTAATTTGCTGCGCTTTGAGCGATTCTGCCTCGGCTAAACGGTCTTCAATCTGCCTCTCGCGGTTCTGAAGCTGGCGCTCCTTCTGCTCCAACTGCTCGAGCTTGGCGTCGAGATGCTCTTCCTTTTGCTGGAGCCGCCGCTCCTGCCGTTGCGCCTCCGCGCGCCGCTCCCGGCTTTCCGCCTCAGCTTCCGCGCGGATGCGCAGCGCTTCGTCCTTTGCAGCGAGGAGGATGTCCTTCTGGCGAGCCTCCGCCTCCACCTGCATCCGCTGGATACGCTCTTCCGCCTCTCGCGCCTGCCGAGAGGCGAACCGCTGCCGCGAGAAGATTCCTGCACCGTAGCCGATGGCGAGCGCGAGGAGCGCTGCAACCACGACTGGCAGGACTTCCACGAACGAGTCACCTCCAAGGAGCTCATGCTCCGTGAGCTATCGCTTGCCCCCATGAGCGCAAGGGCCCGGGCCTGTGGACCCGGGCCCTGACGTTATGTAGAGTAGAGCCATCCAGGAAAATCATATCGACGCCCGCGAAAGGGTGTCAAGAACATGGTCATGCGGGGCGGGCATGACACCCCGGGCGCAGGAGCCCGAGTGGATTTCCCGGGCCAGCCTCAGTGGTAGAAGTGGCGCTGGTGGGTGAAGAGCATCGCCAGCCCGTGGCGGTTGGCCGCCTTGATCACTTCCTGGTCGCGGATGCTGCCACCAGGCTGGATCACCGCGGTCACGCCCGCCTCGGCGGCGCGCTCGACACCGTCCGGGAAGGGGAAGAAGGCGTCGGAGGCCATGACGCTCCCCGCGGCGCGGGCGCCGGCCTTGCGCACCGCCAGGTCCACGCTGTCGACCCGGCTCATCTGCCCGGCGCCGACGCCCACCAGCGAGAGCCCCTTGGCGAGCACGATGGCGTTGGAGCGGACGTGCTTGACCGCGCGCCAGGCGAAGATCAGGCTGGTGAGCTCGGCCAGTGTCGGCTGGCGAACGGTCACCACCTCGCGCTGCACCTTCGTCTCCGGGAGCAGGTCCCAGGTTTGCAGCAGCATCCCGCCGACGACCCGTTTCATGTCCAGGCCGAGCGGCTCCCGCTCGCCCTCCGCCAGCGGCGCAGGGATATGCCCGGTCGCCACCACACGCAGGTCGCGCTTCCGGCGCAGCACCTCGAGCGCTTCGTCGGTGTAGCCCGGGGCGATGAGGTCCTCGAAGAATACCTGGGCGATCTCTTCGGCGAGCTCGCGGGTGACGATCCGGTTCACCCCCACCGCTCCGCCGAACGCCGACTGCGGATCGGTGGCGAGCGCCATCCGGTACGCCTCGACGATGGCGTCGTTGCAGGCCAGCCCGGCCGGGTTGCCGTGCTTGACGATGGCGACACAGGGAGCTGAGAAGTCGCCGACGACGCGCCAGGCCGCGTCCAGGTCCAGTGTGTTGTTGAAGGAGAGCTGCTTGCCGTGGAGCTGCTGGCCGCCGACGACGGCGGGCGGCGCGGGGCGGATCGACACGTCGGCGTAGAACGCGGCCTGCTGGTGCGGATTCTCGCCGTAGCGCAGCGGGCCGATCTTCCGCAACGCCAGGGTGAGCTCGTCCGGAAAGCGCTCTTCGTCGGCGCGCAGGTACTGGGCGACCACGGTGTCATACAGGGCGCAGTGCTGGAACGCCTTGGCGGCGAACCAGCGCCGGGTCTCCGCGCCCGGGCCACCTGGCTGCTGCAGCTCGCGCAGCGCCCGCGGGTAGTCGCGCGGATCGCTCACCACCAGGACCGAGAGGAAGTTCTTGGCGGCGGCGCGCAGGAGCGTCTGGCCGCCGATGTCGATCTGCTCCACCGCGGCCGCCAGGTCGGCCGCGCCACGCTGCACGGTCTCGATGAACGGGTAGAGGTTGGCAACAACGACGTCGATCGCGCCGAAGCCGTGCTGGGCCAGCTCCGCCTCGTGCTGCGGGTTGTCGCGCACGGCGAGGATGCCAGCGTGGATCGCCGGGTGGAGGGTCTTCACCCGGCCGCCGAGGATCTCCGGAAACCCGGTCACCTCCTGCACGCTGCGCACCGGCAGCCCGGCCTCTCGCAGCAGCGCTTCCGTCCCGCCGGTGGAGATCAGGTCAACGCCGAGGTCATGAAGCCCCCGAGCGAACTCGACCAGTCCACTCTTATCGTAGACGCTGATCACGGCGCGCATGCCCACCTCTGTACCGTATCGAGCTCAGGACGTGCACGGGCATTGTAGCGACAGGCGCCTCGCGCTCGCGCCCGTCAGGCCAGGGTTGTATCAAAGGAATTCACTATTCGCACCCGCCTCCCCTCGATCCGCAGCCTGCCCGCGGCAATCAAGGCCACGGCGTGTGGGAGCAGCCGGTGCTCTTCCGCCTGGATGCGAGCATGCAGCGACTCCACGGTGTCGTCGTCGCGCACCTCAACGCAGCGCTGCAGGATGATCGGACCCCGGTCGACCTCTTCGGTGACGAAGTGGATCGTGCAGCCACTGACCTTCACCCCGTACGCGAGCGCGTCCCGCACCGCGTGCATCCCTCCGCCGAACGCTGGTAGCAGCGAGGGGTGAGTATTGATGATCCGCCCGGCGAAGGCGCGGACGAAGGCCGGGACGAGCACTTCGTTGAAGCCGGCCAGCACGACCAGCTCGACCCGCGCCTGCTGCAGCGCGGCGGCGATGGCGGCATGCCGCGCCGCCCGATCGGGGAGGTCGGCCCGCGCGGCAACGAAGCACGGTACCCCATGGCGCGCCGCGCGCTCCAGCGCCGGAGCGGCGGGGTTGTTGCTCGCCACCAGTGCGACCGTCGCACATACCTCGCCGCGGTCGATCGCGTCTAGCAGCGCTTGCAGGTTCGTCCCCTGGCCGGAGACCAGCACACCCAGTCGGAGCGGTGTCATGTCAGACCGTCCCGCCCCCGGAAGCGGACGCCCGGGCCATTCTCCCGCGCGACGACGCGGCCGACCGGCAGCGCCTCGGGCACGAGCCGGCGGACACGCTCCCCCGCTTCTTGGGCGGTGACGAACACCCAGCCCAGGCCCAGATTGAACACCTGGACCATCTCCGCGTCCGCCACCTCGCCGCGCCGCTGGATCAGGTCGAAGATCGGCGGAACCGGCCAGCTCCCCCAGTCCAGCTCGACCGCGAGCGAGGGCGGGAGCGCGCGGGGGATGTTGCCCACCAGCCCGCCGCCGGTGATGTGGGCCATCGCTCGGACGATCCCGGCCTCCAGCGCCGGCCGCATCGCCGGCAGGTAGCAGCGGTGTGGCTCCAGCAGCACCTCGCCCAGCGGCCGCTCCAGACCCCAGCCGCGCTGCTCCAGCGGCAGCCCGGCCAGCGCTCGTCGCGCCAGCGAGTAGCCGTTGGTGTGCAGCCCGCTGGAGACGAGCCCCCAGACCTGATCGCCCGCCCGGACGTTTCGGCCGTCCACGACACGGTCGCGGCGGACCACGCCGACGATGAACCCGGCCAGATCGTAGTCGCCCTCGGCGTACATGCCCGGCATCTCGGCCGTCTCGCCACCGATCAGCGCGCAGCCGTGCTGCCGGCACTCGAACGCCAGCCCCTCGACTACCTGAGCAACGACCTCGGGCTCCAGCCTGCCCATCGCGATGTAGTCCAGGAAGAACAGCGGCGTCGCCCCAGCGGTCAGGATGTCGTTGACGCAGTGGGCGACGAGGTCGCGCCCGACCGTGGTGTGGCGCCTGAGCTGCACCGCCAGCTTCAGCTTGGTCCCCACCCCGTCGGCGCTGGCGACCAGCACCGGCTGCTCGAGCCCTTCGACGGAGAACAGCCCGCCGAAGGCGCCGAGGTCGGTGAGCACCCGTGGCCCGAACGTCGAGCGGGCGAGATCGCGGATCAGGTCCACCGCCCGCTCGCCGGCGGCAATGTCCACCCCGGCGCGGGCGTAGGCGGAGTCCGAGCGCTCAGCCATCAGCGGTCGGCAGGCAGCAGATCAGTCAACGGAACCAGGGCCGGCGCGACGCGTGTCGTCCCACCAGTCGTGGCCGCTAGCCGCCGCTGGCTCGCCGCGCGCTCCAGCGCCAGCTTGTCGGCGTCGGGCTCTACTGGCAGCGGATAGCGGCCGTGGAAGCAGGCATTGCAGAGCATGGCCTCGGGCAGCCCGATCGCCTCGATCAAGCCTTCTAGGCTCAGGTAGCCCAGCGAGTCGGCGCCGATCGCGCGGCAGATTTCCGGCACGCTCAGCCGGTGGGCGATGAGCTGCTCGGTTTCGGCCGTGTCCACCCCCAGGTAGCAGGCGAACTTCATCGGCGGGGAGGTGATGCGCATGTGCACCTCGCGGGCGCCGGCCTTGCGCAGCAGCTCGATCACACGCGGGGTGGTGGTGCCGCGGACGATGCTGTCGTCCACCAGCACGACCCGCTTGCCGGCGAGCACCTCCGGCAGCGGGTTGAACTTGAGCGCGACACTCCCGGAGCGCAGCTTCTGGCTCGGCTGGATAAAGGTACGGCCGATGTAGCGGTTCTTGACCAGCCCCTCTTCGTAGGGAATCCCAGATGCCTTGGCGTAGCCGACCGCCGCCGGCGTCGCGGCGTCGGGCACGGGCATCACCATGTCGGCGTCGGCTGGGTGCTCGCGGGCCAGGATCGCCCCCATCCGCTGCCGCACCTGGTAGACCAGCCGGCCGTCGATACGGCTGTCCGGCCGGGCGAAGTAGATGTGCTCGAAAGTGCAGAGCGCCCGCCGTCCTTCGGATGGCAGCCGGTCGCTGCGGACGCCCTCAGCGTTGATCGTCAGCAGCTCCGCCGGACTGACCTCGCGGATGAACTGGGCGCCAACGGTATCGAGCGCACACGATTCGGAGGCAACCACCCAGCCGCGGCCGTCCAGCCGACCCAGGCAGAGCGGACGGATGCCGAGCGGATCGCGCGCCGCGAACAGCGTGTCTCCGGTCAGCAGCACCAGCGAGAAGGCCCCTTGCAGCCGAGGGAGCACGTTCAGGATACGCTCGCGCCAGGTCGGGGCGGGGTCGAGCGCGCACAGTAGCGCGATCAGCTCACTGTCGGTACTGCCATAAGGGCGGATGTCGCGCTCCGCCAGCTCGGCCCGCAGCGCCTGGGTATTGGTCAGGTTCCCGTTGTGGCCCAGCGCCAGCGCCCCCAGCTCGCACTCCACCCGGATCGGCTGGGCATTGACCACGCGGGTGGAGCCGGTGGTGCTGTAGCGAGTGTGGCCGATGGCGAGGTATCCGGGCAGGCGGCGCAGATCGGCCTCCGCGAACACCTGTGACACCAGCCCCATGTCGGTGTGGACCGCCACCCGCCGGCCGTCGGCGGCGGCGATGCCGGCGCTCTCCTGGCCGCGATGCTGCAGCGAGTAGAGCCCGAAGAAGGTCAGCCGCGCCGCCTCCTCGCCCGGCGCGTACAGCCCGATCACCCCGCACGCCTCGTGCAACGCATCGGAGTCTGGTGATGTCCAGACCCGTGGATCAGCCGAATGCTCGATCGAGCCCATGCGCCCACACCTCCTTCAGCCGCCCGAGCGGCAGCGCCAGCCGGTTGCCCCAGCGCAGCGCAGCGCCGGCCACCCGGCCGATGCGCTGCGCCGGAACGTTCAGCGCCCGCGCCGTCGCCAGCACCTCGGGCTCATCCTCCGGTCGGCACGACACCACGATCCGCGACTGCCCCTCGCCGAACAGCGCCGCGTCCAGCCTCCCACCGGCGTCGTCCACCAGCCGCTCCAGCGCCGTGGGTGATCCCTCGAATCCAAGCCCGCCGGCGAGGCAGCACTCGGCCAGTGCAATCGCCAGCCCGCCATCCGCGCAATCCTGCGCCGAGGCGATCAGCCGCGCGCCCGCCAGCGACACCACCAGCCGCTGCACCGCCCGTTCCAGCGCCAGGTCGAGCGGCGGCGGCGGCCCCGCCTCCGAGCCGACGATCACGCTGAGGTACTCGCTGCACCCGAGGTGCCCGCCGCTGGGCCCGAGCAGCAGCACGACCTCGCCCACGCGCTGGAACCCAACCGGAACCGCGGCACTCACCTCGCGCAGCAGCCCGACGACGCCGACAATCGGCGTTGGGTAGATCGCGCTGCCGTTCGACTCGTTGTACAGGCTCACGTTCCCGCTGACGACCGGGATGCCGAGCGCCCGGCAGGCATCGGCGATCCCCTCGATGCCCGCCCTCAGCGCTCCGTACACCTCCGGCCGCTCCGGGTTGCCGTAGTTCAAGCAGTCGGTGAGCGCCACCGGCTCCGCCCCGGTGCAGGCGACGTTGCGCGCCGCCTCGGCGACGGCGAGCTGCGCCCCCAGCCGGGGATCCGCCCGGCAGTAGCGGCCGTTGCCGTCCGTGCTCAGCGCCAGGCCTTTGCGCGTTCCGCGTACTCGGAGCACCGCCGCCCCGACCCCCGGTGGGATCACGGTATTCGCCTGCACGGTGTGGTCGTAGCGGCGATAGATCGCCCGGCGGCTGCAGAGGTTCGGAGAGCCGAGCAGCCGCAGCAGCGCCTCCGCGGGATCAACTGCTCCTGGCTCTGGGAGATCGGCCTCCTCGAGCCGCGGCCAGGGGCGGAACGTGGCCTCGCGGAGGTAAGTCGGGACGTCGTCCGTCAGCAGCGGGATCGGCAGACAGGCAACCTGGCGCGCGCCGTCGCGGACACGGATCAGCCCGTCGTCGGTGATCCGGCCGACGACGTCTGAGTGCAGCTCCCAGCGGGCGAAGTGGGCCCGGACCCGCTCGACGTGCTCTGGCGCGACGACGACCAGCATCCGCTCCTGGGATTCGGACAGCATCACCTCGTAGGGCGTCATCCCGTGCTCGCGGCGGCTGACGCGGGCGACGTCGAGCTCGATCCCACGGCCACCCCGCGCCGCCAGCTCGACTGAGGAGCTGGTGAGCCCGGCCGCGCCCAGATCCTGCATCGCGGCCACCACCCCGCTGTCGATCAGCTCCAGGCAAGCCTCTAGCAGCAGCTTCTCCAGGAATGGGTTGCCCACCTGGACCGCCGGGCGCCGCTCGGCGCTCCGCTCGTCCAGCTCCGCCGAGGCGAACGTCGCCCCCTGGATCCCGTCGCGGCCGGTGTCCGCGCCAACCAGAACGACCACGTGCCCCACCTCGCTCGCCCGCGCCCGCACGAGCATGCCACGCCGGGCCAGCCCGACGCAGAGCACGTTCACCAGCGGGTTCTCGGTGTAGCTCGGGTGGAAGACCACCTCGCCGCCCACGGTGGGGACACCGATGCAATTGCCATAGCCGGCGATGCCGGCGACGACGCCGGACAGCAGGAACCGCCCCCGGCCGCTCTCGGGCGGGCCGAAGCGGAGCGAGTCGAGCAGCGCGAGCGGCCGCGCCCCCATGGTGAAGATGTCGCGCACGATCCCACCGACGCCTGTGGCCGCCCCCTGGTACGGCTCGATCGCACTTGGGTGGTTGTGCGACTCCATCTTCAGGACGACCACCAGCCCGTCGCCGATGTCCACCGCGCCAGCGTTCTCGCCCGGCCCCTGGACCACCCGCGGCCCGCGCGTCGGGAGCAGCTTCAGCAGCGGCCGAGTATGCTTGTAGCCGCAGTGCTCGCTCCACATCGCCCCGATCATCCCGAGCTCCACCTCGTTCGGCTCGCGCCCGAGCCGCTCCAGCACTCGTTGGTACTCGGACGGGGTGAGCCCGACGTGCTCGGGCGCGAGGCGGCTAGCGACGACCGACATGCGCCAGGGAGCGGATGAGGGACTGGAACAGCAGCCGGCCGTCGGCGCTGCCCAGCTCGGCCTCGCTGGCCCGCTCGGGATGTGGCATCAGCCCGAAGACGTTGCCCGCTTCATTGACCAGGCCGGCGATAGCGTGGCTGGAGCCGTTCGGGTTGGCAGCAGGGTCCAGCCGCCCCGCGGCGTCGCAGTAGCGCAGCAGCACCTGCCGCCGTGCCTCCAGGCGCGCTAGCTCGTCCGGCGGACAGAAGTAGTTCCCCTCGCCGTGGGCGATCGGCAGCCGCAGCACCTGCCCCTCCTGGCAGGCCGCGGTGAACCGCGAGTCGCTCCGCTCGACCCGGGTCCACACCCAGTCGCAGACGAAGGACAGCCCGGCGTTGGGCAGCATCGCGCCCGGCAGCAGACCCGCCTCGAGCAGCACCTGGAAGCCATTGCAGATCCCGAGCACCGGCCGGTCGGACCGGGCAAACCGCTCGACCGCGGCCATCACTGGGGAGAAACGGGCGATCGCCCCGGCCCGCAGGTGATCACCGTGCGCGAAACCACCCGGCAGGATCAGGCAGTCGTAGCCGGACAGGTCGGTGTCCTCGTGCCAGATCGGCTCGGCGCGCTGGCCAAGCACATCTGTGAGCACGAACAGCGTCTCCCGGTCGCAGTTCGTGCCCGGGAACACGACCACGCCAAACCTCACCTTTCGGCTCCTGCTCCCCTGCCGCGCCAGTGGCGGCGCCACGCTCCAGATCAGTGTAAGCGGCTCGGCCGCCGGTGGCGTCCGGCCCCCGATACCAGGGGTGTCACACAGTGCCCGCTGGTAGCGGAGATAGCATTCTACCAGGCGCGGCTCGGCGCAAGCCGCGAACACGACGGGCGCCCGATTTGGCACCTCTGTGAGACGAATGCTCCTCTGCCCGGTCACAAGAGGTAGGCTATAATGGGGCCGGCGCCCTGGGAGCAAGGCTCCGCTTCGCTCAATACGAACCTCGCGCCCGCTCGCGGCCCTTCAGGAGAGATTCGTTGGACAAGAAGCGCACCATCTTGGTAGCCGATGACGACCAGTCGATCCGCGCGATGCTGCGCGATCTCCTGACCGGAGAGGGCTGGGAGGTCCGGGAGGCCAAGACCGGAACCGAAGTGCTGCGCGCCGTTGCCGACGAGGACAACCAGCCCGACCTGGTCATTATGGACGTGCGGATGCCGCAGCCGGATGGGCTGGAGGTACTGCGGCGGATGAGCGATCTGGACAACCCGCCCGGCGTCATCGTCATGACCGGCTTCGGCACCTCCCAGATCGCAATCGAGGCGATGAAGAGCGGCGCCTACGACTACCTGACCAAGCCGTTCGCGATCGATGATGTTCTGCTGACCATCCAGCGGTACTTCGAGCACAGCGACCTCGTCAACGAGGTCAAGCTGCAGCGCAAACAGAGCAAGACCGATCCATCGGAGCGGATCGTCGGGCGCAGCCCGGCGATGCTGCAGGTGTTCAAGACGGTGGGCAAGGTGGCGGACAGCGACTGGACCGTGCTGGTGACCGGCGAGACCGGAACCGGCAAGGAGCTGGTTGCGGAAGTCATCCACGAGAACTCCTCCCGGCGCCGTGGCCCGCTGGTCAAGGTGAACTGCGCCGCACTGCCGGAAACCCTGTTGGAGAGCGAGCTGTTCGGCCACGAGAAGGGCTCGTTCACCAGCGCGGTGGCCCAGCGCAAGGGCCGCTTCGAGCTAGCCCACGGCGGGACGATCTTCCTGGATGAGATCGGCGAGATCACGCTTGGGATGCAGAAGAAGCTGCTCCGCGTGCTCCAGGAGAAGGAGTTCGAGCGGGTAGGCGGGACCGAGACCGTAAAGGTGAATGTCCGGGTCATTGCCGCCACAAACAAGGATCTCTCCCGCGAAGTCGCCGAGGGACGCTTCCGTGAAGACCTCTACTACCGCCTGAACGTCATCACCATCGACATGCCGCCGCTGCGTGAGCGCGGGGACGACATCATCCTGCTGACCGAGCACTTCCTGGATAAGCACCGCTTCTCCCCCGGCGCCCCGCCGGCCCGAATCTCCGAGGAGGCGATGGCGCGACTGGTGGCGCACGACTGGCCGGGCAACGTCCGCGAGCTGGAGCACACGATCCAGCGCGCGGTGGTGCTGTCCAGGGGCAAGGTCATTACCCCGGAGCACCTGGTGCTCACGCCCAGTATCGATGAGGCGGCGGGCCGCCCCGAGGAGCGGCGGCTGAGCGAAGCCACAGAGGCGCTGGCGCGGGGGTTGACCTTCGCCGAGGCCGTGGCCGAGTTCGAGCGCGAGCTGGTGGCCGAGGCTGTGCGCCGGGCCAACGGCGATGAAGCTGCCGCTGCTGCCGCGCTCGGAATAGATCTTGCGACCCTGCGTGCTCGGCTCGCACCTGCGCCAGCCGGTGCATCGGGACGCTAGCGGAGCCCCCCAAAAACGACGAGCCGCGGCGCATCCGGCGGCTATACTCACCCTGGCTGGCTTGGAAGTTCTGGAGGTTAGATGAGCACAGTCGATGATCGCGCCCAGACGGCCCCGGTGCCCGCTGTCGACAGTGCTCGCGCCGAGCCCTCCAAGCTGCGCTCGGCGCTCGCAGAGATTCTCCAGACCGTCATTTTGACGCTGGTCATCTTCTTTCTCGTCCGCTCTGTGGTGCAGAACTTCCGGGTGGAGGGCGCGAGCATGGAGCCGACACTCCACACCGGCGAGTATCTGCTGATCAACAAGGCGGTGTACTTCCGGGCCGATGGGACGCCGCTCGAGGCGCTGGTCCCGGCCGATCCCACCCACCCTCAGGGGCCGCACTTCCTGTTCAGCAGCCCTCAGCGCGGCGACATCATTGTGTTCGAGGCGCCGGGCGGTACGGATCGAGACTTTATCAAGCGCGTGATCGGTCTGCCCGGCGAAGAGGTCAAAATCGTCCACGGCAAGGTGTACATCAACGGCCAGCCACTGAATGAACCCTACCTGGTACACCTCGCCACCTACGACCTGGAGCCGCGACGAGTTCCTGAAGGCAACTACTTCGTGCTGGGCGACAACCGCCCCAACAGCAGCGACTCGCACCTCGGCTGGTACGTACCGGTCTCCAGCATCATCGGCAAGGCCTGGTTCTCGTACTGGCCGCCGGCCACCTGGGGTCCGGTCGAGCACTCGGACGTCAGCCAGTAGCTCCCGCCAGTAAGACCACCACCTGACGGCCTGTGCCAGGGCCGCTCTGCGCGCCTGCCGCGGGGTTGTTGGCGGCCGCTGAACTGCCCTGCCCGACTGTGCCGGCTCCGGGCCTTAATGCCGACTTAACCTCTGGTCGCTACGGTGGCGCTGCACGCGCGCCGGGTCGCCCGCTGCTGCGCGCCCGCTTCGCGAATGTGCCGATGACGGGGAGGGTACAGACCTGTGCCGGAAAACAGGAACCGCTTCGCTCGCCTGGTCGGGATCGGGGCCATGGTCACGCTGTCAGCCCTGGGATCCGTGGCCGCCGCCGCCGCACAGAGCAGCTCGTCGATAAGCGGCCTGGCCGCCTTTGGAGCACCATTCGGGATAGCGAGCCTTGCCAGCAGCAACGGCAATGGCAACGGCAACAGCAGCAACGGGAACGGCAATGGCAACGGCAACAGCAACACCTCGAGCGAGCCGACCGCGACGCCCGTTGCCGCCGCGACGCCCGAGGTGGCACCCGCCCCGACGGCGGGGAGCGCCAGCGCCACGCTGAGCTCAACGAGCGCCACCTTCACTGCCAGCGACGGAGCGCTCAGCCTGCAGTGGACCAGCGGCGGTGAGGTTCAGGTGATCGAAGCGCCGATCGACCTGGCCAGCACCCCCGGTCCGGCCGCTCCGGACGGGCTGCACGAAATCAAGGCTGCCAGTCTGCAGCTCACCCCGGTGACGACACCGAACGGCGTTAACCTGATCTTTCGGTACACGGATGCCGATCGGGGCATGCAGGCGGTCAGCGGCGGCCCACTGCGGCTGTTCTATTACACCCAGGGCCAGTGGGTGGAACTCCCGACGACGCTGGACACCACCCAGCACACCGTCACGGTGAGCAATCTCGACGTTTCAGCCTTCGCGGCCGCGTCCACCCGGGTCGCGCTGATGGGCTAGCGTCCGTCCCCGGGCGTTCTCGCGACGGGATCCCGAGAGCGTCCGGGGACGTGGCATCCACCCACCCCCCGCGGGCTGCCCCACGGGAGCGCTGAACGCGTGGATCCAGGTCGGCTCCTAGGAAAAGCGCCGCAGAATGCTCTCGATCACCTGGGGCGCGTCCGCCTCGCTCCCACTCTGCTGGGATCGAACGTGGTCCTCGAAGCTGGTGCTCTGCGGGGCCTGGTAGAAGATGCCCAGGTACAGCGGGTCCTGGGACATCGCCAGCCGCAGCGCCGCCTCGTAGCTTGTCGGATCGTGGTCCTTCGGGAGATCCGCCACTTCCTCGCGGTAGTACTTGAAGGTGTTGACCTTGTTGAACGTGGGGCAGGGGCTGTAGACGTCGATGAAGGCAAAGCCGTTGTGGTCGATCCCCTTCACCACCAGCTCCGCCAGCTCCTTCGGCTTGCCGGAGAAGCCACGGGCCACAAAGGTCGCCCCGGCCGCGAGCGCCAGCTCCAGCGGGTTCACCGCCTGGTCCGGATTACCGCGCGGGGTGCTCTTGGTGACGAAGCCGACACTGGAGGTGGGCGATGTCTGGCCTTTGGTCAGGCCATAGATCGCGTTGTCCATGATGACGTAGGCCACGTCCAGGTTCCGCCGCGCCGCATGCAGGAAGTGGTTGCCGCCGATGGCGAAGGCATCGCCATCCCCGCCCACCGCCAGCACCTTCAGATTCGGGTTGGCCACCTTGATGCCCGTGGCGATCGGCATCGTGCGGCCGTGGACGCCGTGGAAGCCGTAGGTCGCGGCGAAGAACGGCAGGCGGCTGGAGCAGCCGATGCCGGAGACAAGGACAATCTCTTCCGGAGCCCAGCCCTTGGCGCGCATCGCGTTGTAGAGCGCGTTGAGCACCCCAAAGTCACCGCACCCGGGACACCAGGTCGGCTTCTCCTCGCTCTTGTAGTCTTCGATCTTTCGTTCCAGGACTGCAGTGCTATCCGACACGCTGGTGTACCCCTTCCATCGCCGCGAGCAGCTCCGCTACCTTGAACGGCTGCCCGCCATAGGTATTGACAGGGGTGAACTCGCGGCAGAAGTGCGCTTGCAGGAGCTGCGCGAACTGCCCGCTGTAGTTCACCTCGGGAACCAGCACCTGCCGCTTCCCTTCGAGGAACGGCCGGAGCTGGTGATCCGGGATCGGCCAGACCATCCGCGGGGCGATGGCGTCTACCTTCAGGCCGCGCTCCGCGGCGGCGTCCACTGCCTCGACCACGGCGCCCCAGGTGGACCCCCAGGTAATGACGCCGAGCTCCGCAGAGGGGTCGCCGTAGCGGTGCGGGGGCGGAGCCGCCATGGCCGCGCCTGCCAGCTTGCGGAAGCGCTTGCGGGTGAACTCCGCGTGCGTCTTCGGGTCATAGCGCGGCCGGCCCGCCTCGTTGTGCTCCAGCCCGGTCGCCACGTACTGCCCGCCGGGCGTGCCCGGAACCGCCATCGGCGAGACGCCATCTTCCGTGAGGCGATAGCGCAGGAAGCCATCGTGGCCGTTCGTTCCGTTCGGAACATAGCGCCGCCGCTCGACCAGGCGCACGTTCGCCACGTCCGGGCGCGGAATGCTCTCCGTTCGGACTGCCAGCACGGTGTCGGACAGCAGGATCACCGGCGTCTGGAACTCCTCGCTCAGGTTGAAGGCGTTGATCGCCTGGGTGAAGCAGTCGGCGACCGAGACCGGGGCCAGCACCACGCGTGGCAGCTCGCCATGGCCGCCGTGGGCGCAGAACAGCAGGTCGCCCTGCTCGTGGCGGGTCGGCATTCCCGTCGAAGGGCCAGCCCGCTGGCAATCGACGATCACCGCCGGGACCTCGGCCATCGCCGCCAATCCGAGCATCTCGGTCATCAGGCTGACGCCCGGACCGGAGGTGGCCGTCATCGCCTTGTAGCCGGCGTAGGAGGCGCCGAGCACCATCCCAATGGCGGCGATCTCGTCCTCGGCCTGGATCACCACCCCTCCCATCTTGGGCAGCTCGGCAGCGAGGAACTCCATGATGTCCGTGGCCGGGGTGATCGGGTAGCCGGCGTAGCGGCGGCAGCCGGCCACCAGGGCACCGATCGCCAGGGCCTGATTGCCCGACACCACGATGCGGTCCGTGGCGGGCGCGCCCGGCCGGATCTTCAACGCGTCACGATCCGGGATGTGCTCTTCGACGTAGCGGCGCCCCAGTTCCAGCGCGCGCAGGTTCTTGTTCAGGACGTCCTCACCTTTGCGCGTGAAGCGCTCCCGAATCAAGGTGTTCAGGAACTCCATGTTCATCCCGAACAGCGCCGCGACGGCGCCAACGGCGACGACGTTCTTCGCCAGCTCGAATTGGAGCTGGTTCTTCGCCAGGTCCGTCAGAGGGAGCGCGTAGGAGCGGTAGGCGCTGCTCTCGGGCGGGGTGAACTCGGCCGAGTCGTAGATCAGCAGCCCACCCGGGGCAAGCTCCTTGATGTTCTTGGTGTACGCCTCTTCGTTAAAGGCGAGCAGGATGTCCAACGCATCGCCGCGCGAGTAGAGGCGGTGGTCGCTCAAGCGAATCTGGAAGAAGGAGTGCCCGCCCTTGATCTCAGCGGGCGGGACGGAGTCGGTGAGAACGCCGAAACCGGCGCGCGCAGCCCCCTGCGTAATCAGTTGGCCTGTGCTGAGAACACCCTCACCCGCCTCACCGGCGACGCGGATGACGAGGTCACGTTTTGCCATCATCCCCCCAGGGTGCACCTGGCGTCACGCCCAGGCAGCCATCGCACTGGGCGACATTCAGCCGCGGCTCACAAGACAGTCGGCTCAGCAGCTAGTATAGCACCCACCCTGGCGCCGGCCCGGTTCTGTCAGCCCGGCTGCCCCTCCCCAGCGTCCCGGCTCAGCATAGATGCATCCTGTGGGCATAGCGAGCAGCTCCTGCCCGCTCGGCCCCGGCAGAGGCGTTTCGCAGAGGCGTTTCTTAGGATCGTCTCCCAGCCCGCCGCGACGCCTGCTGCTCAGCCCACGGCCGGGACGCTTTGCCCCGTCCGTGCCGGCTGGCCTGGATGCGCTCCATTTCGTGCTCGATCAGGCGGAAGTCCTGGGCCGACAGCAGGTGTACCTGGCCCTGGAATGCGAGCGGCCACTGCTCGGGTGGCCAGCGCTTGACGTACAGCAGCCGGGGCGCGATCTGGTGGGCATCCAGGTACTCGCCCGGCTCCAGGATGATGTCGGGGCGGAGCCGAACCCGCCAGGGGAAGTCGTCCGGCCGGGACTCGCCACTCAGCCAGATCGGGGTGTGGTCCTCGAAGTAGGTGGAGGCGACGGTCGCGGTGGCGGTAAAGCAGTCGCAGCCGAACGCGAAGAAGAGCACCCGATCGCCCGGCACCATGCGCTCAGCCTTCTTGCGGTGTCGGGTGCGCAGCCCGAGGAGAGTTAGCCCCTGGCGCAACGTCCGCTCGTAGTTCTCCCAGGTGGAGGTGATCATCCAGTGGCTGCCAGGCACAAGCCCCCCAGCGTGGCACAGCGAGCAACCCCGATCCACTGCCCGCGCTTCGGACCGTAACATCCGGAGGCCGAAGCGTCAAACACGCGCCATGCCGTGAAACCGCCAGCGCGTCTGCTGGCCCGTGGAGCGGCTACGACGCGGCGAGCGACTGGTCTGGCCCAGGCGACTCAGGCGCGGCGCGCCGGGCGCGCTGCCGCTCTTCGAAGCGGAGCAGCGCTTCAAGCTGCCGGTCGTTTGGCGCCGCCTGCCAGCGCTTGCGGCGCAGCAGCCGCAGCGCCTCCGGCGCCGATTGCCCCCCGGCGACGAGCACCGCTGCGCCCAGCAGCGGCCCGCGCCCCACCCCGTGCTCGCAGTGAACGAGCACTTTGCCCCCGGCCGCGATCCGCTCCAGCGCCCAGCGCGCGCCAAGCTCGAGCTGCTCGGGGCTCAACGCGTAGCGGTCGGGCGCCGGCAGGCGCAGTAGCTCGATGCCGTGCTGGGCAAGCGCGACCTCGTCGTCCGCTGCCTCAGCCCGGGCGTCGATGACCGCGGTGATCCCCAGCGCGGCGAGCCGGCGAATGTCGCGGCGGCGGAACGAGCCGCCCACGGCCAGAGTGTCGGTAATCCAGGAGAGGTTGAGCGTAGTGGGGACGAGGTCACTGGCGTATTCGTGCAAGCGGGCCACCAGCCGCAGCCAGATACGGCCGGCGGGATTGAAGTGGCGGATGATTGCGCGCCGGTCGGTGGGGTGCAGCTCGGGTTCAAGCCCCATGGGCGTTCAGGGTACTGGCCGCCGCGAGGCCCCGGCAAGGCTCGTTCGGGCCGTTCACGCGGCGCCACCGGCCGTGCCAGCAGGGCTGGCCTGCCCCTGCGCCCCGGCGGCAGCTCGCCGCGGCTACCAGATGCCCAGCTCGGCCTTGGCCTCTTCGCTGGCCATGGTGCGCGGGTCCCAGCGCGGCTCCCAGACCAGCTCGATGTCCACGTCCTCGATCTGGGGGAAGCGGCTGGTGAGCACGGAGTAGGCCTGGGTTTTGATCACTGGCCCGAGCGGGCACATCGGGGTGGTGAGCGTCATGATGATGATCGCCTTGCGGCCCTCGTAGCGCAGGCCGTACACCAGGCCCAGGTCCTCCACGCTCAGGCCGATCTCCGGGTCGTACACGCTCTTGAGCGCCTGCCGGACCTCGGCCTCGCTCGGCATCTCGGCGGCCGCGCCGTTCTGGGCGGTCGTCTCGTCGATCATGGTCATCTCCTTCGTCGTCGGGGTTCTGGGCGCTGCGAGCGGCCGTATCCGCTTATCAGGCGGAACCTGACCGCGCTTGATAGGTGTCCAGCGCGTCCTGCAGGGTATTCCAGGGCAGCAGTGCGCACTTGATGCGCACCGGGTACTGCTTCACACCCTGCAGCGCCTCCAGGTCCGCCATCTCGGGCCGGCCATCCAGGGTGCCCCCTTCCAGCATCATCGCCTTGAAGGCGGCGACCATCGCCTCGGCGTCCTGGACCGTGTGGCCTTTGACGCTCTCGGTCATCATCGAGGCAGTCGCCTGGCTGATCGAGCAGCCGCGGCTGGTGAAGCCGATGGCGTCGATCTGGCTGCCGCGCAGCTTCAAAAAGACGTCGACCTCGTCGCCACAGAGCGGGTTGTGCCCGTGGCTGGCGGCGTCGGCATCTTCCAGCACCCCGCGGTTACGCGGGTTTTGATAGTGGTCGAGAATAATCTCTCTATAGAGGCCGTCCAGCGACACTGCCGAACACCTCCCGTACCGAATTCAACGCCTCTACCAGGGCGTCGACGTCCTCTTCGGTATTGTAAACGTAGAAGCTGGCCCGGGCAGCCGCCGGGATGTCCAGGGTGCGCATCAGCACCTGGCAGCAGTGGTGACCAGCGCGCACTGCCACCCCTTCATAGTCCAGCACGGTCGCCACGTCGTGCGGGTGGATCCCGCCAAAGTTGAAGGCGACGACGCCACCCCGCTGCGCGGGATCGGGCGGGCCATAGATGGTGATCGCCGGCACCTGGCCGAGCGCCTCCAGTGCGTAGGCGACGAGCTGGCGCTCGTGCTCGCGGACGGCCTCCATCCCCAGCGCGCTCAGGTAATCCAGCGCGGCGCCGAAGGCGATGGCGTCGGCGATGTTGGGCGTGCCCGCCTCGAACTTCCAGGGCAGTTCGTTCCAGGTGGAGAACTGCTCCTCCACGCGGGAGATCATCTCCCCGCCACCGAACAGCGGCGGCATCGCCTGGAGCAGCTCCCGCCGCCCGTACAGCACCCCAACGCCCGTCGGCCCAAGCATCTTGTGCGACGAGAAGGCCAGGAAGTCGCAGTCGAGCGCCCGCACGTCGACTGGCAGGTGCGGGACGCTCTGCGCCCCGTCGACCAGCAGCAGCGCCCCACGCGCGTGTGCCAGCCGCGCCACCCCCCCGACCGGGTTGATGGTCCCGAGTACGTTGGACATGTGGGTCATTGCCACCAGCCGGGTGCGCTCGCCGATGAGGGCCGCGACCTGGTCCAGGTCGAGCGTCCCGTCCGGGCAGATCCGGGCGTAGCGCAGCCGAGCCCCGGTCGCCTGGCAGAGGAGCTGCCAGGGGACGAGATTGGAGTGATGCTCCATCTCGGTGATCAGGATCTCGTCTCCGGCCCGGACATTGGCCCGGCCCCAGGTGAGCGCGACCAGGTTGATCGCCTCGGTGGTGTTGCGGGTGAACAGGATCTCGTCGGGGCCGCTGGCGTTGATGAAACGCGCCGCCTTGCGCCGGGCGCCCTCGTACTGCTCGGTCGCCTCCTCGGCGAGCGTATGCAGCCCGCGGTGAACGTTGGCGTTGCTGCACTCGTAGTAGCGCGCCAGCGCCTGGATCACCTGCCGCGGCTTCTGCGAGGTGGCTGCGTTGTCCAGGTACACCAGCCGCTTGTCGTGCACGCGCCGCTCCAGGATCGGGAAGTCGGCGCGCAGAGCGCGGGGATCGAACATGTCGCCGTCCCTGGCGGAGGTTACTCCACCTCCACCTTGATCTGGCCGCCCTCCACCTTGACCGGATAGGTCTTCACTGGAAAGACGGCGGGCAGGGTGAGCGCCTTGCCCGTGCGCACATCGAAGCGCGCCCCGTGGCGCGGGCACTCGATCTCGTACTCGAATAGCTCGCCCTGGTCCAGCGAGCCGCCATCGTGCGTGCAGACGTCGTCGATAGCATAGAACTGCCCTTCGGCGTTGCAGATCGCGATACGCTTGTCGCCGATCACCGCAACCTTGACCCGCTCGGGCGGGATCTCGTCCGGACTACCTACCGAAACCCAACGCGGCATCGTCTCTCCTTACGCCTCCAGCTTGCGGCGGATCGTGGCCCAGAGCTTCTTCCGCAGCGCCTCGACCGGGACGCGGCTGATAACTGGATCGAAGAACCCTTCCACCAGCACGTGCTCAGCCTGCTCGCGCGGTAGCCCTCGCGTCATCAGGTAGAACAGCGACTCCTGGTCCACCGGGCCGACAGTGGCACCGTGGCTACAGCGGATCACGTCGCTGTTGAGGATCTCCAGCTTCGGGTCTGAGTCGGCCTTGGCCTGGTCGCTCAGCAGCAGGTTGCGGTTCTCCTGGTTCGCGTCGGTCTTGACCGACTGTTTGTTCACTCGCACCAGGCCGGTGAAGTTCGAGCTGGCGCGGTCGCGCAGCGCCACCTTGAACAGCAGGTCCGAGCGGGTATGGGAGCCGATGTGGTCCTGCAGGGTGTAGCTGTCGAAGTGCTGGCTGTCGTCGCCGAACATCAGCCCGATCAGCTCCGCCTCCGAGCCGTCGCCCACGAGCAGCGCGTCGACGAACTGCTTGGTCAGCCGCCCCCCAGTGGCCGCGGTGAGGAAGATCACCGCGGCATCGCGCTCCTGGCGGGAGCGCAGGGTGGCGAAGTGCCACACCGCCGCGCCCCACTGCTGGACGGTGGAGTAGCGTACCCGGCTGCCCGGGCCACAGAACAGCTCCGCCACCGCGCTCACCACCGGCTGGCCGAGTCGGGCCGGGGAGGTGAACTCCTCCACCAGCACCACCTCCGCCTGCTCCTCGGCGACCAGCAGCGTCCGCGGGAACAGCCCCAGGTCCGGGGTGGCGATCGCCAGGACCGTCTGGAGTGGCAGCGCCACGCTGCGGCCACGTGGGACGTAGACGAACGCTCCGCCACTCCAGAACGCGCCGTTGAGCGCGCTGAACTTCCCCTCGCCCGGGGGAACCACCGCGCCCAGTCGGTCGCGCACCAGCTCCGGGTACTCCCGCACCGCGGTATCCAGGTCGGTCAGCAGCACGCCCTGGCGTGCCGCCTCGTCCGACAGCCCGCGGAAGAGCATCGCCGCGTCGCGCTGCACCAGCACTCCAGCCAGGTCGCGCGCCGCCCTGGCCGCGGCGCGGAGGTCACGCGGGAGCGCCTCGGGCGACTCCACCAGACCGTTCGTGGCTGGCGCGGCCGGGGTGACGACCCGCAGATCCAGCCCGGCCAGGCTCGTGCGCTTCCAGGCCTCGTCGCGCTGCGTCGGCATTGGCAGGCGGGTGTAGCTCTCCCAGGCTTCGAGGCGGAAGTCCCGCAGCCACTGCGGCTCGTTCTTCTGTCGCACGAGGTCGAGCACTGCCTCGCGCGTGAGGCCCGCCTCGGCGACAGCCGCGCCGTCGCCGGCGGGCGCACGGGTGTGTGTAGTCACGCGCTTCTCCCAAAGACGGGGTGGCAGGCCCGGCCAGCCACCCCTGTCGTTGCAGTCTTCTGGTCGGGATTGCTCGGGATGAGCGCGCCGCGGCGCTCCCCTCCCGAGCCCCATGCGCCCGGTCTAGCCGACCGCGCCCTCCATCTGGAGCGCGATCAGCCGGTTCAGCTCGAGCGCATACTCCATCGGCAGCTCCTTAGTGAACGGCTCGAAGAAGCCGTTCACGATCATCGTCTTCGCCTCGCCCTCATCCAGGCCGCGGCTCATCAGGTAGAAGAGCTGCTCCTCACCGATCTTGCTGACCGTCGCCTCGTGCCCGATGTCCACCTTCTCCTCGTCGATCTCGATCGACGGATAGGTGTCCGAGCGGGACAGCTCGTCCAGCAGGAGCGCGTCGCAGCGGACGAACGCCTTGACGTTCTCGCAGCCAGGGTAGACTTTCAGCAGCCCGCGGTACGAGGTGCGCCCGCCATCCTTCGAGATCGACTTCGAGGTGATGGTGGACGATGTGTTCGGCGCGGCGTGGATGACCTTGCCGCCAGCGTCCTGGTGCTGGCCCTTGCCGGCGAACGCCACCGAGAGGATCTCGGCCCGCGCCCCCTCGCCCATCAGGTACACGCCCGGGTACTTCATGGTCACCTTGGAGCCGAGGTTGCCGTCCACCCACTCCACCAGCGCGTTCTCGTAGGCGACCGCACGCTTAGTGACCAGGTTGTACACGTTGTTCGACCAGTTCTGGATCGTCGTGTACCGGATGTGAGCGCCGCGCTTGGCCACTAGCTCCACCACCGCGGAGTGCAGCGAGTCGGTGCTGTAGATCGGGGCGGTGCAGCCCTCGATGTAGTGGACCCGCGCCCCCTCGTCGGCGATAATCAGCGTCCGCTCGAACTGGCCCATGTTCTCGGTGTTGATGCGGAAGTAAGCCTGGAGCGGGATCTCCACCTGGACGCCCGGCGGGACGTAGATGAACGAGCCGCCGCTCCACACCGCCGAGTTCAGCGCCGCGAACTTGTTGTCGCCCGGCGGGATGACGGTGCCGAAGTACTCCTTCACCAGGTCCGGATACTGCGCCAGGCCCGAGTCCATGTCGAGGAAGATCACTCCCTTCTTCTCCAGGTCGGCCCGGATGTTGTGGTAGACCACCTCGGACTCGTACTGCGCCGAGACACCGCCCAGGAACTTCCGCTCCGCCTCGGGGATGCCCAGGCGGTCGAACGTCTTCTTGATGCTTTCCGGCACCTCGTCCCAGTCGCGCGCCCGCGCCTCGGACGGCTTGACGTAGTAGTAGATGTTGTCGAAGTCGATCTCGCTCAGGTCGGCGCCCCAGGTGGGCAGCGGCTTGCGATAGAACAGCTCGAGCGCCCGGAGCCGGAACCTGAGCATCCACTCCGGCTCGCCCTTCATCCGAGAGATCTGCTCCACGACCTCCCGTGAGAGTCCCTTGCGCGACTTGAAGACGTAGTTCTCCTCGTCGCGGAAGCCGTACTTGTATTCCGTTGGCAGGACGTCGAGCTTGCTAACGGCCATCGGTGGACACTCCCTTCACCAGCTCTCGCTCGGATTCGCTCGTTCGGTCTTCCTCCAGGAACGGGGTGTAGCCCTCGGCCTCCAGCCGATGCACTAGCTCCGCGCCGCCGCTCTGCACCACCCGGCCATTCACCAGCACGTGAACCACGTCGGGCTTGATGTAGTTCAGAATGCGCTGGTAGTGGGTGATGATGAGCACCGCCATGTTCGGATTGAGCATCGCGTTGACAGCCTCGGCCACCACCCGCAGCGCGTCGATGTCCAGCCCCGAGTCCGTCTCATCCATGATCGCCAGCTCTGGCTGGAGCAGCGCCATCTGAAGCATCTCGGCACGCTTTTTCTCCCCGCCCGAGAAGCCTTCGTTGGTGTAGCGCCCGGCGAACGAGGGGTCCATGCGCAGCAGCTCCATCTTGCTCCGGAGCTGCTTGCGGAACTCCATGGCGGACATCACCTCGCCGCGCGCGGCCTTTATTGCGGTGCGGAGGAAGTTGCCCAGCGTCACCCCTGGGATCGCCACCGGGTATTGGAACGCCAGGAACATTCCGAGCTTGGCCCGCTTGTCCGGGCTCAGGCGGGTGACGTCCTGCCCCTTGAACAGGATGCGCCCCTGCGTCACCACGTAGCGGGGATGGCCCAGTAGCGTGTTGGCCAGCGTGCTCTTGCCAGAGCCGTTCGGCCCCATCAGGGCGTGCACCTCGCCTCGGTTGACGGCCAGGCTCACCCCGCGCAGGATCGGCTTGCCATCGACGGACACGTGCAGGTCTTCGATCTGCAGCAGTGGCGTGGTCTCAGTCATCTCAGAGTTAGCAGCTCACCTTCTTCAGAGTTGCGGTCGGCAGCACCGGGAGCATGGTCCGCGAGCCTTCGCGCCCGTCCAGCAGGTCCTGCAGCGTGGTGGCGTCGAGCACCGCGTCGATGCTCTCCTTCACCCGCTGCCAGACCGCGCGGGACAGGCAGTCCGGCTCGCGCTGGCAGGAGCCCGTGGCGTAATCCTCCGCGGTGCACTCCACCGGGGCGATGGGGCCCTCCAGGGCACGTACCACTTCGCCAACGGTGATCTGGCTGGGAGCCCGAGTCAGGGTGTAGCCGCCATGCAGGCCGCGCACGCCGCCCACCAGGCCGGCCTTGCGCAGCTCCGCCACGAGCTGCTCCAGGTACGCGGCAGGCAGCCCCTCGACCCGCGCGATCTCGCTGAGCGCCAACGGACCACTGCCATACGCTTTGGCCAGCTCGGTCATGGCGCGGAGCCCGTAATGGGCACGGCTCGAGACCTTCACACGCCCCTCCCCGAAAATCCTACCGTTTCACTCGGAATTGTACACGGCCTCTGCCGGAGCGTCAAACCCCTAGGGGCTCGGCCGCGATCTCAGCGGCAGCGGCACATGGCTTGCAGCTGGGCAGGTCCGCGGCGCCAGGCGCCGACGTTCGCTCGGGAGCTATCTGCATGGACGCGATACAGTTCTTGAAGCAGGAGCACGAGGAGTTCAAGGCGAAGTTCCGCCAGCTCGAGCAGGCCAGCTCGCCCCAGGAGCAGCTGCGGCTCTGGAACACGATGAAGCCAGACCTCAAGCTGCACGAGCAGATGGAGACACGCTACCTATACGGCCCGATCGAGCAGGATGCCCGCGCCCGGGGCACGGTCCTAAGCCACTACGAGCAGGACCACCAGCAGGACGTCAAGCAGGCAGACATGATGGTCCAGCAGATCGACAGCACCAATCCCTCAGATCCACAGTGGCTGTCGCTGGTCCTGCAGCTCCGCGATACGCTGCTCCAGCACATGCAGGAGGAGGAGACGCAGATCTGGCCAGAGATTCGCCAGGTCTGGGACCAGGGTCGGATCGACCAGGCCGGCCAGCAGATGCAGCAGATGCACCAGCAGCAGGCGGGCAGCCGCACGCCGTAAGCGCGTCGGGCGCTGCCACATCCCGTCCAGGCCCCTCTGCTCATCCCCGAGCAGAGGGGCCAATCACATGTCACCCCCCATCGAGGTGTGAGCGCAGTCCAATGGATTAGTCCTGTTTTCAGGCGCGAGCGTCCCTCGCGGTCCACGCTCGAAGCCACCTTGGCGCGCTATACTCGGTCCCGCTCGCCCATTATGGGGGGCGACCAGGAGGAGCGCAGCGGTGGCGAAGCAGGATGTGACGCTGCACCGGATCATCGAGCGGCCCATCCCGCTGGCCTACAACCCGGTGCAGCGCTTTTACCGCGGCGGGAAGCTGGTGCAGCGCTTCCGCGGGCTCCCCGAGCCCCGGGAGACGGATCGACCGGAGGACTGGGTGGGCTCCTGCACTCTGGCCTCGAACCGCGACGCCGAGGGGCGCGAGCAGGGTCTGAGCGAGGTGGCGCTGCCCGGGGTTGGACGGACCACACTGCAGCAGCTCGTGGAGAGCTACCCGGAGGAGATGCTCGGAGCGGCGTTCCTGGCTCGCTGGGGTGCCACCACCGGACTGCTGGTGAAGCTGCTGAGCGCGGACCAGCGCCTGCCGGTCCACGCGCACCCGAGCCGTTCCTTCGCCGAGCAGCACCTGGGTTCCAGGTTTGGCAAGACCGAGGCGTGGATCGTCCTGGAGGCCGAGGGTAAGGGGGGCGAGCCGCCCTACGTGGGGCTCGGATTCTGCCAGCACGTGACGCCGCGCTGGTTCCGCGAGACAGTGCTGCGCCAGGACACGGAGATGCTCGTCGACGCCATCCACCGCTTCGAGGTGAAGCCGGGCGACGTATTCCTGGTGAGCGCGGGCCTGCCGCACTTCATCGGCCCGGGAGTGCTGGTCGCCGAGACCCAGGAGCCGACGGACTTCGGGGTGCTGGCGGAGTGGCAGCCGTTCCTGGCGCGGGAGGAGGATGCCCGCATGGGGTTGGACTGGGATACCGCCCTGGCGATGTTCGACTACACCCCGCGCGACTGGACGATCACCGCCGGCAAGACCCGCCAGCAGCCACGGCTGCTGCGCGAGCGCGGCGACACCCGCGAGTGGCGGCTGCTGGGGCCGGCGGCGGCGCCCTATTTCGGCGCGACCCGACTGGACGTGGCGGACGAGCTGGCGGTGGAGGATGGCCGCTTTTACGTAGGGATCGTAACCGCAGGCGAGGGGAGCATCGAGGGGGACTTTGGCCAGGAGCCAGTGAAGGCGGGCGACACCTTCGCCTGCGCCGCCGCGCTCGGGCACCGCTTCCGGGCCGGGCAGGCGCCGCTGCGGGTGATTCGCTGCCTGGGGCCGAGTCTGGAGTAGGAGAGCGGACAATGGCGACAGCCTGCCTGCTGGGGATCGACGTCGGGACCACTGGCGCCAAGACAGCCCTGTTCGACCTGGAGGGTACTCCCCTCGCCTCAGTAACGGTCGAGTGGCCGCTGTATCACCCGCGCCCCGGCTGGGCCGAGCAGCGGCCCGAGGACTGGTGGCAGGGCACCTGCGAGTCGATCCGCCGGGCGCTTCAGCAGGCGGCGCTCCCCGCGGAGGCGGTGCACGGCATTGGCCTGTCCGGCCAGATGCACGGGGCGGTGCTGCTGGACGCGCGCGGCGAGGTGCTCCGCCCGGCGATCATCTGGAGCGACCAGCGCACCGCTGCTCAGTGCGACTGGCTGAACCGGCACGTCGGGGCGGAGCGGCTGGCGCGCATCGCCCGCAACCCGGCGCTGACTGGCTTCACCGCGCCGAAGCTGCTCTGGACGCGCGACAACGAGCCGGAGCTCTGGCAGCGCATTTATACCGTGCTGCTCCCCAAGGACTACGTTCGCTACCGCCTGACCGGCGAGCTGGCGGCGGAAGTATCCGACGCCGCCGGGACGCTGTTCCTCGACGTCGCCGCCCGCCGCTGGTCGGACGAACTGCTCGACGCGATGGGCATCCCGCGCAGTTGGATGCCGCCGCTGTACGAATCCGTGGACCTCGCCGGCCGGGTCACGTCGGAGGCCGCCAGCGCGACCGGCCTTGCCGCCGGCACCCCGGTCGCCGCGGGCGGGGCGGACAACACCTGCGGCGCGGTCGGCACCGGCATCGTCCGCGAGGGGATGGCGCTCAGCAGCCTCGGGACGAGCGGGATCATCTTCGCCCAGACCGACCGGGTTCAGACGGATCCGGGCCAGCGCGTCCACACCTTCGCCCACTCTGTGCCCGGGCGCTGGTATCTGATGGCGGTCACCCAGGCCGCCGGCCTGTCGCTCCGCTGGCTGCGCGACCGACTTGGCTTCACCAGCGTCGACGGCCGCGATCCCTACGAGCTGATGCTGGCGCTGGCGGCGGACGTTCCGCCCGGCGCCGAAGGGCTGCTCTGGCTCCCCTATCTGCAGGGCGAACGGACCCCGCACCTGGACCCGTTTGCCCGGGGGGCGCTGCTCGGTCTCACCGCCCGCCACGACCGCCCCCATCTGATCCGCGCCGTCCTGGAAGGGGTGGTGTACAGCCTGCGCGACGGGCTGGAGATCATCCGCGGGCTGGGGATCGACGTCCGCCAGGCGCGCGCCACCGGCGGCGGGGCCCGCTCGCGGCTCTGGCGGCAGATGCAGGCAGACGTGCTGCAGGTGGAGATCGTCAGCGTCAACGCCCAGGAAGGGCCGGCCTTCGGCGCCGCGCTGCTGGCCGGGGTGGCGACCGGAGCCTACCCCTCGGTCGAGGCTGCCTGCGACGCGACGATCCGCGAGGTCGAGCGGCTGGCGCCCAATCCCGAGCTGGCGCCGGTGTACGACCGCTACTATCAGGCGTACCGAGCCGCCTATCCGGCGCTACGCGAGCTGTCGCACACGCTGGCCCAGCTCGCCGCGCAGTAGTGCACCGTCGGGCGACTGAAGATTCGGCCAGCGCGGCCGAACAGGTAATCGAGGCCCTCGTGATACCTGTTCAGTCCACGTCTCAGGACGCGCTCACGCCGTGGTCGCCATGCGCTGCCTGAGCTGCCAGCACGACCGGCTGGAGCCGACCGCTGCCACCTGCCCCGGCTGTAGCGCGGACCTGCACCACGCCTTGCACGAGGCGCTTCCACCGGGAGCGCTGCTACGCGACGGCAGCTACCAGATCGAGTGCGCGATCGGGCGCGGGGGCTTCGGCCTCACCTACCGCGCCCGGCACCTGGCGCTGGATGCTCGGGTGGCGATCAAAGAGTACTACCCGGCCGACGAGGCCCGGCGGCAGCCGGAGAGTGGCACGATGTGGGTGCCCGAAGCACGCGCCGAGACCTTCCAGCGCGGACTGGAGCGCTTCTCCCGCGAAGGGCAGATCCTCGCCCGGCTGACGCATCCCCATATCGTCCGGGTGACGGACCTGTTCCGCGAGCGCGGCACCGCATATCTGGTGATGGACTACCTGTCCGGGCGGACGCTCCGCCAGGAGCTGGAATCCACCCGCTCAGGCGCGCTCCCAGCCGAGCGGGTGGAGCGGCTGATCGGCGCGCTGGTCGACGCCTTGGCCGAGCTCCACGCCCGGCAGATCTACCACCTGGACATCAGCCCGGAGAACATTCTGCTGCTGGGCCAGGACCGGCCGGTGCTGATCGACTTCGGCGCCGCCTGCCCCGGCGCCGGGATGACGCTCGGAGCGCGGTGGCTCCGTACCGACACCCTGTCCAGCGAGCTGCCTGCCGCGCGGGCGGGTGTCCGCCTGCGCGGCGCAGGGGAACCGCTCCGGGATCCTGATCGCCAACCGGGCTCAGGCGACCGTGGAGGAGACGCGCTGCGTGCAGAACAGCCTGGACGGGATCGCCTTCCGCGGGAGCGCTGGCGGCACCGCCCGGCGGAACCACTGTGCCAGCAATCAGCAGTACGGCATCATCGTCACGGACCAGGCTCATCCGACGCTGGAGCACAACCGCTGCGAGGGGAACCAGCGCAGCGGCATCGCCTACTTCGGCGAGGCTGGCGGCGAGGCGGCGAGCAACACCTGCCACGAGAACGAGCGCTCCGGCATCTCCCTCTCCGAGCATGCCAGCCCGGTCCTGGAGGATAACGACTGCCGCGCCAATGCGCTCAGCGGCAGCGCCTACTTCGGCAGCTCAGCCGGCAGCGCCCGCCAGAACCTGTACACACTGAACCAGGTCTTCGGGATCTTCGTCGGGGAGCGAGCCGGCCCGACGCTGGACGAGAACGCCTGTTGCGAGAACGCGCAGGACGGCCTCCGTTTCGACGACGAGGCCAGCGGGGCGGCGCGCCACAACGATTGCGCGGGTAACCAGCACTACGGCATCTCCGTCGGGGTCCTGGCCTCGCCCCAGCTCGATCAGAACCGCTGCGTCGGCAATCGCCTGTGCGACATGAAGGACGCCCAGCGGTAGCGGCGCTTACCCCAGCGCCTCGGCCGGGATCCGCTCGATCCCGAGCTGGCGTTGCAGTGCCAGGGTGTCGAACTCCACCCACACCTCGGCGATCCGGCCGTCCTGAACGCGGAACAGGCTGATTCCGCTCCAGGTGACCCGCTGGTCGGTCGCTGGAACGCCCAGATACTCCCCGCGGTGGGTGCCGGTGAAGGTGAAGCGGACCGCCACCAGGTCCGCCTCGGCGATGACCGTGTCCAGGCAGCTCTCCAGGTCGGGGAAGGCCATACGGAAGTTGCTCAGCGTATAGCGGAAGCCAGCCGCGCCGTAGACCGGGCCAGGGGTGAACGGCTGGTGGAGCACGAAGTCGTCCGCCAGCAGCTCGTCGGCGGCGGTCGGGTTGCGCATGCTCAGGATGTCGTCGAAGAAGCGCCGGGCAAGGGCCTTGTTCTCAGCGAGGGTCACGGCAGTTCTCCATTGAACGTAGTCTCTCCTCGGCCGCTCGCGCGGCGCTCCGGGTCACGCGGTCAGCTCATCCAACACCCGCTCGGTGGCGTCCACCAGGGCATCAACCGTCCCCTCGTCCATCGGCGTGGAGATGCAGCCCATTCCGCGCGGGGCCAGCCAGAAGCCTTCAAGCAGCAGCCCCAGCATCAGCGCCCGCAGGTATGCCGCGTCGCCCCGCTGGACGGCGCGAGAATCGTGGATCGGCGCGCGGGTGGCGTGGATATTGAACAGGGAGCCGATGCCGGTGACGCTAGCGGGCACGCCCCGCCGCTCGAACAGGTCGCCCAGCCCCATGCGGACGCGCTCCCCGAGCGCGTTGAGGCGCTGATAGACATCCGGGGTCAGCAGCTCCAGCGTCGCGATGCCGGCGGCGGTGCCGACCGGGTTGCCGTTGAAGGTGCCGCCGTGGGCGATGTAGCCCGAGCCGCGCCGCTGGTCCATCGCCGCCATCACCTCCTCACGGCCGCCCACCGCCGCGACCGGGAAGCCGCCGCCGATGATCTTGCCAAAGGTGGTCAGGTCTGGCTGGATCCCGTAGTACTCCTGCGCCCCGCCCGGGGCGATGCGGAAGCTGATGATCTCGTCGAAGATCAGCACCATGCCCCAGGCACGGGTCAGGTCGCGCAGCCGCTGCAGGAAGGCGCGGTCAGCCGGGATCACCCCGCCCGCCCCCTGGACGGGCTCGATGATCACAGCCGCCACCCGGTCCCGGTGCTGGGCCAGCAGCCGCTCCGTGCCGTCGGCGTCGTTGAACGGGAGGTCCAGCACCAGCGCCTTCACCTCGTCGGGAATGCCGACCCCCGCCGGGGAGGCCGCGTAGTCATGGGTGCCGTGGTAGCCGCCCTCGAACTTGGCGACCAGCGGCCGGCCGGTCACGGCGCGCGCGCAGCGGAGTGCGAACATCGTCGCCTCCGTGCCTGAGTTGGTGAAACGAAGACGCTCCACCGCCGGCACCCGCGCTTTGATCAGCTCCGCCAGCCGCAGCTCGTTCTCGGTCGGCGCCGCGAACGCCGAGCCGCGCTCGGCGGCCCAGCGCACCGCCTCCACGACCACCGGATGGGCGTGGCCGAGGATGAGCGAGGTGTAGTTGTTCAGGAAATCGATGCGGGGCGTGCCGTCGAGATCCCAGACCGTGGCGCCCTGGCCACGCTCGACGCAGGGGGGATAGGGATCGAAGAAGACGGTAGTGCGGGTAGTGCCGCCGGTGAGCGCCTGGACGGCGCGCTCGTGATACGCGCGGGACTTCGGCGTCGCCGCGAGGTAGCGGGCGACCAGACGATCGGCAAGGGTAGCGGTCACAGCCATGCGTGTGCTCCCCGGGCAGAGCCCACCGGCCATTCTACTCCGCCGCTGTGAGTTCGGCTCAGCGGCACCGATGCCGGCGTGAAACGCGCCGCTAAGCCGGGCGCCGAGAGCCACCCGCCTGCCCGCGGCGCGGCCATTCCCGCACCAGGGATTAGGTTGACGGCCCCCCCTGTTGCTCGTACCATTGCGATGGCCTAACCGCAACCGGTCTACGCCGCAGGCAGTACACGTGGAGATGGTTTCTAGTGGCAAAGGTAATGCTATTCATCGACGGTACTTGGCTCTATTCAAACGTGCCGCGGTTGAGCGAAGCCTATGGACGCCCTGATTTTCGGGTCGATTTCGGCAAGCTTCCGTTCGTGCTGTCAGAGGCCGTCAGCCAGAGGCTCAACGGCACGGAGATCGACGTCGTTCGCACGTACCTGTTCGGCAGCTATGCCTCGAATCATGACCCACGCGACGACGAAGCGGTTCAGCGGCGACGCGATTTCTTCGCGATGCTTAGCGAGGAGTATCACTACGAGGTCGAGACCTACCCGATCAATTTCCGCGGCCGCCGCCTGAAGAAGAGCGACCGCGATCCTGAGGATACCTTCGAGCCACGAGAGAAGTGCGTTGACATCGCCCTGGCCGCGTCGATGCTCTACTTCGCGGCGCTCCCCTCTGCCTACGACATCGCCATCGCTGTCGTTGGCGACCAGGACTTCAAGCCCGCGTTCCAGTACGTGCGCCGGCTGGGGAAGCGGGTCGCCATCGCGAGCATCAAGGGGAGCTGCGCGCCGGGGCTGTCCGACCCGCGGGAATCGGAGCGGGTGACGGACTTCGATATCATCTGGCTGGACGACCTGCTCCATCGGCTGGAGCTGAAGTACGAGCGGCATCAGCTTCAGTGCGAGTCGCCGACGCACCGGGGTCCGCGCGGGGTGTGGACGACGTTCCACCCGCGCAAGGGACAGAAGTTCTATTGCGACGCCTGCCGCCGCGACTTCAGCCGGCAGCGCCAGGAGCTGCAGCGCGAGTACAACGGCGTGGGCTACGACGGCGAGGTGGAGTATCCCTCGGAGGAGGAGACGCCCGTTGGCACCACACTGGGCGGCATCGTCAAGCGCCGGGTCGCGGACCGTGGCTTCGGCTTTATTGAAGCCGACGACGGCCGCGACTACTTCTTCCACATCAGCGACCTGCATCCGGGCCTGCACTTCGACGACATCCAGGAGGGGATGGAGGTCGACTTCGAGGTGAAAAAGCAGCCGAGCGCGGACCGCGCCGGGGCGGCGCAATCGGTGCGCCTGGCGATGGTCGAGCCGGACGAGGAAGCAGCCGAGCCGCCCGCGGACGAGTGACGGCGCACGCCGCTGGCAGGAGGCGCGTTGCCGCGGAGACAGCAAGAACCGGCCCGAGGAGGCTCGGGCCGGTTCCGCGGGAACAACGGATACCTAACCGCCAGCGCGTCGCCGCTTGAAACGCTCGCGCTTGAGCCGCTTGCGATACTTATGGCGCGCGATCTTCCGGCGCCGCTTCTTGATGACCGAGCCCATAGCGTCGGGAAGTGTAGCAGACCGGGATCAACCGTCGGCAAGTGGCTGCTCGCGCCCCAGGCCCCGCGCGCGGGCCAGGTGGTAGACCCTGGCGGCCAGCGCGACATCCTCCACCGCCAGCCCCTGTGACTCGAACAGGGTGATCTGGCCGGCATCCGCCCGGCCGGGCCGGCGGCCGGCGATGACCTCGCCGATCTCGCCGACGCGTGCCCAGTCCAGTGCCCCGGCCTCGACGGCGGCGACGAGATCGCCCGACTCGAGCTGCGCGTCCTCGACAGAGTCGGCGAAGATCAGGTCGGCGCGCTGCACCGCCGCCACGTCGAGCTCGCGGCGGTTCGCCCAGTTCGAGCCGGCCGCGTTGACGTGCATCCCCGGTTCCAGCCACTCGCCCAGCAGCACTGGCTCCCGAGCGGTGGTGATCGTGGTCACGATGGCGGCGCCGCGCACCGCCTCCTCGGCTGTGGCGCAGGGGCGGATCGGCCGCCCCACCACGGGCGCCATCTCCCGGGCGAACGCCTCGCGGTGCGCGGCCGTTGGCGAGTAGACCCGGACGTCGCGGATGGGCCGCACCGCGCAGATCGCCTCAAGCTGGGCGCGCGCCTGCCAGCCGCTGCCCAGCAGCGCCAGGCTGTCGGCGTCTGGCCGCGCCAGGTACTTCGTCGCCACGCCGCTGGCCGCGCCGGTGCGCATCTGCCCCAGCCGATCGGCCTCCATGATCGCCAGCAGCCGCCCGTCCTCCCCGCTGAACAGCAGGACGACGAAGCGGGCGCCGCCGGGAAAGGTGGTGTAGCACTTGGCACCCAGCATCCCGGCCGCGCCGACGGCCCCGGCCATGGTGTGCAGGATGCCCTTCGGAGTCCGCACCCGCCGGCGCGGCTGATTGCTGGCGGTGCCGTCTCCCAGCCCCCGCAGCGCTTCCTCGGCCGCTTCGAGCGCCAGGTCCATGCTGACGAGCTGGGTCACCTCCTGCTCGTCCAACAGCAGCGTCATGGTTGTTTCCTCTCTTCCTGGTAGGTCGTCACAGCTCGTCACAATCCGATAACGCCCGCCCGAACTGCGCGTTTCGGGCGGCGCCAGGCGTAGCAGCGGCTCCACCGGGCGCGTATGCTAGCGCAAGCCGCCGCGCCATTCACCTCAGGCGGCAGCCTCAGACGAAGGACCTGGCTATGTCCCGCCCTGCCTCCGCGCGCGCGCTGCCGGCCGTCCTGCTCGCCCTGGCGCTCGCCAGCGCCGGCTGCGGCCGTGGCGAGCGCGTCTCGGCGCGCCTGTCGATCCCTCAGCCGACGCCGGACCGCACGGTCGATGCCGTCGTCCGCGGGATTGTCACCCTCGCCCCACTGGTTGAAGCAACCCCGACCCCTGAGGCGGCAGTGGCCGCCGCGGCCGTCGCTCGGGTTCCGGCGCGTGAGCCCGCGAGCGAAGCGCCAGCGGTGGCGCCAGCGGTCCAGGCCGCCGCCCCTGCCGTCTCGGCGCCGCGGGCCGTGCCTACGGTCGCCAGAGCAGCGTCCACCCCCACGGCAGTCGCTGTACCGGCCCGGCCGACAGCGGCCCCGGCCACGCCGACCAGGGCCTCCGAGGTTGCGCGGCCAGCCGCCCAGCCGACCAGACCGGCGAACCCGGCGCAGAATCCGCCCGCCGCGGCGCCAGCGCAGTCGCAGGCGGGGACGCGTAAGGCGCGGCCGACGGCAACGCCGAACTCGACCACCGAGCTGACGGCCGCCTCCACGGATGGCTCCCCGCGCCCGGTTGGCAAGCCCTCGCCCACCGCGGCGAGGAACCCCTAGCCTGGCAAGGCGTCCACTGCGGCGCGTGGCTCCCGCTCGCGCCAGGCAAGCAGGACTTCGACCGCCGCCTCCACATCGGGGACAGGCGTAAGCAGCGCCAGGTCGCTGTCGCGGAGCGGGAGCACCTGGCGCAGCGTCGCCAGGGCCTGGCGCCAGGCATCGCCGACGACCACGATCGGCTTGGGAGCGCTGGCGCCGAGCAGGACCAGGTTCCAGACCAGCGCCAGCTCGAGCAGGGTTCCCACGCCGCCGCGCAGTACCACGAAGGCGTCTCCCCGCAGCGTCAGGCGGTCCAGCCGGAGCAGCAAGTTGGTGGTGTTCTCCACCTCGTCCAGCCAGTCGTTGGGCGGCGTCGCGCCGAACAGGTCCACGGTGATTCCGATCGTCCGCCCGCCTGCCTCCTTGGCGCCGCGGCTGACTGCCTCCATTGTCCCGCTGTAGCCGCCGTTGCAGAGCACGAAGCCCTGCTCTGCCAGCAGGCGGCCCAGCCGGCGCGCCTGCTCGTAGTCGTCGCTGCCCTCGGCGGCGCGCGCTCCGCCGAAGATCGTGATCACGGGCGCCTGTCCTGTCACACTGGCTCCTTCGTCTGCTGGCGAAGCCGTTGCTGCCGCCACACGCCGCGTGGCTGCGGTGAGCGACGCTACAGCAGGGTACCACGCGCCGCGCTCGCCTTCCGCAGCAAGCGGGCCAGCCGGCGCTCCAGCTCCCGGCGAATCAGGCCCGCCGTCGGCTCGCGGCCTCGGAGCGCGCGCAGCTCCACGATCGCCAGCGCCTGCTGAACCAGATCTATCGCTTCCTGATAGTCGCGCTGGCGATGCTCGAAGTGCTTGGCCAGCTCCACCAGCGCCCCCACATCGTCGCCGTGGCCCAGGCGAGCCAGCTCGCGCCAACGCTCAATGGCGAGCTGCGCCCGCCCGGCCCGTTTGTGCAGCGTCGCCAGCCGCGCCAGCAGCGTCGCCCGCGTAGCCGCCGGCGCCTCCAGCCGCAGCCCATACTCGAAGCACTCGACCGCCTGCCGGTCCCAGCCGGCCTCCTCGTAGAGGCGGCCCACAGCCAGCAGCTCCTCCGCGCTGCTCGCCGCGTCGAGCGGCCTCCCCAGGAGCTGGCCGAGCCGGGCGACCAGCGCAGCCAGGCTGAGCACGTCGTGCAGGTTGTGCCGGAACACCTGCCGCAGCGGAAGGCAGTCGCCGTGGCGCAGGTAGTTGAAGTACAGGCTGGGAATCGCCCAGCCCGGCACGTCGTCCTCTCGCCGGTGCCCGAGCACCCAGCGCTCCAGTGAGCCGAGGCTGCAGCTCTCCAGCCGCCCGCGCCAGAGGCGGCGGGCCGGATGGAGCAGGTCCAGGTGGGCCAGCGGCCGCAGGCGGGGGCGCGCTCGGAGCGCCAGCAGGTAGCGCGTCTCCAGCAGCGGCCAGTCGAACACTCGGCCATTGAACGTCACCAGTGTCCGAGCCGAGCTGCACAGCTCGTCCAGCGCGTGCAGCAGCGCCGGCTCCTCGGCGTAGTCGCGCATGAACACCTGGCGGACGACAAACGCCTCGCCCTCGAAGCGGCCTACGCCCACCAGGAACACGTAGGTGCCGGTCCCGCCGCTCAGCCCGGTGGTCTCGGTGTCCAGAAAGACGGACTCCCGCGGGTCGAGCCCGCGCACCTCCGGGTCGCGGGCCATGAGCGCGAGCGCCGCTGCCGGGGCCGCCAGGGCCTCGCCAAGACGGTGCGCGCCGTGGCGATGGTCTAGCGGGAAGACGCGCTCGCCAACGAAGCAGGAGCCGGCTGGCGTCTGATGGAGGGTCCCGTCTACCAGATCGCCGATGTCGAGCCGGCGCCGCGGCAGCCGCGCGGGGGCGAGCCAGCTCACTGCGTCCACGTTCGCCGTCCAGCTTCTCCAGGCGCTCAGCATGAGCGGGCTTGTGCGTGGCCAGTGTATACCAGGCTCCACGGGGCGGCTGACTTGGCCACGCCACCGCACTACCCGCGCGCCAGTCCTGAGGAGCGGGCTGGCGCGATTTCTGCTGCATCGGCTTGCGAGCGTGGCGGCCGCCGCGCAGCTCCGGAAAGGAAGCACAGACTATGGATGTGTTCGAGGCGGTCCGCACCCTGCTCGCGGTGCGGAGCTACCAGGATCGGCCGGTGCCGGAGGAGGTCGTCCGCCGCATCGTCGAGGCCGGGCGGCTAACGGCCAGCTCGATGAACCTCCAGCCCTGGCACTTCATCGTGGTCCAGGACCGCGAGACGCTGCGCCAGCTTGGAGCCCTGGTGCAGACCGGGCCCTACATTGCCCAGGCGGCGCTGGCGATCGTGGTAGCGATCGAGCGGACGCGGTTCGCGGTGTCCGACGCGAGCCGCGCAGCCCAGTCCATGATGCTGACGGCGTGGGGTGACGGCGTTGGCTCCAACTGGGCTGGCTTCGGCGGGCTCGACGCCGTCAAGCCGTTGCTCGGCATCCCGGACGAGCTCGACGTGTGGGCGGTCCTCCCGTTCGGCTACCCGGCGCAGGCGGTGGGGAAGGGCCGGAAGCAGCGCAAACCACTGGGGCAGGTCGCCCACCGCGAGCGCTACGGCCAGCCCTTCCGGTAAGGGACAGGCTCGGCTCCGAAGCGACCAGGCCCCGGCGCCGTTCGTGCGGATGATCAGCAGCGCCAGGCGAGGAGCGGCACCAGCATCTCCTCCGGGTCGAGCGCGCCATGGTTTCCGAAGAACAGCTTCGCCGGGCGGTCTGGCTTGGGCGCCAGGGTGAACTGCCAGTCGCCCCGGGCGACCACCAGCAGGTCACCCATCCGTCGCCGCGCCGCCTCGGACGGCTCGCCCGGCCCGAACAGCCCTGCCGCGAGCGCCTGGGACGTGGGCACCAGGCAGGCCGCCTGGCCCCAGCACTGCTGCGCCGCCTCGCGCACCAGCTCCACCGCGCCGTCCCGGGCGTGTAGGTACAGCAGCCGCCGCTCACCGCTGGGCAGGGCAGCCAGCCGCCATTTCAGGCCGGGGCAGGTATCGGTGAACAGGGTGTTGGATGGAGGGGTGAAGACGTGGCCGTGGTCGGCGGTGAGCAGGAACAGCGTCCGCCCGGTGGGGCGGACGCGCGCCAGGACGCGTCCGAGCCAGAAGTCGACGGTGGCGATCTCCGCGGCGTGCTCGGCGCTTCGCGGCCCGAACAGGTGGGCGGCAGCGTCAACCCCCGCGTAGTAGACGTAGATGTAGCTTCGCGCCCCCGGCTGGCCGAGCGCCAGCAGCCGCTCCAGGTTAACCGCCAGGCCCGGGCCTGAGGAGTAGTCCACCTCCTGGGCGCCGTTGAACAGCATGCGGCTCAGCGCCGAGCCCCGGTACTCACGCGGGT
Organism: Pseudomonadota bacterium; assembly: GCA_021325655.1. GTDB lineage: Bacteria > Chloroflexota > UBA6077 > UBA6077 > JAJPGT01 > JAJPGT01. The sequence goes on from JAJPGT010000099.1 coordinate 79,033, forward strand.
TGACGATGAACGACGCCACCCCCGCCGCCGCCAGCCGCTGGTAGACGGTGGATACACCCAGGAACGCCACCGGGTCGTGCCCGCCGTACTGCGGGTCCTGGTACGACGCGCCCGGAACGTCCACCGGCCCCCAGCGCGCCATCTCCGCCACCTGGCCGAACTCGGGCAGATACAGCGTCCAGCCCAGAATCCCATGCTGCGCCGGCGCGACCCCCGTATTGACCGAGGCCAGCGCGGACATCGTGGCCGAAGGGAAGACCGAGGTGAGCGTTGCCAGGGAGCCCTCGCCCTGGCACGCCTGGTCGATCAGGCGGGCGAGCGTCGGGGCATCCCCCGCCGCGATCGCGCGCTGGAGCTGCCCCATCCCGAGCCCATCCACCAGCATCAGCACAACGACTTCCACACCGTCGAGCAGCACGGGCGGGAGCGCCTCGGGGTCAAGCGGCGACAAGAGCCCCTCGTCGGGCGCGCCGAACAACCGGCAGAGCGTCGCCCCAAGGTTTGCCAGACTCCGGCCGGTGTACTCCGGGAACACGCTCTGCCCCGGGGCGGCGATCTCATCCTGCATATCGTTGTCCTGGCGCTCTCTCCTGAAATGGTAGGCATCTGCCCAGCGATTGCCAACGCGGCCCGGCGCCCAGGAGCCACCCATCCCGGGCGACAGGACCTCTGTTCCAGGTACCTCGGCGGACGCGCGGCACGCTGCGCACTTGCCTCGGTGCCTGCCAGCAGCCTCCGCACAGCGCGGCTGCCAGCGCTGCGCTACACTCTTGCCCAGACGGCCGCATCGTACCCCGGGAGGCCTCCACAGGCATGAGCCATACCGCTCCCACCGCCCCGCCCCGCCTCGGCATCCTCGGTGGCGGGCAGCTCGGGCAGATGCTGACGCTGGCCGCGATCCCGCTCGGGCTCGAGGTGGCGATCTTCGAGCAATTCGCGGACAGCCCGGCGGCGCGGATCGCCGCCCATGAGATTGTCGGCGCCTGGGCCGACCCGGCGGCGCAGGCCGCCTTCGTCCAGGTCAGCAACCTGGTCACGCTGGAGAGCGAGTTCGTCGAAGCCGACATCCTGCGGGCGCTCCAGCGGGCCGGGACCACTGTGCTGCCGCGGCCGGATACGGTGGGGCGGATCCAGGACAAGCTGATCCAGAAGCAGACGCTGCGCTGGAAGGGACTCCCCGTGCCGCCCTTCGCCGCGGCGGACAGTCCCGCCGACCTCGTGGCTGCTGGCGGCTGGCTTGGCTGGCCGCTCGTGCTCAAGGCGCGGCGGGGCGGTTACGACGGCAAGGGGAACGTGCTGGTGAATGGACCAGCGGAGGCCGAAGCTGCCTGCCGGGCGCTGGGATGGCCGGAGCGCCCGCTGATGGTGGAACAGCTCATCCCGTTTCAGGCCGAGCTGGCCGTCATGGTGGTGCGCGGCCGCGACGGCGAGTGCCGGGCCTATCCGGTGGCGGAGACCGTCCAGCGCGAGCACATCTGCCATCAGGTGATCGTCCCGGCGCGCCTGCCCGAGTCCGCCCGTGACGAGGCGACGCGGGTGGCGCTGGCAGCCGCGGAGGCGTTCGACGTGGTTGGGATGCTCGGGGTGGAGCTGTTCCTGCTGGAGGACGACACGATCCTGGTGAACGAGCTGGCTCCCCGGCCGCACAACAGCGGCCACTACACCATCGAGGCCTGCGAGACGTCACAGTTCGAGAACCACCTGCGCGCGGTGCTCGGCTGGCCGCTCGGCTCCCCCGCGCTGCTACGCCCCGCCGCGGCGATGGTGAACCTGCTCGGCACCGGCGCGGCGGCGCCGCGTGGCCTGGAGCGCGCTCTGGCCGTGCCCGGCGCGCACGTCCACCTGTACGGCAAGCGGCCGTCGAAGCCCGGCCGGAAGATGGGCCACGTCACTGCGCTGGGAGACAGCCCCGAGGAGGCGCTCGCCCGGGCGCTGGCCGCGGCGGACACGCTGGAGGTGTAGCGTGCTGGCCGACCAGCCGCTAGTGGGAATCGCCATGGGCAGCGAATCGGACCTGCCAACACTGCGCCCCGCCGCCGAGATGCTGGAGCGGTTCGGGGTGCCGCACGAGCTGCGGGTGCTCTCCGCCCACCGCACCCCGATCGAGATGGCCGCCTACGCCCAGCAGGCACACCAGCGGGGGCTGCTGGTCCTGATCGCCGGCGCGGGCGGAGCGGCACATCTACCCGGCATGCTCGCGGCCCACACCCCGCTGCCCGTCATCGGTGTCCCGGTGGCAACGGCGTCCGGGACGTTGGGCGGGCTGGACGCGCTGCTGTCGATCGTCCAGATGCCGCGCGGCGTTCCGGTCGCCACGGTGGCGATCAACGGCGGAGCGAACGCCGGTATCCTGGCGGCGCAGATCGTCGCCGCCGCCTACCCGGCGCTGCGGGAGGTGCTCGCTGCCTACAAGGCCGAGTTGGCGGAGACCGCCCGCGCAATGGATCGCGCCCTCGTCAGCCGCGGCGCACCGTAGTGCGGGCGGGAACAGATCTGATCCCTGTCCGCGGCGTGAGGGTGCAGCGGCTGCGCTGGGCTCGGTCAGCCGACGCGTTGGACGAGCCCAGCGAGGAGCCGCTGCGCGGCCTCCTTCCCCAGCGGGCCCACCTCGTTGAGTGGGCCGGCACAGGAGGGGCAGCCGCTCTGGCAGGCGCAGTCGCGGGCGAGGTCGAGCGCCGCCTGGTACAGCTCCCGCCGCAGCGCGAACAGCCGCTCCGAGAAGCCGACACCCGCGGGAATCTTCTCATACAAGAACACCGTGGGCAGGCCGGTGAAGGGCGCGCGGATCTCCTGCACCACTCCCAGGTCGCGCGGGTCGCACATCAGGAACAGCGGCGCGACGCCCAGGAGCAGGTTCGCCAGCCCGCGCAGGCCGGATTGCAGCGCCTCGCGGCCGAGCGGGGCGGTGAGGCGCTCCGGCAGCGCCAGCCAGAACCCGTGGCTGTGGAAGCTCTCCTCTGGCAGGTGGATCTTGCCCCAGCCCAGATTCTCGTGCGTGTCGAACTTGATCTTCTTGAAGATCGTCGCCAGGTAGCTCACCGCCACCTCGCCATGTGCTCCGGGCGTGTCGCCCCCGGGCGCCGCGTCGAACACGTCGAGCACCTTCAGGTCCACTGCCAGATTGGCGTCGGTGTAGTAGTCCACATCCACCCGGCGCACGTAGGCCTTCTTCTGCTCCCAGTCCAGCCGCTCCACCTGGTACTGCACCCCGCCGTGCAGGTAGATCGCCTCCTCGTGCAGCAGGGTGGGAACCGAAATGCGGTCCATCTCCCCGATCACCCGGGCGCCGTCGGTCTGGTCGACGATCACGAAGTTGTCGATGCTGGCGCTGCGCAGGCTGATCGCCTCGGCCGGGAACGACTCGCTCGACCAGTGCCAGCGGCCACCGCTAGGGTGCAGCACTCCCTCCTGGGCCAGGTGCTCCAGCACCGCTCCCGTCGCCGCTGCGCCACCGAACGTGTCGCCACTGGCAAACGGCAGCTCGAACGCGGCGCACTTGACGTGATTGGCGAGAATGACCGCGTTGTCCGGGTTTACCAGGCCGCTTTCGGGCGAGCGGGAGAAGAAGTAATCGGGGTGGGTGACGATGAACTGGTCGAGCGGCGACGAGGTGGCGACCAGGATGGCGAGCGAGGCGCCGTCGCGCCGGCCCACTCGGCCCATCTGCTGCCAGGCGCTGGCGATGGAGCCCGGGTAGCCGCACAGCACCGCCGCCTCCAGCCCGCCGATGTCGATCCCGAGCTCGAGGGCGTTGGTGGCGACTACTCCCTGGATCGCCCCGCTGCGCAGGCCGCGCTCGATCTCCCGCCGCTCCAGCGGCAGGTAGCCGCCACGGTAGCCGCGGACCAGGTCGGCCGGGCGCTTGTCCTGCTGCATCGCCTCACGCAGGTAGCTTAGCAGCACTTCCACCACCAGCCGGCTGCGGGCGAACACGATCGTCTGCAGCCGCTCCCGCAGCAGCAGGCTGGCGAGGCGGCGGCTGGCAAGCAGGGAGCTCTGGCGGATGCCGAGCTGCCAGTTGACCACGGGCGGGTTGTAGAACAGGACGTGCTTTTCGCCACTCGGGGCGCCGCTGCGGTCCACCAGTACCACCTGCTCGTGGATGATCTGCTCCGCCAGCTCGGCCGGGTTCGCGATCGTTGCTGAGCAGCAGATGAAGCGCGGGTTGGAGCCGTACCACTGGCATAGACGACGCAGCCGGCGCAGGACGTTCGCCAGGTGGCTGCCGAAAACGCCGCGATACTGGTGGAGCTCGTCGACGACGACGTAGCGGAGATTTTCGAATAGCTTGACCCACTTGGTATGATGCGGGAGAATACCCGTATGGAGCATGTCCGGGTTGGTCACGACGATGTGGCCAGCAGCTCTGACCGCCCGGCGGGCGCTTGCTGAGGTGTCGCCGTCATAGGTGAACGTCTTGACATCGGCCCCGGTCGCCTCGACCAGCCCGTACAGTTCGGCCAGTTGATCCTGCGCTAGCGCCTTGGTGGGAAACAGGTACAGCGCCCGCGCGGCGGGGTCCCGCAGGACCGCGTCGAGCACCGGCAGGTTGTAGCAGAGTGTCTTGCCCGAAGCGGTGGGAGTGACGACCGCCACGTGGCGGCCGGAGAGGGTATGCTCGATCGCCTCCGCCTGGTGGCTGTAGAGCCGGTGGATCCCCCGCGCCGCCAACGCCTGGCCGAGGTGCGGGTGCAGCGCCCGAGGAAGATCGGCATACTGCGCCGGGCGGGCGGGCAGGTGCCGGTGCGCGGTGATGCAGCCACGATGGTCGGGGGAGGCCAGCAGGTAGTCGACCAGCGCCGTGACGTCCACGCAGCCTCCGGTTGCTCTCCCAGCGGCTGACGCCGCTTCGCGTGCAGGGTCTGGCAGCATCTGGGCACCCGACCCCGGTATCGGCCGCCTAGAACACCTGTGCGAGCGGCATGCTAGGCGCCGGGACAGGGCAGTGTCAACCGCCCCGCCGCAGCGGCCGGTTGCTCGGCGGTCGCGACCCGAGCTCCACGCGGTCTGACAGTCGAGCTGTCACAGGGGCTCTGTACCATCCAAGGCATTCCTAGTTCACATTCCCGATCCGCCCCAAGCGAGCAGCAACCAAGGAGGGGCGTTGGCCGTATGCAGGAGCACCGGCGGGGTCCGAAATACCTGGCTGTGCGCGAGATGCTGCTCGAGCTGCTGGATGGCATGGTCTATCCGCCCGGATCGCAGCTCCCATCTGAAACCGAGCTGGCGGACCAGTTTCGCGTGAGTCGAGTCGTCGTGCGCGAAGCGCTCCGCTCTTTAGAGGACGAAGGGCGCGTCACTCGCCGCCACGGAACCGGCACGTTCGTGAACGCCGCCCTGCCCCAGCTACGTAGCCGGCTCGACCTGAACGTCACGGTGAGCGAGATTATCCGCGCCAACGGCCGCCAGCCCGGGAATCGCCTGGTTGAGTGGGTGACCGCGCAAGCCGACCTGGTCACCGCGAACCGGCTGCGGATCTCCCGGGGGGCGCTGGTGGTGACGCTGCGCCGGGTACGGACTGCCGACGGGCACCCGGTGGTGTACTCGGAGGACACAGTCCCACAAGCCTTGCTGGGCGAGCTGGGCGAGGTGCAGTTGCGCGGCGGCTCGCTGTACGAGTTCCTGCAGCAGGAGCGGGGGCAGGTGCTGACCCACGCCCAGGCCCGGCTGCTGCCCACCCACGCGGGCCCCGACATTGGGCGGAAGCTCGGTGTGCCGGAGACGGCAATGCTGCTGCTGATCGAGCAGATCGATCTGAATCAGCACCACGAGCCGATTCTTTACACCCGTCTGTACTTCCTGCACGGAGCGTTCGAATTCACCCTGCAACGACGGCGGGGCACCGTCGAGGAGCTGCAGCAGGCCATCGCGGAGCCCTGGTAGGCGACACCAGCGTCCCGCGGCCGGGGGAACGAGCGCGGCGCAGCAGAGGCGCGCCCCTGTCTGACGCGGGCGGCTGCAACTCGCCCCGCTTCGACGCGCCCCCTCTACAGGTTGGCGCGGGGCGGGCGAATCACTCCTTCAGCGTTGGCGCGTCCACTTCTGGACGCCCGACCCGAGTTCACCACAGGGAACAGTACGGTGTCGCACGCGCGCCCACGCCGGCCAGTATCACATCGCTGGCTCTTCGACGCCGTGGCGGCCGGGACAGCCGCGGCCGCGCTGACCGCCGCCGCCATCGGCGTGATGGAGCTGGCCCCGGCCCTCGGATTTGCCTATCCCTTCGTCTTGCTCCCACTGCTGTTTGTCGGGCCGCTGGCCGCACGCCGACCGTCGCCGCCCGCCTGGCGAGTGGGCCTGGCCGGCCTGATCGCCGGAACGCTCGCCGCGGTGGCGGCGACCACCCTGCTTGCGGTCGCGGCGAGCTGGCTGGGTGACGGCAAGTTCGCCCTGATCGGGGCGGCGTCGGCTCCGCCGATGCCCGCGCTCCCGCGGCCCACGCTGGCCAGCTTCCTCAGTTGGCCGCAGCAGGACGTCCTGCTGCTGGAGCCGCCGCTAGCGGCGATTCTGGCGCTCCTGTATGGCCACCTGGTGGCCAGCCCGCACCGCGGGCTGCAGGGCTGGCTCCGCCAGGTCCTGGCGCGGGCCCGGGTCCCGGTGCGAACCAAGCTCGGGCTCGCGTTTATCCTCCTCGGGCTGCTGACGCTCGGCACCGCCTGGATGGGCTTCGGGGCGCTGGAGGACATCCACCTGCGCGGGCACTACCTGCAGCTCGTTGCCGACTGGCAGGGACACGTGGACGACCTCGGGCAGCTCCTGGCACAGACAGAAGCGATCAGCGCCCAGCCGCTGCCGGCCGACGTCCGCCAGGCACAGCTCGCGCCGCTCGTCGCGCGACGTGTGGAGCTGGTACGCCACCTGCGCGAAGCAACGAGCCATGACAAGGTAACAGTCTCCCCCTCGGCCGCGCTGGCGCTGGCGCAGCAGTACCGCCCGTTCGTGGACGCGCTAGAGGCGGCGATGGCACGCCACGCCGCGCTGGTGGGCCAGCTCGCACCAGGGGCGACGGCCACCGACAACGGCGCGCTGCTCGATGCCGAGCGGCAGGCGGAATCCGCGCTGCAGCGACTCCAGTCGGCACTTCAGGACGATCTGAAGAACGACCTGGACGAGACCGACCTGGTGCACCATACCAACCTGATCGCGATCCTCGGGCTGGTGGCGCTGGCCGGGCTGCTCACGCTCGTCATCTCCGGCGCGATGGCCGACGCACTGACCGAGCCGCTCGCCGCCGCTGGCGTTCACCTGGGCCGGCTCGCTCGGGGCGACTTCTCTGGCCGGCTCGCGGTGGCCAACGGCGACGAGCTAGGGCGACTATCCAGGGAGCTGAACCGCGTTACCGCCGAGCTGGACCGCCTGTACCAGGTGGAGCGCGCCGGGCGGACCGCAGCGGAGCAGCTTGCCGAGCGGGAGCGCAGCCTGGCCATGGCGAAGGAGTTCTGGGCCCACACGATCGTCCACGATCTGCGCGGCCCGCTCACGGTCATCGACGGCTTCGCCGAGCTGCTCGCGTGCGGGCGGCTGGGTGCGCTCAGTCCCGGGCAGCTCGACGCCGCCACCCACGTGCGGGAGGCAGCATCGCACCTCCTGGTGCTCGTCCAGGATATTCTCGACATCTTCCGGCTGGAGCAGTCGAGACTGCCGCTCGTGCTCCAGCCCCTTTCCTGCCGCGAGCTGCTGCGCCAGACAGCGGAGGCGACCGGCCAGCCGGGCCGGCGCCCGGTGGAGCTCGACGTACACGAGCCCGACCCGGCCCAGCCGCTCCTGGTGGAAGCGGACCAGCGCCTGCTGCTGCGGGCGCTGGAGAACCTGGTGCACAACGCCTTCAAGCACGCTGGCGAGCAGGCCCGGGTGGTGCTGTCGGCCCGGCCGGGGCCCGATGGGCTCGTGCTCTTCGCCGTGGACGACGACGGGCCGGGCATCCCGGCCGACCACCGGGCGCTCGTCTTCGAGCCATTCACCCAAGGGGTGGGGGCCCGCCAGGGCGCTGGTCTGGGACTTACCTTCTGTCGGCTGATGGCCGAGCGGCACGGGGGCCGGGTCTGGGCCGAAGCGAGCCCCCTGGGCGGGGCGCGCATCTGTCTCGCGCTGCCCGCCTCGCTCGCTCGCCCCACCAGGCCTGCGGAGCCCCCGGCGCTGGCGGTGGCGCCTGGTGGTCGCTAGCAGCCGGGCCGCGTTCCTGGGCGCCGCGGGTTTCGCCGCGTGGGAGCCGGCGGCCCGGAAGGGTGACTGCGATGGGGGCGAGGCGGTCCGTCGGGGCAGTACCGATCTGCCCGGTCGTTCATTGCCTTCTGGCGAGCTGTTTGCTATGCTCCCGGTTCACATGCTACCTGTTGCTGTTGCTGCCCTCGCGATTGGCGTGCTCGCCGGTTCGCTCCGGGGCGGCAGTCTCTCCCGCCTCCAGCTCCTGCGCGTCCGCCACGCCTGGCTGGTTGCGATCGCCTTCGGCGTCCAGGTGCTGCTGTTCGTCGGTCCGCTGGGCGTCTGGCTGGGCGACGGGGTGGCGCCGGTGCTGATGGCGACCAACCTGGCGCTGCTGCTCATGGTGGCGCTGAACCTGCACCTGCCCGGGCTCAAGCTTATTGGACTGGGGCTGGCGGCGAACACACTGGTCATGCTACTGAATGGTGGCTACATGCCCGTCTCCGAACCGGCGCTACGTGCAGCCGGACTGGACTGGCGGGTGGATCAGCTCGCGGCCCAGGGCCACAGCGACAAGTCGCGGTTGGTCGATGCGACCACCCGCCTGCCTGTGCTTGGGGACGTGATTCCCGTGCCTCCGATCAACAAAGTGCTCAGTATCGGCGACCTGCTTGTCGCGGCCGGGGCGGCCTGGCTCCTGGCAGCAGGAATGACCCTCCGCTCATCCCCATCTCAAACGACACCAATGGCGGTGTCTACCAACGACGGGAGGTTCGTGTGACACTGGACGACCGATTGGTTCAGTGCCGTGAGTGCGGCGATAGCTTTGTGTTCAGCGCTGGCGAGCAAGAGCTGCTGGCAGTCCGTGGTGCGAGCGGGGCTCCGGCGCTCTGTCCCCGCTGCCGGCGGCCGAGCACGCTGGCAAAGAGTCAGGAGGAGTTCGGGCCGGGCGCGTGAGCGTCCGGCCGGTCCTCCAGCCGCCCGGCGTCGGGCGGCTCACCCCTGGGTGCCGGCGAGCACCTGCTCGCGCTGGTGCCGTGCCTCGTCGTAGTAGTCTGCCGCGGTCAGCCCGGTGCGCGCGCTGCGAACCAGCGCCAGGTCGTGCCGCAGCCGCGGCTCCAGGTCCCCGGCGCCCGCCTCACGGGCAAGGGCGACGGCCTGCACCGCGTAAGCCAGCGCGGTGCGCGGCTCCAGCCGGCTAACATCCTCCCAGTAGTAGGCGTCGCTCACCTGCATCGCCTGGCCGTAGTATTGCGCCGCCAGGAGCTTCAGCATCGCCGCCTCGTCTTCGGTCGTCAGCGGCCGGGCCGCGTGCTCGGCGAGAAACGCGGCCGGAGCATCGCCGAGCAGCAGGCCAATCGACGCGTCACGCGCCCGCCAGAAATCCTTCAGCCGCCCCTCGGCCCGCTGCTCGCAGGCGGCATCCAGCGCCCGGCCGAGCCGATCCAGCGCCGCGCGCAGGGCGGACTTCCAGCTCGAATCGCCCTCCGTGCAGGGGCAGCCGGTGGACCAGCGCGCCACGCCGTGCAGACAGGACCACGAGGTGCGGTCTCGTACCTCGACGGTGTCCCGGGCTGGAAACAGCCGCAGGTAGTCCGCCGGCGTGGCGGGGTGGTAGCCGTGCAGTGGTGCTTCGTGCTCAAGCAGGAGCCGTAGCCAGTGCTCGCGCCCGCGCTGGTGGTGGCCGTACAGCTCGCCGTCGCTGGCGATCAGCAGCAGCCGCTCCTCCGCCCGCTGGCCGTCCCGCCGCTCCGCCAGCTTGATCTGCACAAAGCGCTTTGCGTCCTCCGTCGCCCATGGATCGAACGAGACGCTGCCTGAGAGCCAGGCGTCGAAGAACAGCACCGTAATCCAGCGCTGCTCGCTCGTCTGCACCCGGTAGGCACGCGTGGTGTCGATCCCGCTCTGGGTGGCCTGCCATGGCGCCAGGATGGTGTACTCGATCCCCGCCGCGGCCAGCACGTCCAGCGTCTCCAGGTCGGCGGCCGTTTCCGGGAGCCACATCCCGCGCGGCGCGCGGCCGAAGCGCCGCTGGAAGTCGACGATCCCCCAGTACACCTGGGTGCGCTTGTCCCGTAGTGGCGCCAGGGGCAGGATTGTGTGGTTGTACGCTTGCGCCATCGCGGTCTTGCGTCCCTGGCGGACGATCCCGCGATGGATCGCCCGAGCGTAGCGCTGGAGCCACCGTGCCAGCGTGGGGCCGAGGTCGAATGACAGGCGGGCGAAGTTGCCCAGCGCCACGTTCGGCCCGTAGCACTCGGCGGTAATGCGCTGGTTCCAGTCATGATAGGGCGCGGCGCTCGCCTCGCGCGGCACCCGCCCGGTGAATGGGTTCTCACGGGGCGGCTGGTAGAAGTGCCCGTGTACGATGAGCTGCACGCACCCCCCAGGCGACCGATGAGCAAGCTGGCCCGCGTCGCCGACTCCGCGCGTGGCCTTGCCCACGCGAGCCAGAGCGCCTGTCGGATGGACGAACCGACATGTCAGCGCACGCCCGGCCAGCTCGCAGAGGACGTACCGCCAATACTTGAGTTCGGCTGGCTCACTCTAGCGCGTAGAGGCGCAACGGAGCCAGAAACAGCACAGCCCGATCGGGCAGGCCGAGCGGACCGTTTGGAGAGGGGCCTATCCCTCTGGTTAACGCGGCTCGCGGCTATGATAGTCTACGGCATCGGCATACAGCCGTTCGTACTGTTTGGCCGACGCCGTCCACGACAGGTCGCGCTGCATCCCCCGCCGTACCAGCCCCTGCCACACCTCGGGCTGCCGGAACACCTCGCTCGCCCGCAGGAGTGTCCGGCGCAGCGCCTCGGGGGTGTACTCTCGGAACACGAACCCGGTGCCGTGATCGCCACGCTCGTCGAGGTCCGCCACGGTATCGACCAGGCCGCCGGTGGCTCGGACCAGCGGCACGGTGCCGTAGCGTAGTGCGATGAGCTGGCCCAGCCCGCATGGCTCGAAGCGTGAGGGCATCAGGAACAGATCGGCGCCGGCGTAGATCCGCTCGGCCAGCGCGGCATCGAAGGTCAGGTACGCCGCGAAGCGGTCCGGGAAGCGCCGCGCCAGGTCCGCGAAGAACCGTTCGTAGCGCTCGTCACCGGTGCCGAGCAGGACCATCTGGAACGCGCCAGCGGCGAGTAGCTCCGGCAGCGCTGCCTGCACCAGGTCCAGCCCCTTCTGATCGAACAGCCGGCTGACCATCCCGACGAGCATCTCGTCCGGGACGACCGGGAAACCGGCTTCGCGCTGGAGCGTGGCTTTGTCGACCGCCTTGCCGCTCAGGTCAGCGGCAGAATAGCGCGCAGCGATGCGCGTATCCGTCGCCGGGTCGAACACCTCGTAGTCGATCCCGTTGGTGATTCCGAACAGGCGGTCGCGGCGCGAGCGGAGCAGAGCATCCACTCCTTCGCCATACTCAGGCGTCAGGATCTCGCGTGCATAGGTCTCGCTGACGGTATTCACCGCGTCGGCATAGACCACCGCGAGCGCCAGGGTGCTGTGCAGGTCCACCCCGGCGCACGGCACCGCCACCACCTGCTGTGGAACGACGTCGAAGCGGCGTCGGAAATCCTCGTCAAACCAGCCCTGAAACGCCAGGTTGTGGATGGTGAATACGCTTGCGGCGTCGCCGAAGAACGGATCGTTGCGCAGGGTCAGGTGCAGCCAGGCCGGAATGATCGCGGTGTGCCAGTCGTGGGTATGAACCAGGTCGGGGCGCCAGCCAAGCGCCCGGACGCCCTCCAGCGCCGCCCGGGAGAAGAACACATAGCGGTCCAGGTCGTCCTGGTAGCCGTAGATGCGCTCACGGTTCAGCAGCCGCTCGTTGCCGACCAGATACAGGGGCACGTCGTGCAGATCGCCTTCGAACAGCTCGCAGCGCTCCGGGCCCCGGTCGGAGCGCGCCTCGAACACAAGACCGAGGCTCCGCACCACCGGGACAAGCCCGGCATGGCGCGGGAGCATCAGGCGGACATCGTGCCCAAGCGCCCGCAGGGCACGCGGGAGCCCGGCGGCGACGTCCGCCAGCCCGCCGACCTTCGCCAGCGGCGCAACCTCCGCCGCGACGAACAGCACTCTCACGCGCGCCCCTGGCGTGCCGCGAAGACCCGCGGGTCGACCGTTGGGAACAGGTTGTCACGTTCGAACAGCTCTTCCGCCAGCTCGGCCGCGGCGGCGCCGTCCCGGCCGTTGACGAGCGCGTCGCGGCACGCCTCGAAGCGCTCGACGTGCCCGAGGAAACGCTGCTCGGCGTACTCACGTGCCTGGCCGGTGGTCACCAGGAATGGCCAGTCGCTCGATTCGAGCAGCACCAGCTCGCGCGCCGCCTGGTCCAGCAGCAGGCGACGCGGCCCCTGCGTCTCGGTCACTCGGGCAACTAGCTCCTCCATGTCCCGCTCGGCGCGGTGAATGATCGGCCACATCCACTCAGTATCGACGTTCAGCCAGGTGAAGTGGTAGCCGCCGGCGCCCCACGACGACTCCGGTAGCGCGAGCACCTCCTCGGGCGGGTGGGTCCGGACGTACTCGCTGGCCGTGGTCAGCTCAACAATCGTGCTCCGGCTCAGCAGCCGCAGCACCTGCTTGATCCACTCGATGCCTTCGAACCACCAGTGGCCGAACAGCTCGGTGTCGTAGGCGGCGGCGATGATCCCGAACTTGCCGCTGCGGGCGTGGTAGCCGGCGGTTTCGTTCTCCACCAGGGTGCAGAAGTGCTCCGCCTGCTCGCGGATGCGGTACTCGGCCCATTCGGGGTGATAGTAGTCCTTATCCGCCAGATCGACGCGCGCTCCGGTGACTCGCCAGTATTGCAGCCCCGAAACCCCGTCCTTCTTGTGGAACTCGCGGTAGTCGAACGTGCCGGGGTAGCCATGCTCCGCCGACCAGACCTGCAACCCGGTACGATTGTTGCGGCCGATCACGGCAACCTGCGGAGTGGTCACCCAGTATGCCTGGTGGGTGGTACGCTCCGTCGGCTGGGCCTGCGCGGACACGGGGATCACGTAGCGGCGCACCACGTTGCCATACGGCCCGATCGCGTCGCCGGCCGCCTTCCCGACCGGGCGCCCGCCCTCGATCGTGTGCGTCTCAGCGAAGAACACCTCCAGGCCCAGACCTGCCAGGAAGTCCTCCAGCCCCGGACGCACCGGACCCCCTTCGTCGGGCTGATACGCCGGCCGGTAGGCGCACTCCGGGAGCCAGATGGCGCGCGGCTGGCGGCCGAAGTGACGCTTGTAGGCGTCGACCCCGATGCGGAGCTGGCCATAGATCGACGAGTCGCGCGAGAGCAATGGGAGATAGCCGTGCGTTGCCGCGCTCGTGGCGATCTCTATTCGGCCGGCGTCCTGCAGTACCCGGAAGGCGCCGATCAGGTCGCGCTGAAAGCGGTTCTGGAAGGCGTCACGAACTCGGCCGTAGAAGTCGCGGTAGAACCCGGCCAGCGGCAGGCGCGGATCGTTCTGGTCGCGGAATCGCTTCTGGTCCGCCTCGGCGCGCTCGATCTTATCGACCAGGAAGTGATCGAAGTGGCCGAGGATCAGCGGGTCGGCGAGCTGCTCCGCCAGCACCGGCGTGATGCCGATCGTCAGCTTGTACAGCACCCCCTCGTCGGCCAGGTCATGCAGCGCCATGAGCAGCGGCACGTAGGTCTCGGATGCCGCTTCGTGGATCCACTCCTCCCCGTGGGGCCAGCGGCCGGCCTGGCGGGCGTACGGCAGATGGCTGTGGAGCACAAAAGTGAAGGCGCCTTGCGCTGTAGTGGCCATGTCATCTCCAGCGAGTCGCAGCGACCCCGCGTCAGGTCACAAGCACAAAGGCGAGGTCGTTGACGTTCGTATTCGTCGGCCCAGTAATGAGCAGGTCGCCCAGGCGGTCGAAGAACGGATAGGCATCGTTGTTGTCAAGCGCGAGGCGCGCGCTGCAACCGACCTCTTGCGCGCGAGCAAGGGTCGTGCCATCCGCGACGGCGCCGGCAGCGTCCGTTGGGCCGTCTGTGCCGTCCGTCGCCAGACAAGCGATCAGCGCGTTCGGGATCCCGGCGAGCGAGCACGCGGCGGCCAGCGCCATCTCCTGGTTACGCCCGCCCTTGCCGCCGCCGCGCACCGTGACCGTGGTCTCCCCGCCCAGCACCAGGCAGGCCGGCAGGGATAGCGGATGCGCGCTGGCGCGCTCCTCCCGCGCCAGCGCCGCCAGCACCCGACCCACCTCGCGCGCCTCGCCCTCCAGGTAGGTCGTCAGTAGCAGCGCCTGGAACCCGTCCACCCGCGCCTGGCGCACCGCCGCCTGGGCCGCCTGCTCGTTGCTGGCCACGACCACGTTCTGCACCCGGGCCAGGGCTGGGTCACCGGGCTTGGGCGTGTCCGGCACCTCGCCCCGCAGCCCAGCCTGGAGCCGCTCCCGCACCGCGCGCGGCAGCTGATCGGCGAGCCGGAAGCGCTCGATCACCTCCCAGGCATCGGCGAAGGTGCTGGTGTCGGGAACCGTTGGGCCGGAGGCGATTACGTCCAGCGGGTTCCCGACGACATCGGACAGCAGCAGCGCGACTACCCTGGCCGGCTGGGCGAGGCGCGCCAGTCCGCCGCCTTTGACCTGGTCAAGGTGCTTGCGAACCGTGTTGAGCTGATTGATCGTTGCCCCGGCGCGGAGCAACAGGTCGGTGAGCTGCTGCAGGTCAGGCAGCGTCAGCGGCTCGTAGGGCAGCGTCAGGAGCGCCGAGCCGCCGCCGGAGATGACGCAGATCACCAGGTCGCGCGCGGTCGTGTCGGCGAGCAGCGCGGCGATCCGCCGCGTGCCGGCTACGCTGTCGGCATCGGGCAAGGGGTGCCCCGCTTCATGCAGGCAGGTCACGCGGGTAGGGCCGAGATAGCCCCGCTTGACGTTCACCGCCCCGGCGGTGAGGTGATCTCCCAGCACCCGCTCGACCGCGGCCGCCATCGGCGCCCCGGCCTTCCCGGCTCCAACCAGCAGCACCCGGTCGAACTGGGCCAGATCGTAGACCTGGTCGGCAACATGGAGCCGCTCACCGTCTCGGCGGAGCCAGCGCTCAACCGCGGCGGCCGGGTCGACCGCGTCGAGGGCCGCCGCCATGATCCGACACGCCGCCTCGCGAAGCGCGCGGGTTGGAACCTCACGGATGAGACGTTCGCCAAAGCGCTGCTCTGGGCTCATCGCGTCATTGTAGAGCGTTCCCAGGAAGGGTCGCCGCGCACGCGCTGATCTTCACCACCTGCCACTGCGTACCACCGTACGGAGCATGCAATGACGCTGGTACTGACCGAGCTGGCCGCGCCCGGGCCCTGCCCAGGCATTTGTGCTATGCTCCCTGGCCGTGTCCCCGTGCAGAGGGACGGGCCGCCTGGACCACGGCTCCCTGTCGCCATCTGGCAGGGACGCAGGAGCGGCCAGCGCCTGGAGGCGCTGTCGAACGTGGACTCGCTCTCAGATGACGAACTGCTGGCGGGCGTGCGCGACGGCGATCCGGCCGCCTTCGAGGCGTTCTACGACCGGCATCAGGGCACGGCCATGGCGCTCGCCTACCGGATACTCGGCGACCGCGGCGCGGCCGAGGACGTGGTACAGGAGAGCTTCCTGGCGGTCTGGCGTCGGGCCGGTACCTTCGAGCCGACGCGCGGCTCAGGCCGGAGCTGGCTGCTGGCGCTGGTGCACCATCGCGCCATCGACCGGCTGCGGCGACGGCGAGCCCAGCCGCTGGAGCACGAGCTGGAGGCCGCCGCGGAGCTGAGCGATCCCCGGCTGCCCGACGTCTTTGACGCCGCTTACCAGTCGTTGCGGCGCGACCGGATCCGGGCGGCGCTGGAGGTGCTGTCGTTGGAGCAGCGACAGACGATCGAGCTGGCCTACTTTGCCGGCCACACCCAGCAGGAGATCGCCACGGAGACCGGGGTTGCCCTGGGCACGGTGAAGAGCCGGACTCGCCTGGCACTTACCCGCCTCAAGCAGATCCTCGATCGCGAACTGGCGGGCGCAACATGATCGATCCCCACACCGACGAGCTCGAAGAGCTGGCCGCCGGCTATGCGCTCGGTGCGCTGACACCCGAGGACGAAGCCCGTTTCGTCCGCCACCTCGCTGGCTGCGAGACGTGCCACCGGCTGGCGCGCGACTACCAGTCGGTGGTCGGAGTGCTGGCGGAGAGCGTGGACGACCTGCCAGCCTCACCGCGCGTCAAGCAGCGCCTGATGGAGCAGATCGCCGCGGAGGGCCGGCACGGCTCCGCCGTCGGCTCGCCACCGCCCGCGCCCAGCCCCATCGCGCTAGACGAGCGCCGCCCCCAGCAGCGGCGGCCGCGCTGGAACCGGCTACTCCCACTCGCGGCGAGCCTCTTGCTGCTGCTAGGGCTGGCGGGCTGGAACGTGCAGCTCCAGCGCGAGCTAGAGAGCACCCGCGCGACCCAGGCTGCCCAGGAGCAGATCCTGAACGCCCTGGCCAGTGGCGGCCGGGTCTGGGCGATGGAGGCGACACCCGAGTCGGGCGGCGGGGCCGGAGTAGTGGTCGAGGATCCGAAGACCGGCCAGCTTCTGATGCACGCCGACGGCCTGCCGCCGCTGCCGCAGGACAAGGCGTACGAGGCGTGGGTCCAGAAGAACGGAACGATGGTCCCGGCTGGCCTGACCAGCGCCGGCAGCCCAGGCGAGTTCATCCTGCAGCTCAACGCCAAGCTGGAGGAGATCCAGGCGGTCGCCCTCTCTCAGGAGCCGGCCCACGGTAGCCTCAGCCCCACCGGGCCGGTGGTGCTGATCCGCAAGCTGTAGCCGGCGCGGCGGCCAGCTCGCCGCCGCGTTGGAACGCGGCGGCCGACCTCGCTACACTGTGCCCGCGTGTCCGGCGCCGGCACGCCGGTGGGAGGGAGCAACGATGCGGCAGGGACTGGCCCTCATCGTCATTGCCAGCGTGGTCCTCGCGGGCTGTAGCTTACGCCGCGGCAGCGAGGAGGCGCCGACGCTTGCGCCAGCAGAGACCGTGGTCGCTGCTTCCACCACTCGGCAGCCGGTGTCGAGCCCCGCTGCGCCTACCGCCGCGCCTTCGCCCACTGCTGCGCCTACCGCCACCACGGCGGCCAAGGTGTTCGTGAAGATCACCAACACTGAAGGGCAGGGCGCCTACGTGCGCAGCGGCCCCTCCACCAGCTCCCCGGGGACCGTGTGGCCCGAGGGCACCATCCTGGAGGTCGTCGGCGACGACAAGCCGGGCGAGAACGGCACCTGGAAGAACGTGAAGGCGCCAGATGGCACCGTGGGCTACACTTTCGCCGCCTACCTCACAGTGGCCCAGGGTGCCACCGCAGTGGCAACCGCGCCGGTGCCTGCCGCCCCGCCAACACCTGCTCCGGCCGCGACACCGGCCGCGGCGGCGCCCACCGCTGCTCCCGCTCCGGCGGCAGGGAAGCTCGAGCTGGTGGCGGTGGTGGACAACGCCGTGATCTCCGGTTCGGAGCAGACGCTGCGGGTGAAGCTGACCCGGGGCGGCCAGGGGGTACAGGGCGCCTCCGTGACCTTCAGCGCCCATTACCGGGGGCAGAGCCGGAACTACACCATGCCGGCGACGAACGCCAACGGCGCCTCGTCGCTCACGTTCAACGTGGAAGGCGCGCACGGTCCGGTCCGCGTCGAGGTGACCGCGACCACGCCTCAGGGCGAGACGGCCAGCGCCAGCACCGGGTTCGAGGTGCGCTAACGTTCCTGGTGCCAGCCGGGCGCCTGCTAGCAAGGCGCCCCTCCGCTCACATCCCGAACAGCATGTAGAACAGGTAGCCGGCGGCCTCGCGCGCCGCCTGGTGCAGCTCCGCCAGCGGATTGTGCGCGTACGGGCTGTCGCGGTCCGGCGCGGGCTCCGCCTCCAGGCCGAGATCGCGCGCCATGCGCAGGGAGCGCTTCATGTGATACGGCTCGCTCACCAGCAGCGCCCGGCTCAGCCGAAGCTCACGCATCCGGGCTGCGGCGGCCTCGAGACTGGCGTACGTGTTCTCGCCGGTCGGCACCGCGAGCACGCGGCTGCTGGGCAGGCCCTGCGTTCGCAGATAGCGAGCGCCCACGTCCGCCTCGGCCTGGGTATCGCCCCAGGCCTGGCCGCCGGTGACCAGCACCCAGCGCACCCGCCCCGCCTGCCACAACCGCGCCGCGTGATCGAGCCGCGCCTGGAACACCGGAGAGGGCCTTCCGTTCCACTGCGCCGCTCCGAGCACGATCGCCGCGTCGGCAGGCCCGCTGCTGTCGCGCTGCCCAACCCGGTACACGTCGACCAGCACGCTGGCATAGGTCCCCAGCAGCGCCAGTGGGATTGCGCCCAGCAGCGCCCAGCGCGCCCGGGATCCCAGGCGCCACAGACCTCGCTCCCCGGCGGATCGCCGGGACTCCTGGCTCAGCACTCGTCGCGCTCCATCCGCTGCTTCATTCGGCCCATCTGCTTACCCTGCTCGGACCGACCAGCGAGCGACACGGTGCGCAAGCGGCATGCCCGGAACGATCCAGACCGCGGGTTGCGTCAGCGATCCCGGCCTCCGCGGCGAAGCCGAACCCCTCGCTCCGGCGGGCGGGGCTGCGGTTCTGGCAGGCTGCGCGCGGCCCGCGCACCCACTAGCGGGACTCGACCTCCACCGTCCCGCCGCTCGGGATCCAGCGACCGTTGCGCAGCGCCGTCTCGAAGTCCCGCTCCTGCACATCCGAGCCGATCTTCACATTGCG
The DNA here is from genome assembly GCA_021325655.1 of Pseudomonadota bacterium. Taxonomy (GTDB): domain Bacteria; phylum Chloroflexota; class UBA6077; order UBA6077; family JAJPGT01; genus JAJPGT01. The sequence goes on from JAJPGT010000099.1 coordinate 97,872, forward strand.
CCCCAGGTGCAGCCCACTTGGGATGCGCGAGTCCTTCCCGACAATGGAGATCCCGGTGGTAAGGTTTTTCGGCTCCTTCTGGTTCGGCGTCAGGTCGTCGCCCTCACCCAGCACGCAATCGTGGCCGACAACGACGTTCTTGTCCAGGATCACCCGATCCAACTGGCTGCGCGGCCCCACGATGCAGTCTGGGAACAGGATGGAGTCCCGCACAACCGCCCCCTCGGCAACGTAGACCCCCGGCGAGAGCACGGAGTGGATCACCGTGCCGTTGATGATGCAGCCGTGGGAAATAAGGCTGCAGTGGACCTCGGCACGTTCGGTCAGCCGCGCCGGCGGCCGCTCCTCACTCTTGGTGTGGATCACCCACTCCCCGTCATAAAGATCCAGGTCCGGCGGCTCGTTGAGCAGCCCCATGTTCGCCTGCCAGTAGGAGTGGATCGTCCCAACGTCCTGCCAGTAGCCGCGGAAATGGTAGGCGTAGACTCGGTCCAGCTCCACCATGCGTGGGATGACGTCGCGGCCGAAGTCGCGGCTACTGCCAGGCATGCGCGCGTCCTCGCGCAACCGCCGATACAGCACGTCGCGCTCGAAGACATAGATACCCATCGAGATCAGGTTGCTACGCGGCTTGGGCGGCTTCTCCTCAAATTGCACTACCCGACTGTCCTCGTCGGTAATCATGGTCCCGAACCGATGCGCCTCTTCCCAGGGGACCTCCATCACTGCCACGGTGCAGTCGGCCTTGTTCGCCTCGTGAAAGGCGATCATCTCCGTGTAGTCCTGCTTGTAGACGTGGTCCCCGGAGAGCACCAGCATCAGGTCCATGCGCCAGTCGCTCAGGAAGGGAATATTCTGGTACACCGCGTCGGCAGTGCCACGGTACCAGTCAGACTCGCGCCGCCCAACGTAGGGCTGGAGCAGCCGCACCCCGCCCTTCATGCGATCCAGGTCCCAGGGGCGTCCAATGCCAATGTGGTCGTTCAGTGAGTGCGGGCGGTACTGGGTGAGCACCGCGACGTAGTAGATGCCGGAGTTGACACAGTTCGACAGAGGGAAGTCGATGATACGGTACTTTCCACCGAACGGGACTGCCGGCTTGGCGCGCTTCGCCGCCAGCACCGAGAGCCGCTCACCCTGCCCACCCGCGAGTATGACGGCAACGACGTTCCGCATGGCGCCTCACCCCACCACAACATAGGCCAGGTATACCAGGTATAGCGCCCCACCCAGCAGCAGGAGCCGCGGCGTTAGCCGTTTCCGGGCGACGATGCTCGCATAGACGATCGCGCTGGAGAGCAGCGCAATCAGCGCGCTGGCAAGCGCGGGCGGGGTGAGCACCCACTCGGTGAGCAGCAGGCCGACCGCCACGGGAATGCAGCTCTGGAACACCATCGCCCCGGTGATGTTGCCAAGCGCCAGCGTGTCCTTGCTGTTGCGGACCCAGAGCACACTGTTGAACTTCTCCGGGAGCTCGGTTGCCAGCGGGGCGAGGACCAGCGAGAGCAGCAACGGTGGGACGTGGAGCTGAGTGGAGAGTGCCTCCAGGTTGGAGACGAACATCTCCGCGCCGCCGACCAGCAGCCCCAGCGAGAAGAGCGTCTGGAGCAAAATCCGCAGGAGCGGCGGATTGTGCCGGCCCGGGGCGAAGCGCAGCGGCGCAAGGTGGGTTCCCCCCATCGTCTCTTCCTCGGCGCGCAGGGTCCGCCAGACGTAGTACGCGTACAGGGCGAGCAGCCCGCAGCCAACGAGGATCTTGAGTAGTCGCAGCGGGAGGAAGCTGGACACGATCGCCGCGCCGTAGACCACCAGGAAGAAGCGCAGGTCCCGCTCCAGCAGGAGTGGGTTGACCCGCATCGCGGTAGTGCGTCGGCCGCCCGCGCTGAAGAGAAAGATCGCCAGCCCAGTGATGAAGAAGGCGGCGGTGCTGAGCATGAACGGCGCGCCCACGATCGCCCCGATGCCGATCTCCTGCCCGGCGGCGTCGCCCAGCGCGACAATCGCGATCAGGGGCAGGATCGTCTCGGGGAGCGCAGTGCCGACGGCGGCCAGGATGCTGCCCACCGATCCCTCGCTCAGGTCCAGCTTCTTTCCCAGCCATTCGACACTGTTGGTGAACAGCTCTGCGGCGGCCAGGATAATCGCCATCCCCACCACCAGCAGCGCGATGTGCACGACCACCGATCTCGTACCCCCGACCCGTCGAGGATTCTAGCAAAGGCCCACTGGCGTCCGGCGGGCGGCAGACGGCTACAGGAACTCGAGCGCGACGCTGTACACGTGGCGGTACAGCAGCGCCGCCTGTTCGGCGAGGGTGGGCAATGGCACCGGTCTATCGGGCAGTACGTGGCTGAACAGGTTGAACTCCGTGGAGCGCACCAGGGTGCCTGGCGGCGCGGCGGCTGCCAGCTCGCGTGACTGCGTATACGGAATGTAGTGATCTCCGACGTCGTGCATCACATAGAGCCTGGCGCGGAGCGCGGCGATGTTGCTGCTCGGCGAGATCGCTCGCAGGCGAGCGCGCAGTGCCAGCGGAAGCGCGTCCACGAGCCGGCCCACCTCGTCCCGCGGCACCCTGAGCAGGAGCCGTGCCGCCGCCGCGCCGGCTGGACTGAGCGTGCCGAGGTCCAGGCGCTCCGGACTGGAGCCCTCGAGGAACGCGGCGCTGAGCGCGGCGCGGTCGCCCGGATCCGGCAAGGACTCGATCACCTGGAGCGCGAGCACGGAGCGGGTGAGCGGATCCGCCTCCCAGCGCTCCTGGTGGCCGTCCACCTCGATGCTGGAACTGACGACATCGATCAGGAACGCCTCGGCGTCGTAGTAGGAGCCGAATGTGTTGACGAAGCCCGCGAGGTCCCGCAGCGGCGCGTGCTCCAGCGTGACCAGCTCCAGCGAGCCACCGACGGAGAAGCCGACGAAGCCCAGTCGCGCGGCATCGACGTAGGGCTGCTGGCGCAGGTACAGAAAGCTCTGCTCGATCCCCTGCTCGACTGCCGGATCGAGCCGGCCGGCGTCCAGATTCGTATCTTCAGGGATCATTACCACCGCGCCGGCCCGCGCCATCCCGTCGGCGAAGCGCACCAACGCCGGGTGGCGCTTCGGAAACGGCTTGACGCCGAGCAGTAGCACGAAGCCGCCGTGGCGACCTTCAGCCGCCGGGCGGTAGACGTCCGCCTCGACGTGGCCGCCCGGGTAGTCGAATGCGACGGTGTCGCGGATCGGATTCGGCGTGGCCAGCGTCAGCGGCCGAACGGGCGAGCTCGGGAACAGATCCGGCAGCAGCAGCAGGGTACGCAGCGCGACGCTCCCACCATGGGTGAGCGCCAGCGCGGAGGCTGCCAGGAGGAGCGCGAGCGCGACGGCCAGGCAGCCAGAGCGCCACACCGCCCGGCCGCCGCGGCTAGGGGAGCCGCTCCCAGCGGTGCGCGGTGCTGTCGAACACTCCCAGCAGTTGTGGCCGTGCCTCGCGCAGCCCGCCAATCACCGCGGTATTGGCCCGCGTGGCGAAGCTCTGCACCCGGAACCCCATGATGACTGTGTCACCCACCTCGGCGCGGCGACCATTGGGCTCCAGCACCCCGTGGTAGTCGAGGAACCCCTCGCCGCCCGTCTCGCGCGGGCCAGTTCCAACGAACGGGACGCGGTTCTCGAACACAGCGTCCGGGTCGTCGCCCACCATCGCGGTGCGGACCCAGCCCGGCGGGGCCCACTGGCGATCGTCGATGAAGTGCCCACCACCATAGGTGTACGCGTAGGGACCGAGCGTGTGCGCCACCTCGGTCAGGTACACGTAGCTCGGCCGCTCCGGCAGGTCCTCCACGAGGTGCAGCGGCGAGGTGCCCAGGAAGCCGTGGCCCGGCTCGACGTGCGTGGCCCCCAGCCGGGCGAACGTGTCCAGCGTAATCGTGGAGGTGTTGCCCGGGGTGTTGATCTGGGTGACCTCGAAGCCCATGGAGCGCAGCAGGTCGGCGGCGCGCAGTGCGGAGGCGAAGTTCGGGGTCGGCTCCACCGCCCGCCGCTCGACTTTGTAGTAGACCGCCGGGAAGGTGCTGACCCCAACCAGCCGTACCCCTGGCAGCGCGGCGATCTGCCGGGCGGCTCCAGCCAGCTCGTCCAGGTGAATCCCTGCCTCCATGCCAGCCAGGAAGACGTCGTTGTCGCCACGCACGCGCACCAGCAGGTCCTGCACCAGCCCCAGGCGCTGCGCCACCGCCGACACCTGCTCCGCCTTGCGCACGGTATGCACGGTCATCACCTCGGGGCGCATGCGGAGCACCGATTCCAGCTCGCCCACGGGGATCTGAACCAGATTGCCGACGTGGCCGAGGAGCACCCCGGCGCGAAACAGCATCCGGGCGCAGTCCAGGTCGACCGAGACGGTCTGCGGGACACCGGGATCGACGATGGAGCGCACCACCAGCGGATTACGCGAGATCTGCTTGGTCATGAAGTAGAGCTTCAGGCCCAGGCTCCGCGCCCGCGCCTTGATCTGCTGCGCGTTGTCCACGATGGTGTCCAGGTCGAACACCACCGTGTTGGGCGGGATCTGGCCGGCGCGGTGGAGCGCCACCGTGGCGCGAACCAGCTCCGGGTTCCGTCGGGCGATCAGGTCCAGGAACATACCAGCCTCCTGGGTCGCGCTGCGCCGGGGAGGGGTCAGGCTCCGAAGCGAGCGGCGATCTCGGCGTATAGCTCCACCGCGCGGACGACCTCGTCGAGCGGCACCCACTCGTCGGCCGTGTGCGCCTGGTCGATGCTGCCCGGCCCGAGCACCACACAGGGGATGCCGCCCTGCTTCCAGAGCCAGCTCGCGTCGGTCCCGTAAGGCACCCCGGCCGGCTCAGCCCGGCCAACCACCGCCTGGCAGGCTGCCAGCGTCGCCTGCACGATCGCCGAGTCCAGCCCGGCCTCCATCCCGGGGCTCAAGAGAAACACCCGGTCTACCTCGGCGCGCACGCCCGGCCGCTGGCGCCGCAGCTCCGCCAGCGCGGCGCGGTAGCTGTCCAGCACCGCCTCCGGCTCCTCGGTCGGCAGGACCCGCCGGTCGATCTCCAGATACGCCTCGTGCGGAACGATGTTGATCTGCACCCCCCCGTAGATGCGGGCGAGACACTGCGTGGCCGGGCCGCACAGCGGATGGCGGAGCTGGGCCAGCCGCGGCTCGACCGTCTCCTTCAGAAAGCGGATCACCTCCGCCATCTGCTCGATCGCGTTGTCGCCCAGCTCCGGGCGGGACGAGTGCCCGCTCCGCCCGGTCGTCTTGATCCGAAAGCGGGCCACCCCCTTGTGGGCGACGATCGGCCTCAGGGACGACGGCTCGGCGACGACGGCGCCATCGGCCCGGCCACCCGTAGTGGCGAAATAGCTGGCGCCCTTGCCATCCACCTCCTCACCCATCGAGCCCAGGAACAGCACATCGCAGGGGAGCGCCCGGGCGCGCGGGGCGAGCAGCTCCAGCGCGCCGAGCATTGCCGCGAGCCCGCCCTTGGTGTCGCACGCGCCGCGGCCGTACAGGCGGTCGCCCTCGAGCCGCGGCTCCAGCCCGTGGGGCATGTTGACCAGCGTCACTGTATCCAGGTGCGCCTCGAGCAGCAGGGTATGGCGGGAGCCGCCCCCGCGCAACCGCGCCAGCACGTTCGGCCGCCCCGGCTCCACCTCCTGGAGGGTGGTCTCCAGCCCGAGGCCGCGACAGAGATCGGCGACGTAGCGGGCGATCGGCCCCTCGCCCACCGTCGCGCCCTCCAGCGCCGGGTTGACGCTGTCGATGCGAATCAGGTCCGACAAGAGTGCCAGGATCCGCTGTCGGTCCGCATGAACGCGCTCCACGTGCTCCTCTCCCGAATGCCCCCACCCCAGAGCACCGCCTCCGGGTAGGCCTGCTCGTCGCTCATCGTACTGGAGTGTCGCGCGGCACTGCACGGACGGGGGCGGCGGCGCGGAGCCGGGCAGCAGTGTGATTGAATGAAAAATTGTGACACTTTTGTGATGTTAGTCAGAGTGCACAAATAGCCAGGTTGTGCTATGAGGGTAAGTTACCCAATCCGTGGGAGCCCAGGCGGTGGAGGAGGCCAGCGATGCCACTCTATGAGTTCCGATGTGGAACGTGCGGCTCGTTCCAGGAATGGCGTCCCATGAGCGAGTTCGACCGCCCTGCCTACTGTCCTCACTGCCAGGCCGGCGCCAAACGCGTCATCACGGCTCCCCTGGTCTACACCACCACGCCGTCGTACCGGAAAGCGCGTTACCTGGAAGAGAAGAGCGCCCACGAGCCGGAGGTGGTGGTGCGGCAGCCTCCTCGCCAGGAGCAGCCAACCCGTCCCAAGCCCGTCGTGAGCCGCCATCCCTGGGCGGTCAGCAGCTAGTCAGCCTCGGCTCCCGCCCGCAGCGATGCTGTCATCCGTGTGAGCGGGCAACCGAGCCCATGCTTAGAGGAGTGTCCCCATCGAGTGTGTTCTCTCGTCCCCTCCCCCAACGATCACAACGATGGGGGGCCATAGCGGCGCGGCTACTGCGCCTCGCATGGGAAGCCTACCCCAGAAGAAACCCTGCGCCCTTCCCAGGAGGTCGAGCGGCAAGAAGGGAGGTGAGGCGGCACTTCAGAGCTGTCGGAGGTGAGGTAAGGCAGTGAAGTAGTGTTGGACGACTTCAGCAGGAGGTTCAGTCATGCCACCAACGACCGTCTTCAGCGTTGATCAGAGCAAGTCGATGCGTGACCAGGCCGTGCCTGGGCACAATCGCTGGCACCCGGACATTCCCGCTGTTGCCTCGGTCAAGCCCGGCCAGGACTTCCGGGTAGAGTGCCGCGAGTGGACGGACGCGCAGCTCAAGAACAGCGACAGCGCGAACGACGTCCGCGATGCGGACCTCACCGTTGCGCACATGCTGAGCGGTCCGATCGAGGTTGAGGGCGCCGAGCCAGGGGATCTCCTCATGGTCGAGATCCTCGACCTGGGTCCCTGCCTCCCGCCCCAGGACAAGGGCGACGCCCCGGGGCAGGGCTGGGGCTACACGGGCATTTTTGCGAAGGTCAACGGTGGCGGGTTCCTGACCGATTACTTCCCCGATGCGTACAAAGCGATCTGGGACTTCCACGGCATCGATGCCACCTCGCGCCACATTCCGGGCGTCCGCTACGCCGGGATCACCCACCCCGGGCTCTTCGGCACCGCCCCGTCGGCCGAGCTACTGGCGAAGTGGAACAAGCGCGAGCAGGAGCTGATCAACCAGAATCCGAACCGTGTCCCGCCACTGGCGCTTCCACCCGAGCCGCGGGGGGTCCTGGCGGGGAAGCTCACCGGCGCTGCGCTGGAAAAGGTTGCACGGGAAGGTGCACGCACCGTGCCCTGCCGCGAGAACGGCGGCAACCACGACATCAAGAATTTCACTCGTGGCGCCAAGGTGTACTACCCCGTGTGGGTCCCCGGGGCGAAGTTCTCCGGTGGAGACCTGCACTTCTCTCAGGGTGACGGGGAGATCACCTTCTGCGGCGCGATCGAGATTGGCGGGTACATCGACTTCGGGGTGGAGCTGATCAAAGATGGTATGAACAAGTATGGTCAGATGTCCAACCCCATCTTCTTCCCCGGGCCGGTGGAGCCGAAGTACTCGACGTATCTCTCGTTCATCGGCTTCTCGGTGGAGGACGATCGGCAGTACTACATGGATGCGACCGTGGCGTACCGGCGTGCCTGCCTGAACGCGATCGAGTATTTGAAGAAGTTCGGCTACTCGGGCGAGCAGGCGTACCTGCTGCTGGGGTCGGCCCCGGTCGAAGGTCGGATCAGCGGGATCGTCGATATTCCCAACGCCTGCTGCACCCTGTATCTGCCGACCGAGATTTTCGACTTCGACATCCGCCCGAACGCCCAGGGACCGACGATGGCGAATCGCGGCTCCGCGGCGAAGACCTCCTAGGAGAGATTGCCCCCTGGGAGCGGCCGCTCCCAGGGGGCGCGATCCACGGGCGGCCTCGCGTCCCGCTGCCATCCTGCCACTGGAGGTGTGTGCCTGATGGCCGGTCCAGTCCTGCTGTACGTTGGCGCAGTGCTCTGTCTCAACGCGCTCTGGATCCTCGGATACATCCAGGACCGCGAGATCGCGATTATCGACATCTTCGCTGGTGGGGTCGGGGTGGTCGCCTCGGTCCTGTCCTTCGTGAAAGGGGATCCGGCCAGTATCGAGTTTGGCGGCTACGTGCTTCTGTTCGCCTTCACCTACCTCTGGGTGGCCTACAATCGCTTTACGAAAGCCGATGGGCGCGGCCTGGGCTGGTTCTGCCTGTTCGTCGCGATCACCGCGATTCCGGTGGGGCTGACCGTCCTGTCCGGTTCTCAGGGCAAGCTCTGGCCTGTCTGGCTCGGCTTGAACTGGCTCGCCTGGGCCGTACTCTGGTTCCTGTACTGGGTGCTGCTGGCGCTCGGTCGACCGATCGCCCGGCTCGCGGCCTGGGTGACCCTCATCGAAGGGATTGTCACCGCCTGGATTCCCGGCTATCTTCTGCTCTCCGGCCGGATTGGCTGAAGCGCGGGCTCGAACCGCAGCCGGGCCGGCTCGGGCTTGCGCACGCCGCGGACCTGTGGCAGCAGCGCCCCGGCGAAGCCCCGCCAATGACGGACACCCCCGTGGCCCCCGGGACGAGACGCCGACCGTCTGGGGGCCGCGGGGCACCCCAGCGGGTCGAAGGACCCGCTGGGGTGCCCCGCCATGCGGCGTGTGGGAGGGATGAGATCGTGCTCGATCAGCCCTGGCTGCTGATCGCGGTTGGCGGGATCCTCGGCGCCAACGCCCGCTACCTGGTCAGCGTCTGGGCGGCGCGCCGGCTCGGCGTGGCGTTTCCCTATGGCACCCTCATCGCCAACGTCAGCGGAAGCATCCTGCTCGGCTTCGTCGTCACCGTTACGCCCCGGCTGCTCGCCTGGGGCACCGACACGCGCCTGTTCGCGGCCACGGGCTTCCTGGGAGCGTACACCACGTTCTCGACCTTCGCATTCGAGTCCACTGCGCTTCTGCGGCAGCGGACGTACCTGCGAGCAGCCGCCAACCTGGCTTTGACCGTGCTGCTGGGCGTCCTCGGCGCGTGGCTAGGAACCCTGGCCGCCGACCTGATATGAAGCGGATAGGCCAACAGCCTGAGCAAGCGGGTAGCGCAGCGATGACAGCAGAGTCGGAGACGCAGACATCCGGAGAGACCGCCGCCGGAGAGACTGTCGCGGCGCACGCCGAACCGGGCCCTGCACCCTCACCCAGCCGCGTGCTGAGCCGAAGCCAGCACTGGCTCAGCACGGCGGCGCCGTACCTTGCCATCAGCCTGGGCGGCGCCCTCGGCGCAAACGCCCGCTACCTGGTCGGAATCTGGGGCGTAGCGCAGTGGGGCGCCGACTTCCCGTACGCCACGCTGCTGATCAACGTCACCGGCAGCTTCATCCTCGCCTTCTACCTGACGCTGGTGACCGAGCGGTTCACCGGGCGCGTCACCACCCGGCTCTTCGTCACAACGGGCTTCTGCGGCGCCTATACCACGCTGTCCACTTTCAGCGTCGAAACCCTCCAGCTCCTGGCAACGGGGCAGGTTGGGGCCGCGCTGGCGTACGTGGCGGCAAGCCTGGTTCTTGGACTGCTCGCGGTTGGCCTCGGGATCGGCGCGGCACGCGCGCTGTAGCATACAAGCGGTCGAGGCACCTCGACCGGAGTGAGCGATGTACAGGAGAGAGCAGGCCCTACGCGTCCACGTCTACTTCGACGAGGACGATACCTGGCATGGCCGGCCGCTCCAGGCCGCCCTGCTGGAGCGGCTCATCCACGCCGGTTGTCTGGGCGCGACGGTCCTCCGTGGCGTCGCCGGGTTCGGCCCTACGGGCGAAGTCCACCTGGGTGGCATCGAAGTGCTTGCCGCTGAACTGCCGCTGGTGCTGCAATGGGTGGATCACCCGGAACGCGTCGAGCGCCTGCTGCCCGAGCTGCTCGAGATGATCGGCGACCGGCTGGTGACAATCGAGCCTGTCGAGGTTGCGCACTACCCCAGGCAAGAGCCACACCAGGTGTCGGGCGAGCGGCGGGTCGCGGAGGTCATCACCCGAAACCCGGTTGCCGTATCCCCCGCCACCCCGCTGTCCGAGCTGGTCCGCCTGCTGGTCGGCCGGGAATATCGCGCCCTGCCGGTGGTGGATGCAGACCAGCACGTGGTCGGAATCGTGACCAGCAGCGATCTGGTCGAACGCGGCGGAGCGCCGCTCCGGCTCGAGCTGCTGGGCGCCCTCTCGCCGGACGCTCTGGCCACGGAGCTGCAAGCGCTGGAAGCCGCCGGACGCAGCGCGGCCGATGTGATGACGCGCGAGGTCGTGACCGTGCAGCCGGAGACCGACCTGGCCACCGCCGCTCATCTCATGGTCACCCGGGGACTCAAGCGCATGCCGGTGGTGGACGCGGAGGGCCGCCTGGTCGGGATGCTGAGTCGGTTCGATATCCTGCGCTCCCTCGTCGACGGTGCTCCGCACCCCGCCCCGGAGCCCGCTGGACCTGCTGCACCGGCCTCCGCGCGGGTCGCCGCCGTGATGTCGCGTGACGTCGCCCGGGTAGGCCCCGATGCACCGCTGCCAGAGCTCCTGGACGCGGTGGTGGCCAGCCCGCTGAACTGCGCGGTGGTGACCGATAGCGCTGGCCGACCGCTGGGGCTGGTGACCGATGCGGAGCTGCTGCGCCGCCTTAGCCCGGCAGACCAGCCGAGCGCGGCCCGGGTGCTGATGAGCAAGCTGCCCTTCGTCCATCAGACGCCCGAGGCGCAGGCGCGTCTCCGCCAAGCCACTGGTAGCTGCGCCCGCGACCTCATGATCGCCCCGGTGGCCACCGTCTCGGAAGACGAGCCGGTGCGGAGCGCGGCGCGGCGGATGCTTGAGGCCCGCCCCCCGATTAAGCTCATGCCCGTCGTCGACGCGGACGGACGGCTGGTCGGCCTGGTGGACCGCGAGGCGCTGCTGCGGGCCATCCTGCTCGGCTAACCAGAAGTGTGCAGCGCAGAGCACGAACTCCCGCTCCAGGCAGGGGAGCAGGAGCTGCCAGCCGGGCGCTGGCGGAGCCAGTTGTTGGGCACAAATGAGATCCGCGCCGAAGAGCTGAGGGGTCGCAGCAAATATTCAGTGCTAGACAACTGACGAGGAGGACACTGATCGGCCCGAGCGAGCGCATCCATGACGCGCAGCCCCGATGTCACCCCAAGGCCCCCGATGCGAGCGTGGAGCGCGTGCGCGCGCTCGCTGGCATCGTCGCGCTCACTGGTCCCGCCCCCTCCAAGAGCTTCCTAGGCTGCGATGAGGATGAGAGAGGGGATGGAGCGTGACGCGCGCAACTGAGCACGCAGCGGCGGACAGGCCCTGAGCGCCTCTTGCGCTCGGACAGGCTCGCGCCACCGTTACTCCGACCGGCGTCGGTCAGCGGCGAGCCGGTGGAGCAGCTCCGCGTCGCGCTCCGCCAGCGCCGCCTGGAGCCGATCAGTGGGCCAGGGGTAGAAGCCGGCGCTGGTCTTCGCCCCGTACTGCCCCTGCGCCACCCGCTCGGCCAGCAGCGGTGGGGGAGTCGGTGTGGTGTCCAGCGTCGGGAAGATAACGCGGGCGATCGCGGCCCAGACGTCCAGTCCGGCCAGGTCGGCGATGGCGAAGGGGCCGAAGACGGCCAGCCGGCGGCCGAAGCCGAGGCGAACGATGGCATCGACGCTCTCCACATCGGCCACACCCTGCTCGACCAGCGCCAGCGCCTCCCGCAGCAGCGCTGCCTGGAGCCGATTGGCGACAAAGCCCACCACCTCGCGCTTCACCAGCGCCGGGGTTTTGCCGATCCGGCGCAGCAGCGCCGCCGTCGCGTCTGCCGTCGCCTGGCTGGTCTCGCGCCCCAGGACAATCTCGACCACCGGGATGAGGTGGGGCGGGTTGAAGTAGTGGGCGACCAGCACCCGGTCCGGGCGGCTCGTCGCCGCGCCTAGCTCCGACGGCGGCAAGCTGGAGGTGTTGCTGGCGAAGATCGTTCCCGGCGGGCAGAGCCGGTCCAGCTCCCGATATAGCTGCTGCTTGAGCGCCAGGTCTTCCGATACTGCCTCCACCAGGTACTCCGCATCCGCACAGGTCGCGGCGAGATCCGCGGTCGGGTGCAGCCGCGCCAGGCCAGCCTCGAGGTCCGGCGCGGCGACCAGTCCGATCTGGACCAGCGGCGCCGCCGTCTGCCGGGCCCGATCACGCAGGTCGGCCAGTGCCTCCGCGCGGGTGTCATACACCCGGACCTCGAAGCCGTTGAGCGCGAACTCCAGGGCGATCGCGTGGCCCATCAGCCCCGCGCCGACGACGGTGATGCGCTGCGTGCGCTGCATCTGGCTTGTGCCTCCTTACCTGCGGTGGCGCGGGACGCGGACACGGACTGCGTCCCCGGCGACTAGAATGGTAGGCGTTGAGGCACGGCGAAGGAGAGGCAGATGGGTGCGGGGGACCGGCCGCTGCTGGCACTGACGATGGGCGACCCGGCCGGCGTCGGGCCGGAGATCATCGCCAAGGCAGTGGCGGACCCGGAGGTGGGGGCGCTTTGTCGGCCGCTGACCATCGCCGACGCCGGGGTGATGCGTGCCGCCGTCGAGATCACCGGCGCGCCGCTGCGCGTGGTCGCGGTGGACGAGCCGGAGCAGGCGCGGTTCGAGCCAGGCACGCTCGTGGTGCTGGACCTGCGCAACGTGGACCTTTCGACGCTGCGGCGTGGGGTGGTCGCCGCAGCGGCGGGCAAGGCGGCCATCGAGGCGATCTGGCGCGCGGCGGAGCTGGCACTGGCCGGGCGGGTGGATGCCATCGTCACCGCGCCGATTCACAAAGAGGCGGCCAAGCTGGCCGGGATGGGCTTCCCCGGCCACACCGAGGCGCTCACGTACCTGAGCGGGCTCCCGCCCGGCAGCGAGGCGATGATGCTCGCCTCCGAGCGGCTGAGGATCGCCCACGTCACCACGCACCGCCCGCTGGCGAGCGTCGCCGCGGCGCTGACCACTGAGCAGATCGCCCACATCGCCCGGCTGGCGGCCGAGGCGGCGCGGCTGATGGGTGCTCCACGGGCCAGGGTGGCGATTGCCGGACTCAATCCGCACGCCGGTGAGCACGGGCTGTTCGGCGACGAGGAGGAGCGGATCATCCGGCCGGCGGTGGAGCAGCTCCGGGCCGAGGGGCTCGATGCCGAGGGGCCGTTCCCGCCGGACACCGTGTTCCACCGTGCCTACGAGGGCGAGTTCGACGCGGTGGTGGCGATGTACCACGACCAGGGGCACATCCCGATGAAGATGGTCGCCTTCGACGAGGGGGTGAACGTGACCCTGGGCCTGCCGATCATCCGCACCTCGGTGGACCATGGCACCGCCTTCGACATCGCCGGCACCGGCAAGGCGCGCGCGGTGAACATGGTCGCGGCGATCCGCATGGCGGCGCGGATGGCCCGCACTCGCGCTGAACTGCAGGCGGCCCAGCCACCCCGGCGCTGAGCCGAACGACACCCGCCGGCAGCAGCCGATGTCCACCCTGCTTGGGATTCTAGCCGACGACCTGACCGGCGCCTGCGACAGCGCCGCGCCATTCCACGCCCGGGGGCTCCGCACCGTCGTGGCGCTCCGCGGCCAGTGGACCTGGCCCGAGGACGCCGCGGTGGTGGCGCTGGACACCGACTCGCGGGCGCTCGCCCCAGAGGAGGCCGCGACGCGGGTGCGCGCCGCGGGGGAGGCCTTGCTCCGCGCAGGGGTGCGCGACTGGTTCAAGAAGGTCGATTCCACCCTGCGGGGCAACGTGGGCGCGGAGATCGAGGCAGCGCTGGCGATCCGTGGGGCGCGACTCGCGCTGTTGGCGCCCAGCTTTCCGGCCAACGAGCGCCACGTGCGCGAGGGCATCCTCTCCGTCGGCGCGGGGACCTCGGCCACCACCGTGGATGCGCAGGCGCTCCTCAGCGGCCAGCTCAGCCGTCCGCCGACGCTGGTTGGACTCGGCCAGGTCGAGCGCGGCCCGGCGGGTCTGGCGGAGATGCTGCGGCCACTGCTCGACGGACCGCCCACGGTCGCCCTGGTGGATGCTACCAGCGACGCGCACCTGCGTGCGATCGCCCAGGCCGGGCGGCTCCTGGGCGATCGCTGCCTGCTGGCCGGCTCGGGCGGCCTGTCGGCGGCGCTGGCAGAGCAGGCGCCGCTCGGGCCGCGATACGAGCCGGCGCCGAGCCCGGGTCCGGTGCTGGTCCTGATCGGGACACTCCACCCCCGCACCCGCGGCCAGCTCTCGGTCGCCGCGGAACGTCTGGGAGTCCCTCCGCTGGAGATTCCCACCGGGCCCGACGCCCGCTCGGATGCTGTTCAGCCGGTGCTGGCCTCCGTCCGGGAGACGCTACGCCAGCGCGGCGTCGCGCTGCTCACTACCGCGGCTGAGAGGCCCGAGCCGGCGGACGACGCCCGAGCCGCCGAGCGGCTGGCGCAGGCAGCACTCCCGCTGCTCCGCGAAGACGCGGTCGCAGGCGTGGTCGCGAGCGGTGGCGACACCGTCGCCGCGCTCTGCCGCGCGCTCGGCGCCGGTCTGCTGGAGCTGGGCGACGAGGTGCTGGTCGGCATGCCGCAGGCGCGGCTGCTCGGCGGCCTGCGGCCCGGGCTTCCGCTGGTGACGAAATCCGGTGGCTTCGGGCCGCCCGACGCACTGGTCCAGGCGGTTCGCGCCCTGCAGCCAACGCCCTGGCGGGAGCCGTCGCGGTAAGCGCCGCCGCGCCGACCTACGGCACATGCGGCAGGGCGCGCAGCACCATCTCGAGCTGGCAGCGGGGGGCGCTGGAAGGGGTATTGGGATAACAGGAGCCACTGCCATCGCCCCGCGGGCCGTAGGAGGTCAGGCCGCGCCCGTTGTCGTAATAGATGGCGCTGCGCGTCAGCGGGCTCTCGGCCGACCAGGCGCCGACACCGGCGACGATCGGAAAGCTGAGGACGAAACGAAGCTGGTGGAGCTCCTGGTTCAGCCGGGCCTGCTCGTCGCCGGCGGCATACAGCCCGGAGACCGAACGGGTGGTGCCGAGCTCTTCGACCAGCACCGGCAGCCGCCGGCCGCTGGGGCAATCGCTGTTGACGATGTTCTGCAGATCCCAGTCGATCGGCATATCCCCCCCGCGCCCTGGCCCAACCCAGTCATAGGTGTGCAGGGTGTAGGCGTCGAACGGCAGCTCGCAGTAGAGCGCGCGCGCCACCGGTGACACCTCCTGCCAGGGGTCCAGGTGGTTCGCGCCCATGGTCCCGGGGAGCATCGGGGTGAGCGGATCGATCGCCCGCATCTCCGCGCTCATCTGGCGCAGAAAGTCGAGGATCAGCGGCGGGTTCGTGGGGGTGTGCAGCTCGTTACCCACCTCCCAGGCGGCGATGACGTCCGTCGCCCCACTGTCACGCACGGTGCGCATCAGATCCGTGGCAAAGCCGAGGTACGCCCCGCGCCAGTCCTGGGTGTAGAAGGGCATCAGGAGCTGGTAGAAGCCGTCCACCAGACCGAAGTTGCCCTGGGGCTCTGCCGGGACCGGCTGGTAGTTGCTCACCAGCGCGACGATGAGGCGCAGGCCGGCTGCCCGCAGGTCCGGGGCGATCTGGACGATCCGGGCACCCACCTGCTTGCCGTCCCAGGGCTTGTACGTAATCGGATCGGTGGGGAAGACGCGGATCACGCCTGCGTTCATCCACTGCGCGTAGCGAATGTCCTCTCGGATGTCGTTCACATCGTCGTGGAACAGCATTGCCGGCATATTGAGCAGCAGGAACTTGCCGCCCAGCACGTCGCGCCCCTGGAAGTGGATCGCGTCCGGCGAGGTCCCCAGCGCGGAGGTGGCGCTGGCCTGCCCCCCCCGCGTGATCGGCTGGATGCGCTCGACCGCCACCGGCACGTCGCTGACAATCGCAGCCCCGCTGGGCCGATCCGAGCCGCCGTCGGCGAGCGGCAGCGTCGCGATGGCGTGCGCCGCGATGGTGGCCGGGAAGCTCGGGGCATCTCCATGCTCGTCGAGCGGCCGGATCTGGAGGTGCGCCACGCTGGCGTTGGGATTCTCCACCCGGAGCAGCGCCGGCTGCGCTCCTCCCGCCACGCCCTCGGCAAACAGCCAGGTCCAGCCAAGGTCTGGCGCGGCCGGGTGCACGATCTCGGTTCCGTCGTCCTGCTGCCGGCTCTGCTCCACGACCACGCCGGCGCTCGCCTGGAGCTGGACAGCGTAGTCGCCGGGCTGCGCGGGCAATGGGACATCCAGCGGCGCGCCCGGCTTCGCCGTCAGATCCAGCCGCTGCACCGGCCCCCAGGAGGCCAGAAGGTCAACCGTCAGGTGAACCGGGTCGCTGGCGGGGTTCAGGACGGTGAGATGGGCCGGGCCGGCACCCACCGCGGCCGCCGGGGCGTACCAGAGCTTGGACGCCTTGGTCGCTCCGGGCAGGGCGTCGCTCCCAGCCTCGCTGGTTGCGCTGACCCGCTCCACTACCACCGGCTGCGTTGCATCCACCCGGGCGCTGGTGGCCGTGCCACTGCCCGCCCCGGCTGGATCGAGGCTCACCCGGGCGCGCGGAGCGACCGTGGCCGACTGCTTCGCCTGCGTTCCATCCGCCAGGGTGTACGCCACCGAGAGCGTCGCCACGCTGTCGCCCGGGTTGAACACCACCAGGCGGCCTGTCCCCACCGCGCTCTGCAGGCGGGCAAACCACCAGGTCTGCGCCGGCGCGGTGGCCGCGGCGGACGAGGCGGTAGCGTTGTGGAAGATCGAGCGCTCGACCACGAGCGGCTGGTCGGCTTCGACCAGCACTGCGAATGCCGCTCGGGGGACGAGCGGGTTGGCGTATACGCCGCGCCGCGTCCCGGGCGCCAGCGCCAGCGGGGTGACGACGGGCGCTCCGCCATCCGGATAGAACGTCAGCCGGGCCGTCGCCGGGGCGCGTCCCGGGTTGGCCAGCAGCAGCCAGGTCTCGTCGGGAGCAGCGGAAGAGCCATAGGCGAGCGCCAGCTTCCAGGGCAGCGGGAGGTCAGGAGCCGGGCTGGCTGAGGTGGCAGGTGCGGCGCTCACCAGAAGCGCGCACAGCATCAGCAGCGCGAGGAGGCGCTTGAGCAGATGGGGGCGTGGCATGAGGTCCAGGGGCACTCTATCGGGGCCGCCGGCCGGCTGTCAAACCCGGCGCGCGGACCGCGCTCCGCTGGTCGCCAGCAGCGACACCGCCGCGGTCACCGCCAGGATCAGTCCGATCAGTCCCAGCGAAAGCCAGACCGGGACGCTGACCAGGTCCGCGGTGAGCATCTTCGCCCCGGCCAGCACCAGGATGGCCCCGAGCCCAACCTTCAGATAGACGAAACGGTTCATGAGCCCGGCCAGCAGGAAGTACATCGCCTGCAGCCCCAGGATAGCGAAGGCGTTGGAGGTGAAGACGAGGAACGGGTCGCTCGTCACCGCGAAGACGGCGGGGATGGAATCGACCGCGAACACGATGTCCGTTGTCCCGATCACCACCAGCACCGCGAGCAGCGGCGTGGCCACGCGCCGGCCGGCCTCGGCCACCAGCAGCCGGGCGCCGTGGTATTTCGTGCTGACCGGCAGCACCCGGCGCAGCAGCCCCAAAGCCGGGTTGTGCGCCGGATCAACCTCGCCGCCCCGCTCGAGCGCCATCCTGATACCGGTGATGACCAGGAAGGCGCCGAACAGATAGATGACCCAGTGGAACCGCTCCAGCAGCGCGGCTCCGACCAGGATGAAGATCGCCCGGAAGACGATCGCTCCCAGCACACCCCAGAACAGGGCCCGGTGCTGGAGCGCGGCCGGGACGGCAAAGGCCTGGAAGATCAGCGCGAAGACGAAGATATTGTCAACCGACAGGCTCTTCTCGATCAGGTAGCCGGCCAGGTACGCGCCCGCGGCGTCGGTCCCCTGCCAGAGCCAGACGAGCCCGCCGAACAGCAGTCCGAGCACCACCCAGAGGACGCTCCAGGCCGCGGCTTCGCGCAGCGACACCGCGTGCGCCTCCGCGTGGAACACCAACAGGTCCAGCGCCAGGACAACCAGGAGACCGCCAACGAACGCGGCCCACACCCACCACTCCACAGCCATGAAAAAACTCCGGCTCAATGCCCGTTGGGCGATCTTGCCGAAGGTCTCTCCTGACCGGGAGCGGTGGCGCCGCCGGGCCTCACGGCCGTGCTGACGACGACGCCGTCTACGGGATACTCCCCCTCGGACCGTTGTCAGTATACCAGGCCCAGTGGCCGGAATGTCCGCCGCTCTGCCCATCGGCCGTTTGTCGCCCCGCCGGGCACGCCTGCCGTATACTGAGGGCGCGTGGCTGTGCTAGACGGGGAGCTAGCGGTGCCCTGAACCCGCAACCCGCTATAGCGGGGTTGAAATCCTTCCCGAGGCCAGGCGCTGTTTGGTCAGGTCTGCGTTAAGTGGCGTCGATGGTCTGGTCCTGCGCGGCGGTGGTCTGCGAACCCCGCCAGGTCTGGAAGGAAGCAACGGTAAGCAGTCTCCACCGGGTGCCGCAGGGGAGCCGGGCCGGAGCAGGCTGGCGCAGGGCCGCGAGGAACGCCTAGGTCGACGGAAGGTGCACGGCCACGCGATCTCTCCCCCGCGTGCCGAGCGCGCTCCTGAGAGTGCGCCGGCGACACTCGATCCCAGCCATCCCGTCGCGCTCCTGCGGGCCCTCGGGCTACGCGCCCGCAAGGGGCTGTCACAGTCGTTCCTCGTCGATCCCGCCATTGCCCGCGCCGCGGCCGCCGCGGCGGAGCTCACTCCGGCCGACACCGTCGTCGAGCCGGGCCCGGGCCTGGGGCTGCTCACCCGAGAGCTGGTCAAGCGCGCCGGCCGGGTCATTGCGGTCGAGCTCGACCCTGCGCTGGCCACGGCGCTACCCCGGATCGTCCCGGCCGAGAACCTGGAGGTGGTCCAGGGAGACATCCTTCAGTTCGACCCCGCTGCCTACAACCTGGAGCGCTACCTGCTGGTGTCGAACCTGCCGTATCAGATCACCTCACCCGTCCTCACTCGCTTCCTGGTGGACGTGCCCCCACCCGTCCGCATGGTGCTGATGCTCCAGCGAGAGGTCGCGGAGAAGCTGCTGGCGCGCCCGGGCTCGTTCAGCTTTCTTTCGGTGCAGACCCAGCTCCTGGCGACCGCGCGGCTCGTCCGCCACGTTCCCCCGGGCGCCTTCTCTCCCCGCCCACGGGTGCTGTCCACCCTGGTGCGCCTGGACACCCGCCCGGCAGCAGCGGTGCCGGGCGGCGACGTGCGCGCCTTCCTGGCCTTCGTCCGGGCTGGCTTCGCCCAGCCCCGCAAGCAGTTGCGCAACTCGCTCGCCCAGGGCCTGAACGAGCCGCCGGCCCGGGTCGATGCCCTTCTGGCGGCAACGGCGATCCCGCCCACCCGCCGCCCGCAGGAGCTCACGCTCGACGACTGGCGCTTCCTGTACGCTGCTTACCTCGCCCGACGCCCCGCGTCATGAGCGTCCGCATCCTGGCTCCGGCGAAGATCAACCTGGTGCTGGAGGTGCTCGGCCGGCGGGCGGACGGCTTCCATGAGCTGGCCAGCGTGGTCCATACGGTCGGCCTCTGTGACGAGCTGGAGCTCGAACCGGCCGACGACGTTCAGGTGCGGCTTGTTGGCGCCGAGGTAGCACCCGAGCAGGATCTCATCCGCCGGGCGGCGCTGGCCTTGCGCCAGGCGCTGGGCCTGTCCCTGGGCGCGCGGATCGCCTGTGTCAAGCGCATCCCGGTGGCCTCTGGCCTGGGTGGGGGCAGCAGCGACGCGGCCGCCACCCTGCGCGGGCTCGCGCGGCTGTGGAACGTCGAGGCCGAGGCGGCGATCAGCCGCCTGGCGCCTCAGCTTGGCTCCGACGTCCCGCTGTTCCTCTGTCCCGGCGCGGCGCTGGTGCAGGGGCATGGCGACCGCATCACCCCGCTGCCGGCAGTGCAGCGCGGCTGGGCGGTGCTTGTGCCACTGGCAGCGGGCCTCGCCCGCAAGACCGAGCGCCTCTTTGCCCAGCTCGATCCCGCGCAGTACAGCACTGGGGCGCGCGCCCAAGCCCTGGCCACCGCACTGCGCCAGGGCAGCTTCCCACCCGACGAGGCGCTGGGCAACGTCTTCGAGCCGCTGGCACGCGCGCTCTATCCGGGCCTGGCGGCGTTGCAGGATGGGCTCCGCGTGAGGACCGGCGTCCGGTTTCACCTGTCAGGCGCGGGCCCGAGCCTATTCGCCCTGTGCACCAGCGAGGCCGAGGCCGCGGCGCTCGCCTGCGCCGCCCGGGCGCTCGCCCCGTCGGTGTGCCCGGTGCGCCTGGTTGGGGCAGCCGCGCGCGTAGAAGTCGCCGAGCACGGTACAATCCTTGCGTGACTCCTCTCGGCCCGGCAGGAGCCGCGGCCCGGTGTGCGCCGGCGAGGTACACGCACCGGCGTCAAAGTGGAGACGACAATGGCTGAAGGTGTAATTGTCCGGCTTATTCGGGACCGTGGCTTTGGCTTCATCCGAACCGAGCCAGAGGGTGAGGAGATCTTTTTCCACGCCACCGCGGTGGCTGATGGTCGATTCGACACGCTGCAAGAGGGGCAGCGGGTACAATTCGATCGGGTTCGCGATCCGCGTGGCCGGGGGATGCGCGCCGAAAACGTGCGGCTGGTGGCGAACGCCACTCGCTAGCTCGACGACGGCCCGGTGACAGGCACTGGCCGCCCTGTTACCAATAGGGGCGGAAGGTTGACAGCCGTTTTCGGGCTTGAGTAGTATCGACGGCGGGCGTCATTCTGTTGGCGAGTGGTGTAGCGGTAACACAGGGGACTTTGGATCCTCTATCCCAGGTTCGAATCCTGGCTCGCCAGCCAGGTGGGAACGCGGCGGGCAGCCCTGCACTCAATTCGCATGACACAAACAAACGCCACGGAGCCTCCTAGTCGTCACAGCGGCGTCATTGTCCTCGCCGCCGGGCAGGGCTCCCGAATGCGCTCCCGCACTCCCAAGGTCCTGCAGCCCCTTGCCGGCCAGCCCTTGCTCTGCCACGTGCTGGCCGCCACCGCTGGCCTGTCGCCGCACGCCACGGTCGTCGTGCTTGGCCACGCCTCCGACCAGGTACGTGCTGTCATTCCGTCCGGGGTCACTGTTGCCCTCCAGAACGAGCCGCTTGGCACCGGGCACGCGGCGCGATGCGGGCTGGCAGCGCTGCCGGCCTCGGTGGACCAGGTGCTCGTCGTCTACGGCGACACCGCGTTGGTACGGGCTGAGACACTCCGGTCGGTGCTCGCCGCCCTGGCGGAGGCGCCGGTGACGCTGCTGACCGCGCGTCTGGCCGAGCCGCGCGGCTACGGCCGAGTAATCCGCGACGCCGCGGGGTGGGTACGCCAGTTGATCGAAGAGGCGGAGCTGAAGCCGGAGCAGCGGAGCCTGGACGAAGTGGTTGGCGGGGTCCTGGCGTTCGACGCCGCCTGGCTCTCCGAGCGGCTGCCGCTCCTGGCGCCCCATCCGAACGGCGAGTACTACCTCACCGACCTGGTCAAGCGCGCGACCGATGAGGGGACGCCAGCACGAGCGGTGGCGGCCGACGACCCGACCGAGGCGATCGGGATCAACGATCGGCTGCAGTTGGCGCAGGCACACGAGGTGATCTACAGCCGCGTTCGCCGCCGACTCCTGCTGGAGGTGGGCGTGTCGATGCCACAGCCGGCGAGCGTGTTCGTGGAGCCGGGGGTCGCGGTCGGCCCGGATACGGTGCTGCTCCCCAACACCCACCTGCGGGGGACGACGCAGGTGGGTAGCGGCTGCGTCATCGGCCCGAGCACAGAGCTGGTCGACACCCAGGTAGGAGACGACTGCCGGATTAGCTGGTCGGTGCTGGAGCAGGCGGTTGTCCGTGACGACGTCCAGATCGGCCCGTTCTGCCACCTCCGCCCGGGCACGCTCCTGGAGAGCGGAGTACGGCTGGGGAACTTTGTCGAAGTGAAGAACAGCCGGGTTGGCGAGGCGACCCATGCCGGCCACTTCTCCTACATCGGCGATGCCGAGCTGGGGCGGCGGGTGAACGTGGGCGCGGGAACCGTGACCTGCAACTTTGATGGGGTGAGCAAGCATCGAACAATCGTCGGCGACGACGTCTTTATCGGCAGCGACACGATGCTGGTCGCACCGGTGCAGCTCGGGGCCCACGCCCGGACGGGCGCAGGCTCTGTCGTGACCCACGACGTGAAAGACGGCCAGCTCGTCGTCGGTGTACCCGCCCGGCCAGTGCCCGGGCGATCGCCGCGCCAGTCCTCAGCGGAAGAGTCCAGCGAGGCCGGCGTGGCACGTGAGCTCCGTAGTGAGTAATCAGCTTCTTTTCCTCGCGCTGTTGTACCTCATCGGGGCGCTGGGCTCCGGCTTCTCGGTCGCGTCCCAGGCGGCCCTCCACCACATCAACCGGGCCCGGCTCCGCCAACTGGTCGATCAGGGCGAGTCCCGCTCGCAGGCCGTGCTCCGGATTCTGGAAGAGCCCAATCTGCTCGTCTCCGGCGTGGCGCTCGCCGGGACAATCAGTATGGTTGTCGCGACGCTCGCCGCCGCCAGCCTGGTCCAGGAGCTGTGGAGCAGCGGCCCGGCGCTGGCGGCGGTGGTTGCTGTCCTGCTGTTCGTCCTGGCGCTGATGATCCAGGTCGCCACGCGGACGCTGGCGATGCACTACCCGGAGGCCTGGGCGCTGCGCCTGGGCGGGCCGCTGCATGCGCTGGTGCGCGCGCTCTGGCCCGTGCTGGCGCCCTTGCTAGCGGTGGAGCGCTGGCTGCTGCGCGCAGTAGGACTCCCCGCTGCTGCCGGGGCGCCGGCCGCGGCCGAAGACGAGCTACGGCTGCTGGTGCAGGAAGAGAACGGGGTGTTCGAGAAAGATGAGCGCGAGATGATCCAGGGCATCTTCGAGATGAGCGACCGGCCGGTGCGCGAAGTGATGGTCCCGCGCATCGACGTGACCGCGCTCCCCCTGGAAAGCACCGTGCGCGAGGCGACAGACCTGGCGATCGACAGCGGCTTTTCGCGGCTGCCAGTGTACCAGGAGAACCTAGACAACATCGTCGGGATCCTCGTCGTCAAAGACCTCCTCGCCGAGCTGCGGGCCGGGCGGATGGACGCGCCGGTGCGGCCGCTGGTCCGCCCGGCCTACTACGTGCCCGAGACCAAGAAAATCGACGAGCTGCTCGACGAGATGCAGGAGCGGCACGTCCAGATGGCCATCGTGGTGGATGAATACGGTGGCACCGCCGGCATCATCACCCTGGAGGACCTGGTCGAGGAGATCGTCGGCGAGATCCAGGACGAGTACGACACCGAGGAAGCGCTGTACGAGCGGATCAACGAGCATGAGGCGATCTTCGACGCCCGCGCCAGCATCCACGACGTCAACGACATCATGGAGCTGCACCTGGCCGACGACGAGTTCGACACCCTCGGCGGGCTGGTGTACGACCGCCTCGGCAAGGTCCCCGTTCCCGGCGACGAGGTCCGCGTCGACGGCTGCATCGTCTCGGTGCTGTCGACCCACGGCCGGCGCATCGCCAAGGTGCGGATCCGGACCGGCGTGAACGAGCCGCCAGTCTCGCCGGCCGCCTGATGGACGCCCGGAGCGATTGGCCGGCGGCGCCCGACGCTTGCGATACTTCCGGGTCGGGGCAGTGGACCGCGGTGAGCCGAGCACAGATCATTTTCTACCTGCTCGCGCTGCTGGTGGTGCTGAGCATGGTGCTGGCGGTGCTCCCTCACCCACGATGACTACTCGACGCGAGCGCCTCTCTACCTACCGGGCGCTCCGGCGCCGGCCGCATCTTGAGGCGGACCGCTTCGCCTCGCTGGTGGCGCAGGTGCTGGCCGAGCTCCCGCCCCCATTCCGCGACCGGGTAGACAACGTCGCGATCGTCGTGGAGGAGCGCCCATCGGCAGCGCTGCTGCGGCAGATGGGGCTGGGACCGGAGCAGACGCTGCTAGGGCTGTACCAGGGCATCCCGCTACACGCTCGAGGCAGCGGCTACACGCTCGTTCCCCCAGACCGCATCACTCTGTTTCGCGAGCCGATCCTGGCCCGCTGCCGCAGCGAGGCGCAGGTGCGGGAGGAGGTGCGGGCGACGCTGCTGCACGAGCTCGGCCACTACTTCGGCCTGGGCGACCAGGACCTGCGCTGATCTCCCCCGGCCAGGCGGATGGCGCGCGCCTGCTATCCTCTGATCCGAGAGAGGCTTCCGGGCGCGCCGTGGACATCGACATCATCACTCTGTTTCCCGGCATGTTCGCCGGCCCGTTCGATGAAAGCATCATCGCCCGGGCCCGGCAGCGCGGGCTGGTCGTCATCCGGCTCGTCAACCTGCGCGAGTTCGGCCTGGGCCGCCACAAGGTGGTGGACGACACCCCGTTCGGTGGCGGCCCGGGCATGGTCATGCGCCCGGAGCCGCTGGCGGCGGCGATCGAGTCTGTACGGCGACCGGACTCGCGGGTGATCCTCATGACCCCCCAGGGCCAGCTCTTCCGCCAGCCGGTCGCCCGCCGGCTGGCACAGCTCCCGCACCTCGTGCTCGTCTGCGGTCGGTACGAAGGAGTGGACGAGCGGGTGCTTACCCTGGTAGACGAGGAGCTGTCCATCGGTGACTACGTGCTCACCGGCGGTGAGCTGCCGGCCATGGTGGTCGTCGACGCCGTGGTTCGGCTGCTGCCAGGGGCGCTAGGAGCAGAAGAATCGGCCGAGCAGGAGTCGCATGGCGAGGAGGGGCTGCTGGACTGGCCCCACTACACCCGCCCGCGTGAGTTCCGTGGCCTGACTGTACCGGAGATCCTGCTTTCCGGCGATCACGCCCGGATCGCCGCCTGGCGGCGGGCGCAGGCGCTGGAGCGAACGCGCACTCGCCGGCCGGACCTACTGGAGCGCCGTCCGCAGCAGCCAGCCGGCCCGGAGCGTGCTGCCCCGCCGGCGAGCGACGGACAGCCGGGCAGCAGCAGCCCAGACTCGGACGGGGGCTAGGAGTGTGCAGGAGCCGCGTGGTATACTGCGATGGCTCTGACGGAGGGGTGTCAGAGTGGTTTATTGAGGCGGTCTTGAAAACCGTTGGCCGCAAGGCCCGGGGGTTCGAATCCCTCCCCCTCCGCCGCGTTTCCAACCGAATCGGGAGGAGTCGCATAGTGGTCTAGTGCGGCCGCCTGCTAAGCGGTTGTCCGGGGTTTTCCTGGACCGAGGGTTCGAATCCCTCCTCCTCCGCCACGGTTCCACGGCCCCTGCCTGGAGGCAGGGGCCGTCTGCTGTCCACGGCCTCCCGCAGCCGCTCCTCCTGGGCGCCCACACAGCGGGCGGCGGGCCCCCTGGACCAGGGGGCGCGGCGGGTATAATCGCCCTGACCTAGTGGAGGGCGCGATGAATCTCAGCCGGTATTACGGCATCTTTACCCCGACGATCACCCCGCTGGACGCTGAGGAGCGCGTCGACGCCGGGTCTACCCGACGCCTGGTGGAATACCTAGTGGACAGCGGGGTGCACGGCATCTGGACGATGGGCACCACCGGCGAGTTCCCCGCCCTCGACGCGAAGCAGCGGGCGGCGGCGATCGAGGCGACGGTGGATGCCGTGCGCGGCCGCGTGCCAGTGATCGCCAATGTCGGCGATGGCGGGACGAAGCTGGCCATTGAGCACGGCCGGGTGGCACAGCGGCTGGGGGTGGATGCTATCGCCGCGACCCCGACCTACTACTACAACCATACGCAGGACGAGATGTTGGCGCACTACCGCGCCATTCGTGATGCGGTGGACCTGCCCCTGTTCATCTACAACTTCCCGCAGATGGTGAAGCTCAAGCTGGACGTACCCACCGTGGTCACGCTCGCTCAGGAGGGGGTGGTCCACGGAATCAAGGACAGCCAGAACGACCTGCAGTGGTTCCGGGCACTGATGACGGCGACGCGGGAGCGCGGGATCGACTTCCGCGGCTTCCTGGGAACCCGAACCTTGATCGACGCCGGTCTGGTCGTCGGTGGCCACGGGGCGATCCCCTCCGTCTCGAACATCGTCCCCCACCTGTGCGTGGACATGTACCAGGCGGCGACGCGCGGCGACTTCACCCGTGCCGGCCAGCTCCAGGACCTGATCATTCGCTACGACAACCTCTCCTCGGCGGTCTCCACCGGCTCGCAGAACGCCGCGGTGATCGGGATGCTGAAGACGGTGCTGGTGGCGCGCGGGATTATCGCGACCAGCCACCTGACGCGGCCGCTGCGGCCGATCACATCGGAAGAGGCGGCGCGGATCGAGGAGCGGCTGCGGGCACTGCCCGCTGATGTTCCGGTCGCTGCCTAGTGGCCAGCGCGAGCCTGATGGGGTCGGCGCTCGCTCTGCTTTCCCAGAGCTGAGGGGCGGAGGCGCTCCGTCCGAGCGTCTCTCGTGGCGCGGGCGCTGGCCGGGGTACGCGCCCACCGGGCGCAGACTGCAGGGAGGGAGTTAGGTGCTCGATCTGCTGTTCCGCCGGGTGCAGGTGTTCGACGGCAGTGGCGGCGAGCCGTTCGTCGCCGACGTGGGCGTCCAGGGCGAGCGGATCGCGCTGGTCGGAGCGGACGGGCGCGAGCCGGCAGCGCGGCGGATCGACGCGGACGGTCTGGCGCTCGCGCCCGGCTTCATCGACATGCACTCGCACGCCGACCTCACGCTGCCCGCGTTCCCGCAGGCGCGGAACTCCGTCCAGCAGGGCGTGACAACGGAAGTGGTGGGCAACTGCGGCTTCTCGGCCGCGCCGGTGGTGGAGGAGCGCGCCGAGGAGCTGCGCCGCTTCGTCCATGGGCTCGGCCCCTACCTGGACTGGTCGTGGCGGTCGTTCGGCGACTACCTGGACACGCTGGACCAGCGCCAGCCGGCCAACAATATTGTGGCGCTGGTGGGGCACAGCGCGCTGCGGCTGGCGGTGCTGGGCCTGGACAACCGCCCGGCCCGAGCGGACGAGCTCGAGCGTATGGCCGGGCTGCTGCGCCAGGCGCTGGCGGAGGGCGCCTGGGGGATGTCCAGCGGGCTAGTGTATCCACCCAGCGCCTTCGCCGGGACCGACGAGCTGGTGGCGCTGGGCAGGGTGCTGGCAGAGCGCGACGCGCTCTATTTCAGCCACATCCGGGGCGAGGGCGAGACCCTGCTGGAAGCGCTCCGCGAAGCCGCGACTATCGGGGAGCAGGCCGGCATCCGGGTGCAGGTCTCGCACCTGAAGGCCTCCGGACGCCCGGCCTGGGGCAGCATGCCGGCGGCGCTCGCCCAGCTCGAAGCGGCGCGGGCGCGGGGCGTGCGGCTCCACGCCGACGCCTATCCCTACACCGCCGGCTCGACCTACTTGAGCCAGCTTCTACCCACCTGGGCGTACGACGGCGGGATCGAGGCACTCCTCGGCCGGCTGCGCTCGCCAGACCAGCGGCAGCAGTTGCGCGCGGCGATGGAGCGCGGCGATCCCGCGACGATCCACCGCCAGGTCGAGTTCGACCGGGTGCTGCTGACCGCGACGGTCCACGAGCGGAACCGCCGCTGGGAAGGGAAAACCCTGGCTAGCGCCGCCCGGGCGGCGGACCAGGACCCGTACGACTTCCTGTTCGACCTGCTGGCCGACGAGCAGGCCGGCACCGTGATGATCATCTTCCTGATGCACGAGGACGACGTCCGGCGCGCGCTCTCCTGGCCGCACACCGCGATCGGCTCGGACCTGCTCGGTGTCTTCAGCGACAGCGCGCGGGTGCATCCACGCGCCTACGGCACGTTCGTTCGGGTGCTCGGCCATTACGCCCGCGACGAAGGGCTCTTCCCTTTGGCGGAGGCGATTCGGAAGATGACCGGCCTGCCCGCCGAGATTCTCGGGCTGCGCGACCGCGGCCGGGTACAGCCAGGCCTGGTCGCGGACCTGGCGGTGTTCGACCCAGCCCGGGTGATCGACCGCGCCACCTACGAGCAGCCGACGCTGGCGCCCGCCGGCGTCGAGTTCGTGGTGGTGAACGGACAACTCGCGCTGGACAGCGGCCGCCTCACCGGTCTCCGAGCCGGCCGAACGCTCCGCGCCCCATGGACCTGAGCGCGCGCCAGGAGCGGCGGAGGCGTTCGGCCCGGAGCTGCTCGTAGGTGGCCCGGCACTGCTCGTAGCGGGCGCGGAGCGCAACCAGGCGCATTCGCTGGCGCTCGATGGCCAGCGTGTACCCCAGGAACTTCCGCCGTCGTGTCTGCCAGGGTTCCTGCGTTTCGGGCTCGTTCACGGTCGTCACTCCCGCGCCGTCGAAGCACACCGCGTGCCCGTTCTCGCCGGGCGGCACCAACTCCTCGCCTCCCGCTGCCGCTAGACGAGATCGGTCGGCCCGGGGGCTCGGGGAGGCGAGGAGTCAGTCGGGGGCGGGAGCTGCCGGGTGTGCAACAGTTCTTCCGCCTGCTGGAGTCGCGCCTGCAGGTAGCCCACCCGCTCCGCCAGCTCCGCCACCTGCTGGTGCAGCCGCTCCACCAGCCGCAGCGCCTCCACCGTGCTCACG
>JAJPGT010000075.1 GCA_021325655.1 Pseudomonadota bacterium
GGCGCGAACCCGGTGTCGTAGTTGATCCCCCTAGCGCGCATCGGCCACCATCTTCTCCATCGGGATAGAGAAGAAGCTACCGGAGACGATGCCGATCCCGATGGAAGCCATCGTCAGCACCGTGCCGAGCCAGACCATCGTGCCCACCGGGAGCGTGAACGCGAAGATGACTCGTGCGATGCACTCGGCCAGGCAGGCCAGACCCCACGCCACCGAGAACATCCGCTCAAGCCGGCGGAAGCGGGTCGAGGTGACGCGCAGCCGGTCGAACGCGGCGGACCTGGCCGCGTCGCCCTTGACGATGAACGGCCGCAGGCCCGCGGTCATCAGTGGCCGTGCGGTGAACGCGGAGACCAGGATCGCGATCCCGATCGTGCTGCTGATCGCCCCGTCCTTGGCGAGCATCACGCGAGCGTTGCCGGACCAGAAGCTGATCGCGATGCTCACCATGTTGACCGCGACGATCAAGATGGCCAGCGCGTTGACGTCCCGGCTCCGGATCAGCCCCACGACGGCGCGTGCGGCGGGCACGACGCTGCTGAGCGCGAGCGACAGCACCAGCCCTGCCCCGGCCGCGCGCAGGATGTAGTAGGAAGTCAGCGGGATCACCAAGTCGATGACCAGGGGCCGCAGGGCGGCGCGGGCGTCGCCCGCGGGCTTGGACGGCGTGGGGGCCGGCGCTTCCGGCCGGGAGGTGAGCTGCGCTGTCGTCATACCCCAAGCCTGGCTCCCCGCCCGCTCCCGCCAGTAGAGCCATCAATCCACCCTCACCCAGTACAAATGTCATGCCCAACGACATGACGCCAACGTCCGCGCGGGCTCCGGCAGGCGCTCGAAAATCATTGCGGACAGTAACCTCCCGGATCGGACCCTGCTGGCGAATTGCGTACGCGTAGCCGTGCACGCTGCCTGTGGCTGGAGTGCAGTGTGCGTCTATCGGGATAGGAGCGCATCGGCAGTCCCGTCAACAACGTGGACGATTTCCCCTTCGTGGAGGATCGACCCTCGTCACCGAGGGTCGCGTTACCACGAAGGGGAAATCCGCCACGTTAACCGACGCAGATCGAGCCTCCGCTGACCCACTGGGCGGCTAGCGAACCGGGAAAGCCCCGGAACAAGCCAGCAGGATCCAGATCGCGGGGGTAACAGTCCGCAATGATCCGGCCCGCTCGGCCTGGCGCCCCGAATATGCCGATATATCCAACTTCGAGCGGGTGGGGTGGGCTGGCTGTCGCAGCCGCACGCGCGCGATCAGCGCGTCACGTGTCCGTTTTGGGTCCTTCTGGCGCGGCGATGGGGTCGGCGTAGCGGCCGGCCAAGGGGGAGCGTGGCCCCCGAAGCCCCCTCCCGGGGGGTTCGTGGCCCACGGAGCCCCTCGGGCGTCCGGAGGGGGCGGCTGGGGCGGGTGATCGCTGGAGGCGAACGGCGGGCGGAAATTTACCGGGGCTCTTCTTTCTTGAGTGTGTATGACTCAAGAATTGGAGGCCGTCCATGAGTGAGACGCTCACGTTGCCCGTGCTGCCACTCGATGACGAGGTCGTGCTGCCGGGCATGGTGGTGCCGCTGGAGACGTCCCAGCCGGAGGTTGGCGCCGCGATCGACGCGGCGCGGATTCCGTCCCGGCAGGTGCCGGGCGTTCGTTCGGAGCAGCGGGCGCGTGTATTGCTCGTGCCGAGGCTGCCGGATCGCGGGCTTGCCGGAGTTGGCACGCTTGCCGTCGTTGAGCAGGTGGGCCGGCTGCCCGGCGGGCAGCCGGGCGCGGTGGTGCGCGGTGTCTCCCGGGTCCGGATCGGCTCGGGTACGACCGGCGCCGGCGCGGCGCTGTGGGTCGAGGGGACCGAGGTCACCGAGACCGGGCTCGGCCCGCGCGCTGACGAGCTTGCCCGTGAGTACAAGACGCTGGTCACCGGGCTGCTTCAGCAGCGTGGTGCGTGGCAGGTCATCGACACCATCCAGCAGATGGACGACGCGTCCGCGATCGCGGACCGGGCGGGGTACTCGAGCTTCCTGACCGCCGCGCAGAAGCTTCAGCTGCTGGAGCTCGGCGACGTGACCGAGCGGCTGGAGCTGGTCATCGGCTGGACCAAGGAGCACCTGGCCGAGCTGGACGTGGCCGAGTCCATCCGCAAGGACGTCGCGGAGGGCATGGAGAAGCAGCAGAAGGAATTCCTGCTGCGCCAGCAGCTCGCCGCGGTGCGCAAGGAGCTGGCCGACCTGAACGGCGACCCGGCGACCGAAGAGGACGACTACCGCGCCCGGGTCGAGGCGGCGGACCTGCCCGAGCCGGTCCGCGAGGCCGCGCTCAAGGAGGTCGCCAAGCTGGAGCGCACCCCTGACGCGTCCCCCGAGACCGGCTGGATCCGCACCTGGCTGGACACCGTCCTGGAGATCCCGTGGAGCACCAGGACCGAGGACGCCTACGACATCGCGGGCGCCCGCCGGATCCTGGACGAGGACCACACCGGGCTCGACGACGTGAAGGAACGCATCATCGAGTACCTGGCGGTGCGCAAGCGGCGCAGCGACCGCGGTCTCGGCGTGATCGGCGGCCGCCGGTCCGGCGCCGTGCTCGCCCTGGTCGGGCCGCCCGGCGTCGGCAAGACCTCGCTCGGCGAGTCGGTGGCGCGGGCCATGGGCCGCAAGTTCGTCCGGGTCGCGCTGGGCGGCGTGCGGGACGAGGCGGAGATCCGCGGACACCGGCGCACCTACGTGGGCGCGCTGCCCGGCCGGGTCGTCCGGGCCATCCGCGAGGCTGGCTCGATGAACCCGGTGGTCCTGCTCGACGAGGTGGACAAGATCGGCGCGGACTACCGCGGCGACCCGGCGTCCGCCCTGCTCGAGGTGCTGGACCCGGCGCAGAACCACACGTTCCGCGACCACTACCTGGAGGTCGAGCTCGACCTGTCGGACGTGGTGTTCCTGGCCACCGCCAACGTGCTCGACGCGATCCCCAGGCCGCTGCTCGACCGGATGGAGCTGGTTCAGCTCGACGGGTACACCGAGGACGAGAAGGTACTGATCGCGCGCGACCACCTGCTGCCGCGGCAGCTCGCCAAGGCGGGTCTGTCCGCCGAGGAGGTCACCGTGGCCGAGGACGCGCTGCGGCTGCTGGCGGGGGAGTACACCCGCGAGGCCGGCGTCCGCTCGCTGGAGCGGGCGATCGCCCGGATCCTGCGCAAGGTGACTGCGCGGGTGGCGCTCGAGGAGACCGCGCTGCCGGTCACGGTCGGCGCCGCGGATCTGCGGGACTACCTGGGCCGGCCGCGGTTCACGCCGGAGACCAGCCTGGCCGAGCCGGAGCGCCGCACGTCGGTGCCCGGCGTCGCCACCGGGCTTGCGGTCACCGGAGCGGGCGGCGACGTGCTGTTCGTCGAGGCGTCGCTGGCCGGCCGGGAGACCGGCGAGACCGGGGTCACGCTCACCGGCCAGCTCGGTGACGTGATGAAGGAGTCGGCGCGGATCGCGCTGTCCTACCTGCGCTCGCACGGCGCGGAGCTGTCGCTGCCGGTCGGTGAGCTGAAGGAGCGGGGCGTCCACGTGCACGTGCCGGCGGGCGCGGTGCCGAAGGACGGCCCGAGTGCGGGCGTCACGATGACCACCGCGCTGGCGTCCCTGCTGTCCGGCCGGCCGGTGCGGTCCGACGTGGCGATGACCGGTGAGGTCTCGCTGACCGGACGGGTGCTGCCGATCGGCGGCGTCAAGCAGAAGCTGCTGGCCGCGCACCGGGCGGGCATCACCGAGGTGCTGATCCCGCAGCGCAACGAGCCCGACCTGGACGACGTCCCCGCCGAAGTGCTGGAGAAGCTGACGGTGCACCCCGTCGGCGACGTTCGCGAGGTGCTCCAGCTCGCGCTGGAGCCGGTGACGGCTGTGGCTGACGAGGCACGAGCGGCATAATTCGGTTCGGCGCCGTGCGAACGGGTATGTGACGAACTGGGCACGCCAATACGGTGCGTGCTCAGTTCGTCACCGGGGGGCCCGACGATGACTACTTCGCACGACAGACCAACGCCGCCATACCCGCGGTCTTCTGAGGAGAAGGAGCAGCGGTCCGCGGACGAGCCGCGGTCCGGCGAGAACATCTACGGGACCATCGCCAATTCGGGTTGGCTCGGGCTGACTCCATGGCAGGCGCTGATCAGTGCCGGCGCCGTCGCGTTCGTCCTCGGCCTGATCGTGCTCGTCTGGCCGGGCGCGACGCTGCTCGTGGTGGCCCTGCTGTTCGGCTGCTACCTGGTGCTGTCCGGCGTCATGTCGCTGATCGAGGGCCTGTCGGACCGGCACGCGGACAGCGCGATGCGCATCGCGTACATCGTGCTCGGCGTGCTTGGCGTGATGCTCGGCCTGTTCTGCCTGCGCCGCATCGACGTGACCGTGGTCCTGCTGGCCTTCCTGCTGAGCGCGTTCTGGATCATGCGCGGCGTGCTGGACCTGGCCTCCGCGAGCCGCGACGTGGCGGGGCGCGGGCTGCGTGTTTTTACCGGCGTGCTCAGCCTGATCGCCGGCGTCCTGGTGCTGTTCTGGCCAGGGATCACGCTGACCGTGCTGCTGACGTTCGCCGGCTGCTGGCTGCTGATCTACGGCATCATGCTGGCGACCCTCGGCCTCGGACTGCGCCGGGCGGTGCGGCGCGCCGCCTAGCATTGCGGCACAATCCAGTACGTGCTCGGAGTCGGCTGGGACACCATCAGGCTGTTCTTGCATGTGCTGGCGGCGACCGTGTGGGTGGCGGCCACCGGGGCGCCCTGGCCGCCCTTTTCCTCGGGATTATGCTGGCTGGGTGACGACATCGGTGCGCGTCCGCCGGGTCTACGACGGCCCGGATGCTTCGGACGGCGCAAGGGTGCTAGTGGACCGGCTGTGGCCCCGCGGGCTGCGCAAGGACGCCGTGCCGCTCGATGACTGGCTCCGCGACGTCGCGCCGTCGAACGACCTGCGCAAGTGGTACGGGCACGATCCGGCCAAGTTCGGCGAGTTCCGGCGGCGCTACCTCCAGGAGCTGGCCGGACCGGACGCGCGGGCATCGCTCGGACGGCTCAGGACGCTCGCCGCGCACGGCCGGCTGACGCTGCTCACCGCCACAACGGACGCCGAGCACTCCCAGGCCGCCGTGCTCGCCGAGTTGCTCGACGCCGGACTGGCGGCGGACGCGGGGGACTCGGGGGACGCAGGGGACGCCGCATGCTGGGCGAACCTGGTCTGCCCGGAGTGCGGCGCCGTGGTGACCGAGGGGCACCGGCCCGGCTGTCAGTCAGGCTCGTCGCCTGCCTGATCGGCGTCCGGCTCGGCGTCCGGCTCGGCGATGGGGGGGAACTGCTCGGTGGCGAAGTCGCCCGGCACCGGCGCCGCCGCGAACCCGAACTGAGCTTGGGTCAACACGTCCCGGCCCGTGAACGGTGCGCTCAGGTCCTGCGGTCGCAGCGGCAGCGGCAGGTCGCTGCCATGCGGCCGGGGCGCGGGCTCCCACGGTGGTTCCGCCGACCCGTGCTCGTCGCGGTCCGCCTGCTTCGGCAGCGGTTCGATGGAGGGGCGCTCGCCGAGCGGGATCTCGCCGAGCGACAGCGCCGCGGAGCGTTCCTGCCGCGAAGAATGCGCGATCTCACCCAGGCTGCTGCCTTGCCAGTCCGAGCCCGCGTGCCAGTCCGCGCCGCGCCACTCCCAGCCGACCTGCCACTGGGCCTCGCCCCGCGCCGCACCCTGGGGCGCATCCTCCTCGATCCGCACCACGCTGCCGCCCTGGCCGCCGGGCCAGTCCGACGCGAACTGCCAGTCCGCGGTCCCGTCGGGCCGTGCCGACGTGGCGGCGGCCACCGGGAGCCCGATCGCGGGACGGCCGGTCGCGACCGACGAACCGGGCCTGGCCAGCTGCCGCAGCCCGGCGAGCAACTCGTCCTCGGCAGGCTCGCCGTGCCGCCCGGGCCGGCGCAGTTCATGCTGTCCGTGCACCCGTGCCCGCCCGCTCGGCGACGCCGGCCTGGCCGTGGCGGTCACCGGGACCAGGGCGGCGCCCGGCGCGGCCCGCTCCGCCACGACAGCCAGCTCGGCGGCCACGGGGGCCGGCCGCCTGCGGCGCAGCTGGGTGAGGATCAGCACAACTAGCAGCAGCACGATCAGCCCGCCGGAGGCGTAGACCACATACCGCAGCACCGTGCTCGCCACCGCGCTGGCGGCCTGCGGCGGCGCGGCCGCGTGGCTGGCGACCGCCGCGTGACTAGCGCCGCCCGGCTTGGCGCCGGCCGGCTTGGCGCCGGCCGGCCTGGCGGCGGGCTGACTGGGCGGCGCCGGGCTCGGCGCCTGCCGCGCAGCGGGCGCGAGCAGGCCGGCCGCGCGAAGCGCGCCCAGCGCGCTGACCTGACCGGTCTTACCGCGCGCGCTCTGCCGCAGCGCCTGGGTCACCTGCGCGGCCGTCAGGCTCGGGTAGCGGGACTCGATCAGCGCGGCGATGCCCGCGACCATGCCGCTCGCCACGCTCGTGGTGCTGATGTGCGA
>JAJPGT010000085.1 GCA_021325655.1 Pseudomonadota bacterium
GGCTGGCTGGGGCTGGTGGGGCAGCGGCCGCGGGGCTGGCTGGGAGCCGGGCTGGTGTTCGGCCTGGGCTGGGGCGGCGTGGGCTACTGGGCCTTGCTCACCCCGCCAGAAGTCTGGAGTCGCCTGGGGCTGCTGCATGCGCTGCTGTGGGGGGCGCTGGGCGGCACTGCCATAGGGCTGCTGGCGCTGCTGCTCGTGGTCTGGCTTCCGCGCGTCGACAGCCGGTATCGGCTGTCGGAGCTGTTCGCCGCGCGCTGACCAGCGTTCGTAACGCGCGGGACCTGCTATGGCGTATGCTGTAGCCGGGCCGACGGTGGGGCGCTGGCGGTAGCGCAGCAGGAGTGGAGCGAAGACCCATGGCCACGATTCTGCTCGTCGACGACGAACCCGCAATCCGTGAGCTTGCCAAGCTCTACCTGGAGCAAGAAGGCTTCCGGGTGGAGATGGTTGGCCGGGGCGATGAGGCGCTCAAGCAGGTACGGCAGCACGCGCCAGCGCTCGTCGTGCTCGACGTAATGCTCCCCGGCCTGAACGGCTTCGAGGTCTGCCGGCAGATCCGGCGGGAGAGCGACGTCCCCATCATCATGCTGACGGCCCGCGGCGATGACGCGGACAAGATCGTCGGGCTGGAGCTTGGCGCCGACGACTACCTGGCCAAGCCGTTCAACCCGCGCGAGCTGGCGGCCCGGGTGAAGGCGATCCTGCGCCGGGCGCAGCTCGGCCAGCGGCGCACCCGGGTCCTGGAGCTGGCAAACCTGCGGGTCGACCTCGAGCGGCGGGAGGTGAGCATTGGCGACCGCCGCGTCGAGTTGCGCGCCAAGGAGTTTGACCTGCTGGTGGCGCTCCTGCAGAACAAGGGGATTGTCCTGGACCGCGAGCGGCTGCTGGAGATGGTCTGGGGCTACGACTTCTACGGCGAGAGCCGCACAGTGGACGTCCACATCAAGCACCTGCGCGACAAGCTCGAGGGCAGCGGCGTCGCCATCGAGACCGTGCGCGGCATTGGCTACAAGCTGGTCGAGGCGGGGCAGTGAGTCTGCGCTGGCGGCTGTTCCTCTCGTTCGCGGCGGTGCTGCTGCTCAGCCTCGCCGTGGCCGGGGTCAGTCTGGCCGCGCTGTGGCACGACTTCGAGGGCCGCGTCATCATCAGCCGACTGACGGATATCGCCGCGCCGCTGTATACCCAGGCCGCCTCACGGGTCCACGCCGAAGGGGGCGTGGGCGAGGCGATGGCGTTTCTGAACGAGCAGTCGGAGGCGCTGGACGTCGAGGCGATGGTGCTCAAGCCCGATGGGACGATCCTGTACGCCACCCAGGGCGCCGAAGCGCTGCGCGGCCAGCGGCTGCCCCTGCCGGCCGGGGCGCCACCTGGCCGGGCCAATCTGCGCGCCCCCACCAGCGGCAGCTTCCGCGCCCCCGATGGCAGCGTCTGGCGCTTCGTCGTGCTGCCGCTCCCACAGAGTCCGCGTAGCCAGGTGAGCGCCGGCTGGTTCGTGGTGGCGCAGGACGAGAACCGGGTGCCCGGTATCTGGATGCACATCCTGCCGCGCATCTTGATCGCCGCCGGCCTCGGCCTGGTGAGCGCGCTGCTCGCGGCGGTGCTGCTGGCGCGCTGGCTAACGCGGCCGCTCAACCGGCTCCGTCGGGCGATCGACGCGATGGCGGCCGGCGATTACTCGCAGCGTGTCCCCGAAGATGGCTACCCCGAGACGATCGCCCTGTCGCGTGGGTTCAACCGGCTCGCGGAGGAGGCGGAGCGCTCGCGCGCCATGATTCAAGGGTTTGTCGCCACCCTCTCGCACGAGCTGCGTACCCCGCTCACCGCCCTGCGCGGCTTCCTCCAGGCGCTGCTGGACGGCAGCCTGGCCGAGCCCGAGGAGCGCGAGCGGGCGCTACGGCTGATGCAGAAGGAGACGCAGCGACTGCAGCGCCTCGTCTCGGAGCTGCTCGATCTGTCCCGCCTCCAGGCGCAGCAGGCGCCGCTCACCCTGGAGCCGCTAGACCTGGGCGAGCTGGTGCGCCACGTGGTCGACATCTTCGACCCCCGCGCCGAGTCAGAGGGGATCGAGCTGCGCGATGAGGTCCCCTCGCCGCTGGTCGTCTCTGGCGACGCGGACCGGCTGGAGCAGGTGCTAACAAATCTGATTGACAACGCTATCAAGCACACCCCGGCGGGCGGTACGGTGACGATCTCGGCCCGGGTCCACACCGAGCCCTCTACGGGAGCGAAGACGGTCGCGCCTCGCCGGATTGTCGATCTGGCGG
The DNA here is from genome assembly GCA_021325655.1 of Pseudomonadota bacterium. Taxonomy (GTDB): domain Bacteria; phylum Chloroflexota; class UBA6077; order UBA6077; family JAJPGT01; genus JAJPGT01. Next base: position 2,265 of record JAJPGT010000085.1, read on the forward strand.
TCCACAACACTGGCTCCTACATCCCGCCCGAGGTGATTCCCCACCTGTTCGAGCCGTTCTACCAGGGCCCCGGGGCGCGGCCGGGCGGCGCGGGATTGGGGTTGGCGATCGCCCGCCAGATCGCCGCGGCGCACGGCGGAGACCTGCGCGCCGAGAGCTCGCTCGACGGTGGCACCACCTTTACGCTGTCGCTCCCGGCCCAGCCGCGCATGCTGGAGTCGCCTCGCCCAGGAGTGGGCGACCAGCAGGCTCCACGCGCTCCGCGCAGCGGCCGCGCTCCTGCGCGACCACCGGCCCGAGCGCTCCCCCCAGAGTCGCCCATCCCGCCGTCACGGGTGTGACACGGCTGTGACGCCGCAGCCCTTGCCGATAGCCGCACAGTAATAGAACATGTGTTTCGGACAAACGTTCGGCTGCCGGGAGGATCGGGATGGAGATCGACGCGCAGGGGCTGGTGTGGTGGACCAATCCGCTGCTGGCGCTGGGGATTGTTGGGCTCGCGCTGGCCTTCCTGGCCGCTTCCTGGTATGAGCGGCCGCTCCGCCGGGCGGAGGGCTGGGGAGCGGCGGCACACCGCCGGCCCCGTCCTGGCTGGCTCGCCCGCGTCCCCGCCGTAGCAGTGTCCCGGCCTCGCGTCCGTTCGGCTGTGACTGGGACGAGACGGCAAGCGGCTTGCCTGGCGCTGGGAAGGTTCAGTAGTATGCGTGGACTCCGGGCCGGCGTGCGCCGGGCTCAGGGAGGCCGCGCCCATTTCTTCGCCTCGTTCCACGTTCCGGATCGTGCCGCTGCTCACCCTGGTGCTGGCGGCGTGCGCCCGTCCGATTGATCGTCCGCTCGACGGCGCGCCGCCCGTCGAAACCCAGGGGCGGGTGTTTCATTCAGACAGTGGGCCTCCTACCCTCGTCCCGCCCACTCGTGCCCCGACCCGGCTGTTGCCGACGCTCGCACCTCCACCGGCCACACCGACGCCGATCGCCCGGCCGCCGCTCATCCAGCAGCGCGACCCCTTGCCAAACGGGCAGGTGTTCGCCGGCAACGTTCGCTTCACGCTCCAGGTCACCGCTTCCGCGGCACTGGACGACGTGTCGGCTGCGCTGGATGGCCAGGACGTCCAGCCGCACGTGGACCGCCGCGAGCCACAGACCTGGTGGGTCTCGTTCGTCCGGGGACTGGAGCCTGGGACGCACGAGGTCAACGTGCAAGCGCGCGACCGGGCTGGTTTCTCCAGCACGCTCCACTGGCAGTTCCAGGTGGTTCCGAGCGTTGGCGTCGTCACCACCCCGGCCGCGCCACCGCCGCTGCAACCCACTCTGACGCCCGTCCCGCCGCTGTCGGCCCCCTCCCCGCCGGCTCCGAGTGTGGCAGCGGTCAGCGTGCTGCCGACCGCCCGTCCCACCTCGCCGCCAGCGACTGCGCCGCCCGCTCCGGACGCGCCAGCTCAGCCAACGGCTCGGCCCACAGCCCCCACCCCCTCGGCAGCCCCGGCCGGCTCGTCGCCGACGTCGCTCGTGGTGCGCAAGGCCCGGCCCACGGCCACCCCGTCTCAGAGCCGATGAGCCGCGCGGTTCCTGGCCCGACCGCCTGGCTCATGGCCTGCTGGTGGCAGTCGGCTCCGCGGCCACAATTCCGCCTCACGCCAGGCCAGCCCGGTAGGATGAGAAGCGAGGGGCGGTGAATCGCCGTTCTCTCCTCTTCAGGACTGTCTGTGACCACGGTTCCCTCTCACCGCTCCACCCCGCTCTTGCCAGTCGCGCCACCGCGATCGGGCGCCGGTAGCCGGCTCGGCGAGCTGTTCGGCGCCATGGCACCTGCCCCGCATCTTCTGCCGGCGCTGGCCTGCCTGGCCCTGGCGGTGGCCGCACTCGTCGCTGGCCTTCGGACGGCCGAACAGACCGAGCGAGCCGCGATCCACGCCGTTGCGCCACTGATGCTGGCGCAGGCGAGCCAGGGTCGAGCACTCCAGGCGCTGGCGTTCCAGCAGCCCGATCTGCTGCCGCTGTATGGCAGCTCCGAGGTGTTCCTCCCCAACAAGTACGATGCTCGAACGGTGTTTCAGCGCTTCCCTACTGGCTTTACCGTCTTCCCGGTCGCCAATACCGGAACGTCGGCGCTGATCTACGTCCAGAGCCTAGCGGCGGTTGGGCCGGCGGTACGGGGGAGGCAGGTCGTCATCTCGTTCACTCCGGACCCCTTCCTCCGCTCCGGCGTCGACCCGCAGTATTACGCCGGGCGCTTCTCGCGCCTCCACGCCAACGAGTTAGCATTCAGCGGCAGCCTGAGCCTGGCGCTCAAGCGCGACGCGGCGCGACGGATGCTCGACTATCCGGCCACCCTGGAGCGCGACCCGCTGCTGGCGTTCGCGCTGCGCCGGCTTGCCGACGCTTCACTGCCCAGCCGGACGCTCTACGCGCTCGCCCTTCCGCTGGGGCGGCTCCAGGTGCTGGTGCTGCGGCTGCAGGATCACTGGGAGACGCTGGCGCAGCTCGACCAGCAGGCGGATTTCGCCCCGCCCACCCGGAGCGGCCCGTCTGGGGTGGACTGGCCCGCGCTACTCCAGCAGGCCCGGAGCGAGCTGCAGCGTCCGGCGAACCGACGGCGCTACGAGTACGACAAGAGCGGCTGGATCTTCTCGGGGCGGCTGGGAATACGAGAGGAGAACCGCGAGCGCGACGCGGCGTTCGTACAGGGGCTGCGCCAATCGCGGGAGTGGACCGATCTCGATCTGCTGCTGCGCGTCGTGGCGGAGCTGGGTGCCCGGCCGCTACTGGTAAGCGAGCCGTTGTACGCCCGGGAGTACGACCTGCGCGGGATCTCACCGCAGGCTCGGCACGTCTACTACGTGCAGTTGCGGGCCGCCGCCCGGCGCTACGGGGTGGCGCTACGTGACTTCGAGGATCACGAGCGCGACCCCTACTTCTTGAAGGACCGCCAATCGCACCCTACCCAGGCTGGCTGGGTCCTGCTCGACGAGACGCTGGACGCCTTTTACCACGGCCGCTTCCCCGCGCCCTCCGACGGCGCGGGCGCCGCCGGAGGGCCGTAGCTCAGCCAGACGGCGGGCTCGATTCGCTCTGCCCTACGGTGACCCCGGCGAGCCGCTCCAGTGGCTGGACCAGCGCGCTCATGTCCAGCTCGTCCAACCCCAGCCCGCGTGCCTCCACAAAGAGCTGCTGTGCCAGGCTGCCCAGGAGCAGCCGCACGTTCTGCTCGCGGGCAACATCGGTGATGATCCCGAGGTCTTTCAGGATCAGCACCGAGGGGGTAGCGGGCGAAAAGTCCCGCCGGATCATGCGTGGCAGGTTGCGGCTGAGCATCGTGCTGCCGCCAAACGAGGTGCCGATGATCTCCAGCAGCGCCTGAGGGTCCGCGCCCAGCTTCACCCCAAACACCACCGCCTCCGCGGACGCGGCGGTATGGATGCCCACCAGGAGCTGATTGACCAGCTTCACCACCGTACCCAGGCCGCTCGGCCCCACCAGATGGATGTTCGTGCCGAAGGCTTGGAACACTGGCAGTGCCCGCTGGAACGCCTCGCGCTCGCCGCCGACCATGACCGTGAGGGTGCCGGCCTCGGCGCCGCCCGGCCCGCCGCTCACCGGCGCGTCCAGGAAGCTCGCGCCACGGCTACGCGCCGCCTCGGCGATCTCACGGCTGGTCGCGGGGCTGACCGTGCTGTGGTCGACCAGGATCTGGCCCGGCCGTGCCGCGGCCACCAATCCGTCCGGGCCGAGAAACACCGCGCGCACCGCCGCCTCCGTTGGCAGCGCTGCGAGCACCACCTCGCTCGCTTCAGCTACCTCGCGCGGAGACCAGGCGGCTCGGGCGCCGCACTGGACCAGCGCCTCCACCGGGCCGCGGCTCCGGCTGTGGACGGTGACCTCGTGCCCGGCCGCCAGCAGCCGGAGCGTCATCGGCCGCCCCATCTTCCCCAGTCCGACAAATCCGACCCGCATCCCTCTGCTCCGAGCATCCGTGTTCGGGCGAATGGTAGCGGAGCGCCGCCTGGCTGGCCCGCTCAGTACCCTGGCTCCAGGCAGGGCTTCGTTGGTAGCATCCACGGTCGGGCCGCGCCTGCTCGCGCGCCCACCAGCTCACTTTCAGCCCTGGCGGTTGTTTCGTGCCTCGACATCTACTTACCCTCCTGCTGCTCGCCCCGCTCCTGCTGCCAGTTCTCCCAGCGCAGGCGGCGCCCCCGCCGACCGGCTCCGACCCGGCCCGTCGGCCGGAGCGGTTCTTCGGCGCGGTCCAGGCGATCTTCAATCCCACGCGGGCGGAGCAGGCCGGAGTCCAGTGGGAGCGGCTTATTTTCCCCTGGTCGCTGATTCAGAAGGACGGGCCGGGGAGCTGGTCCAAGGGCTACTTCGACGACGACCAGATTCAGCAGGAGGTTGAGCGGGGGATGGAAGTGGTGGGCGTGGCGCTGTACACCCCGCAGTGGGCCAGCAGCACACCCACGGCCGCGAAGCCGACGAACGTTCCGGCCAACCTGTACCTGCCGTTCGACGACCCGCGCAACTTCTGGGGGCAGTTTATGTACAAGCTGGCCGCCCGGTACCGTGGCCTGATCCAGAGCTGGATTATCTGGAACGAGCCGGACATGTATTCGGATGCCATCCGCTTCACCTGGGACGGCTCGGTTGAGGATCTCTACCAGCTCATCAAGGTCGCCTGGCTCGCCGTCAAGAAGGCCAATCCCGACGCGCGGGTGATCCTGCCGGGGATGACCTACTGGTGGGACAAGGAGGGCGGCCGCGAGCTGTATCTCCAGCGGCTGCTGGATGTCGCGGCCAAAGACCCTTCCGCTCCCGCGCATGGCTGGTACTTCGACGCCGCCAACCTGCACCTGTATGGCAACCCCCTCAGCGTCTTCGCCGCGACGCGCGTGTTCCAGCGGACGCTAGCCCAGTATGGGCTGAGCAAGCCGATCTGGATCACCGAGGCGAACGTCATTCCCTACGATGACCCGCTGAGTCCCCTCTCCCCCATCCCCTGGCGCGCCAGCATGGACCAGCAGGCAAGCTACATGATCCAGGCGTTCGCACTGGCCCGCGCCGCTGGCGTGGAGCGGATGAGCATTTACAAGCTGGTCGACGAAGCGCCCGAAGGGCAGGGCGACCTGTATGGCCTGGTGCGCAACGATGGCTCCGTTCGCCCCGCGTTCACCGCCTACAGAACGGCGGTGCAGTACCTGGCCGCGCCGAGCAGCGCTGTCTACACCTGGGACGGCTCGGCCGACCCGCCCACGGACGACCAGGTGACGGCGCTGCTCAACAGCAACGCGCACCTGTCGCAATGGGTCTGGCCGGCCGCGGTCAACCGCGTCACCCTGGAGCGGGGCGACCAGCGGATCACGGTAGCCTGGAACGCCTCGCCGAACCCGGCTCAGCTCCGGATGGCGGCGAGCGCGAAGAGCGCGGTGGTGATCAACAAGTTCGGCGTTATCACCGGCGAGCTGGTCGCCCGCGATGGCCAGTACACGCTGGACCTACCGCCCTCGAGCAACAATACCGATCCGCGCCATCCCAACCTGTACCTTGTCGGCGGTGATCCGCAGATCATCGTCGAGCAAGTTGCGCCGATCCCGGAGGCCGTCGACGCTCCGATCCAGGTCGTCTGGCCGAAGGACGGCAGCGGCCCGGCCGATGCCAGCAGCGCCAACGTGAGCGCGGTGCTGCTCCTGCCCGGGACGCTCCAGCCGGCGCCCTGCCGCTGGAACCCGGCGGTGCGCCTGATGGCCTCCATCGACGGCGGCCCGGCCAGGATGGTCGCCAGCGGCGCCCGCCGCCTGGTGACGGACAGCGGTGTCACCTATCCGGTGTGGGATTTCAACAATGTGGACGTCTCGGCGGCGCGCCAGGGCAAGACCATCGAGCTCTGGCTCGAAGTGGACGGGGCGAAGGAGAACGCGCCGCACTGGGTCTACGCTGCCGGCGCCCCGCAGCCGCCATTCTGGCAGCAGAAGCCAACCACGAGCTGCCAGTAGCGCAGCACGACGCCGCGCGCGGTAGCTGAGCGTGGTGCTGCTGGCGGCGCGCGGCCTCAGCGCGGCAGGACGAGGTCGGGCGAGACGTGGTACAGGTACTCGTGCAGGTAGCGCAGCTCCTCGCCCTTGTCCTGGATCTCCAGCCGCATCAGGTCACGAATCGAGATCATCGATAGGAGACGCCCCCCGCTGACTACCGGGAGATGGCGAATGTTTGCCTGATCCATCTTCCGCATCGCGGACTGGCAGTCCTCGTCCGCCTCCGCCACGATGAGATCGGTAGTCATCACGTCGCTCACCGGCGTCGTGCGTGGATCGAGCCCGCGATCGACCACCCGGCGCACGACATCGCGCTCCGAGAACACGCCGACCAGGCGGTCGCCGTCGAGCACCGCGACAATGCCCACGTTCTGATCCGTCATCGCCCGGACCGCGTCGATCACCAGCGCGTCGCGCTGCACCGTAACCAGGAAGCCCGGGCGCATGATGTCCCGCAGCCGCTGCATAGAAGGCACCCCCCACCTGCGAGCATCGGTTGAATGCCTTCAGGCTAGCACAGTCCGTGCCCACGTCAAGAGGGCGCTTCGGCGCCGGACGGTGCTGCGCCGCTATAGCGGCCCCCGCAGCGCGGCCACCAGCTCGCCCAGGCTCCGGATCTGGAGCCGGGGTATCTGGTCGAGCCGATCTGCCGGCACGCCGGCGCGATTCGCCCAGCAGACGGCGAACCCGAAGTGTGCTGCGCCGGCAACGTCGAAGCCGTTGGACGAGACGAACAGCACCTGGTGCGGCAGCAGGCCCAGCGCATCGCAGCCAAGCTGGTACACCGCGGAATGCGGCTTGTAGACACGCACCGCGTCGGCGCTCAGCACGTGGGCGAAGTGGGCACGCAGGCCGCTGTGAGCGAGCGCCGCGTCGAGCATCGGCGGGCTGCCGTTCGACAGCACGCCAAGTGTTCGGCCGGCGCCGTCCAGCGCCGCCAGCGCCTCGGGCGCGTCCGGAAACGATGCCAAGCGCAGCCAGGCGGCCATCAGCGCCTCGCGGCGCGCTGGGTCCAGCGCAACGCCGAAGCGCTCCGCGCTGTATTCCAGCGCGTCCCGCGTTACCTGCCAGAAATCGACGTACCGCCCCATGAGCGTGCGCAGGAAGGTGTACTCGAGCTGCTTGGCCCGCCAGAGCTGGGTGAACGCCGCCGCGTCGGCAGCCACCCCGGCGCAGGCTGCCTCCACCGAGCGCACGTCCAGCAGTGTGCCGTACAGGTCGAACAGAATCGCTCGGATCGCGGTGAGGTCGCCGTTCATCGGCTGCTGCCCCGAGATCGATGTCCCAGTGTACTCCTGGTAGGCCGGAAGCGGCGGGCGCGCTGCCAGGTCGAAACGGTCAGACGACCCGGCGGTCAGGCAGTGCCCTGGTAGGTACGGGCGACAGCGACGGCACCGCGGTGAGCTTCTGGGTGACCTCGTACTCCAGCGGCCGACCCAGCAGTAGCCGCAGGTGCGCCTCGATCGCTGGAAGCACGTTGAGCAGGAACCCAACCAGCGGGAGCAGGAACCAGATCGGCAGCGCGGCCAGATCGGGCAGCGTTGTGCCGCGGCTGTGCAGGCGCTGCAGAGCGTAGTCGAGTGCGATCACCCCCAGCAGACACGGCAGGGTTGCGGTCAGCAGCGCGGAGGACAGGTTGGCCAGCTCGCGACCATTGGCGCTCAGCGCCACCGCCGGGTGCGCCTCCCGCACGATCTTCAGCCCGCCGAGCAGCAGGAACCAGTGGGCCGGCCAGAGCAGATGTCCCAGGGTGTAGTGGAAAGGGCGCGACAGCCGCGCCCGGAGGGAGAGGCCGCGCCCGGTCAGCGCCTGCCAGGCGACGTATGGAACGTCCGAGACGCCCCAGGCCCAGCGCCTCGCCTGCCGGTAGTGGCTCCAGGCCGTCTCCCAGACGTTTGCGCCTTCGGCGGCGTCGGCCCACACGGGCAGGTAGATCGGGGTAGGCGTCACCTGGCCCTGGTGGCGGAAGAAGAACTTGAAGAACATGTGGGAGTCTTCCGCCACCACGTCGACGTCCCAGTACCCGGTGCGCTGGAGCGCGGCAAGACTGAGGGAGTACGTAGACAGCGAGACGAGCTTGTAGGTGGGCGCCAGACGCGCGAGCTGGAGCACGGAGTACAGCCCGTCCACCACGCGCGCCCAGACCGGCAGCCGATCGCGGTTGGCGTAGAACAGCATCGCCGGCTGGAAGATGCAGCGATCGCCCGAGGGAGCGGCCAGGTAGCGATAGGTCACCGCGGCCAGGTAGTTCGGATCCAGCCGCGAATCGGCATCGCAGATCGTCACCAGCACCTGGTCCGGCTCCAGGCCGCGCTCGGCCAGCGCCTGCTGCGCAATCGGGACGGCGTGAGACAGGTTGCTGCCCTTGCCCGGCACGGCGCCGGGGCGCAGCCGGTGCGAGGTGGCCAGGATCGCAGCGAAGGAGTGCTGGAAGCGCTCGCGGAGCTGGGCCGCTTTGCGGGCGGCTGCCGCGTCTCGGGCCTCGAACGCCAGCAGCACGGTCACCTGGTCGGTGGGGAACGTCTGCTGGGCGAGCGCGGCGAGCGATTCGCCCAGCAAAGGCAGCGGCTCACCACAAATGGGAATCGCTACCAGGTGGTGCATCTGCCGCCAGGACGGGTACTGCTCCAGTGCAGCGACCCAGTCGCGCCGCTGCGTCTGGCGAATGCGAAGATAACCGATGAGTCCATACAGGACCACACTGCTCGAGCAGTACAGCCAGTAGACGGTGAACAGCGCGAACGCCAGCGTCCACAGCTCTGGCGCGAGCAGCGCGGCCCAGACGGGCGCGCTACTGACCAGCACGGTTAACCCGGCGGTACCTACCTCGAGCAGTCGATGTACGGGCGGAGGGGCGATCTCGGCTCGCTCCACGCATCGACCTCGACATCCACCCGCCACCCCGGCCAACCGCGGGACGCGGGAGGGATTTGCGCGCTCCCTGCAGGCGCAAGATTGAGGCCAACCCCTGCTCCCGCGGGACTGATAACCCTGCTGTCACAGGGGACTGATCTACTATAATCCGCCGCTGCCCACCCTTGTGACCTTCTGTGACCGTGCGGAAACACTTGTGAGATTGGCCATTGCCCTGGCGTTGGCGATGGCGCTCGTGCTCAGCTCGCTCTGGCTCGTGGAACACGGCATGCGGAGCGCGGAGTCGGAGACGGCGTCAATGCGCGTTGGCTATACGTTCAGCCCGCGGCAGGCCGATTATCTGGGCCTGCCCTGGCAGCAGACGCTCGAAGCGACCCTCACCCTCGACACCTCGTTGGTTCGACTGGGTGCCTATTGGGATGACATCGAGCGCCACCCGGGCAGCTACGACTTCAGCGCGCTCGACTGGCAGATGGACCTGGCGGCCGCGAGCGGTCGGTCCGTGGTGCTCACCGTGGGGATGAAGGCGCCGCGCTGGCCCGAGTACTTTCTCCCCTCCTGGCTCCAGGCGCGCGCCGCCGGCCGCACCTCGGGCGCAATTTCCGACGACCCCGAAGTGCGCGACCGAGTCCTGCGCTTCATCACCGCGGTCGTCGAGCGCTATCGCGACCATCCTGCCCTGCACTACTGGCAGGTGGAAAACGAGCCGCTTGACCGCGCCGGTCCACACCATTGGTTCATCCGCCCCGAGTTCCTCGAGGCCGAGATCGCCACGGTCCGAGCCTGCGATGCCCACCAGCACCCGGTCGTGCTCAACATGTTCGTGCACCTCTACCCGTTCGCCTCGGTGCTCCCCTGGAGCCGGGGCGATGATGACCGGGCGGACACGCTGCTCCAGCTTGGCGACATTCTGGGCCTGGACGTCTATCCGAGCGTGTCGCTGCGGCTGCTGGGCCTGGACCTGTACTTCGACTTCACGGGTTGGAACTGGACGTCGGCCGTGAGCCGCCAGGCGGAGCGCGCCCAGCGCCTGGGCAAAGAGGCATGGATCATGGAGGCGCAGGCGGAGCCGTGGGAGCCGTCGAACGTCGTGGCGACCAACCCCGGGCCGTCGCGTAGCCTCGGGCCGGGCGAGGCCGAGAGTATCTTCGAGAAGCTGCGGGGCAGCGGGTTCGACACGATTCTCCTCTGGGGCGTCGAGCACTGGTACATGCGCAAGGAAGTGCTCAACGACGCCTCCTGGTGGGATGCCGGTGTCCAGCTCCTGCAGTCGATCCAGCCATCCGAGCATCTGAGCCAGACCACGGCCAGCGCTCTCGCCAACGGTGGCTAGCCCGCGCGGGTGCCCGGGCTCAGTGCGGCGCAGTGCTACACTAGCCGGCGGCAGCAGCAGGGGGTGGTGTATGGGGCTGTTGGACTATGACTTCCTTGAGCTGGCAGAACGGGTGCAGCAGGGGCTGGATCGCCTGGCCGCCAACTACCTGGCAAGCCATCACGCGATCGTGCGCCGCGACATGGTCGACTTTCACGGGCGTGAGCACCTGGACTTCGAGGTCGAGTATGCCGGGCATCGCCTGCGCGTACGCCAGGTAGGGTTTCCGCTTCCCATCGGAGAGACCGGCCAGCCGCGCCTGGAGGAGTTCGAAAGCCTGTTCGACGGCCGGCCGAGTCGTGAGATCCCGCGCGACGAGCTGGCTGCCTGGCTCGCAGCGCTGCCGTCCGGTCGACTGGCCGCCGCGCCGGTCGAACCACAGCCGGACCCTTCTAACCCGTTCTTGCACACGCCCCGCGCCGCGGGGGCGAGTCAGCCGAGCCGCAACCCATTTCTGGAGGAGCAGCGGGCTAAGCAGCCACGCGCGAATCCATTGCTGGAAGAGAGGAGCCCCGAGGCCGCGAAGCGGAAAGCGCTCGAGTGGCTCTCAGGGGGAGAAGAGGTCTCACCCTCGTGAGCGGCTAAGAGTAAGACGGGACCGGGGCGGCCGGCGGGAGAGACGCGAAACGGCCGAGCGCTATGCCGCGCTCGGCCATCGCTTCGCCGAGCGAGATGGAGTGCATAGACGTTTCAGATGAGTTCGTCAGGCCGCCACGCGAGCAGGCTCTTGGTCTGGATCGGCTACCAGGTCATCGTTGAGACGCCGCGTTAGGACCAGGTACTTGATGAAGAGCAGGCGGTTGAGATCGAGCCCCTGCTCCTCTGCCCGCACCAGGTCTGACAGGGTCATGCTTTGTCCGGTTGTTGCTTCCATCGCGTTCCTGCCTTTCGGGCCTCCTCTCGGTGCCCTGCCCTGCGAAAAAGCATGTTCTGTGCCACCTCATCGGACCAGGTCCGAAAGTACGGGGGTGGCAGGGCACTTGGCCCGGGCTACAGGAGGCCATTCGGCCCGTGGCTAGCGGTAGCCGAACCCAGCCACGCTGACAGAGTCCACCTCGCTCGCCTTTGAGCTGATCTTGAACGCCTCTTTGTCTCCCTGGCCCATGCTCGGTCTGTCCAGAGGGGTGGAGACGACATCGACTACGTTGCCAGCCGCGTTGTAGAAGGTCACGACCACGAACGCGTCGTGGAGGTCCTTCCCACTGCTGTTCTGGACCGATCCCTCGACGGTTGCGGCCCCGTGCGCCTGGGTCAGATTCGATCCGGTGACCTTCAGCGGCTGCGGCCAGGTGGTGTTATCCGGGAAGCGCTGGCCGAGCACCGTGTAGTCGACATGGTCGTAGCCATCGGGCGGGGCGGGGACGTCGAGTTCGAACGGCGCGGTCGTCTTCGGCCGTACCCGGGTGGGAAACGGCATCGCGGAGCCGGCGCTCACCACGTGGCCGTCGTGGTCGTAGAACACGGCCGCCAGCGCCAGGTCCATCGCGTCGCTGTCCTCGGTGCTGCTCAGCTCTCCCCGCACGTGGAGCGTGGCGCCGTCCGGCAGAATGCTCGTGTTCTTCACCTTCGCCACGTCCGCCTCCCGCTTGGGCGACGGATGCCCCCGCGTCGCCGAGACGTAGATGTTGTAGCTATCCACGTCGTCAGGAGGCGCCAGGGTGGAGGCCGCGGCAAAGGCGACCTGGTCGCCGTCAGCGATCGAATCGAACACGGGCGCGCCCTGCCAGACGTCGAGCAGCTCCTTGTTCTTGTTGTAGAAGCTCACGCCGATCTGGACGTTCTTCACGTCGTCGCCGCTGCGATTGGTGATGTAGCCGGTGAGCAGAAAGTGGGTCTTATCGTGCGCGGTGTGCTTGTCGCTTGTCTTCAGCCCGCTCACCCCGAGCGAGGCCGGCGGAACGCTCCGCACCTGCGTGGTCTGGTGGTCCACCCCGGTGTCCAGCTTGCCAAAGTCGATCCGGAAGGTTCCGACCTGGCCGGCCGCCAGCGGCGAGATGCCAAGGAGTACCTCCTTGGAGGCCATGAGGTTGTCCTTGGCGTCGAAGACGTTCATGGTGGCGTACACGTCCATCGTGCTGGTGGTGACGTTCTCCACCTCGCCGAAGCCGATCCAGTGCTTGGTCACCGGATCCTGGGCCAGCTCGCTCGAGACGACAGTGACACCGCCCAGGCTCGGACCCGGCGTCACGGCAGAGACGGGCTCCGTTGTGGCGCCACTGTTGTCGTTGCCGTTTGTATTGCCGCCGTGGCTCGTGCCGCTCGTTGGCGCGGCGGGCTCTACCACGGTGGGAACGTTCGGGACTGGCCGATCCTCGCGCTCAAAGGCGAGCAGCAGATTACTCGCGGGAAGCTGGTCAGGGCGTGCCACTCCGTTCGGCTTGGACAGGTCGTATTGCCGGAAGAAGCGGCTCTGCTGCATCTCCTGCGCCAGGTCGGCCGGCAGGTCCCGGCCGGTGAGCACGCTCTTGAAGTAATCGGCCAGCAGGAGCGCCCGGGTGCAGTCGCACTTGCGGTCGTAATGGGCGATCACCCGCTGGAAGCGTTGATAGACAAAGTCCTTGTTCGCCGGATCGAAGGCCGGCGCGCTGGTGGGGGCGCCCCAGATCTCCAGGTCTAGCAGCGGCAGCAGGTTCGGATCGCCGTTGCCGTCCGGGAAGGCATCAGCAAGGTTCACCACGCTGCTGAAGGTAGAGAAGAAGTTCACCGGCAGGTTGTTCCAGCGATCCGGCGCCTTGTCGCGGACAAAGGCGATGATCTTGGTTCCGTAGTCTGGCTGGCTGGGATTCGGGGCGGCCTGCGCCAGCGCCGGGTCGGGGGCCGGGAAGGTCGAGCCGTTGATGTGGGTCACCGGCATCAGCCCTTCGTCCAGCAGGTTCAGCGTTGTCACCGAGCCGTCCGGCAGCTTCTGCATCACGAGCCGCTGGAAGAACTGCACCTCACTGCCGAGCAGCAGGAACTTGCGCGAGACCGGCTGGCCGAAGGTGTCTACCCCGCCGCGATGCTGAAAGTAGTTCCAGAAGGCGTCGTCCGCCACGGTGTAGCCCGTGTCTGGGAAGAAGCGTGGAGAGCTGGTCTGCGCCCCCACGATCCCGGAGCCGCCGGCCAGCAGCGAGATCGCGATCGCCGCGATGAGCAGGGTGCCGAGCAGGGCACGCAAGGACATGGCGGACCTCCAAGACGATCACGAGCTGTGCACCGCGCTCCGCGCGGAAACGGGCTGGACCAGGCGCGGCCACACAGTATGGCCCACCTATCCCGCGGCGTCAAAACGCGCGCAGCCCCCCGGGCTGTTTCGCGCCGGCTCGGTCTCTTCGGCTCACGGGGGAGACGGACTACTTGTGCGCCAGCAGCATCGCCACCAGGTCGTCCTCATCCGAGCCGGAGGCGAGCCCGGTGGGCATATCGTTGGTGAAGCCGGGCGCAATGAACGCGGCCGGCTGCTCGATCGACTCGCGGATGTAGGCCTCCGCGTCCATGCCTGGCTTACGCGTGGCGGCCACCGTGCCAATGTGCGTCAGCTCGGGCCCCACCTTGCCGACGGCGCCCGGAATATCGGCAATGGTGTGGCAGCCGGCGCACCCTTTGGCGGTGAAGAGCTGCTTGCCGTGGTCGATGTTGCCCTTGCCACCGGTCGAGGTGGTGGCCGGCTGGCCGCTGGCCGGCTGCACTGCCTGCGCCGGCGCCGGGGCGTTGCCCGGGTTCTGGGCCGTCTGCGCTTGCGGGCTGGCGACCGCGCTCGCCACCGGGCTGGCCGCCGCCCCGGGTGAGGCCGCTGGCGGCACAGTCGGCGCGGGCGACAGGGGGGGCGTAGCGGGCAGCAGCACCGCGGGCACCAGCGCCAGGGCGACGATGACGATCACCACCGGGGCGAGCAGAATCACCACGTCTTTGAACCGCATAACCGCATCACTCCTCAGGGGGCAGCCCACGATGACCGGGCCTTCACCTGGTGTCAAGCTCGTGTGTGGGGAGCGGGGCGGCCGGGTGGATCGCCTGCGCTGGCCGCTGAGGCGGAGTTTTACAGAGATCGCTCCCGCCCAATCCTGATCGTAGCTGCCGGGCACGGCCTCCGCAACCGCCCGTTGGCCTGCTTCGGCCGCCTGACCTGGATCAGCGGTCGGGAAGGCCGCTGCGTGGCCCGCCGTGCTGGCGGCCGCGGCCGGCAGCCCGCTAGACTCCGCTGCGGCAGGAGACGCGGAATTGGCAGAGCTTCCCCGAACGGCGAGCGTGGTCATCATCGGCGGCGGGGTGGTGGGCTGCAGCATCGCCTACTACCTGGCTCGCCGTGGCGTGCGCGACGTGCTGCTACTCGAGCGCGAGGCGCTGGGCGCTGGGACGACGAGCAAGGCGGCTGGCGGGATCCGGGCCCAGTTCCCCACCGAGACCGAGATCCGCTTTTCCCTGGAGAGCCGGCGGACACTGGAGACGTTCAAGGAAGAGTTCGGGGTGGACCCGGACTACCGCCAGATCGGCTATCTCACGCTGGTGTCCGAACCGGCCGAGCTGCGCGCCTTCGAGACCCGGATCGCGCTCCAGCGGCAGATGGGCGTGGATGTGCGGGTCATCTCGCCGGCCGAGGCCCAGGCCATTGTCCCGGCCCTGTTCGTGGACGACCTGCTCGCCGCGATCTGGAGTCCGCAAGATGGCTTCGCCGGCCCGGCCGAGGTGACGGCGGGGTTCGCCCGTCGGGCGCGCGAGCTGGGGGCGCGGCTGCTGGAGGGGGTGGCGGCGACGGGGATCCAGGTGGCGGGGAGCCGGGTACAGGGGGTAGAGACGACGCGCGGACTGGTTAGCACGCCGCTCGTCGTCAACGCCGCCGGCCCGGCCGCGCGCCAGGTTGGGCGGATGGTCGGGCTCGAGCTGCCGGTCGCTCCCTGCCGCCGCCACATCTTCTTTACCGAGCCGTTTCCAGCAATCCCCGGCCCGGTCCCGCTGACCATCGACAGCGGCAGTGGCTTCTACTTCCGCAAAGAGCAGGAGCGCGTGCTGCTGAGCCCGGGCGACGTGGAGGACCGGGGCGACGACCTCTCCGCCGCGGTCGACTGGGGGCGGCTGGAAGAGGCTACCCGCAAGGCGGTGCGGCGTGTCCCAGTCCTGGAGCGGGCGGCGATCGCCGGCGGCTGGGCCGGGCTGCGCCCGCTTACCCCGGACGACCACGCGATCATCGGTCCGGCGCCCGGGGTGGAGGGCTGCTTCCTGGCGGTCGGCTTCGGCGGCCACGGCTTCCAGCACGCCCCTGCTACGGGCCGCTACGTGGCTGAGTGGCTGGTGGACGGTCGGCCCTCGCTCGACCTGTCGCTGTTCGATCCCGCCCGGTTCAACGCAGGCCCGGCCCCGGCCTACCCTCACGCTGCCGACGGCGAGTAGCAACGGCCGCGGGCTCCGGGGTGTGCGGCCCCGGCGCGATGAGCACCGCCGCGCGTGCCGCGCTCCTGCCGCGACGTCCCCTCGCTGCTGCTCCTAGTGTGGAGCGGCACTCCGAACAGGGCGACGCAGCCTGGGGCTGCTCGGGCAGCGGCGTCCCGAACATCCTGCGAACGACTGATTGACGCATTCATCGAATGGGCGGTAGTATGGTGCCGACCGCATCGGTTGTCGCGTGCGGATATCCCGGGCGGCGACCCGTTCTTGCGCGAACGCTTCGCGGCGCCGGGGTATGGCCGGGGTATGAAGGGGAATGGCTCATGCTTCGACAGGTTGGGGCGCTGCTCGCCCTGCTCAGCCTGGCGTTCGCCACACCCGCTGCCGTGTTGGGGGCAGAGGTCGTCCAACAGACCCAGCAGACCGCGTCCTACAAGCTGGTCCTCACGATCGGGCCGGCCGAAACGATGCTGATGCTAGATCAGGCCGCCGGGGCGACCAGCGGTGAGGTCATGGTGCCGATGCAGGGCATGGGCATGCCTGAGATGTCGATGACCGACCAGGGGCGGCCGGTCAACCATCACCTCGAGGTGCACGTGTACGACCGCGCGAGTGGCGCGCTGGTCAGCGACATGGTCCCGACGATCACAGTGGCCCCGATGGGCGGGGCGTCGCGCACGCTGGACAACGTGATGGCCATGTACGGAGTCGCGGAGGGTCCGAGCGATCTGCATTTCGGCCGCAACGTCTACCTGAGCGCCGGCAGCTACACGATCTCGGTGACGGTCGGGAACGAGACGGCGACCTTCCAGGACGTGGCCATCGGTGAGATGGGGCCGTCCGTTCAGATGCCCGCGGTCCAGATGCCGTCCACCATGATGCACTGACCGCCCGCCGGGCGCCACGCGCGCCTGCCTGCTGTGGCAGCGCCATTCACGTCCTGAAGACCACTGGCCCGGCTCAGGGTGAACGACACCCCGCCGGGGCTGCTCCCAGCACGCCGCGGCCAGCAGTGGCTTTCGCCGCCAGCGTGACGCACCCTGCTTACTCCGCGTCCACCAGCCCGAGCTGCGCGGCGAAACGCCGCAGCAGCGGCCGCTCGCGCTCCGCAGCGCTGGCGAGCAGCGCTTCGGCTCGGGCGCGCAGCTCGTCCGGAATACTTGCCTCGAAAGGGATCGCATCCGCGCCGCTGGCGAGCTGAATCACCGTCCCGCAGGCGGCGCGGGGCGACAGGTAGGCCACCTGCCAGTTCGGGTTGTGGTAGTCCTCACCCACTACCCGGTACCCCCGCGCTTTGAGGTCCGCCGCCAGCGCGGCGGTGTCGTCGGCGATGAACGTCAGGTGGTGCACGCCCTCCCCGTGCTCCTCCAAGAAGCGCCGCAACGGGCTGTCGTCACCCACCGGCTCGACCAGCTCCAGCACGCTCCCGTTTGGGTAGCGCAGCGCGAGCCAGTTCAGCCCGGCCTCGCGATAGTAGCCACGCTGGATCTCGACCCCTCCCAGGAGATCACGGTACAGCGGGAGCGCCCGGTCGAAGGAGCGCACCGCCAGGCCGGTGTGATCGAACGCCAGGATACGGGGCACGGGCGGGTGATCGATCATCTCGTCGTCGAAGCCTCGTGGGGAAGTGTGGCGTCGCGCGGCGCGCTCGGCGCCGGGGCCGAGATGCCGACATGATAGCCGGCGCGTGCGGCAGGCTGAGCCGCCCGGCGCAGATCCGGCCGCTGGAATGGTACGTAGATTCGGCAGCCGCGCCGTAGGGGGCGCTGTTGCTTGGAGTGCTCCCTGCCGCGCAGCCGCCGAAGGGAGCCAGTATGCCACGTCCACACCATCCCATTGACCGCCTACCCCTCCCGCGTGCGTTCCAGGTCCGCCTACCGCGGCTCGGGAGACGCCCCCTGGCGCTGGTGCTCGCGCTCCTCGCCGCGGCGCTGGCTGTCCTCCCGTCGCTATCGGCCCGCGCCGCGACCCCGGTGAGCTGGCGGCGCTTTCACTTCGACAACCAGCTCACCGGCTTCAACCCGTTCGAGACGACGCTGACATCCTCCAACGTGACACGGCTGAACGTCGCCTGGCAAGGGCTCATGGGGGCGCTGGTCGATTTCTCCTCGCCCGCCGTCGTCAACGGAGTGGTCTACATCGGCTCGACCGATGGCAAGCTGTACGCCTTCAACGCCGCCGGCTGCGGCGGCCAGCTCTGCAATCCGCTCTGGACGGGGCAGACCGGGAATAGCATTTACTCCTCGCCTGCCGTCGCCAACGGCGTCGTCTACGTCGGCTCCAGCGACCACAAGCTGTACGCCTTCCCGGCCGCCGGCTGCGGGCAGCCCACCTGCGCCCCGCTCTGGACCGGTGCAACCCAGGCCAGCATCCTGGAGTCCTCGCCCACGGTCGCCAACGGCGTGGTGTATGTGGGCTCGTTCGACAGCAGGCTCTACGCCTTCCCAGCGGCGGGCTGCGGTGCTCCCACCTGCGCCCCGCTCTGGACTGGCAAGACTGGCAGCCATGTGGAAACCACCCCGTCCGTCGCCAATGGCGTGGTGTACGTCGGCTCGAACGACAGCAAGCTGTACGCCTTCAATGCCGCCGGCTGCGGCGCGGCGCAGTGCCAGCCGCTCTGGACCGGGAAAACCGGCGGCGCGATCTTCGAGTCGTCGCCCACTGCGGCCAATGGGGTGGTGTACGTCGGCTCGTTCGACAAGAAGCTGTACGCCTTCAGCGCCGCGGGCTGCGGCGCCGCCACCTGCGCCCCGCTCTGGACAGGCCTGGCGACCGATTTCATCACCGGCTCCACCCCGGCGGTGGCGAACGGACGGGTGTTCGTCGGCGACGACGGCGGCGCGCTCAACGTCTTCAATGCCGCTGGCTGCGGCCAGCCCACCTGCCAGCCGGTCTGGGTCGGCCGCAGTAGCGTGGTCGGCGGCGTCGAATCGTCGCCAGCAGTGGCCAACGGGGTGGTGTACGTCGGGCGGAACAACAAGACCGTAGCCGCCTACAACGCCGCCGGCTGCGGCCGGAGCCAGTGCTTCCCGCTCTGGGAAGGGCTCACGGACGACCCGATCGTCTCCTCCTCCCCGGCGGTCGTCAACGGGACGCTGTACGTCGGCTCGGCCAACGAGCTGCAGCCACAGCCAGGGCGACTGTACGTGTTTACCCTCAACGGCCAGGCCCCGTAGCAGTCCGTTGCCTGGCACGAGTGCCGTTCAGCCCGGCACGCCCTCTGCCGTACACAGTTCCCGGGCGACGTGTAGACGACGGCGCGCCGCCCGGGATGATTGGAGCATGGCAGAGCCGAACGGCCGCGCCTCGGTCCCCGAGCCGCGCGAGCGGGAGGAGCCGACGCCACAGGAGCGGGCAGTGCTGGCTGCCTGGCGCCAGGGTCTGCTCGAGCCGCGGCCGCGCCACTCGCTCGGAGCCATTGTGCTCCGGCTGGTCGGCGGGCTGCTCGCGCTGGCCCTGCTCGCCGGGGTGCTGCTCGTCGTCGTGATCCTGTTCGAGCTGCTGACTACCGCGACCGGCCTGGGCGGCGGGCTGGAGCGCCAGGCGAGCCAGGTAGCGGAGCGGGTGAGCCGCACCGCGGCCGGCGCGGTCCAATCCGCGCAGGACCTGGCGGATCCTGCGCACCCGCCGCGTGAGCCGTTGGCATTTGACACCGAGTTCTCGGCGCTGGTGGTGTACGGGGTGGGGGATCAGATCGCCGCGACCAGCGAGAACGTGCTCACGCTGAGCGCGGTGCGACGGCGAGCGGACGTCGAGGATCCGCGCCTGGGGGCCTACGCCATGGTGCAGAAGACGTACCGCCAGCCACGCGAGCGCCGAGTGCTCGGTGTCCTGATCGGCACCGATACGGGCGCCCAGGACTTCTATCTCTATGCTGGCGAGTCGTTCCGTGTTGGTCGCACACTGTACAAGGTCAACTGGGTCTCCTACGGCGATCAGCGCCTCGCGGTCGCCACCTACCGCCGCCCGGACGTCTACACCGGGCCGCTGAAGCTGGAGCTCGACTAGAAGCCGCGTCTCTCGCGGCAGCGGCTGTTCTGCCACAGGGATGCTGGGGCCAGTGCCGGGTGGCTGCCGAGAAGGGGGAACCGATGGGTGAGTTCCAGACCAGGCGACTGCCCGCTCAGCCGGACGCGGTGGCGCCCGACGGCTCGGAAGTGCGCATCCTGCTCGGGCTGGCGGGTGGGGGGATGGCCCACTTCACGCTCCCGCCCGGAGAGACCTCCACCGCGGTGGTGCATCGCACCGTGGAGGAGATCTGGTTCTTTCTCACCGGCCGAGGTGAGATGTGGCGACGGCAGGGCGCCCGCGAAGAGATCGTGGCCGTGGAGCCGGGCGTCTGCCTGACGATTCCGCTGGGGACCCACTTTCAATTCCGCTCCTTCGGCCCGGAGCCACTGGCGGCGATCGGGGTGACGATGCCGCCCTGGCCGGGCGCCGGCGAAGCGATCCTCGTCCCGGGCAGGTGGACGCCAACAGTGCCGTGACGCCAGGCGATCACCCGGAGCAGCCCGCGGGAGTGCCCGGGGCACGGTGCTCCCGGCGGCGTGGAGCGCGCCTGGGAAGGGCAGCGGGTGGAACCGAGCGTCGGGCTGGGGTATACTCGGGGTGCGCTCGATTTCGAGATCGCGGGCACGGAGCGGTCTTTCCCTGATCCGTCCCGGCAAACCCTCACGTATGGAGTCGAGTGATCGTCCCGGCGCTGCTGAGGCGACGGAGACTCCCACGAGCGTACCGGGGCCGAGCATTTGGGCTCGGCTCCGTGTTGTTAAGGCGTGTCTCGGGGCGCTACAGTCGGAACAGCGGGATCAGCCGTCGTTCCGACTCCGACTCGATCGTCGCAATCACCTCGATGTAGGGCTCCAGGCCAGAGTTCCGCAGCTTCGCCTTCAGTAGCTCGTCCACCTGGAAGATGCCGGCCGAGTTGCTCATCGCCACCGTGATGCAGATCGGCCGCGTCTCCCCCCGGGTCAGCGTCACCCGGTCGATGGCGTAGGCCGAGACCGAGTGAATGTTGATCTGGCCGGCCTCGAAGGGGATGCGCGAGCGGCCCCGTGTCATATCCAGCGCGTCCGCCACCCGCACCACCCCTGCCTCGAGCGTAATCGGGCGCTGGTCGCGGTTGTGGCAGATGATGGCGTGCAGGGTGTCCGACCAGACAGCCATGCGGGCCTGCGGGTCGGGATAGACCTGGCGCAGGAGCTCACGCAGGAACGGCGCGGCGACCCACAGGCTGTGATGCTCATGCTCGGCGCGGTGCACCGCGATCCCCACGTCGTGCAGCAGCGCGCCTAGGACGACCACCACCTCGGCGTCCTGTACGGTCAGCCCGTGGTGGCGGACGATGCTCGGCTCCTGGCCGGCGTCCAGCAGCATGCGCAGCAGCTTCAGCGCGATGTTCGCGACGATCTGCACGTGGACGGGGCCATGGTCGCTCATCCCGAGCCGGTCCACCGCGTTCACGTTGGCGCACTTCCACACCGCCTGCAGCTCCGCGTCGGCGTTGACGAGGCGGACGACCTCCTGGAGCGCCGCGTTGTGCCGGGCGGGGACGCGGATCGGGCCATCCAGGCGGGGCTGCGCAGCGCTGGTCCTGGCCCCTTCGACGACCAGATCGCTCTCGGCGGCAGCTTCCGGGCTCTCGTTCATCTCTGCTCCTGTATGCATCTCACTCTGGGTAGAGATGCTACGGGCGGCAGTCCCCCGCTGCCCACCCGGACCAGGCGCCGAAATCTCCACAAAATCTCAACCTGTGCGTCGAGCGGGCTGGGGCGTGGACGAGTACACTGAGCGGCGATCCGGGATCCCGCGGAGCCTACTCGCGTTCGTGCCTTTCGGCGCCCGGGCCTGGCCCGGCCTCTGGTCCTTCGCAGGGTTCGAGGTGAGCGGACCGATACGGAATCGCTTCGACAAAGGAGAACCCTATGGCCCGTTGTCGCTTGTTCCTTGTGTTCCTGGCGCTCGCGGTCGGGACCCTCGCGCTGCCGGGCCTGTCCGCCAGCGCCCAGCCGAGTAGCCCGGTGCCGCGTTCAGGAGTTGTCGAGGTTGGTCCCTCGGCACGGCGCCCCGCGGTGCCGCGCCCAAGCGCCGCTCCGGGCGCCCCAGCGGCGATCAGCCTGACCAACGTCGACGCCAGCAACGATCCAGCGCCCCAGAACGAGACGACGGTTGCAACGAACCCGCTCAATGTGCGCAACATTGTCGGCGGCGCCAACGATTACCGCTGCACTCTGACCGGCGATGCCGGCGCCGGGTTCTACACCTCCATGGACGGGGGCGCGACCTGGAGCGGCGGGCTGCTGCCTGGCATCACCCCGTGTGGCGGCGGGTCGTACCAGGCGGCCGGAGACCCGGCCCTGGCGGTGGACGCGGCCGGGAGCTTCTATTACGCGGCGATCGATTTCGATCGCACCACCAGCCGCAGCGCGATCTCCGTCTCGAAGTCCACCGATGGAGGACTGACCTGGGGCAGCCCGACGTTCGTCACCGCGACGAACAACTCCCAGATCTTCAACGACAAGGACTACATCGCCGTTGACACCCACTCGGCCAGCCCGTTCTTCGGCCGAGTGTACGTGAGCTGGACCCGCTTCAACGGCAACCTCTCGCCGATCGTGGTCTCCAGTTCGACCGACGGCGGGGCGACGTTTGGCCCGTTCGTCACCGCCAGCGGCGCGGTGAACGACGCCCAGGGCTCCGTCCCTGCCGTGGGGCCGAACGGCGAGCTGTACGTCGCGTTCTGGTCCCAGTCTGGCGCGATCTACGTGGTGAAGTCGACGAACGGCGGCGCCTCGTTCGCCGCTCCAGTCAAGGTGGCGAACATCGTCACCCTGCCCAGCCCGCTGCCGGGCAACAGCTTCCGCGTCAACAGCTTCCCCTCTATTGCCGTCGGCCCAAACGGGAACGTCTACGTGAGCTGGTCGGAATGGGTGAACGGCACCAACGCCGACGTCCGCTTCAGCCGCTCCACGAACGGCGGGGTGGCCTGGAGCGCGCCGGTGCGCGTGAATAGCAACCCGTCCGATGACCAGTTCTTCAACTGGATCGCCGTAGCCCCGAATGGGACGATCGGCATCTGCTTCTACGACCAGAGCTTCAACAGCCTGAACTGGCTCGACGTCGGCTGCAACAAGTCCACCAATGGCGGCCTGTCCTGGGGAACGACGATTCGGGTCACCTCGACCTCGTCGAACCCGGCCAACGACGGCTTCGGCGGAGGATTCATCGGCGACTACACCGGGCTCGCGTTGACGGTCGCCGGCAAGCCCTACCCGATCTGGACCGATACCCGCACCGGGAACGCGGACGTGTTCACCCTGCGCTGGTAAGGGCGGGGCCTGCAGGGCGTCGCCATCTGCCTTCAACGGCGAGGACGGATGGCGACGCCCAGGCTGGCGCTACGCTGGTCGGGCCGAGCCCTCGGCGAGTGGCGTAGCGGCAGCGATCTCATCGAGCAGTGCCGAGACGCGGCGCTCGATCTCGTCACGCAGCGCCCGGACCTCCTCCAGCGGCCGCCCCCGCGGATCGGGCAGCGCCCAGTCCTGTACCTCGCGCAGGAAGAGCGCCGGACACGAGCCTGCGTCCGGGGCACAGCCCATGGTGATCACCCGCCAGGCGCGGCGGACGTGCGCCTCGGCGAGTCGGTGCGGGCGGCGCCTGGACAGGTCGATACCCCGCTCCCGCATGACCTCCACCACTTCAGGGTGGACCTGCCCGGCCGGTTCGGTGCCGGCGGACTCTGCCCGGGCCGGAATGCCGCGCTGGCCGGCGAGCTGATTGAACAGCGCCTCGGCTATCTGGCTCCGGCCCGCGTTGTGAACACAGACGAACAGGACCGTTTTCACCCTTTGTCCTCCGGGCTCGGCCCGTGCTGGCGTGCCTGAGCAGCCAGGTCGAGTGTACCCGTTCGGCGGAGTGCCCGCCCAAGCGCGCGCTGGCCCCGTGTCGCCTGCGCCAGCGGGCGCTGGTGGCCCGGCGCCGACAATTGCTCAACCAAAACACCACCGCCAGCGCTTGACACGCCGGGCTCACGCGCCTACGCTAGTATCTCCATCAATCTTGTAGGAAAAGTGGAGATACAGCTCGCCATGCGAATCCGTCGTGCTCTGGCCTCACTCCCTCTGGCCCTGGCGCTCGCCCTGGTGGGCTGTGGTGGGGCGCCCGCCTCCTCGCCGGCTACCAGCGCCCCGGCTATCCAGCAGCAGCCGGCGAGCGGAGGGCCGGTGAAGCTCACCCTGGTCGCCTACTCCACCCCGCGCGAGGCGTACGATGAGCTCATCCCGGCCTTCCAGAAGACCCCGGCTGGCGCGGGCGTCACCTTCGACCAGTCCTATGGCGCCTCCGGCGAGCAGAGCCGGGCGGTCGACTCCGGCCTGGCGGCAGACGTCGTCACCTTCTCGCTGGAGCCGGACATGGCCCGGCTGGTCAAGAGCAACAAAGTCGACGCCAACTGGAACGCGGATCCGTATCACGGCATGGTCACTGACTCGGTGGTGGTTCTGGCGGTCCGCAAGGGCAACCCCAAGCACATCACCGGATGGGACGACCTGGTCAAGGACGGGGTGGAGGTCATCACCCCCAACCCGTTCACCTCGGGTGGCGCCCGCTGGAATGTGCTGGCCGCCTACGGCGCCCAGATCAAGCAGGGCAAGACGCCGGAGCAGGCGGTGGACTACCTGCGCAAGCTGTTCAAGAACGTCTCGGTGCAGGACAAGAGCGCCCGCGAGGAGCTCCAGACGTTCGCCAGTGGCAAGGGCGACGTGATGATCGCCTACGAGAACGAGGCGATCACCGCGCAGCAGAAGAACGTCGAGCTGGACTACGTCGTCCCAGAGCAGACGATCCTGATCGAGAACCCAATCGCCGTCACCACCACCAGCGCGCACCTGGACAAGGCGAAGGCGTTCGTCGACTTCCTCCGCTCGCCCGAGGCGCAGCGCATCTTCGCCCGGAAGGGCTACCGCCCGGTGCTGAAGGACGTGCTGGCGGAGGCCAGGTTCCCCACCCCGCCCGGGCTGTTCACCATTGCTGACCTCGGCGGCTGGTCGGAGGTGAACGCCAGATTCTTCGCGCCGGACAAGGGGATCATGGCCGACGTCGAGCGCGGGATCGGAGTGAACATTGAGCCAAGCTAGTATAGTTCATCCTCCCGAGGTCGCCAGGCCCCCCGCTGGCGCCACCCCGCGGGCGGCCACACCACCCGGTCCCTCCGCCGCTCGGCCGACTAGGCGCTGCCTGTCTGGCAGTGGCGCCGCGATGGGCTGGGGAGTGGCGACGATCTACCTCAGCCTGATGGTGCTCGTCCCGCTCGCCGCGGTTGTCGCTCGCGCCAGCGCCGGTGGGCTGGGGGCGTTTCGGGCCGCGCTTGGCAGCCCGGAGGTCATCGCCACGCTGGCGCTCACCTTCGGAGCCGCGTTCGCGGTTGTGGCGGTCAACGCCGCCACCGGCACTCTGATCGCCTGGGTGCTGGTCCGCGACCGCTTCCCGGGGCAGCGCCTGGTCAACGCCGTCATCGACCTGCCGTTCGCCCTGCCGACCATCGTCGCCGGGCTGACGCTGCTGGCGCTGTACGGGCCGAAGGGGCCGCTGGGGATCAACGTCGCCTACTCCCGCGCGGGGGTGCTGCTGGCGCTGCTGTTCGTCACCCTGCCGTTCGTCGTCCGCTCGGTCCAGCCGGTGCTGCTGGAGCTGGATCGCGACATGGAGCAGGCGGCGGCTTCGCTCGGCGCCAGCCACGGGCTGATCTTCCGGGCGATCATCCTGCCCAACCTGCTCCCGGCGATCCTCTCCGGCGCGGCGCTCGCCTTTGCCCGGGCGATCGGCGAGTTCGGCTCGGTGGTGCTGCTCTCGGGCAACATCCCGTTCCAGACTGAGGTCGCGTCGGTCCACATCTACGGCCAGATCGAGAGCGGCGACACGACCGGGGCGGCTGTCGTCTCGGTGCTGCTGCTGGCGCTCTCGCTGGCGGTGCTGCTGGCGCTGAACGCGTTGCAGCGGTGGGGGAGGCGATACGATGGCTAGGCGCACTCTGCGCGGCCTGGCGCTCGGCTACCTGCTGGCGCTGCTGGTGCTTCCGGTCGGGATGGTGTTCGCCCGCGCGTTCGCCGACGGGCTGGGCCCGGTGTGGGCCGCGCTGTCCCGGCCGGAAACGCTACACGCGCTCTGGCTCACGCTCGCCATCGCCGCGGTGGCGGTGCCGGCCAATACGGTCTTCGGGGTGCTCTGCGCGCTGGCGCTGGTGCGCCACGACTTTCCGGGCAAGAGCATCGTCAACGCCATGGTCGACGTGCCGTTCACCATCTCCCCGGTCGTCGTCGGTCTGGCGCTGATCCTGGTCTATGGCCAGGACGGCTGGGTGGGATCCTGGCTGGCCCAGCGCGGCATCCAGGTCATCTTCGCGCTGCCGGGGATGATCCTGGCGACGATCTTCATCTCGATCCCGTTCGTGGTCCGCGAGGTGGCGCCGGTGCTGCGCGAGATCGGCACCGAGCAGGAGCAGGCGGCCTCTACGCTGGGTGCCTCGGGGCTGCAAACCTTCTGGCAGGTCACCCTGCCCTCGATCCGCTGGGGCGTGGTCTACGGCGTGGTCCTGACCACCGCGCGGGCGCTGGGCGAGTTCGGCACGGTCGCGGTCGTCTCCGGCAAGATCGCCGGGCGTACCGAGACGCTCACGGTGCTGGTGGAGGACCGCTTCCAGGCGTTCGACCTGGCGGGCGCCTACACCGCATCCCTGCTGCTGGCGCTGCTGGCGCTGGCGACGCTGTTCCTGATGAACGTCCTGACTGCTCGGGAGGAGGCTTGATGGCGATCACGGTCCACCGCGTCTCGAAGCGCTTCGGCGCCTTCGTCGCGCTCGACGACGTCTCCCTGTCCGTGCCTGGCGGGTCGCTGACCGCGCTGCTCGGCCCCAGCGGCAGCGGCAAGTCCACCCTGCTGCGGGTGATCGCCGGGCTGGAGCCGCCCGACAGCGGTGAGGTGTTCATCCTGGGCGAGCACGTCACCCAGGTGCCACCGCAGAAGCGCGGGGTCGGCTTCGTCTTCCAGCACTACGCCGCGTTCAAGCACATGACGGTGTACGACAACGTGGCGTTCGGGCTGAAGGTCCGCAAGCGCCCGAAGAGGGAGATCGACCAGCGAGTGGGCGAGCTGCTGCGCCTGGTACAGCTCGACGGCTTCGCCCAGCGCTACCCGGCCCAGCTCTCGGGCGGGCAGCGGCAGCGGATGGCGCTGGCGCGGGCGCTGGCAGTGGAGCCGAAGGTGCTGCTGCTGGATGAGCCGTTCGGGGCACTGGATGCCCAGGTGCGCAAGGAGCTGCGCGCCTGGCTGCGCCGGCTGCACGACGAGGTCCACGTGACGACGGTCCTGGTGACGCACGACCAGGAGGAGGCGATGGAGGTAGCGGACCAGGTGGTGGTGATGAACCACGGCCGTGTCGAGCAGGCCGGCAGCCCGCGGACGATCTACGAGCAGCCGGCGAATGCCTTCGTGATGGGCTTCATCGGCCCGGTGAACCGCCTGGAGCCGAACGGGATGACGCGCGAGGCGATGATCGAGCGGCTGGTCCACTACGGCTTCGAGGTGCGGGTGGACCTGGCGCTGGAGGATGGTGAGCGAATCTGGGCCCAGGTCACGCGCGACGACGCCGAGCAGCTTGAGCTAGAGCGCGGCCAGATCGTCTACGTTCGGCCCAGCCACACCCGGGTGTTTGGCCCGTAGCGGGCGCGAGAGGGAGCGCGGCGGCTGCGTCAATGCGACAGCCAGGCGTCCAGGTCCCAGGTTAGCTCTTCGACCCGCTCGGGCAGCCGGCCCTGGACGACGTCGGCGATGGTGACGCTCTCCAGGACCGCCCGCAGGTTGGCGCGCACCGCCAGCCAGACGTCGCGCAGCTTTCCCGCCGCGCCCGGGTATTCCACCAGCTCCGGCCGCGAGCCGCGCACGTTCGCCAGCGGACCGTCCACGACGCGGATCACGTCCGCCAGCGTGATCATGTCGGCCGGGCGGGCGAGCCAGTAGCCGCCCTCGGCGCCCCGTTGGGCATGCACCAGGTCGGCGTGCTTGAGCTCCACGAGGATGTTCTCGAGGAACTTGAACGGGATGCCCTGCGCCTGGGCAATCCGCTCGCTCTTGATCGGGTGCGGCGCCGCGGCAGCGATCTCGATCATCGCCCGCAGCGCATAGTCAGCCTTCGCGGAGACCCGCATCGTCCGCCCTTCGCCGCCCCACGCCGGCCAGGGCATGCCGGGGCATCGCTGGCGCGGGGGCGAGTGCCCTTAATGGTACCGCGTCGGCGGGGGCGCGCGAGGCCCGGCGGGTCGAGCGGCGCAGGCAACGGCGTCCCTACCCGCGTCGTCCAGTCCACCTCGCACCCCGGGGGCGGCACCAGCATGGCGAAGGAGGGCGTGACCCACTTCTGCAGGTGGGGTGGGATAGGGTAACGTAGGCGGATCATGCGACTGGCCGCCGGGCGATGAGACACCCTCTGTCAACCGTAGTCCTACAGTGACCGTTTTTCGCCGAGGGCGGCGCGCCGACGTTTGATGTGGCAGGCGCGGACGATGGCTTGATGGCGCCGTCGCCAATAGGACCAGCCGAGGATGAAGGTCGGGCAGTGCGGGCTTGCGTGGCGGCGGATCAGCAGGTGGCTCGGCTCGGGAACGCGGAGCGGGACGAGCTCATCAGCCGCCGCGGTGTCCCCTTTTTGCTGCGCTGACGGCTAACACCGCGAGCGCCAGGAGTGCCAGGGTGGCGTGACGATGCCAGCCCCGCCAGGAGTGCACCTCATACTGGTCGAGGCCCACCTGCCCTGTGGCCTATTCGAACACCTCCTCAATCGTCCAGCGGGAGCCGACCGCGCGGACGACGTCTTCCAGTGGGGTGTCGGTCGGGCAATAGCCCCGGTAGAAGGCGCGCTCGTCGGTCCGCTCGGGATGGCGGCGGACCAGCAGTGCGTGCAGCCACCCCTCGCGCAGCGCGGGCCGTAGCGGCCGCACAGCCAGTCGTACCAGCGCTCCCCCTGCGCCCCCTCGTCACACCTCAGCCGCTGCCACTGGTCGGGCTCCGCCGCCGCCACCGTCGCGGCCGTGACGTGGCCCGGCGGGCCGTACGGCGGCCAGGTCGTCGAGTGCTCGCTGCTCTTGACCGCCAGGACGTAGGCTTGATCGCGCGCCTCCAAGGCCCGGCGCAGTTGGCCGTCGCTGCCGTACACCTCGTCGCCTGCCACCCACTTCGCGGGAACACCCGCATCCAATGCTGCCTCGATCATCTCCAGCGCCAGCTGTGGCTTGGTCTGGAACGCGACCTCTGCTGAGCTCCTGCCGTAGTCCGTCGCTCGGCAGCCTCGGCCCATTCGCGGGGCAGGTACAGCGCGCGATCGATCCCTACCCCTTGGCACTGGCATAGCCGAGGAAGATGCCGAGCTGGCAGTTGCCCAGCTTGCCGGCCGTCCCGCTGTACTGCCGCTTGATCCCGACCGAGTGCGGTCCCTTCTTCAGGAACCCCGTCTCGTCCATCACCAGCACGCCCTCGGGGTCGCCCAGCTCAGCCACCACGTAGGTCCGCAGGTCATCCCGCACTGCGTCCTCGTCCCAGACCGAACGGTCCAGCACCCGCTGGATGCTGCGCGGCTGCCGATAGCCCGCCGCCTCGGTCAGCTACCAGCCGTTCTTGCGCTCCTCGTGCCCAGCAGCCCCCGCAGGGAGGCTGCCGCAGACCGATGGCCGGCCGCTCGGCCGAATCGCGGTCGCAGCCGCGCCGTGACCGCATAGACCAGTGACTCGGTGCTGGTCCCACAGAGCTCGTAGTCCTTGGCCAGGCGGCGGTAACGGCCATGCCAGGCGAAGCTGCGCTCGACGTCCCAGCGGCGGGGCAGGGGGATGAAGCCCGTCGGGTCGGCTCGCGCGGAGACACCGCGACGATAACGCCCTGGCCGAGTCCTTCAGCGGTCTGGACAAGATCGAGCTGATCCGCCACCGCGGCCCCTGGGGGGACTGGAGGACGTGGAGCACGCCCCCTGGGGTACGTCGACTGGTTCAACCACCGCCGTCTGCACGGCGAGCGGGGCATGATCCCGCCCGCCAAGTTCGAGGCGGCCTACTATCATCAGGCATCGCCAGCGAGACTGGCGAGTTTCCAATAGTCCGGGTCTCTACGGCCCCCGGGGCGGTTCACGGCCGAGGCGGCGGCGGGACCGCGGCCAGTGTTAGTTCGAAGCAGGATTTGCGCTATCTGCCAAAAGGCTCAGGAAGCGTTGACTGCTTTACTTCCCTGATGTAGATGTCGCTTTGTAAACGCAGCGCTGACCCGGGGCCGGGCTTGGGAAGGCGTCTCGCCCTACCCCGCCAGCGCGGAGGTGGCGAGGATTCCGCGAAGGGATGGGCATGAGAATGAAGGCGTTTGTGATGCGCTCGATCGGCTCGGTGGGGTTTGTGGACAAGCCCGTTCCGCAGCCAGGACCCAACGACGCCATTGTGCGGACGACCAAGGCATTGATCTGTACCTCGGACTCGCACACGGTCCACGGCGCGATCGGCCCCCGGGAGAACCTTACGCTCGGACACGAGGCGGTCGGCATCGTGCATGCGGTGGGGGACCAGGTCCGGCTCTTCAAACCGGGTGACCGCGTGGTCGTCGGGGCGATCACCCCGGATTGGGGCGACCTCGCATCGCAGGCCGGACACCCCTCGCAGTCCGGGGGCCCGCTCGGGGGCTGGAAGTTCTCCAACACCAAGGACGGTGTCTTCGCGGAGTACTTCCATGTCAATGAGGCCGACGCGAACATGGCCAGAATTCCGGATAGTGTGGCCGACGAGGCAGCCGTCTACTGCGCCGACATGATGTCCACGGGCTTCATGGGCGCCGAGAACGCGGACATCCCCGTGGGTGGAACGGTCGCCATCTTCGCACAGGGGCCGGTCGGATTGATGGCGACGGCGGGGGCCCGGCTACGCGGGGCTGGGCTGATCATCGCCGTCGAGTCGGTACCAGCACGCCAGGATCTCTCCCGCTTCTACGGGGCGGACGTCGTAGTCGACCCCTCCCGGGAGAACGTCGTCGAGCGGATCATGGCACTGACCGGTGGAGCGGGCGTCGACAGTTCAATCGAGGCGCTCGGCGCGGAGGCTACGTTCCAGCAGTGCGTCGAGGTGACGAAGCCTGGCGGGACGATCTCGAACATCGGGTACCACGGTCACGGGGACGTCATCGGCATTCCCCGCCTCGCCTGGGGCGTCGGCATGGCGGAGAAGACGATCCGTACCGGCCTCTGCCCTGGTGGGCGTTTGCGTCTGGAGCGTCTGCTACGCCTGCTCGAGATGAAGCGTGTCGATCCAACGCGGCTGACCACGCACCCATTCCGCTTCGACCAGATGGAGCGCGCCTTCGAGGTGATGGACAAGAAGCTCGAGGGGGTCATCAAGCCGCTCATCGCATTCTGAGCATTCTGACGCGCGGCTTGACGCTCTGCTGCCGGGCCGCGCCGGCTCGGGACGCGCTGCCGTAGGGCGAGGTCGCGCGTCATGGGGCGACGCGTCACTGCGACATGGGGAGTTGCCGGGCGATCGACACGTGAACCCCTTGACCTCCCGGCCACGGAGCCGGCCGGGACAGGGGCCGGTGCGGATGCGCACGCCAGGGCTTCACCGCATCGCGAAGCTGCGCTCGGGCCTAGTGATCAAGGATGAGCTGCCCGAGGAGGTGGTGCTGGCCCTGGAGCGTCGGCTGACCCAGGCGGGCGCGGTGCGCCGCCGCCGGAAGCGGTAGCCCAATCGCGCTGCTCCCCGCGCCGTCAGCCTGGCGCAGGCGGGGAATGTGAAATTCTAGGAAAGTTCGCGATTTGCCCCGCCTCGGGGAGCCAAGCCAGCCGGAGAGCAAGATGAGGCTTGCTCTCCGGCTCTTTCGTTCCTCGTAGCCTTCTGAGAAACGGCATGACTTCGTGCACGACGACGGCGGGCGCCGCGTGCAGGCCCTCGTGTCCCTGCCCGGCTCGGCGCCTCGCTCAATCCGCTCTCTCGGGCGACGTGAGCTTCGCACCAAGGCCGAGGAAGAGCACGAGGCCCTCGTCCAAGGCGTCGAGCTCGCTCGTGGACACCACGCCGAAGACGCGGCGGATGCGTCGCTTGTCCACGGAGCGCAGATGGTCGATGAGTGCAGAGGACGTCCTGGCAAGTCCACTGCGGCCTGGCTGGAGCAGGGGATAGAGCGCCCCTTCGCCAGGCGTCCCGGTCACAGGCACGATGGCGATCAGCGGGAAGCGCTGGTCGGCGATCACCGCCGGATCGCTGACGCAATGCACGGACGGACGCCCCGCTGCTCATGGCTAACGGTGGGGCCGTGCGCCAGGAGCACGACCGTGCCGCGCTCGAGCCTCACCGCCCAACCTCGGCCCCCCCGCCGGGCACCTAGCGGACTTCCCTGCCCGCCCGGAGGTCGACCAGCCCGGCGGTATCCTCCTCCTGCGGCAGGGAGGAGGCCCAGTCCTGGAACCCGGCCTCGGCCAGTTCAGCAGTTTCGGGGTGTGGGCTGCGGAGGGAGCGCTCGAGCAGAGTACGTCGCCGCTCGAGCTGACGCCGAGCCGCCTCCTGGAGGAACGTGCTCCGGTTCTTCTCGAGTCGGTCGACGGCCCGGACCAGGCCAGCGGGCAAGGTCACGGTCACACGCTCGCTGGTCGGCATGGCTCACCTCCGTATGATCATGCTCTGGATCATGCCTCATGCCGCGAGCCGAGCCGAGAGCCGAGCACCGCGCCCGGTGCTCGCCCAGCCGGGAAGGGAAGTGTGCTAGACCGTGTGCGGCTGCCACCCGCCTGCTCGGCGATCGCGCTGATGGTGCACCGCGCCGGCGACGACTGGTGAGCCGAGAGCAGTTCAGAATTTCCCCCCGCCTCAAGGAGTCCACCAGAACGGCTGTACTCTCGCTGTCGATGCCACCCGGAGCTTTCGGCCCGGACCACCGTACCGGGGGAGGTCGCTGCGGGAACCTTGAGCCGCGCTCGCAACACCACCCGCCGTGACCGGAACGAGGTCGGCGGCGTTTCTTGAGTTCTTCGAGGGCGGAGGCGGCGTCATCGGCCGACCGCGGCCATGGTCGCGCGTCGCCTCGGCGCGGTCTTGGGCGTCATAACCCCTCGGGCGGCATGCCCAGCCCGCCGACCTACCGCGCACTCAGGTGCTGGATCCCACAGCAGCCGGGGTATCTGGCGAGCGGCTCGCCACGGTCGCGCGGCCCGGCGCGCGGGCGATGGCGGCGGCCTGCGCCGCGATCCCCACTGCGACGACGCCGTGGAGCGCGGCCACCCACGGCAGATTGGGTCGCAGCGACGGCAGCACCACCTGCACGATAGTCAGGCCCGCCAGCAGCGCGGTCCGCCCGACCAGGCGCCGGCTGGGCCGCGCGACCACCGCCAGGACCAGGAGCAGCAGGACCGCGACGGCCAACACGCTGCCGAGCGTCCGGTGCGGCTGGAATGTCGTCGCGCCGAACAGCGCGGCGCCGGCCAGGTAGAACTGGACGAGCAGGCCGGCCAGGACGAGCCAGGCCAGCCCCTGGAATACCCGCGTGAAGACTGGTCGCATCGTGCGCGCACCTCCTTACCTCATTCAAGCCACACCGGCTCGCCCACCAACCTCTCGACCCCAACCGATCAGCCAACGAGGCCGTCAGCAACAAGACCAGCGTTGCAGAGCAGCCGCGGCCCCTCGCCACTCAACATGGGGGGCACCCCGTCGGGTTCCGCGGGGGCAGCGGCCACACGGGCGCTCCATCAGCGTCCGGCTGGTTGAAACAGCTCGATCGGGTTGCCGGACGGGTCGTCGAGCAGAATCTGCTTCCCACCTGGACCGGTGACCACGTCGTTCCGGAAGCGCACGCCCGCCCCTCGCAGCCGGGCGACTTCGGCCTCGATGTCGTCGACCAGCAGGTGAATGCGGTTCCACCCGCCTGGGCTGGGCTGCCTGCCGTCGGGCATGGGTCGTCCAGCCGAGCTGGAGGGGCCGCTGAGCAGCAGCCGCAGATTGCCCCGCTTCACGTCGGCGAACGCTGGCCCGGCGTTGGTCAGAACGGTGAACCCGAGGTGGGTCGTGTAGAAGACCACGGCGGCCTCGACGTCGTCGACCATGTACCGCACGTGGACCATGTTGGTGTCCTGAATCATCGGTCATGCTCCTTTCGTCTTCGGGGGATCAGCGCGCTCGCTCGTGGTACCCGCGCGCGGGTTCGAACAACTCGATCGGGTTGCCGGACGGGTCTTCGAGCAGAACCGCTCTGACGGCAACGCCGGAGGGTCGGTCGTCGCGGAAGCGGACGCCCGCGCGGCGCAGCGACTCGACCGTTGCGTCGAGGTCGGCGACCTGGATCAGGATGCGATTCCATCCCCCGGGCGTCGGCAGCGTGCCATCAGGCAGCGCGTGCCCGCCTGGATGGGTGCCGGGGACGTTCAGCAGCAGCCGCAGGTCGCCTCGATACAGCATCGCGAACACCGGGCTGGGTCGCAGCTCCGCCTCGAAGCCCAGATGCCGGCAGTAGAAGTCGACCGCGGTATCCAGGTCGTTGACGAAGTAGCGGATCGTGGGCGTTGCGCGGCGCTCGGGTCGGCCGAGCGGCTGGATGCGCCGCAGCAGGGCTTCCGCGAACTCCGGTCGAGGCTCCACGGGCACGATCGGCAGGCGCAGTGCGTCGAGCGGATCAGCGGGCACGGTGGTGTCCCTCTTGGTAGTGGCGGCGCAACGCGGCGCGCGCACGGGCCAGGAGCGTCTCGGTGCCGTGGAGCGTCCGCCCGACATGCTCGGCTACGTCGGCGACGGGCAACCCGTCGAGGTAGCGTAACGTGAGCACCGCCCGCTGCAGAACCGGCAGGCGCGCCAGGGCGGCGTACGCCGCCTCGGCGTCCAGCAGCTCGGGCCACGGGTCGTCGACGTCCATGGACGAGGCCTCCGCCGCGGCGAGGCTGCGCTGCTCGCGCTCGAGACGGCGCCAGTGGTCGACCAGTTTGTGGCGTGCCACCCCCACGAGCCAGGCGGTGCTCACCTCGGTCAACTTGCCCTGACGGCTCGCTTCGACGGCCGCCAGGAAGGTCTCGCTGGTCAGGTCCTCGGCCAGCGCGGCGCTCCCGCAGCGCGGGAGCAGATAGCCGTACACCTGCGGCAAGGCCTCGCGATAGATAGCCAGCACAGGGTCGCACCCTGCGGGCCGCGGTTGATCGCCTCCCATCTCACCAATACCATCGCTCGACGGCCGCCATTTCCGAACATGCCGCTACGGCTGCTTGAGGATCGAGGGGCGCTCGATGCGGAACGCCGCCGTGGCTACCCTGCCGGCGCGCGCCTCGACGCGCCCACCTAGGATGCGCGACTCCTGGAGCCGCCATGCGCTCAGCTTCTGCTCCATCGGCCAAAGGTGCGGGTGGCTTCGTGGATCGGATGCGTGGGTCGAGCGGAGGGGAAACCGAGCCATGGAGCCGCGCGCTGTCGTCCGCCTGGATGCGCGTCGCTCAACTAGCTCCTGCTCCAGGGCCATTGCCTGCAAGGCGTGCTTCTGTTCCTTGGCTGGCAGACCGAGGAGTGACCGCAGGCCCCACCTCGGCCACGATCGGCTGTGGCAACGGATCGCCGAGCGCGGCCAACGCTTTCGAGACCTCCGGTGCGAGTTCGAGTAACCCGAGGACTTGCGTAGCTCGGGGGCGGCTTATCCCGAGTCGACAAGCCAGCTCGACCCGGAGCACACTCGCCCGTCTCCAGTATTTCTGCCATTCGCAGGCCAGAGCGATCGGGTTGCGATCCTGTCTTGAGGAGAGGGACAGCGGCTCGTCAGACCACAGCCAGCGCGGAGCCATCGAAGTGGTTACGCCAGGCCCGCGGCTCCCCGCGCCGCAGCAGCTCTGGCGCTCGGGCGGGACCTCATCCCGCCCGAGCGCGGGGGCGCCTCCTCCTTCGGCACCTTCGACCGGCTCGAGCCCCGGACGTTCCACGAGGCGCTCTGGGTGACCGCCAGCGCTGACCTGGTGCCGCACTATGACGACGCGTTCCCTGCCGCGGCCACGGAGCCGGTAGCCGCCTCGGCTGAGGCGGAGCAGGAAACCACGGATCGCGCTCCGGCTCGGCGACTCGGGCATCGGGAGCGAAAGAAGCCGCTTCATGATCGCGATCAGCCTTCGAGTCGTGCGCCACCCGGCCCGCCCGGACGCCGTATCAGGCCCCTACCGGGGAGATCGACGAGAACGCGCCCGATCGGCGCTGGAAGGTGCGGCCCGAGAGCGATTCACCGCCACGCTCGCCAGCCTATTGGTCGCCGCCTTGCAGTCTCAGACGGCCTGTAACCGGGCGCTGGGCATGCCGCGGCGCCTGCAGCGCCATCCGCTCGAACTGCGCCACGGCACGCAGTGGTGGGCCAGACACCTGGCGGCGCGAACCACATCACAAACTGTCTTCCGTTGAACGATGTTGCTCGTGTGTGACACAGAACATAGAATGGGCGTCGATCTGACCGGGCGGCCTGCCGCGGGAGTGCCCATGGACGCGACGCGGCCCTATCTGACGATCCGGGAGACGGCTGCGCTCCTGGCGCTCTCGACGCGCACCAGCCACCGCTCCAGCGCCGAGGGCACGCTGAAGGCGTACCGCGTCACGGGCGAGCAGGTGATCCGCATCAAGCGGAAGGACGTGGACGCGCTGCTCAGACCGGTGGACGCGGCAGGCCAGGCGCCGGGACCGGGTGGGAAGCAACCATGAAGCCGCTCGATGTCGGGGCGACGGTCGAGGCCGACTTCTGGCCGGAGTGCGTGCGGGTCGTGGCCACCCAGCCAATGGGCTCACGGCTGAAGGTGGAGGCGGTCGGCGTGCGGAGTGGCCAGTTCTACTCGCGCCTGTTCGCCCTCGATGAGCTGGACCGGATTCGGGTGGCCAGGCCGGTCGCACGCGATCTGGCCGGCCGCGCCGAGGCGTTCTTCCTGGGCATCGAGGCCCAGCGCATCCGCCACGCCTGCCAGTTCGACCCGCTCTATGCCGTCAACGTCTCGCAGATCGACGCCCTGCCCCACCAGATCGAGGCCGTCTACCACCACATCCTGCGCCACCCGCGCGTCAGGTTCCTCCTGGCCGACGACCCGGGCGCCGGCAAGACGATCATGGCCGGGCTGGTCATCAAGGAGCTGAAGGCGCGCGGGCTCGTCCGCCGGACGCTGATCGTCGTCCCCGGCCATCTCCGCGACCAGTGGCTGCGCGAGCTGCGCGAGAAGTTCGCCGAGGCCTTCACGGCGGTCGATCGCGCGGTCGTCAGCGCGACCTGGGGCCGCAACGTCTGGCAGGAGTACGACCAGGTCATCACCTCGATCGACTTCGCCAAACAGGACGAGGTGCTGCCGACGCTCGAGGTCGCCACCTGGGACCTCGCCATCGTCGACGAGGCGCACAAGATGGCCGCCTATCGCTACGGCGAGAAGCTGTCCAAGACCGAGCGCTACCGCCTCGGCGAGGCCCTCTCCCGCCGCAGCCAGTTCCTGCTCTTCCTGTCGGCCACGCCGCACCGGGGGGATCCGGAGAACTTCCGGCTGTTCCTCGACCTCCTGGAGCCGGGGTTCTTCGCCTCGCGCGAGCTGCTGCTGCAGTCGGTGGCCGAGCACGACAATCCGCTCTTCCTGCGGCGCCTCAAAGAGGACCTGAAGAAGGTGGACGGCACGCCGCTCTTCCCGCCGCGGCACGTCAACACCCGGCCGTTCCGTCTCAGCGACGACGAGAAGCGCCTCTACAACGCCGTCACCGCCTACGTCGAGCGGTCGTACAACCGCGCCCTGGCGGCCGAGAAGCGCAACGTCGCCTTTGCCCTGCTCATCCTCCAGCGCCGACTGGCCTCGAGCGTCCGCGCGGCGCGCCTCTCGCTCGAGCGGCGCAAGCAGCGCCTGGAAGAGCTGCTGCGCCTGGGCGCCTGGTACGCCGAGCGCGGCCAGGTGGACGAAGAGGAGCTGGAGGACGCTCCCGAGGAGGAGCGGCTCAGGCGCGAGGAGGAGCTGCTGGAGCGGCTGACCGCGGCCGAGACGCGCGAGGAGCTCCAGCACGAGATCGACCAGCTCGGCGAGCTGATCCGCCTGGCCCGCCAGGCCGAGCGCAACGAGGTCGAGACGAAGCTGGCTCAGCTCCGGCAGGTGATGGAGGCCGAGCAGATCCGCCAGACCGGCGAGAAACTGCTCATCTTCACCGAGGCGCGGGACACGCTCGACTACCTGGCCGAGAAGCTGCGCGAGTGGGGCCTGAGCGTCGAGACGCTCCACGGCGGCCTGGGGCTGGACCGCCGGATCGCGGCCGAGCACGCCTTCCGCGACCGCGCCCAGGTGATGATCTCGACCGAGGCCGGCGGCGAGGGCATCAACCTCCAGTTCTGCGCCCTGATGATCAACTACGACATCCCCTGGAACCCAAACCGCCTCGAGCAGCGGATGGGGCGTATCCACCGCTACGGCCAGGAGAAGGAGGTCTACGTCTACAACCTGGTCGCCGAGGATACCCGCGAGGGCGGCGTCCTGGCTGCCCTGTTCCGCAAACTGGAGAACATCCAGGCGGCCCTCGGCAGCGATCGGGTGTTCGACGTGGTGGGCGACGTCCTCCCGGGCGTGAGCCTGAAAGACCTGATCGTGGACGCCGTCGCCAACCGCCGCACGCTCGACGAGATCGTCGCCACGCTCGAGCGAGTGCCGGACGAGGAGGTCATCCGCCGGGTACGCGAGGCCTCGCTGGAGGCGCTGGCGACGCGACACCTGGACCTCCAGGGAGTCCTCGGCGAGGAGCGCCGGGCGCGCGAGAGCCGCCTGGTGCCCGAGTACATCGAGCGCTTCTTCGAGCGGGCGAACACGTTCCTGGAGCTGCGGGCCGAGCGACGGCGCGACGGGCTCTGGCGGCTGGAGCGGGTGCCCTTCGAGCTGCGCCAGGTGGCGGAGGAGCACGGCTGGGGGCCGCTCTTCGAGCAGTACCTCAAGATCGCCTTCGACAAGCGGACAGCACGACAGCAGGGCGCCGAGTTCGTCGCGCCGGGCCACCCGCTGCTCGAGGCGATCGTCCAACGGCTGCTCACCCTCTGTGCGCCCGATATGGCCCGCGGCGCCCTCTTCGCCGACCCGGATGGCCGCCGGGACGGGCTGCTCTGGTTCCTCCAGGTCGAGCTGCGCGATGGGACCGATGCCATCGCCGGGCAGCGCCTGGTCTGCGTCTACCAGCCGGCTGGCGCGCCGACCGATCTACGTCTCGTGCCGCCAGCGGTCCTGTGGGACCTGGTGCCCTCACCCCCTGCACCCCCTCTCCCAGAGGTCTGGGAGAGGGGGCCAGAAGGTGAGGGTCCCGTGCTCGCCTTCGCCGTGGATGCGGCCCTGGAGCCTTATCGCCAGGAGCTGCTGGCGGAGCGCCAGCGCGAGGCGGCGGTCAAGCGCAAGTACGGCCTGCGCTCGCTCGAGCAGCTGCTGGGCGAGAGCGGGGCCAAGCTGATGGAGTACGAGACGCGGCGGGCGAAGGGCGAGGACGTCCCCGAGCCGACCATCCAGCACGAGGAGCGAGTGAAGGAGGACCTGCTGGCGAAGCGGCGGCGCCTGGAGGAGGCGCTGCGCCTGGAGACCACGCTGGCGCCGGCCGAGCCGCGCCTCATCGGCGTGGCCCGCGTGGTACCGACCGATGCCGCTGACCCGGCCCTGGCCGAGGCCCCGGACATCGAGGCCATCGGCATGCGCGTGGCGCTGGAGTACGAGCGGGCGCAGGGGCGCAGCGCCGAAGATGTCTCGGCGGAGAACCTCGGCTACGACATCCGATC
The DNA here is from genome assembly GCA_021325655.1 of Pseudomonadota bacterium. Classification (GTDB taxonomy): domain Bacteria; phylum Chloroflexota; class UBA6077; order UBA6077; family JAJPGT01; genus JAJPGT01. The sequence goes on from JAJPGT010000085.1 coordinate 41,669, forward strand.
GACGGTGCCCGACGGCGCGGTGCGCTACATCGAGGTGAAGGCGCGGGCGCGCACCGGGGCCATCGCGCTGACGCCCAACGAGTGGCTGATGGCGCAGCGGCTGGGCCGCGAGTACTGGCTGTACGTTGTCGAACATGCGGCCACGGCGGCGGAACTGTATGTGGTGCAGGACCCGGCGGCGAAGCTGCGGCCCACCGAGGTGGTCGAGGTCGTGCGCTACGTGGTCAGGAACTGGAAGGAGGCGGCCGATGGGCCAGCGCAAGCGTGAGCTGCCGCCCGAGGTCGCGGCGGCCCTGGGCGAGCTGAAAGCCGCGCTGGCCGACATCTACGGCGAGCGGCTGCGCGGGGTGTACCTGTACGGCTCGTACGCGCGGGGCGACTTTGACCCCGAGTCGTCCGATATCGACGTGCTGGTCGTGCTGGCGGGAGAGGTGAGGCCAGGCGAGGAGAGCGGTCGCTACAGCGAGATCGTAGCCGATATCTGCCTTCGGCATGATGTCGTGATTGCCACGTTCCCTGTCCCTGAATCCTGGCTGCGAGAGCGGAGGAGCCCGCTCTTCGAGAACGTCCGTCGAGAGGGTGTGCTCCTATGACATTGGCGGATGAGCTGCGAGCCATGGTGGCCAAAGCGCGGCGCTACATGGATACAGCGGAACTGGCACGCCAGCACGGTGACTATGATACGGCTGTCTCGCGGCTGTACTACGCGATGTTCTACTGCGCCGAGGCGGTGCTCCTCGCTCGCGGCCGGACGTTTTCCAGCCATCGAGCGGTCATCGCTGCCTTTGGGCGAGAGTTTGCCAAGACGGGTAGGCTCCCGAAAGAGCTGCATCGCTGGTTGCAGGAAGCGTTCGAGAAGAGGGGCATCGGCGACTACGAGTTTGAGACAGGGATCACCGAGGCGACGGCCCGTGATCTGCAGGCGAAGGCGCAGGAGTTCGTCGAGGCCGTGGAGGCTTACTTGCAACACGAGCACCTGCTTGATCAGGAGGGCGGCTCATGACCCGGCGGCTGATCGAGGTGGACTTCCCCATCCGCCGGGTGTCGGAGGAGTCGGTGCGGGAGAAGAACATCCGCCACGGGCACATCTCGACGCTCCACATCTGGTGGGCGCGGCGGCCGCTGGCGGCCTCGCGGGCGACGGCCCTGGCGGCGCTTCTGCCGGACGATCCCGCCCGGCGCGAGGCGCTGCTGCGGCTGGTGGCGGACGTCTCGCCGTGGGAGGTGGCGAACCATTCGGGCGCGCAGCCCCATCCGGCGCTCCACAGGGCGCGGGAGCTGATCCGGGAGGCGTTCGATGGCCGGCCACCGAAGGTGCTCGACTGCTTCGCCGGCGGCGGGGCGATCCCGCTGGAGGCGCTGCGGCTGGGCTGCGAGACCTCCGCCCTGGACTACAACCCGGTGGCCGTGCTGATCCTGAAGGCCGTGCTGGAGTATCCGCAGAAGTTCGGGCGACCCTCACCCGTCGTCCCCCTCTCCCGAAGCCTCGGGAGAGGGGGTGCAGGGGGTGATGGCCAGCCCCGCCTCCTTGACGCACCACGCGCCGACGAGAACCCACTCCTGGAGGCAGTGCAGCGGTGGGGCAACTGGGTGCTGGAGGAGGCGCGGAAGGAGCTGGAGCGGTTCTACCCGAAGGACCCGGACGGCTCGGTGCCGGTGGGCTACCTCTGGGCGCGCACGCTGCCCTGCCAGAACCCGGCCTGCGGCGCTGAGATCCCGCTTCTCCGCCAGCTCTGGCTGGCCAGGAAAGACAACAAGAAAGTCGCGCTCAAGCTGGTCCCGAATCGCGCGGCCAGGCGGGTGGACTTCGCCGTGGCGGAAGGGAGCGCGATCCGCTTCGACCCCGACGAAGGCACGGTCACCCGGGCCCACGTCCGCTGCCCGCTCTGCGGCGGGACGATCGACGACAAGACCACCCGCCGACTGTTCCGCGAGGGGAAGGCCGGCCAGCGGATGACGGCTGTGGTGCTGCACACGCCAGGCCAGACCGGCAAGCGCTACCGTCTCGCGACCGAGCATGACCTCGCCGTCTACCGTGCCGCCGAGACTGCCCTGGAAGCGAAGCGGCTGGCGCTCTGGGCCGAGTGGGGCATGGACCCGGTGCCAGATGAGTCGCTGCCGCCAACGGGCACATTGGGCTTCCGTGTCCAGCGCTACGGCATGAGCCGTTGGGGCGATCTCTATAACGCCCGCCAGAAGCTGGCGCTCATTACTTTGGTCGAGAAGGTTCGGTGGGCGTGTCAGCGGATGATGGACGAAGGCTCCCCGTTAGAGTTCAGGAGGGCAATCCTGACTTGCCTCGCGTTGACCGTAGACAAACTAGCCACGTGTCAGAACATCCTAACACGGTGGATGAACACTTCTGAGTCTTTCGCCGCCAAACCAGATCAGAGTCCTACGTTACAGATGCTCTGGGATTATTGCGAGAGCAATTTTTCTAGTTCAGTGGCGGGAAGCTTTCAAAATCAATTGGCATCAGTGCTAGAAGTGCTTCGGTTCCTGGTGACGGACTGGACTGCCTACGCTGCGGCGTTCAGCGGATCAGCCACTCACTTGCCTTGGGGGGACAACACCTTTGATGCTGTGCTGACTGATCCTCCGTATTATGACAATGTGCCGTACTCCGATTTTTCTGACTTCTTCTACGTCTGGCTCAAGCGCACGATCGGCGAGCTCCATTCGGACCTGTTTGTCACGCCGCTGACGCCCAAGTCGCAAGAGATAGTAGCTGACCCCAGTAAGGCAGGCAACGTGGAAGCAGCTAAACGGCGCTTCGAGGGATTGCTCACACAGGCATTTCGCGAGATCCAGCGTGTACTAAAGCCCGAGGGCATCGCGGTCATTGTCTTCGCCCATAAGACGACCGCGGCCTGGGAGGCCGTCCTTAACGCCCTGCTCAAAGCAGGGCTGTATATGACCGCATCGTGGCCCATCCATACCGAGATGCAGTCACGGCTCCGCGCTCAAGAATCGGCGGCCCTGGCCTCGTCCATCTACATGGTCTGCCGCAAGCGCATCACTGATGAGATCGGGGAGTACCCGAAAGTGCGGCGGGAGATCGAGGCGCGGGTACGGCAGAAGCTCGAGCAGTTCTGGAACGAAGGCATTCGCGGGGCCGACTTCTTCATGAGCGCCATCGGCCCGGCGGTGGAGGCGTTCGGCACGTACGCGCGGGTGGAGAAGCTGTCGGGCGAGCAGGTCGAGGTGGCGGAGCTGCTGGCCTACGTGCGCCAGGTGGTGAGCGAGTTCGCCCTCCAGCGCATTCTCACCCTCACCCCGTCCTTCGGACACCCCTCTCCCGCCGCGGCGGGAGAGGGGCCGGGGGTGAGGGGCGTTGACGCCCCCACCCGCTTCTACCTGCTCTACCGCTGGACCTACAACCACGCCCGCGTCCACTTCGACGAGGCGCGCAAGCTGGCCCAGGGCGTGGGCGTGGAGCTGGCGAGCCTGTGGGGGCCGGGCGGGCTCGTCGAGAAGCAGCAGGACTACGTGCGGGTGCCAAGTCCACTCGAGCGGGCCAGAGACGAGCGGTTCACCCGGACGGTGCACTTCACCACCATGGTGGATGCGCTCCAGTACGCGGCCTGGCTGTGGAGCGAGAACCAGGGGCAGCGACTGAAGGAGCACCTGGCGCTGACCTACGGCGGGAACGAGGCCTTCTGGCAGGTTGCCCAGGCCATCGCCGAGGTGCTGCCCGAGGGCGACAAGGAGCGCCAGATGCTCCAGGGGCTGCTCTACGGCCGGCGGGGGTACGTCGACCCCGGCCGGCAAGAGCGGCTGCTGTGATGCGGAGTTCAACGTACGTAATACGGAGATTGAGCGGCCGAATGCGCTGCACAGGGAGTGAGCGGTGAGCACTGAGATCATCTTCGTCGTCGAGGAGTCGCCAGAGGGAGGCTTTGAGGCCAGGGCGCTCGGCCACTCCGTCTACACCGAAGCGGACAGCCTGGAAGAGCTGCGGGAGATGGTGCGAGATGCCGTCGAGTGCCATTTCGAGGCGACGGAACGGCCTCGCATCGTTCGCCTGCACTTCGTCAAGGAAGAGGTTCTGGCAGTGTGAAACTGCCCAGGGATGTGAGTGGCGAGGACCTGGCGCACCGTCTGGCCCGGCTCGGCTATGCCGTGACTCGCCAGACGGGAAGCCACCTGCGGCTCACCCGCCGGGCCGGATCGGACGAGCACCATCTGACCATCCCGCGCCACTCGAGCTTGCGCATTGGCACGCTCGCCAACATTCTGCGCGATGTCGCCGAGCAGGTGGAGATGAGCCGCGATGAGCTGCTGGAAAAGCTCTTCGGGGCAGGACGATGAATCCGAGAGCGCCCCTGGTATCGGGCCCCCTGCTCGATGCCATCGAGCTAGCCGTGGAGGTCGTCGCTGCTGAACCGCGTTCGGTGCCCCGGTGGCAGAATTCCGAACCAAGAAATTGCGGACCCATGAGAGACGATGACCCAAGCCACTGATCTCGAGCACGAGGTCCCCCGGAAGGCCGTCGAGGCGCTGCGGGCGGGCCTTGGCGAGCGCCTGGTCGCGGTGGTGCTCTTCGGCTCGCGCGCGCGCAGTGACCACCGGCCCGAGAGCGACTGGGACCTGCTGGTCATCGCCGAAGGGCTGCCAGAGCGACCCTTCGACCGACAACTGTTTCTGAATCGCCTGGTGTCCGCCTGCCGGGCTCCAGTGTCGGTGATCGCCCGGACGCGGCAGGAATTCGAGTCCCATCTCCCTTCGCTGTACTTGGATATCGCTTTAGACGGTCGCATCCTCTATGACCCGACTGGTTACGCCTCACTGCGCCTCGCCCACCTGCGGCGGCTGATCGACGCGGCCGGCCTCTCTCGCGAGCGCACACCGGCAGGCGACATGTGGAAATGGAAGAAGCAGCCACAAGGTCCGTGGGTGATGACCTGGGAGAAAATCGGGGAGCGGCCGTGAGCAACGAGGAAGCAAGCTATCGCTTGAGACTGGCTGAAGGCTTCCTCGGGGAGGCTCGCCATAACCTGCAACATCAGCTCTGGCGTTCCTGCGTGGACAATAGCCAGCTCGCCGCCGAGAATGCCGCAAAGGCCGTCCTGGGGCTGCTCGGCCCGGTGGGTCGCACCCATGATCCTGGCGCAGCACTGCTTGAAGCGCTGGACAAGCAGCGATTCACCGAGGGAATCGAGGACCCCGTCAGACGGATCGCTCAGTGCGCACGGACCCTGGGCCCCCAAGTCCACCTCCAAAGCGATTACGGCGACGAGGCAACACGGCGGACGCCCTGGGAGATCTTCGATCAGGCCAGCGCCGACCAGGCGCTCGCGCTGGCCGAAGAGGCGGTAGCGCTCGCGAAGTAGGTCATCGAGGGAGGGCAGCGCCCATGAGGCCGTGGCATGAGGTGGTGGTCCCGCACCCAGATATCCGGGCCGGCACGTTCGACGAGTCGGTGTTCGCCGCCGACCTGGCCGACGTGGTCGCCGACCGTGGGCCGCTGGAGTACCGTGACGCGGAGACGTTTTTCCGCAAGACCTACCCCACGCGCGGACTGGTGGAACTGCTCGCGACGGTCCTCGCCCGCCTCTCGGGCCGGGGCACGGGTGAGGCGGTGATCCAGATCCAGACCCCCTTCGGCGGCGGCAAGACCCACAGCCTGATCGCGCTCTACCATCTCTTCACCGCCGGGCAGCGCCTGGCCGACCAGGACCTCGTCTCCCAGACGCTCCAGGCCGCGGCGGTCGGCGAAGTACCGTCGGTCCGCGTGGCCACGTTCGTCGGCACCGCGGCCGACCCGCTCAAGGGCAGGACGCCCTGGGGCGAGCTCGCGGAGCAACTGGGTCGGTACGAGCTGCTCCGCGAGCACGACCAGCGGCGCCAGGCGCCGGGCAAGGACCTGCTGCACGAGCTTCTGCGCCAGCAGCCGACGCTGGTGCTGATGGACGAGATCGCCGAGTATGTGGTCAAGGCGAAGGGGTTCGGCGGCCAGGTGCTGGCCTTCTTCCAGGAGCTGACCGAGACGGCGAAGGTGCTGCCACGGTGCGCGCTGATCGCTACGCTGCCCTCCAGCGCGCCGTATGGCGAGGAGGCGAGCGGGCGCTCAACCAGCTCCAGCAGATCTTCGGGCGGGTGGAGGCGATCTACACGCCGGTGGAAGGCGAAGAGGTCTACGAGCTGATCCGGCGCCGGCTACTGGAGGACGCCGGCGACCCGGCCGAGGCGCGGCGCACAGCCGACGGCTACTTCGAGCTCTACCAGCGGCTGGGCGACGACATCCCGCGCGAGGCGCGCGAGCCGGCCTACCGGGAGAAGCTGCGCAAGGCCTACCCGTTCCACCCGGAGTTGATCGACCTCCTGTTCGAGCGCTGGAGCACGTTCTCGACCTTCCAGCGCACCCGCGGGGTGCTGCGCCTGCTGGCTGAGGTGCTGGCCGACCTTTACCGACAGCAGCATCCTGCACCGCTGATCCAGCCGGCCCACCTCAACCTGGCGAACGCGGCCATCCGGCGCGAGTTCCTCAAGCATATCGGCAATGAGTACGAGGGCGTCATCGCGTCCGACATCGTGGACAGCAACGCCAGAGCCCAGAAGATCGACCGCGAGGCGGGCGGCGACTACGCCCGCTTCGGTGTCGCGGCCGGGCTGGCCACGGCCATCTTCTTCGGGTCCTTCAGCGGGGGCGAGAAGAAGGGCTTAGGCATCCAGCGGCTGCGGCTGGCGGCGTTGCGCGAGGGGATTCCGGCGGCGCTGGTGGGGGACGCGCTGGGGCGGCTGGAGGAGGAGCTGTGGTACCTGCACGCGGAGAGCGGCCTCTATGCCTTCTCCAACCAGCCCAATCTGAACCGGATCATCGTCGAGAAGGAAGAGCAGGCTCAGGACGAGCAGATCGCAGCGGCGATCCGCGAGCGGCTCGAGCGCATAGCTGGCAGCGAGCTGAGCGTCACGCTCTGGCCCAGAGTCTCCCAGGACGTTCCCGACAACAAGCAGCTCAAGCTCGCGATCCTCTCGCCTCAACAGGTGCGGCAGAGTAGCGCGACGACGGGGTTCGTGGAGGAGCTGCTCGGCAAGGCCGGGACGACCTTTCGCACCTACCGCAACACGCTGGTCGTGCTGGCGCCCGACGCGGCGGAGGCGGCCGTGCTGCGGGAGCGGGTGAAGCGCTCCCTGGCGCTGCAGGCCATCCAGGACGACAAGGCGCTGGTGCGCCAGCTCTCGGAGGAGAGCCGCAGGACGCTGGAGAGCAAGTTGAAGGACGCGGAAGGCGGCATCCCCTTCCAGGTGCTCGCGGCCTACCGGCACCTGGCCAAGGCCGGCGAAGCGGGCGTGGAATGGCTGGACCTGGGGCTGCCCACCGTGGGCGAGAAGGGGCCGCTCGCCCGACGGGTGCGCGAGTCCCTCAAGCGCCAGGAGCTGCTGGTGGACAGGCTGGCCCCCCACCGGCTGCTGGAGAAGGCGCTGCGGTCAGACGAGCCAGAGAAGCCGCTCGCGGAGATCGTCGAGGCTTTTCTACGCTATCCCCACCTGCCGATGCTGGAGAGCGAGGCGGTGATCGAGAGCGCGGTGGCGCAGGGAGTGGCCAACAGCCTGTTCGGCGTGCGGGTTGGGGAACACGTGTATTTCGGCGAATCGGTGCCCGATGCAGCGCTCGGCTACGGCGCGGTGCTGCTGCGCAAGGAGGTGGCCGAGGCCGCTAGGCGGGCCGAAGCCGGCGAGGCCGTTCCGATCGAGGTCGGGAGCGGCGACGGGCGTCCTTCGATGGTGAAGGAGGGACCCGTGGGTGCTACTGCCGGGCCGCCCACCGCGCCCGCTGGCGCAGCGATCTCGGCGCTCCACCTCCGAGCCAAGGTGCCCTGGGACAAGCTGTCCGATTTCCTGCGGGGCGTCGTCCTGCCGCTCCGCGGCGATGGCGCCGACCTGGAGATCGAAGTCACGCTCGACGCCCGGTCCGCCCCGGGCAGCATCAAGACCTCCACACTGGAGCAGAAGGTCAACGAGACCCTGCGGCAGATCGGCGCTGAGGTGCTGGAAGAGCGAACCGAGTGACGGCAAGCGCCTGAAGGGGCCTCGCTCGGGAGGATGGAGGATGCCTGAACCAATGGTCGTCACGCTCCGGCCGCTGACGCCTCTCTGGACCGGGGATGCTGACCAGCGCGGCAACCAGATTCGCGAGACGGGCATTCTGGGTAGCCTGCGCTGGTGGTATGAGGCGCTTGTCCGGGGACTCGGTCTCTATGCTTGCGACCCCAGTAGTGGCTCCTGCGTGTATGACGAAAAGAGGAAGCTGGCAAGCATTTGCCTTGCTTGCCAGCTCTTCGGCTGCACCGGTTACAGCCGGCGATTTCGGCTGGCTGTGGCGGGAGGAGGCAGCGCGGGCCAGCTTACCGAGGTGAAGCTCCAGAATCCTGGGACATCCAACCATCGCGGCTGGCGCATTCCGCGGAACGTCTGCGCCCCCCTGACGCTGGCTCTGCACCCGCTGCGTCCAGATGCCCTAGACGACTTCGAACATGCCGCGATCCGCTACACGCTCCACCTGGTCGAGCGGTACGGAGCGCTGGGTGCGAAGACGAGCCACGGGCAGGGAGTGGTGAGCATCAGCGACTGGGGCACAGCGCAAGCTGGTCCAGGGGCCGACGCCTGGATTGGGACCTTGGAAGCTCGGCCGGCTAAGAGGGAAACGAACCCGCAACTGGCTCCCAACCTGTCCGATTTCATCGGTGCAACCATCGCCCTGGATTCGGCCGCCACGTCAAGCGCCGACTGGTGGAAGGCGATTCCGTTAACTGGGCTGGAAGGCTTTTCGTTGGGCAGCAATCCGACATGGGTCCCCTCGGCTCCCGCGATCCGGGCGCAATTGCGCGGCTGGCTACGTAACAGTGCGAACTTTCAGAACTTCAATGGCAATCTCCAAGACGAACGTCACCGCCTCATGGGATATGTGCCACAACGCGGCGAGAAAGGCGATCCCAAGGGCTCCGATATCTTCGTGACCCATCTCTACAAGGCTGGCGAGCGCTGGGTGATGCGCGTTTTCGGGTTTATACCACGCGGCAACACAGTGGACCACGCCGTCCGCAACCTGCTGCACGATGGGCAGAAACTCGCCAAGGAGATACAGGCTGCCCTCGGAGGCATCCAAGTCGAGGCCGTTCCATATCCCGAGGGCACAAACTCCATCGTGGCAGCGCTGAAGGAGGTGTGATGGTAGCGCCAACGATTCATGATTACTGGCTGCTCCCTAACCACGAGGAATTCGTCGCGGAGATTCGGAAGGGAATTGAGTCAATAAGGTCCATCCCTCGGAACAACAGGCAGCAGCGCCGCCAGAGGACTGACCAGGTCCGCCAGGAAACTCAGGCCAAAATAAGAGACTTCTCCCAACACGGAGACGCGCAACTTGTCAGCAACTTCTACACCGTTGTCTTACGCCTGGTAGAGGCAGAGATCGAGGGCGAGAAAGTTCTACAAGATATCTGGCTAGAGTTGATGAGGAACTACCGTCCGAACTATCCACCTTCCCCTGTCGAAGAGGCAAGGCTGCTGCCTGTCAAGGACGTGCTTGAGAGTCTTCCAGAAGGCTCATGGCTCGTCTCCATGAAGGTAACTCTGCTTACACAGTTTGCTAGCAAGGGCGAATCGGAATTCCATTACTCCAATAACCCCATCGTCCGCGACCGTCTGACTGGCCTGCCCATGGTCAAGCCTGCCACATGGAAAGGCCACCTGCGATTTGCCGCACGAATGGCTCACGGTGTCGCGGACGAGACCCAGGAGCCCGAGCCCTTGAGGCACCTGTTCGGGGAGTCCAGGGGCGAGGAAGGCGGAATGGAAGGCAGGCTGCGGTTCTTCCCCACCTTCTTCACCACGGACGCTCGGCGAGAGATCGTCACGCCGTTGAAGCGCAGCACGCGGACCCCGGCTCGTGGGCCCCTCGACATCGAGGTTGTGCCCAGGGGCTCGAAGGGGACATTCTGCCTTCTCTACCTCCCTCATCCGAAGGGACCGGGGTGGTCTCTGGAACAGATCGCGGAGGACCTGGAGGCCGTTGCCCCGGCCCTGAAGGCGATGTTCCTGGACTATGGCTTTTCCGCAAAGAAGACAGCGGGATGGGGTGTCGTCGAGGACTCCGTGTCCGACGGCTCGCTATCGGCCCGAGGCCCAATATGGCCGGCGACCAATCAGGACACCGGTGAGCCTGGCCAGGGGCCCTTCAGGGCACCGGAAGATGCCTTTCTCCCGCTGATGGACGAGGCCGGAATGCCAAGGTCCATCTTGCTGAAGCCGGACGGCACCTGGTTGAGCAACAGCGAGTTCAATGCGCTTGCCGAGAAACCAAGTAGCCTCAATGTCTACAGACGCTTCCGGTCCTGGTACAAGAAGCACGGCTCGGGATGGCGACGCAGCCTCGCCGCCCCCAAGGATGCGTCGGCGGTACCAGTCCGGACGTACTCAGTTGAGTCCGTGACGGCACTTTCCGATCTCGCAGCACGTCTTGCCAGGGCGATCCGCGCGGAGGGCGCCAATGGGTGACTTGCTTCGCGCGATTGATAATCATCGGGAAGCGATCCTGCTCGGGGAGCTCGGGGCGCTCCTGCACATGTTCGGGAAATGCTCCCGCGAGTTCCTGGTCGCCAACAGCAGCGAGGGTGGGGCGAGTGACTCCCATCAGGACCTGAAGCATCTACCCACCCTCGCCCCACTCCTCCGGAAGCCACTGCTCCGCGATGCCTTCGCTTTCACCCTGGGCGGCCAGCCGGAGACGCTGGCCGGTGATTTCACCGACTTCATCACCAAGTACAAGGGCGACAAGCCGGACTGCACACTCCTTCGGCTCTTCAATACCTGCCACCGGATGACCTCCGCCGACGAGAAGGGCGTCGTTCGGAGGAAGCAGTCGAAAGATGATATGTGGATCGCTACACCCTTCGGCCATCGCACGCACAAGATCGAGCTGGATCACGTCGAAGCAGGGCGGGAGGCGATGGACCGGCAACTGGCCGATGCCTTCGAGTCGTACCTTTCGAAGCAGATCGATATCGAAGAGCTCCGCGACAGGGCAATCCGCATCCTGCAGCCCGGTTTCGCCGAGGCACTCGGTGAAACCCGGTTGCCAGCCAACGACGTCACCCTCTGGGCCCAATCCCACGGCGTGGCTTCGCTCTACAAGCCGGTCCTCGCCGCGCTGGCGATGGGCCTCGACCCATGCCCCAGGAAGAACGGCGGCCTCGATTACAACAGCGTTACCTGGCGGCTTCTGGGTGTCGGCTGGAATGGCCGCAGCTTCATCGAGCAAGGGCGAAGGCCGGGGGATGTCCTGAAGCGCCAGGAGATCCTAGCCGAGATCGTTACGGAGATACAGCAGAGGATCGAGGTGTCCCATCCGATCGGGAACCGGTTCTACGACGACCTCAACGGCGTGTTCTTCACCTTTCCCGGGATCGAGGACGGCGTAGCCGCCGAATTGGCCCGGCAGCTCGCACCGGAGCTGGCTGGCATTGTGCGCGAGCGGTCGGAGAATGAGCTGTGGCTCTTCTTCACGCTGAGCAAGCCACGCCGCACGCTGACGGCCATCACGAGGGAGATTGAAGCGCTCGGCCAGATCGCGGCGGCACCCAGGGTGGCGGCGCTCCTCTCTATGGAACAGGCTGAGCAAGGACGGCAGGAACAACTTCTGGTGGATGGCCCGGCCCTCGCGCCGCCAGCGGACGGTCGGGACATCTGCCCGGTCTGCCAGCTTCGGAGCAAGCAGCGCGAGAAGGAGACCTGTCGAACCTGCGAAGACCGCCGGTCGAACCGCCAACGTGCCTGGCACCAGGATCGCCACGGCCAGACCATCTGGCTGGATGAAGTGGCTGATACAAATGGCCGGCTCGCCCTCGTCACGATCAAGTTTGACCTGTCTCGCTGGTGGAGCGGAGAGTGGCTGACGACGCTGCTCTCCCAAACGTTCGATGACTGGCTATCGTCCGTCCGCACGCAAAATGTCCTGAACAATCAGCAGCAGCGCCTGAAGCTGGAAAAGATCACGTCTCCGGTGGCCCCGACCGCCGAGGTTGCCACAGCCATTCTCGGCGCTGTGGGAACTGGCCAGGTCACCCAGGACCCGGGGTTCAAGGCGCCTGTGCTCAGCACGTTCTTCGAAGACATCCAAGCTTCGCAGAACCCGAAGGCATCCGACTACATCGTTCCATTCCTGGAGAACCTCCGTGGGCGGATCAACGACGATGTGGGTTACCGCCTGATACCGGCGGATCTGGCGACAGCCGTCTTTACCCAGAACGCCTCTCCAGCCAGGCTGGCTCGCATCTGGGAGGAGACGGAGGCTTTTCTCGATACATGGATCAGCGAGATTGCCACCAAGACTTTCGCCACTCGCCCGCAACGTCTGGGCTTTGCGACGGCCACTGCAATGCCAGGAGTGCGGGCAGGACAGACCTACCGCATCGTTATCCCGCGCTTGAGGCCTGGGCCACTGGTGGTTCTCTGTCTCAACGAGCGCCGACAGGACTTTCTGACCGTGGACTCGCTGGAGAAGTTCCAGTTTGAGCAGGGCGATCATCGCCCTCGAGGAGTGAGCGCCGTCCAATACGCGCTCAAAGAGGGCGGGATCGAATCTTGGTTCGACGAGGCGACGGGAACGCGGCTGCCCAGCACGGGGAGCCCGACAGCGGTGCACGCTGGCGGCTTCCAGACAGAGCCCTACCTGCCATTCATCGTCCTGGCCCGCTCGCCGGTGTTCTGCCAGCTCCTTCTTCCCGCCAACCGCACCGCGGCGGCGCTCCAGCAGCTCCTCGCACTCGCGGAGGAGCGGTTTGGCAAGGTGCAGGGCAAACTGCCGCTCCACGTCGGCGTGCTCGTCGCGAAGCGACGGTTCCCACTGTATGCACTGATCGAAGCCGGGCAGCAGGCATTGGATGATCCTTCCTTTCGCGAGGGCATGCCTCAGCTCCCCTGGTGGGACACGGTGGGCCACGCCGGTGATCCCTTCTATGGGCGTTACCCAGCCGTGGCTCCCAGTAGCGGAGTCCATAGGCTTACTGATCTTGCGCCGGTTGACCACGCCCGGCCCTTTTGGCTGACACCGGGCTACTTCGACTTCGATTTCCTCGGCTCGACCGCCGACCGCCACCGGCTGACTTATGAACTCGCCGCGGATGGCCGACCCAGCCGTCCAGCGATCGCCTACGGCTATCTCCGGCCACGCCCGTTCCCACTGCACCGGCTGCGTGCGGTGTTCGATATCTGGAAGCTTCTGACCGCTCATCTCACCGTGACACAGTTGCACCATCTGGAAGAAGCACTGGCGACGAAGCTTGAGGAGTGGGATGAAATCGGAAAGGAGGCGGAGCCGGTCTTCAAGCGCTTTGCCAGGGCATCCCTACACCGCTCCTTCGGGGAGCGGTGGGCAGGACTCACGGCCGAACAGA
>JAJPGT010000035.1 GCA_021325655.1 Pseudomonadota bacterium
GATCCCGGTCAGGACATGGTTGGAGGCCGGGTACTCCAGCAGGCGGCGCAGGGTCCCGACCGGGCTGATCTCGGTAACCGTCTCCTGGTTGCCGTCGGTAGCATAGAGCTGCCCTTGGAGCGCGGTGAAGCCGAACGGGACGCCACCCGGGACGTCTGTCCCGTTCGGATCGAGCTTGCGAGCCAGCGGCGGCTGCTCCAGGTTGTAGGTCGTCAGGTCGGCAACCGTTTCCAGCTTCCCATCGGCCGTCCGGCGCAGCACCTGGTTGTCGAAGCTCGGGTCGCCCACGTCGCGGCCGCCGGTGGCGAGCAGCAGGTACAGGGTGTCGCCCAGGAACGCCACGCCGGCGACACCATAGGTGTCGTCGCCGCTGGTGTGCTCGGAGGGGAGGTTGTCCAGCACCACCTGCGTCGCCCCGCTGGCCGGATCGATCCGCAGCACCCGGCCCGAGCGGCCGACGCGATACCGCAGCCGCTCGGGCCCGACGCGCACCTCCTTTGCGCCGTACTTTCCCGCCTCGGCCACGTACAGCGCCCCATCAGGCCCGAACGCCATCCCCCGCGGATTGACCAGCCCGGTGGCGACGACCTGAAGCCGCGGCGAGGCCGCGCCCCCGAGCAGCAGCCGCGCGACGACCAGTCCCAGTGCCAGGGCGGCCAGCGCGACGAGCGCCAGGGCGGTGAGTTGGCGACGCGGCATGGAGACCTCCTTGGCGGCCAAGCTTGGCTTTGCTACGAGGGCGGCAGAATGCCCTGCTCGCCCCGCAGCCCCGTTCCACGGCGCGCGAGCCGTCTCCGCTCGCCGCCCGGCAGCCACCAGTTCCAGTCGCCCAGCAGGCGCATGGTGGCGGGGACGAGCAGCGCCCGCACGACCGTGGCGTCCAGGAGCACCGCGATCGCCGTCCCCAGCCCGAGCGCCTTGATCAGGGCAATGTCGGCGAAGACGAACGAGCCGCTCACCAGCACAATGATCAGCGCCGCGCTGGTGATGATCCGGCCGCTCCGCTCCAGTCCCAGGGCGACACTGGCGGCGTTGTCGCCGCTCGCCTCGTACGCCTCGCGGACGCGCGAGAGCAGGAACACTTCATAATCCATGCTCAGCCCGAACAGGACGCAGAACATCACGATCGGGAGCGAGGCCTCGACGAAGCCGAGCGCCGGGATGCCGAGCAGTCCCCGCAGCGCGCCCTCCTGGAACACCACCACCAGCGCCCCGTACGAGGCGAGCAGACTGAGCGTATTCATTGCGATCGCTTTCAGCGGCAGCAGCACCGAGCGGAAGGAGAGGAACAGCACCACGTAGGTGGCAGCCAGCACCAGCACCAGCGCCCGGGGAAAGTCCCAGTAGAGGCGGTCGGCGTAGTCGAGCACCCCGGCGGTGCCGCCGCCGACCAGCGCGCGCATCCCGGACGGCGGGGGGGTGGCCCGAATCTGTCGGACGAGCTCCTTGGAGCGGTCGTCGGTCTGGCCGTAGCGGGAGACGACCTGGAGCACGAGCGTGTTCCCCCGCACGGTGCGCTGCACCATGGCGCGGGCGTAGCCGTCGCCGATTCGGTCCGGCTGGCGGTACAGGAGCTGGTACTGCTCGACGGTCAGGCGCGGATCGAGGCTAAGGGCGCTGTCGACGCGCTCCACGCGAGGGTCGGCCTCGAGGCGGCGGACGTAGTCGAGCAGCGGGGGGATGTTGTCCGGGCGCAGTGGCGAGGCGTCGCCCTGGAGCACGATCAGGATTGGGGAGAACTCCCCGGCCCCGAAGCGCTGCTGGAGCAGGTCGAAGGCGCGGCGGGATTCCACGCCTGGCGGCAGGATGGTCGCGTCCGGCGCGCCGAACTGGACCCGCAGGAACGGCAGCCCCAGCGCGACCAGGAGCGCGACGACGGGGAGCATCACGCGCCAGGGATGGGCCATCACCACGTGGGCCAGCCGAGCCCAGAAGCCGCGGTGCTCCGCTGCCGCCACGCGCCCCATGGCCCGAGTGGGCCAGGGCACGCGCAGCGCATCAATCCGCGGCCCCAGCGCCGCCAGCAGCGCCGGCAGCAGCGTCAGCGCTGCCAGCAGCGACAGCGCCACCACCAGACTCCCGGCCAGCCCGATCGAGCGGAGCGCCATGAAGTCGAACGTCATCAGCGCCAGCAGCCCCAGCAGCACCGTGAGCCCGCTGAACAGCACCGCCCGCCCGGCGGTCGCCTCCGCCACCGCCACCGCGCCGGCCAGGTCGCCGGTCCGGCGCAACTCCTCGCGGAAGCGGCTGGCGAGGAAGAGCGAGTAGTCGATCCCGAGGCCCAGTCCGAGCATGGTGACCAGGTTCAGCGCGAAGATCGACAGCGGGGTGAGCTGGGCCAGCAGCACCATCAGGCCCAGCGTGACCACGACGGTCGTCCCGCCGACGACGCCGGGCACCGCCGCGGCGACGAGCGAGCCGAACACCAGCACCAGCGCCAGCGCCGCGAACGGGAGCGAGATCATCTCTGCCCGGCGCAGGTCGCGCTCGGTCACCTCCTGGATGTCCGAGTAGAACACCGGCGCGCCGGTCAGCACGGTCTCCAGTACAGTGGGGTGGAGCCGGCGGCGCAGCTCCGGCAGGAAGACGCGGAAGTCCTCCGGGAGCGAGCGCATGGAGAGCACCGCGTAGCTGGTGTGGCGGTCCGCGGCGATCTGGCGCGGGCTATCGTTCGGAGTAACGACCTGGGCAACCTCTGGCATCGTCCGCACGTCGGCCAGCGCCTGGTCGACGGCAGCGCGGTAGCGCGGGTCGTCCGCCGCGAGCGTATCGCTGCTGAACACCACCAGCACCGCGGCCGGGCTGAAGCCAAACAGGTCGCTCAGCACCGCCGAGGCCCGAGTCGCCTCCAGGTCGCGCGCCGAGAAGCCACCGGCTTGTAGCGCCGAGGTGACGCGCGGGGCCAAGGGGAGCATCAGCAGGAGGGCGAGCGTCCACAGGCCGAGGACCAGCCAGCGGCGGCGAGCGAGCAGCAAGCCGAAGGAGAAGAACGCGGCGGGGGACATCCGCGGTATTGTCGCCCATGGCGCGGCCGGTGGCCAGCAATATCAGCACGCAGCGGGCATATGCCTGGCATAGAATGATGGACAGCGCCAGGGTCGCGCGGACCCCACGGGCGGACGGCAGCGCTTCGATCCGACGAAGGGATACTGAAAGGAGCGTGCGGTGGCGAAGAAGATCGCGGTCGAGATCGAGTTCTGCGTCGTTTGAAACTATCTCCCACAAGCCGTCAGTTTGACGGATTCGCTGCTGGACGAGTTCGCGGAGGACGTGGCGAGCTGGACGCTGCGCCCCTCCAGCGGGGGCCGCTTCGAAGTGCTCGTGGACGGCGAGCTGGTGTTCTCAAAGGCGCAGCTCGGCCGCCATCCGAAGCGCGCCGAGCTGCGCGAACTGCTGAAGCGTCGGATCGAGGAGGGCTAGCGCGAGAGACAGCCGCAGGGGGGAGGAGAGGCCTCGCCTCGGGCCACGAGCGGAGCACGCCTGACCTGGCTGGGCAGGGAGCCAGCGGCGACGAGATGGGGAGGAGTCGTGACGAGCCCAGCCAGGGAGATGCAGGTGGAGATCGGGCGCCTGGAGCGGCGTCTGCTGGACAAGCTCCAGCGCCGCGAGCTTGTCGCGCGCAACGTCAACGAAGAGCAGGACCGCCGGCTTACCCTGGGGGATCGGGTCGCCGACCGCTTCGCGGCGATGATGGGGAGCTGGCGCTTCATTATCATCCAGAGCGCCATCCTCCTCATCTGGGTCGCCCTCAACGTCACCGCGTTCATCGAGCACTGGGACCCCTACCCGTTCATCCTGCTGAACCTGGCGCTCTCCTTCCAGGCGGCGTACGCCGCGCCGATCATCATGATGAGCCAGAACCGCCAGGACGCGAGGGATCGGCTGCGGGCTGAGCACGACTACGAGGTGAACGTCAAGGCGGAGATGGAGATCGAGGAGCTGCAGCTCAAGCTCGACACGCTGCGCCAGAAGCAGTGGGAGGAGCTGCTCCAGCTCCAGCGCGAGCAGCTCAAGCTCCTGCAGGAGCTATGCGCCCGGCCCACGAACGGGCGCGCCACGTCTGAGGCGGCCGAGGAGAACGTAGCGTAACCGCCGCGGCGCGGCCCATCGGGCCAGCCAGCTCGCCCGCTCCGCGCTCTGGGCACAGGGCGTACGAGATGCCCTGTGCCATCGCTAACGGTAGCTCCGCCGGGGATTGCGCCGGGCGGAGCGCGGAGCGGGCCACGCTGAGAACAGGCAACGGGCGAGGTCGCTGGACCTCGCCCGTGGTCGCCATCTGATTTGCCGCGGTCAGGCAGCGGCGGGCACCGGCTCGGCGGTCTTCAGCACCGGGCCCGGGATGCGCTCGAAGCCGAGCCCATCACCCTGCCGGGTCACCCGGACCGTGTCGCCCGGCTGATACTCGCCGGAGAGCACCCGCTTGGCCAGCACGTTCTCGATCTGGCGCTGGATCAGCCGCCGCAGCGGGCGGGCGCCATACACCTCGTCGAATCCGTGCTCCACCAGCCAGTCGCCGGCCGCGTCGTCCAGCTCCAGCGTCAGCTCGCGCTCGGCCAGCCGCTCCCGCAGGTCGCGCAGCAACCGCTCCACTACCTGCCGCAGCTCCGGCTGGGTCAGCCGCTTGAAGACGATGATCTCGTCGATGCGGTTCAGGAACTCTGGCCTGAAGGTCTGCTTCAGCGCCTCCTGCAGCCGCCGCTTGATCACCTCGTCCTGCTCCTCGGCCGCACCGCGCCCGTCGCCCGTCTGGAAGCCGAGCGTGTCGCGCCGCTTGGCATACGCCTGCTGCGAGCCGATGTTGCTGGTCATAATGATCACGGTGTTGCGGAAGTCCACCGTGTGGCCCTGCCCGTCGGTCAGCCGGCCGTCGTCGAGGATCTGCAAGAGCGCATTGAACACGTCTGGGTGCGCCTTCTCGATCTCGTCCAGCAGGATGACCTGGTAGGGCCGGCGGCGGACCGCCTCGGTGAGCTGGCCGCCCTGGTCGTAGCCGACGTAGCCCGGTGGCGAGCCGAACAGGCGGCTAACGGTGTGCGGCTCCATGTACTCCGACATGTCGAGCCGCAGCAGCGCCTCCTCGTCGTCGAACAGGAACTCCGCCAGCGTCTTGGCCAGCTCGGTCTTGCCCACGCCCGTGGGGCCGAGGAACAGGAACGAGCCGATCGGCCGCCGCGGGTCGGCCAGGCCCGACCGCGAGCGCCGGATCGCGTCCGAGACGGCGTTGACCGCCTCATCCTGGCCAACCACGCGCTCGTGCAGCGCCTCTTCCAGGTGCAACAGCCGCTCCGCCTCCTCAATGAAGACGCTCTTCACCGGGACGCCGGTCCACTGCGCCACCACTGCGGCGACGTCTCGGGCCGTAACCTCCTTCACCTCTTCCATCCTGGCCTGGATCTCCGGATGCTCCGCTTCCAGACGCAGCCGCTCCGCCTTGGCAGCGGCGGCCTTCTCGTAGTCGCGGTTCGCCCAGGCGGCGTCCTCCTCGTCCTTCAGCCGCTTGATCTGCGCGGCCGGGTCATCCGGATCAGCGGCGCCGCGCAGGCGGACCTTGCTCGACGCCTCGTCGATCAGGTCGATCGCCTTGTCCGGCCGCTGCCGGTCCTGGATGTAGCGGTCGCCCAGCTTCACCGCGGCCTCCAGCGCCTCGTCGAGGATCTTCAGGCCGTGGTGCTGCTCGTAGCGCTCGCGCAGCCCGCGCAGGATCTCTAGCGTCTCTTCCGGAGACGGCTCATCCACATAGATCGGCTGGAAGCGCCGCTCGAGCGCGGAATCCTTCTCGATCCGCTCACGATACTCGTCGAGCGTGGTCGCGCCGATCAGGTGTAGCTCGCCGCGCGCCAGCGCGGGCTTGAGCATGTTTCCGCCATCGACGGCGCCCTCGGCGCCGCCCGCCCCCACCAGGGTGTGCAGCTCGTCGATGAACAGCAGCACCTCGCCCCTGGCGTTCTGCACCTCCTCGAGAATCGCCTTCATCCGCTCCTCGAACTCGCCGCGGAACTTGGCCCCTGCGACGAGGCTGCCCATGCTCAGCGCAATGATCCGCTTGCCCCAGAGCGGCTCAGGAGCGTTGCCCTCCGCCAGCCGCTGGGCCAGCCCTTCCACGATGGCGGTCTTGCCGACACCGGGCTCGCCGATCAGTACCGGGTTGTTCTTGGTGCGGCGGACGAGCACCTCCATCAGCCGCAGGATCTCCTCCTCGCGGCCGATGACCGGGTCGAGCTTGCCCTCCTTGGCAAGCGCGGTCAGATCGACGCCATACTTCTCCAGCGCCTGGAACTTGGTCTCGGCGCCCGGGCTGTCAACGGTGCGCCCATTGCGAATCTCGTCAAACACCCGCGTTAGCGCCTCGCGCTCGATCCCGCATGCGGCGAGCAGCCGGGTGGCGGGGTCAGTGCTGTCGGCCAGCGCGGCGAGCAGTAGGTGCTCGGTGCCGATGAAGGCATCGCCACGCCGCTGCGCCTCGTCGCTGGCGGCTTCGATCACCGCCTTGGCGCGAGTCGTGATGTACAGCCCCGCGTTCGGGCCGCTGTTGCCCTTGGGCCGGCGAGCTAGCTCGGCCTCGAGCCGCCGCGTCGCCTGGGTGGGGTCAACCCCGAGCCGCTTGAGCGCGTCGGCGACCAGCCCCTCAGGCTGGCTGAGCAGGGCAAGCAGCAAGTGCTCGGTGTCGAACGCGGGATGCCGCATCCGGACTACCGAGGCCTGAGCCCGGCCGAGTGCCTCGCGGGCCTGATCAGTGAAACGTTCTGCTGGAACCATCTGTTGTGCTACCTCAGCAAGTCCCGCGGCCTCAGCCGCTAACTTGCTAACGCTATTATAAGCCTTCTTTAGACCATCCGGCGAACCAATGGCGGACCGAGCCGCGCCTGTTGCCGGATTGCTGCCCGGTGCAACACTGCTGGGGTATTCCGCATTCCCGCGCTGGCCGGCTATCGGACGGCCTTGGGCAGGCTGCTGGGACAGGCGCGCTACCTGGCTGTTCGCAGCAGGGCGAACAGCTCCTGGCTAGCCCGGCGAGGGATGGAATCAGGCGCAGGCTCCAGCCGTTCGATCAGGAATCGTGGACCGAACAGGCGCTCGATCTCCTGGCGGCTGGTGGCGAAGGGCGGGCCGCCCTCGCGGTCGTGGGCGTAGAACAGCGCGACCAGCCGGCCGCCGGGAGCGAGCAGGTCGGAGACCGCGGCGACGTACTCGGGGCGCCGCGCAGGATCGATGGCGCAGAAGCAGCAGTGCTCAACCACCAGGTCGAACGCGCCACGCCAGCGCGGCCCGAGGTGGAAAATGTCCGCCTGCTCGAGCTCCGCCGCCACGCCGGCCGCGGCAGCGCGCTCGCGCGCCTGGCGAATCGCGCTGGGCGCGAAGTCGAATCCGGTCACCCGGTGCCCGGCCCGGGCAAACAGCACCACCTCGTGGCCTCGACCGCAGCCCAGCACCGCGACCCGCTGGCCGGGCGGGGGCGCGTCCGGGCCGCGCAGCCAGTTCGCCAGCGGCGGCGCGGCCTCGCCGATGTCCCAGCCGGCCTCGTCGCGCCGGTAGCGCTCCTCCCAGAACGCGGGATCGCTCACGCTCGGTTCGGACGGCATCGTCGCTCCCTTTTAGGCAGGAGTCATGCGCTCGGCGGGAGCGCGGGCGACGGGGGCTCAGCCGCGGCGGGCACCGGCGTGGGCGGGAGGCGGTCGCTCCGAAACAGCGCCAGCACCAGGGCGCCGAGCCCCAGCCAGATGGCGGCCAGGCTCACCAGCGCCCCGAGCACGGGCACCAGGGTGAGCAGGGTCAGCAGCACCAGGCCCAGCAGTAGCGGCCAGACCAGGTGCAGCCCGCCAGGCTGAAGGCGGCCAAGGATCCAGCGACCCACCGCCAGGCCGAACAGCACATAGCCGAGGGCGAGCGCGACCAGGTACAGCGCCAGGGCGAGCAGCCCCAGCCACCAGCCACCGATGACGATCCCGACACCGAAGACGATCAGCGCCAGCAGCGGGACGCCGGCCAGCAGCACGCAGCCCAGCCCGGCGCTGGCACCCGGGGCGGCGAATAGCGTGTCGCTGGCCCGCTGCCCGAAGTGGGGGAACAGCAGCACCAGCGCCAGCCCGAGCACGAACGTGCCTACCAGTAGCCGCAGCCAGCCGACGACGATCCAGAACGCAGGGTTTGCCAGCTCCGGCTGGCCGCTCTCGCGCGGCTGGTAGGCCGTCGTCCCCGCCACACTCGCCCCTGCCGCGATCGCGGCTGGCCGCGGGCTCTGGTAGCGGAGGTCTCCCCGCACCTGCGCCCCGGGCTCCAGCCGTAGCTCGCCGACGTCCGCGCTGACGCTACCTCCGACCGTGCCATTCAGGACGAGCGTCCCGGCGCTGGCGACGAGGTTGCGCCCGACCGCGCCATTGACCACGGTGCTGCCGCCGCCGACGTATAGGTCGCGCCCCACGCGTGCCGGCTGGTTCAGCACCACGCTCCCGCCGGCAGCCATCACGTCCTTGTCCACCGCTCCGTTCAGCCTCGCCTGGCCGCTAGCGACCCGGATGCTGCCATGGACCGGCCCGGCGATCGTCGTCGTCCCCCCGGCCACCAGGACGTCCCCGTCGACGGGGCCGGCCAGCGTGATCGTTCCGCCGGCCGCGACGACGTCGCCCTTCACGGCTCCATCAACTGTGATCGTCCCGCCGAACAGGTACAGGTCGTCGTCCACCGTCTCGTCGGCGGCGACGACCACGCTCTCCCCGGCCCGCGGCTGGGCGGCTAGGGCGAGGCTGGGCGCGAGCGCCGCCAGGAGCGCCAGCAGCGCCAGCCAGCCTCGCAGCGCTCGGAGATGATTCATGGCCCGCTGCCTCCCCCTCGTCCCCTCTCAGCCAAGGATAGGCCCGCGAGCCCCGCCGTGGCCGAAAAACACACTGCGCAGGTGTAATGCGCTCGTGACGCTCGGGATGCGCACCGCCGCCGCGGATAACGTACACTCAGCATGGTCAGGCGCGGCCGCTTCCACACAGCAGCCAGCCACGACGGCAGGCCGATCCGCCTGGAGATGCCGTCGGAGACTCGCAACGGGGCGCCGGCCAACGTCCTGCGCGGTGTCTGATCCACAGCCCGGAAGGCGCGAGCTTTCCGGGCTGCTTGCTGTCTCGGAGTACCCCGATCTGGCCGACGATACCGCCGCGCGGGTGGGCGCGACGCTAGAGCTGCAGCACCCGCCGGGCGTTCTCCTCCAGGATCAGGCGCTTGGCGCGGTCGCTGAGCGGGAGTGCGCTGAAGTCGGCGATGTTCTGATCGATGTCGGTGGGCAGCGCCGGCCAGTCGGTGGCGAAGAGCGTTTTGTCGGCGATGCGCTCCAGCTCTGGGAAGTAGGTGAGCAGCTTCCTGGGCGGCAGGCCGGACAGCTCCAGGTAGAAGTTCGGGTGCAGGCGCGCGAGGAAGGCGGCGCGGTCGTACCAGAAGGGCCGACCGCCGTGGGCCATCAGCACTCGCAGCCGCGGAAAGTCGGTCGCCAGATCGTCCAGCAGCAGCGGGTCGGCCCACTTCAGCCGTGCTCCGGGGAACACGGACGAGCCGGTATGGAAGGTGACCGGAATGTCCAGCTCCTGCGCCTTGGCGTACAGTGGGTAGAGCTTGGCGTCGTTGGGAGCGAAGTACTGGTAGCTGGGGTAGAGCTTCAGCCCGCGGCAGCCCAGCTCCTTCACCGCGCGCTCCAGCTCCTCCGGCAGGTTCGGGGTGAGGAACGGGTCGAAGCTAGCAAAGGGGATCAGTCGGCGGCTGCGGCGACAGAAGTCCACCACGTACTCGGTGCTCGCCATGCCGGTGGTGAGCGGGGTCGGCTCAGCCATCACCACCGCGCACTCCACCCCAGCCGCCTCCAGCATCGCGTCGACGTTGGCCGGGTTGTCGTAGCGCCCCATGAACGCCCCGAAGTAGTCCGGGCGGTAGTTCTCCAGGAAGCGGCGATAGCCCGGGGTGAAGCTCTCGTAGCGCACCATGTGCGTATGGCAGTCGATCACCATTGCTGTCGATCCCCATGCTGCCAGCAGGCAGCCAGGAGGCCAGGCCGCCTTGGCGTCTGCTTTCAGTGTGTCCAGCCTGCGGCACCAGCTTCAAGCGCCCAGTGTCTCGGCGGCGAAGCGGAGCACGCGGTCGATCACCAGCTCCGGCTGCTCCTCGGGCACGTAGTGGCCGCAGTGGGGCACCTCCTCCCCGCGCACGTCCACGGCAACCTCGCGCCAGATGTCGAGTACCGGCAGCCCGCCCAGCCGGCTCTCCGCGCCCCAGAGCAGTAGCGCCGGCACCTCCAGCTTGCGCCCCGCAGCGCGGTCGGCCAGGTAGCGCGGCCGGTCGACGAAGTAGGCGTCGCGGTAATCGCTCAAGGCGGCCTCCACCGCGCCCGGGAGGCGGAAGCAGCGCAGGTACTCAGCCATCGCGGCGGCATCGTCGGTAAGGCCCGGGGAGCGGCCGAAGAAGTGCTGCAGGTAGGCTTCCTCGTTCCCGCGGATAAGCTGCTCGGGCAGCTCTGGGATCAGGTGGAAGATCCAGTGCCAGTACAGCCGCGCCGTCTGGTCGTCCATGTGGCTGTACACCCACTCGAGCGGAAGGATGTCGAGCAGGACGACGCCGGCGACGCGAGAGGGGTGCTCCAGGCCCAGGCGGCGGGCGACGCGGGCGCCGCGGTCGTGGCCGACGACGAGCGCCCGCTCGATCTCGAGCCGGTCCATCAGCGCCCGGACGTCCTCCGCCATCGTCCCTTTGTCGTAGCCGCTGGCAGGCTTATCGGAGTCGCCGTAACCGCGCAGGTCCATGGCGAGCACCCGGTAGCGCTGCGCGAACGCGGGCAGGACGTAGCGCCAGATCAGCCAGGTCTGGGGAAAGCCGTGCAGCAGGATGAGAGCGGCACCCTGCTCCCCGGCTTGGACCAGGTGCAGGTTCACGCCATTGACACAGACAGTGCGATGCTCCATCGGCAGACCTCCTCAGCGGTGGCGGCCGCGCCAGCGCCGCTGCCCGGCGCCCGCGCTGGCGGCGCCCCTCCAGCATAGCCGCTAGCGCGGGCGCCCCGCCCGACCCGCGGCGGTCTGGCGCCGCGGTAACTCGGGCAGCGCACCCTATCCCGGTAGGCATACTCCTCAGAGAGAGGAGTGGCCGCATGAGAACTGCTGAGCCGGCCTTCCCCACCGCTCCACGTGCCCGCCGGCGGGCCTGCGTCCTGTTCGTCGACGCCAACGTCCTGCTCGACCAGCCGGAGCTCAGCCATTGGCGAGCCGACTGGCCGGAGCTGACGATCGTCGTGCTCGAGCGCGTCGTCGCGGAGCTGCGGGGACTGGCCCGCCGCCAGGGCGATGCCAGCGCCGCGGCGGCGCGGCGAGCATTGCTTGCGCTGGAGGCGTTGCGGCAGCGCGGCCCCGGGGCGCCCGTGAAGCGGGGCGCACCCCGCGTACAGCTCCGACGTGGGGAAGATCAAGCGGCCTCAGTGGACGCACACCTGGTAGCGGAGGCGGCCGCCTTCGCCCGGCTCGATCCCGGGGCAGCAGTGGCGGTGGTAACGCGCGACGTCGGGGTGTGGGAGCGCGCCACCCGAGCGTCGGTGTACTGCGTCCTGGTCCGCGGGAGGTTCGACAACGCCGCGCTCGAGCGGGCGGTTCGAGAGGCGCTGGCAGCGCATGAGGGTTGAGCTGATGTCGCCCGGCGGCTCAGTCTCGGGCGGCGCCTGTACGGAAGCTATAATGGCGCTATGGAACGCAGGGTGGCGCGACGCTACTTGCTCGGGACGATGGCTGCGAGCGTGGCCGCCTTCATGGCCGCCTGCGGCGGTGACATCCACAACAGCGAGACGAAAGCGGTGGACGATCCGGCGCTAGGCCGCGTCTACCAGTGGGAGAAGGACGATCTGCTCCTGCTGATCAGTGACCTGCAGCCCAGCTACCATGCCGGCGACGACGTCCGGTTCCACCTGCTGCTCAACAATCAGTCCTCGGCGCCGGCCCAGGTTCGGATTCGAACAAAGCTGCTCGGGCGCGGACAGCAGGCGGTCGCGGAGGCCGAGGTGGTGGCGGCCAACGTGCCGTCGGCCGATGCGGTGAAGCTGGAGCGAGACCTGCGGCTGCCGCGCGGACTGCCGCCCGGCGACTATACGTTGCAGGTAGAGCTGCCGCCGTGGACGCTGCCAGGGCAGCAGACGGTCGGCGGCGGCTCGGCGCTGGTCCCGCTGCGGATCGTAAGCTAACCGCCGCCAGCGCTCGTTCCCGCGGCCACGCGGCGGCTCGGAGCGGCCTGCCGCGCCCGCCAACCGCCCTGTCGCCAGGGATCAGCGCAGCTCCCCGAAGGGCCACAGCCTGGCCGCCATGCTCCCATCCCCGCACCCACCCAGGGGCGCGCCGGAGGGGAGGGCCAGGCCCGCGGGCAAGCAGACAGGCGGGCCGAGGCGCGCTAACGCTCAGTTCGCGCGGATCGCGTGCACGTCGATCAACCGGCCGGGGCCGGCTTGCGGGGGCGCGGGCGGCGGCGCCGGGGCGCGGGCCGGGCGGGCGCTGCTTCGCCCGGCTCGCCAGGCTGAGCGCCGCCCGCGCCAGCGTCCACTGGCTGGCCCACCTCTTCGCCGGTCGGTTCGGGCAGCGGCGGCGCCTCAGCCAGCGCCGGCTCAAAGGCGGGCGCTGCTTCCGGCGTCTCTTCAGGCACGCCATTCGGGATGAGCGGCAGCGGCTCGGGCGGGGCCACCTCGACGGCAGCCTCCTCGGCCGCTTCAGGCGCCTCCACCTCGTGCTCGGCCGCGGCGAGCTCAGGTGCCTCCTGGGGCTCGGCCGCGGGCGCGCTCTCTGGCACGCGGCTCCGCGAGCGGCGCCGCCGGCGGCGCCGGCTGGGCGCTCCCTCGCTCGTGGCTCCGGCCAGCAGCGCGGCCTCACCGGGCGTCTGCGGCAGAGCGGCAGCCGCGGGCGCTTCCCGAACGCGCTCCTCGCTCGGGCGCGGGCGCTCCTCTTCCGCGCCGCGCTCAGCTCGCAGCGTCGCGCGGCGCGCCTCGCGGGCGCGCATCGCCTCGTCGCGCCGCGCCTCGTGCGCCACCCGCATCCGCTCCCGCTCCATCAAGCGCTCGCGCTCCTTCTCGTGCTCGCGGTCGCTGATGAGCTGGCGGTAGGTGACGAAGTGATTCGCCATCTCGACGAGCGGAACGGCGGTAAGGTCGCTGCCGACAATCACCACTTCGGAGCCCCGCTGCTTGGCCAGGCGGACCAGCGGGATGAGGTCCTTGTCGCTGGTAGCCAGGACGAAGATATCCGGGCTCATCCGCCAGAGCAGGTCCACGCCATCGGCGACGATGACGGTGTCGGCCAGGCTCTTGCCGCCGTTGCGGCCGCTGGCCTCGGTGCGCAGCACCGGCGCAAAGGCCGGTTCGATGCCGGCCTTGTAGGCAGCCATCCGCTCCGAGAGGTGGTTCCACTCGGCATAGGCGCGCGCGACGAGCACGGTGCCGTAGCTTTGCGCCAGGTTCATCACTGCCTGCAGGTCGAGCTCAACGCCCGGGGTATCGCGGGCGGCGCAGATCTGCAGGTTGTCGTAGTCAATCAGGAGGACGACGGTACGCCCCGTCGGGGGTTGTTCAGGCAAGGCATGCTCCGGAGACGGGAGCGGCGGGCCTGCCACGCGGGGTCAGTTGATGAATTCGTACACCGATGCGCACGGCTCGGGCCGTCGCGCTCCATCCCAGTAGGTTGTCTTATTGTACCAGACAGGAGGATACGGCACGGAAGAGCCAGCCCCAGGGCGGGTACGATGACGAGGCATCGCGCGGCGCTAAGCAGGGGCTGGGAGGTTTCTTGCAGGACATGGGTAGCTCCGTGGGCGGAGCGGAGCGATGGGATGGCTGACAGAGGTTACGGCGCTGCGCAGGACGTCGCGGCGATCGCGCGGTGGGTCGGGCGGTTGCCACCGACTGTGCGGCTGTGGCTGCGGCGGTACCGCGCGGGCGGGGTGGCCGGCCAAAGCGGACGCCGCCCACCTGCCGACGCGAGCGCGCGTTTGTTGAGAGCGGCACAGGGGCTGTGGGGGCGGCATGCGGGAGGCAGAGGGACAGTGGCTGACCGTCGCCGACAGCGCGCAGGGCTTGCAGCTCAGGTGGCGGGGTGCGCTGCCCGACCCGGCGCGCCCGCAGCGGGGCAGGCACGTCCACGGGCCACCCGGGCGGCTGCCGCCCCGTGGCGCGGTGGCTTTTTCCCCGGCCTACCCCCAGACCGGCGTGCGCGTCCGCATGGGCCGGGGCGGGCGGGGGCGGCGCATCTTGCAACCCGGTGCGCCAGCAGCAGCTAAAGGCGCAGCCCACCTCGGTCCTGGCTGCGCCGCTCCGGTGCGGTCAGCAGCAGCTCGGCACGGCGGGCAGTGACGGCGTCCGCCGCTGCACCTCGGCGGCTTGCGCCTGGCCCGCGGGCTCGGCACCCGCCAGACCCGGCAGCAGCGCGGGCGGTCATGCGGCAGCAGCAGGCCCGGCCGGTGCTCACGAACCCCGCGCCGCCGCGTCGGGCTCCAGCGGCCCCGGCGCCGGCCGGCTCCCGCAGCCCCCCTGCCGCTCTCAACAAACGAGCGCTACCTGCTGGCGGGAGCACCCCGGGCACGCGCCAGACCGCGGGTTGCTGGAGCCCTGGGCGAGGCGGGATCACGCCCGGCCGCTTCTCGCACGGCGCCACCCAACGCCGCATTGGCGCGAGCCGCAGGGCCGACGCCCGAGAGCGGCCGGACGGGGCGACTCAGGAGACGGGCTCCGCCCCGGGGTACGGGACTGCGTGGGCCGGCAGGTGTTGGCGGAACACTCGTTCCACCGTCAGCACGTGGGCGCACAACCCTTCGTGTACCCAGTGGTTGCAGTCACAGCTCAGGCGGCCCTGGGCCAGGCGCACCGTGTGCTCGCTGTTGTCACCCCGTACCCGCGTCGTCAGCGACTCGAAGCGCAGCCGATCCGGCTCCTGGGCATAGCGGTGCGCCTTCTCGATCATTCCATGCAAGGCCGACTGCATTGTCTGCTCCTCCGTTCTTTCCACCCCACTGAGCCCCAGGGCCCAGCGCAGGGCTTGCGGAAGCCCTCTTGACAACCCGCGCCTGGCCTGCGCGCGCGGCAGAGCTTCCCATGCCTCCATGATGGCAGAATCGCGACTACTCGGCTGGCCCATCTGGGCATTCATAGCAGCACCGAGGTACCGGCTTTCCTGGCGGGCGCCGACGGCGCCCGCGCTGCGAGCGCGGCGCCAATTCTGGTCGTACTACGCCCAGTTGCTGCCTCGATCCGAGGCGAGCTCATGCGTTGAAAAGATGAATCTTTTCGTAACTACTTCGACACATATACCTACATCTTCCCTCTTGTACAATCGCACATTTGGTGATAGGTTGGCTCTATGGCCCGTAATACACGGGCTGACCGGCTCACTGGCGAGCCGAGGAGAGGAGTCGGGCATGCACCCCATAGCCAGGCTACGGTTCGTTAAGGCCTTCCTCCCGCTGCTGCTGATACTGGCGCTCGTGCTCTCGACGACGCTTGCCGCGTTCGCCGTCACCCTGGTCCAGATCAGCTCGGATCCGTTCACGAACCGGACCAGCCAGCACAAGACCCAGGTGGAGCCGGACACGTTCTCCTTTGGGAATACGATCGTCTCCACGTTCCAGTCCGGCCGCTTCTTCGACGGCGGCTCCTCGGACATCGGCTGGGCGACCTCGACCGATGGCGGCACCACCTGGACGCACGGCTTTTTGCCGGGGATCACCAAGTACTTCGGCAATGGCCGCTTCGACCGGGTGAGCGACCCCGCGGTGGCGTATGACGCCAAGCACAATGTCTGGCTGATCTCCTCGCTGGCGTTGCTGAATGTTCCTTCAGGGGTGCTCGGGGCAGCGGTGCTGACCAGCCGTTCGACCGACGGGGGTCTGACCTGGAGCCAGCCCTTCCCGGTGACCGTCGCCCGGGATGGACAGGACCTGGATAAGAACTGGATTGTCTGCGACAACTCGCCACTCAGCCCGTTCTACGGAAACTGCTACACCACCTTCGACGATTTCGGGCACCGCAATCTGGCGCTGAACAGCACCTCCACGGACGGCGGAATGACGTGGAGCACGCCGATCACGACTGCTGACAGCTTCTCGGTCATCGGCGGCCAGCCACTGGTTCAGCCAAACGGCAACGTCATCGTCCCGATCGACGACGCCTTCGAACTGGAGGTCCGCTCCTACATGTCGACCGACGGCGGGGCGAGCTGGAGCAAGACAGTCCGCGTCGCCTTCATCCAGTCCCACACGGAGGGGGGCGGGCTGCGCAGTGGCCCCCTCCCATCGGCAGAGATCGACTCGGCCGGGAAGGTATACGTGGTCTGGGCGGATTGCCGCTTCCGGGCGGGCTGCAGCGCGAACGACATCGTGATGAGCACTACGCTCGACGGCACCAACTGGTCCCCGGTGACCCGTGTCCCGATTGACAGCCTGACCAGCGGGGCCGACCACTTCATTCCCGGCCTGGCGGTCGACAGGACAACGGCGCTGTCGAGCGCCCATCTCGGGCTGGCGTTCTACGAGTATCCCAAGTCGAGCTGCACGCTCCTGACCTGTCGGCTGATCGCCGGGTTCATCTCGTCCACGGATGGCGGCGCGACCTGGGCGAGCCGGACGCAGCTCACCACGCCGGTCCAGCTCCCCTGGCTGGCGAACACGACCCAGGGGCGTATGGTGGGCGATTACATCTCCACCTCCTTCGTCGGCGGCATGGCGTTCCCTGTGTTCGCGGACGCGCGCCCGCCGGCGAGTGGGATCTGCGATGTGGGCCACCTGGATTGTCAAGAGGCGATGTTCACCGTCCAGGGCGGTCTGATGCAGGCGGCCGGCGAGGCGACGATGTCAGCCGCGAACGACAGGCCTGTGGCGGTGGCTCCGAGCCCTGCGGTGAAGGTGCGACAGACGCACCGATAGCCGAGGGAGCCTCGCTCGATTGGCGCTCTATGGCATTGGCGGCGGCAGGAGGGCACCCTCATTGCCGCCGCCAGCGTGCTGTGCCCATCCTCGCCTGCACCCTCTGGATGGCGTTCACGGGCCCAGAAGCTCTTCGCGGGCCACCGCCAGAGGGGAACAGCGGGGCTTAGAGAAGGCGCGTCGCGAGCGCGAGCAGGAGGCCGAGCATGGCCACGAGATACACCCCTAGGCCGATAACCGTGTAAGAAGCCAGGTCGCCGTCCCCTTCGAAGTGCGCTT
The DNA here is from genome assembly GCA_021325655.1 of Pseudomonadota bacterium. GTDB lineage: Bacteria > Chloroflexota > UBA6077 > UBA6077 > JAJPGT01 > JAJPGT01. The sequence continues at coordinate 17,185 of JAJPGT010000035.1, forward strand.
CTTCTAGCGGTGCTCCCGCCTGGTGTTCGCCGGTTGGCTGATCCGTGCGCGGCGGGGCGACGCGAGCAGGCTCGGCGAACGCGCGGCGGGCCCTCGGGATCACCACGGTCACCATGACAAGCCGTCCTTCATCGCCGTCTCTTCATCCTTACGTCGAGATCACTCTATCGCACAAACGGTGCCCGCAGCTAAACGGCCGGCCAAAGCGAGGTGAAAATCCGCTGAAAGTGCCCACGACAGGCAACCGGTGGCCACTGTCGGCAACCAGCACTGCGGCCTTGCGTTAAGGAAGATAGGAGATCCTGCGTACAACCCGGCGAGAAGGCCGAGGCGCGGCGAATCCCGGCACAGGACATGCATCTTCAGCGGTGGCTCCTACCAGCCAGCCTGGCACTGAGCCCACTCTTCGCGGGGAGCAAGCTCATGCGTGTTGCGCTCACGGTTCATCGGTCTCATCGTGTCGCCCCTCCATCACTCGCTGCCCCGGCTCCAATCCCCGCCCCGGCGCTCGTGTCACGCTGGGCCGCGTTCGTCCGCGGTCTTCTCGATCCCCGGTCGCGGATGACGCTGCCCTCCCGCATCCGCCAGTACGATGTCTTTACCCAGCCCAGGCAATGGGCGCGCTGTCGCGAAGCCGGCTGGTACCACCTGTCCCGCGCCCGACGGGCGATCGACCGCGCCGATTGGGACGAGGCAGCGCGGCACGCGCGCAAGGCGCTCCAGTGGGATGACACCCGAGCTGCCAACTTCCTCGCGCTGGGCGAGGCGTTGATGCGCCGTCCCCAGCCGGACCTCCCCGGCGCTCGCGCTGCCCTTGAGGCTGCGTTCGAGCTCGACCCATCGAATAGCTATATCGTCGAGCGGCTGCGCTCGGTGTATGAGCGCCTCGGCGACGGGCCTGCCGCGGCCAGGATGCTGCGCCTGGCGCTGGCGGCCGGCGCGCCAGCACAGGTGTGGGGTCCAGAGCTGGCCCGGCTGGAGAGCGGGGCTCAGATGCCCCTGGCCTCCTAAGCGGCCGTGCTGGCCGGCCGCGCCCCGGCGGGATTCGGGGTTCGGTGTTGGAATTCCAATGCCGAACCCCGAATAGCGAGCTGGAGTCCTGTCCGCCCCTGTACCCAACTCCCTATAGTTGGGAGAGCGGAGCGTGCGCCGCGCCGCAGGGGAGGACCAGGCCCCGGGCAATCCGCCGGGCTCTGCGCCTATCAGGACGCGACTTCCAGCCGCTCCTTCTCTGGAAGCGGCTGTTCGCGCCCCGGCCGGGTGGGCTGTCCACTGAGCGGCAGCGTGACCCGGAATGTGGCCCCCTGCCCCGGGGCGCTGGTGACGTCGATCGCCCCGCCGTGCTCCTCGACGATCGTCCGCGCGATCGCGAGCCCCAGACCGGTGCCGCTGGTCTGGCGCGCTGCCGCAGAGCGATAGAAGCGCTCGAACAGGTGTGGCATGTCCTCGGGCGCAATGCCGATCCCCTGGTCGGCGACGGTGAGCACGACCTGGCGCGGCGCGCGGCTGGCTGCCAGCGATACCCGCACCGGGGCGTCGGGCGGGGAGAACTTGAGCGCATTGTCCAGCAGGATGAGCGCCACCTGGCGCAGACCGTCGCGGCTACCCCGCAGCTCCACCGGGTCCAGCCGCTCCAGCCGCAGCCGGCCATCCGCCAGCGGCTCGAGCTTGTGGATCACTTCACGGACCACCTCGTCGAGCGGGACGACCTCGCGCGTCGGCGGGCGCCCCGCGTCTGCCCTCGCCAGCTCCAGCAGCCCGCTCACCAGGCGGCTGAGGCGGTCCATCTCGTCGGCCATCTCTGAGAGCGCGGCACGGCGCTCAACGGGATCGTCATTCGGGTCGTGCAGCAGCGCGTGGATGTTCAGCCGCAGCGTCGTCATCGGGGTGCGCAGCTCGTGGGAGGCGTCCGCGACGAAGCGGCGCTGCGCCGCCAGCACAGTGGAGAGACGATCGAGCATAGTGTTGAAGGTCGCCGACAGCGCGCCCAGCTCGTCGTTCGGGCCACGATAGCTCAGCCGTCGGTTGGGCTCGCCGGAAAGGGCGATCTCGCGCGCCGTCTGCGTCACCCGTCGCACCGGAGCGAGGGCGAGTCCCGCGAGCCACCAGCCCAGCACGAGCGCCAGCACCAGCCCGCCAGCACCGCTGGCGAGCAGCGTCAGCGCCAGCAGGCGGCGAGTTTCGTCCAGCACGGTGGTAGCGCGGGCGACCTGCAGCACCGCCACGGTGGCGCCGCCCACCTGGAGCGGGGTGGTGAAGATGCGCAGGTGCTCGCCGGCCACCGTGCGGGTGGTATAGCTGGAGGAGCCGCGCGCCGCCGCCGCCAGGACGCCGGAATCCCAGGGGAGCGTCTGCTGGCCGAGATTGGGCGAGCGGTCCAGGAGCCGGCCATCTACGGAGACGAGCTGGAGGAAGGTATCAGCCGAGGTGAAGTTGGCAACGTCGGGCAGCAGCACCACACGTGGATACGACGGGAGCTGCGCCGCGGCGGCGGCCACGTCGGCCGCCTTGGAGGCGAGCGCGTCGTCGAGCTGGGTCTGCAGCGTGCGGGTGAGCACCGCCCAGATGAGTGCGCCGCTCAGCGTTAGGACAGCGGCGAGCACCAGGCTGTTCCAGAGCGCCAGGCGCCAACGCACCGGCAGCATGGCTCAGCCCTGTCCTGGATCAGGAGTCGTGGCGCGGGCCTCCTCTCGGAGCACGTAGCCCACGCCCCGCTGCGTGTGGACCAGCCGGGGCTCGCCGCCCGCCTCCAGCTTCTGGCGCAGGTAGCCAACGTAGACGTCCAGCACGTTCGACTCGCCGCCGAAGTCGTAGCCCCAGACGCGCTCGTAGATTTGCTCCTTGGTCAGCACCTGGCGCGGGTGGCGGAGGAAGAACTCTAGCAGCTCGAACTCGCGCGGCCGCAGATCGATCACCCGGTCGCCGCGGACGACGGTGCGGCTGGGCACGTCCATCGTCAGGTCCGCGAAGCGCAGCCGGGTCCGGTCCTGCTCCGGCTGGCGCCGCCGGAGCAGCGCCCGCACCCGCGCCAGCAGCTCCTCCACCGCGAATGGCTTGACCAGGTAGTCGTCGGCGCCGCTGTCCAGCCCCCGCACCCGGTCCGCCGTCTGGTCCTTGGCGGTGAGCATCAGGATCGGGGTGTCCCCGGCGGCGCGCAAGCGGCGGCAGACCTCCAGGCCGTCCAGCTTCGGCATCATCACGTCCAGGATCACCAGGTCCGGCTCGGATTCGCGGACGTGTGCCAGCCCGCGCACCGGGTCATTCTCGATCTCGACCTGGTACCCCTCCAGCGCGAGCGCGCGCCGGAGCGCGCTGGTCAGGCGCGGGTCATCGTCGATCACCAGGATCTGGGCTCGATTCATTGCTGCCTCATCTGGTTGAGTGTACCGCCAGCGCCCGGGGCCGGGCGGACAATTCGGCTCGCGGCCAGGAGAACGGTGCCACGCCGGGCCCAACGGTTCTACAATCGAGTCGAGAGCAGCACGCCAAGGGGTAATGGGATGGTGATCAACGAGTCGCTGGTCAGGAACCGGCCGGTCTCGGGGCTCCTGTCGCTCTGGCAGACGTCCGTCGGCAAGAAGTTTGTCATGGCGATCAGCGGCATCATCCTGTTCGGCTACGTCATTCTCCATCTCTGGGGCAACCTGCGCGTCTTCTACGGCCCGGAGGCGCTGAACCAGTGGGGCGTGTTCCTGCGTGTGGCCGGTGACCCGTTCTTCCGCAGCCAGCAACTGCTCTGGATCGTGCGAGTCATCCTCCTGGTGGCGCTGATCCTGCACGTCACCGCCGCCTACCAACTCAGCCGGCGGGATTACGCGAGCCGACCGGCCGGCTACGCGCTGCGCAAGAACCTGGAGTCCACCTACGCCTCGCGAACGATGCGCTGGGGCGGAGTCATCATTCTGCTGTTCGTGATCTACCACGTGCTGGATCTGACCACCGGCACACTGCACCCGGCCACGTATGCGCCCTTCCGAGAAGGCGATATCTACAGCAACGTTATCGGCGATTTCCGCGTCTGGTACGTTACCCTGATCTACGTGGCGGCCGTGATCGTCCTGGGCATGCACCTGTATCACGGCGTCTGGAGCATGTTCCAGACGCTCGGCCTGAACAGCTCCCGCTGGGATCGCCTCTGGCGAAACGTGGCGACGTTCTTCGCTGTAGTGCTCACCCTGGGCAACATCGCCATCCCGGTCTCCATCTTGATCGGGATCGTGCGCTAGAACTGCGGAGGTCACTGCCTTGGCCATCACCGCCGCCCCCGCTTCGGCACCCATCGCCTATCGCGTCGCGGACGAGCCGCTGGACGGGAACGTCCCGGACGGCCCGCTCGAGCAGAAGTGGGAGCGGCGCCGGTTCGAGATGAAGCTGGTGAACCCGGCGAACCGGCGCCGCTACACCGTCATCGTCGTCGGCTCCGGCCTGGCCGGGGCGTCCGCCGCGGCCTCGCTTGGGGAGCTGGGCTACAACGTCAAGTGCTTCTGCTATCAGGACAGCCCGCGCCGAGCGCACAGCATCGCCGCCCAGGGTGGGATCAACGCGGCCAAGAACTACCGCAACGACGGCGACTCGGTCTTCCGGCTCTTTTACGACACGATCAAGGGCGGCGACTTCCGCTCGCGGGAGGCGAATGTCTACCGCCTGGCCGAGTTGAGCGTGAACATCATCGACCAGTGCGTCGCCCAGGGGGTGCCGTTCGCCCGCGAATACGGCGGCCTGTTGGATACCCGCTCCTTTGGCGGTGCCCAGGTGTCCCGCACGTTCTATGCTCGCGGCCAGACCGGCCAGCAGCTTGAGCTGGGCGCCTACCAGGCGCTCTGCCGGCAGATCGCCGCCGGGACGGTGACGATGTACTCCCGGCATGAGATGCTGGAGCTGGTGGTGGTGGACGGCCGGGCACGCGGGATCGTCACCCGCGATATGGTCACCGGCGAGATCGAGTCGCACGTGGCCGATGCGGTCCTGCTCTGCACGGGTGGCTACGGCAACGTCTTCTACCTGTCCACCAACGCCCGCGGCTGCAACGCCACCGCCATCTGGCGGGCCTACAAGAAGGGCGCGGCCTTTGCCAACCCCTGCTTCACGCAGATCCACCCCACCTGTATCCCCGTCTCTGGCGACTACCAGTCCAAGCTGACGCTGATGAGCGAGTCGCTCCGCAACGATGGCCGGGTGTGGTTGCCGAAGCGCCCCGGCGACACACGCCCGCCGAACGAGATCCCCGAGGACGAGCGGGACTACTACCTGGAGCGCAAGTACCCCAGCTTCGGCAACCTGGCCCCGCGCGACATCGCCTCGCGCGCCGCCAAGGAGGTCTGTGACGAAGGCCGGGGAGTGGGGCCGGGCGGCCGCGGCGTCTACCTCGACTTCTCAGAGGCGATCCAGCGCCTGGGGGTCGAGCGTATCCGCGAGCGCTACGGCAACCTGTTCGAGATGTACGAGCGGATCACCGGCGAGGATCCGTACAAGGTGCCGATGCGCATCTACCCCGCCGTCCACTACACCATGGGCGGGCTGTGGGTGGACTACAACCTCATGAGCACGATCCCGGGCCTGTTCGTCGGCGGCGAGGCGAACTTCTCCGACCACGGTGCGAACCGGCTCGGGGCGAGCGCGTTGATGCAGGGCCTGGCCGACGGCTACTTCATCCTCCCGGCGACGATCCCGAACTTCCTCGCCAGCGTCAAGCCAGATGGGATGAAGCCGGACCGGCCGGAGTTCCGCGAGGCCGAGGCGGAGGTACGGCAGCGGATCAAGACGCTGCTCTCGATCAACGGATCGAAGTCGGTCGACTTCTTCCATCGCGAGCTGGGCCACGTGATGTGGAACAACTGCGGGATGGCCCGCAGTGATGCCAGCCTGCGCGAGGCGCTGGCCCGTATCCCGGAGATCCGCGAGGAGTTCTGGCGCGACGTCCGGGTTCTCGGCGAGAACGAGGAGCTGAACCAATCGCTCGAACGGGCCGGCCGGGTCGCCGATTTCCTGGAGCTGGCCGAGCTGATCTGCCTGGACGCCTGGCACCGTACCGAGTCGTGCGGCAGCCACTTCCGGGTGGAGAGCCAGACCGAGGATGGCGAAGCGCTGCGCGACGACGAGCACTTTGCCTACGTGGCCGCCTGGCAGTACGGCGGCAAGGATTGCCCGCCGATCCTGCACAAGGAGCCGCTCCACTTCGAGTACGTGCATCTCACTGTCCGCAGCTACAAGTGATCCCCATCCGGGCGCTGGCCGCGGGCCGATACGGGAGACGGATAGACGACGCATGAACCTGATATTGAAAGTGTGGCGGCAGAAGAACGCCGCGGATCCTGGCCGGTTCGTCACCTACCAGGCGCGGGACATCAATGAGCACATGTCCTTCCTGGAGATGCTGGACGTTGTCAACGAGGACTTGATCGCCCGGGGCGAGGATCCCATCGCCTTCGACAGCGATTGCCGCGAAGGGATCTGCGGCACCTGCGGCTTCATGATCAACGGCATCGCGCACGGCCCGCAGCGGGCCACCACCGTGTGCCAGCTCCACATGCGCCACTTCAAGGACGGCGACGAGCTGGTGCTGGAGCCCTGGCGCGCCGCGGCGTTCCCGGTGATCAAGGACCTCGTCGTGGACCGATCGGCGTTCGACCGGATCATCCAGGCGGGCGGCTACATCTCGGTCAACACCGGCAGCGCCCCGGAGGCGAACACCATCCCGGTGCCGAAGGAGCATGCCGAGCGCGCCCTGGATGCCGCGGCCTGTATCGGCTGCGGCGCCTGCGTCGCCGCCTGCCCGAACGCCTCGGCGATGCTGTTCACCGCTGCCAAGGTGGCCCACCTGAACCTGCTGCCCCAGGGACAGCCGGAGCGGTTCCGACGCGTGCGCAACATGGTGGCACAACACGATGCCGAGGGGTTCGGCCACTGCACCAACCACGGCGAGTGCGAGGCGGTCTGTCCGAAGCAGATCTCGCTGAACTTCATCGCGCTGCTGAACCGGGAGCTGCTTCGGTCCGCCCTGCGTGGCTGAGGCCACTCTGCGTCTGCGGCCCGCGGCGCGGCTGGCACATGCCGTGCACCCCTGTCCGGGTTCAACACCGATGAACGAGGGCAGGGTGACATGGCCAAGCGCAGGGTGAGCCGCGCGGCGCGGAAGGACGAACTCTCCGGGCGCAAGAACGAGCTACGGGCGGCGCGGATCGAGGGCGACGAGCCGGGCGGCAGCGTGGAGGACGACGGGGCGATCCCGTCCGACGACGCGCAGGTGGCGAGCGAGTCGATGGTGCTCGAGCGGCTACCCCACGGCCGCGCCCCGCGCGGCCGCCAGCGGACCGGCGACCCACCCGCGGTGTGACCTGGGCCGCCAGCCCGAAAAGGCGCCGCGGGCTACTCTCCAGGCCAGGCGGCGTCGAAGCGGCGCGCCTCCGCCTCCAGGGACAGGCGCGCGCGCTGCAGCCAGGGGAATGGGGTCAGCAGGTTGAAGCGATCGATCGCCGCGTTGGCCGCCCGCACCCGCTCCAGGTGCGCGGCACGCTGGGCGGCACGCTCGCTCGGACGAGGGCCCGGCCAGCTCGTGCTCGCCGCGCGGACCGCGTCTACCGCCTGCTCCATGATTCGGCTCGCCTCCACCCAGGGGGGCGCAAATCCGTGGTCGCTGAGGATCTTGTAGGCCAGTTCCCAGTCGCGTGCGTAGGGATTGGTTTCGATGCGGAGTGGCTGGCCCTGGCCGGGCAGGTTGTCGAAGTCGCCCCGCTCCTGCGCCTCGCGGATCTTGCGCTCCACCAGGTCTTCCCAGGTGGCGGCGACTTCCAAGTGGTCGTCCTCGCGTCGAACCGGCGCCATCGTCACTCCCGGGGGCGAGGATACCAGGCCCGGCCGCGGGGCGTCGACGGGCTGCCCCGCCCTCGCTCCCGGCTTCGCGGGCCGGTGCCCGGGGATGCCCCGCGGCTGGGCTGCCAGGCGGTACAATACGCCTGACTGCTCTGACGTGGCCCGCTAGCCGTATTCGGGAGTCGTTCGTGAGCTTCTCGCGCTATCCTCGTCGCCCCGTCTGGCCCGCGAAACCGCGGCGCGAGCCGGAGCCGTTGCCGCCGTCGACCGTATCCGACGAGCGGGCCCGGGAGATTGCGCAGTCGTATCTGTCGCGCGAGCACAGCGGCTTGTTCGCGCTGCCGCCGGTGCTGGGGGCGCTGCGCGGGCGCGAAGTCTGGTTCGTGCAGGTCGGTCGGCTCGGCGCCCACGGGGTAGTCGGTGAGCTGGTGGTGGACGCGGCAACCGGGGCGATCAGCGACGTCCGCCTGGACGACTAGCGTCAGGCGCGCTCAGTCCAGGTACTCGCGCAGCTTCTGGCGCAAGCCGGGGCGGCGGAGCTTGGCCAGCGCCTCGGCCTCGATCTGGCGGATCCGCTCGCGGCTCACCCCGAGCTCCTCAGCGATCTCGCTCAGCGTGCGGTCCTGGCCGTCCTCCAGCCCGAAGCGCATCCGGATCACCTGGCGCTCGCGCGGTGTCAGGATGGTCCGAAACGCCTCGTCCAGGTAATCCTTCAGCAGCGAGGCGGAGGCCAGATCGCTGGGGGTATGGACGGTGCGATCAGCGATCAGGTCGGAGATGGTGCTGTCCTCTTCGTGGCCGATCGGTGTCTCGAGCGAGATCGGCTGCTTGGCCGCGTTGACGATCTGGTCGATCTTGTCCGCGGTAGTGTTCAACTGCTGCGCGAGCTCCTCGCGCGTCGGCTCGCGGTTCAGCGACTGCTGCAGCTCGCGCGAGGCGTTGTACAGGTGGCTGATCGCTTCGATCATGTGCACCGGCACGCGCACCGTCCGCGCCTGGTCGGCGATGGCGCGAGTAACGGCCTGGCGGATCCACCAGTAGGCGTAGGTGCTGAAGCGATAGCCCTTGCGCCAATCGTATTTCTCCACCGCCCGCCCCAGGCCGATGTTGCCCTCTTGGATGAGGTCCAGGATCGGCAGCCCCCGCCCCATGTACTTGCGGGCGACCGAAACTACCAGTCGCAGATTGCTCTCCGTCAGCCGCCGGCGCGCCTCCTCACCCCGGGCAACCGCCTCTTCCAGGCTGGCGCGCTCTTCCGGGGACAGGCTCGTCTCCTGGCTGAGCCGGGCCCCGGCTTCCCGCCCAGCCTCGTAGGCCTGGGCGAGGCTGATCTCCTCGTCGGCGGTCAGTAGCGGCACGCGGCTGATGTCGCGCAAGTAAATGGCAGCCGGTGTCTCGGGGGCGTACTCTTCGACGCCGGGCGCCAGCGGGGCGATGCCTTCGCGGAAGCCCAGGCCGGGGGCACGCTCCCCGATGATCTCGTCCGGCTCGGCCGCGGCCGCCTCTTCCCAGGACGGCTCCGCCTCACCCTCTTCGTACAGCACGATCCCGGCGTCGTCCAGCAGGTCGCGGACTTCGTCGAGGTCTTGTGGGGTGTCGGCAACCGCGCGGACAACGTCCGCCAGGGTCAGGAAGCCCTGGCGCTGCTTGAGCGCGAGGAGCCGGTCGCGATGTTCTTCAAGACGCTGTCGGTGTTCAGCCATCGATGCGCGTGGGCGATTGCTTTCAGGCAGGGCCGACGTACTGTTGAAATTCACCGTGCTCAATCACTGCACCTCCTGGTGCTTCGGGCCCGAGGGTTCGCAAGAGTAGTGCCCGAGTCTGCTTCACCACTGCCGGCCTGCGCTGTCCCCTACAATGCAGTGTACGTGGAAACACGCCAGACGCTCGTGGCCGCCAGCCAAACGGCCCGCGTCCCGCGTGAGCCCGGGCCAGCGAGCCCGTCAGTAGGAAAGGGGATGGTGTATGGCGCGCTGCGCGCGCTGCGGACGGAAGGTGGACAAGCCCTCGCGGAGTGTTGACGCCGGCGAGATTGTATGCCCAACATGCCGCCCGCCTGCACAAAAACAGTCGAATCAACGGAGTGACAGCCAGGAACGCCGGCAGCCGCGGCCGGAGGCCCCCCCGGCAGCCGCGGAAGCACCAGCCAGTGTACAAGAGATAGCACCGGAGAGCGAGCCCCAGGCTGTCTGAAAGAATCCTGGTCCATTGTGTCTGCGCCACCCGGGGGAGGGGCAGAGACCCATGCCCCCGGGCGGTATTGCCCTTGCGACCTGCACAACCCCCGGCCGGGCTGGCGGGAAGCCAGCGCCGAGGATGTCTTGCCTGAGCGAACGCAGCCGGTTCGGTCAGCCGCCAGGGAGGCAGCCACCGCAGATCGGGCGGCTGCCTCAGCGGCGCACCGGCTGAACCCGGCCAGCCACCTGTCGTGCCGCCGCCACCATGTTGCGCAGGCTGGGGATCACCTCGGCCCAGCCCCGGGTCTTCAGCCCGCAATCCGGGTTGACCCACACCTGCCCCGGGTCCAGCGTGGAGAGGATGGAGCGTAGCCGACGGATCATCTCCGCCACATCTGGCACAGCCGGGGAGTGGACATCGTACACGCCCGGGCCGATGTCGCGACTGTAGCCGCGCCGCCGGAAGACGTCCAGCAACCCCTCCGCCGAGCGAGAGAATTCGATCAGCAACACGTCGGCATCCATCGCTTCGAGGGAGTCGAAGATCGCCGCGTCGTTGAAGTCGCTGTAGCACATGTGTGTCTGGATCTGCGTCTCCGGGCGAGCGACGCCGACAGCGAGCCGGAAGCAATCCACCGCCCAGGTCAGGTACTCTGGCCAGCGCTCGCGCCGCAGCGGGAGCCCCTCGCGCAGCGCCGGCTCGTCCACCTGGATCACCCGCAGTCCGGCGGCCTGGAGGTCCGCGACCTCGTCGCGCACCGCCAGCGCGAGCTGGCGGCAGGTCTCCGCGCGCGGCTGGTCGTCGCGCACGAACGACCAGTTCAGCAGCGTGATCGGCCCGGTGAGCATCCCCTTGACAGGCTTGCGGGTGAGCGACTGGGCAAACGTGGCCCAGCGGACTGTCATCGGCTCCGGCCGGGAGACGTCGCCGTACAGCAGCGGAGGCCGAACATAGCGCGAGCCGTACGATTGCACCCAGCCGTGCTGGGTAAAGGCGAAGCCTCGCAGCCGCTCGGCGAAGTATTCCACCATGTCGCCGCGCTCGAATTCGCCGTGGACCAGCACGTCCAGCCCCAGCTCTTCCTGGAGCCGAATCACCTCACGCGTTGCCTGCTCCACCGCCCGGTCGTACTCGGCTTCGGAGAGCTGGCCATCGCGAAGCTGGCGGCGAGCCTTGCGGAGATCGCTGGTCTGCGGGAACGAGCCGATCGTGGTAGTGGGTAGCAACTCTGGGAGCCCGAGCCGCTGGCGCTGGGCCGGCCGGCGCGCAGCGAAGGGGGCCGCGCGGGCCAGCTCGGCCTCGCCAACGGCCTGAAGCCGAGCCCGTACCGCCTGGTCACGCGTCAGCGCCGAGGTCCGGCGGCTCGCCACCACCTCGCGGCTGCGGGCCAGCGCCTCCGCGATCGCCGCCGCTCCCGCGCGTACCGCCCGGGCGAGGCTGACCACCTCCGCCACCTTCTGCTCGGCGAACGCCAGCCAGGGCCGCAGATCCGGGCCGGAGACCGGAGGGGGCTCCAGTTCCACGCTGATCGGCACGTGGAGCAGCGAGGAGGAGGGATTGACGATCAGCCGCTCGGCCGGAACGGCTCGCTGCACTCGGGCGAGCGTCTCCAGCGCCTGATCCAGGTCGGTCCGCCAAACGTTGCGGCCATCCACGACGCCGGCGCCAAGCCACTTGTCCGCCGGGAAGCCGTGCTGCTCCAGCAGCTCCAGGTTCTCCGGTCCACGCACCAGGTCCAGCCCCACGCCCTCCACTGGGAGCGAGACCAGCGTCTGGTACGCCTCGCCGACGTGGCCGAAGTAGGTCTGCACCAGCAGCTTCGCCCCACCCCGGGCTGTCGCCAGCGCCGTGTAGGCCCGCCGCAGCGCGGCCAGATCGGCCTCGGAGCGCTCCTGCACCAGGCAGGGCTCGTCAAGCTGAATCCAGGCGGCGCCTTGCTCGGCCAGCCGGCGGACAACCTCCTGGTAGACGGGCAGCAGCGCGTCGAGCAGGTCCCGCAGCGGGTCCAGCCCCGGCTCAACCGCTCGCCCGAGCAGCAGGAAGCTGACCGGACCGAGCAGCACCGGCCGGGCGGGGATGCCCAGCGCCTGCGCCTCGGCCAGCTCGTCAAACGGCTTGCTGCTGGCCAGCGTGAACCGTTGCCCGGCGGAGAGCTCAGGGACGAGGTAGTGATAGTTGCTGTCGAACCACTTGGTCAGCCCGAGCGCGGGAACCCCCTCGGCGCCACGCGCCATGGTGAAGTACGTTTCCAGGTCGACCTGGCCTTCGGTCCAGCCGAAGCGGGGCGGCACCGCGCCCACCAGCGCGATGGTATCCAGCACGTGGTCGTACAGCGAGAAGTCGCCACTGGGGATCAGGTCAAGGCCGGCCTGCTGCTGGAACCGCCAGCTCTCCTGGCGGAGCTGCGCCGCGGTAGCCAGCAGCGCTTCAGAAGACTCTTTGCCGGCCCAATACGCTTCTAGGGCACGCTTGAGCTCACGCCGCTTACCGATACGCGGGTAGCCCAGGTTCGCCGCTTGCACCATGTCGCCACGCCCCTTCGGGTGTGCCCCGCTCACACCCCGGGGCCAGCACACCCCATTGTAGGCACGGCTACGGAGGGCAGGCAAAGGCGCGCTGGCGCTCCCATTGTCGCTAAAGGGTTCCGAGATGCACTCCACTCAGGTCGCCGTCCCGTTTGTCCCCCCGCCGCTACGCTCCGTCGCGGATACGGGACTGTCTCCGGCGTTCCTGTCGGATCTCCTCCTCAAGCTGCTGTACTTCGGCGGCAGCGCCAGCGGAACCGAGCTGGCGCGGCGAATTCGCCTCCCGTTTTCTAACGTGCTCGACGGCCTGCTGGATGGACTGCGCCGCCAGGCGCTGGTCGAGGTGCGCGGCGGCGCCAGCACTCTGGCGAGCGGCTACGAGTACATGCTGACCGATCGGGGCCGCGCCCACGCCCAGGAGCTGGCGGAGCGCAGCCGCTACGCCGGGCCGGCCCCGGTCCCGATGCCGCAGTACCGCGCGTCGGTCAAGGCGCAGACGGTGCGCGAGGCGCGGGTCGGCCGCCAGGAGCTCGCGCTCGCGTTCAGCGACCTGATCTTCCCCGCGCGTATCCTGGAGCAGGTGGGCCCAGCGGTCCGCTCCGGCCGCTCGGTGTTCCTCTTCGGCCCCCCGGGAAACGGGAAGACCTCGCTCGCGGAGCGGATGGGCTGGCTGCTCGGCGGCGCGGTGTTTCTGCCGCACGCCCTCGAGCACGACGGCCAGGTGATCAAATTCTTCGATCCCGTCTATCACACCGCCCTCGAGGCGGACGATGGGCGAGTGGACGACCGCGACCGCCGCTGGGTGCTGTCTAAGCGGCCGTTCGTGGTGGCCGGCGGCGAGCTGACCCTCGAGCTGCTCGATCTGACCTACCTGGAAAGCGGCCGCTTCTACGAGGCGCCACTGCAGCTCAAGGCCAACTGCGGCGTCTTCCTGCTCGACGACTTCGGCCGCCAGCAGGTCTCGCCGCGCGCGCTGCTCAACCGCTGGATCGTCCCGCTGGAGAAGGGGGTAGATTATCTCACCCTGCACAGCGGCCAGACGCTGGCGGTGCCGTTCGACGAGCTGCTGGTGTTCTCCACCAACCTGGAGCCGCGGGACCTGGTGGACGAGGCGTTCCTGCGGCGCATTCGCTACAAGATCCACATCCCCGATCCCGGTCCAGAGGAGTTCCGGGCGATCCTGGAGCGGGTCTGCGCGGCGCACAACCTCGAGCTGGACGAGCGGGCGCTGGCGCTCCTCGACGCCTACTACCAGGAGCACCACCTGCCGCGCCGCGCCTGCCACCCGCGCGACCTGGTCGACCAGCTCCGCGACATCGCCCACTTCCAGGGCGAGACGCCGCGCCTCAGCCCCGAGCTGCTCCGCCTCGCCTGCCAGAGCTATTTCGTCCGACTCGACTGAGCGCGGCGTCCCTCCGCGTCGGCCGCGTCCGCGGCCCAGCGCGCCAGGAATGGGTAGCTGAAGGCGCGCTGGTGCTCGGCCGGTCCGTAGTGCTGAAGCTGGAGGCCCCGCGCCTGCGCCCGGCGGCCGATCGTGGCAACGGGAATGCCGCCGGGGCGGAGCCCGCCCGCCAGCGCGAACAGCCAGATCGCGTCGAACGACGGGATGTACTCCGCGTACGGCAAGACCGCCGGGAAAACCTCGCGGAGCAGCCGAATGATCCGCTGGCCATGCGCCTCGGCCGCGTGGTGGCGCACCTCGCCGCACTGGCTCACGTAGATCCCCCCCACGGCCAGGCGCCGGGCGATCAGCTCGAAGAAGTGCCGCGCGTACAACTGCCGCGCCGGCCCCACGTCGCCCGGATCGGTGAGATCGCCGATGACCACGTCGTAGCCGGCCTCGCTCGCCTCCTCGCGCAGGAACGCCTCGGCATCGCCGATTACCAGCCGGACGCGTGGATCATCGAAAGCGCCAGCGTGCCAGGTGGGCAGGTGAGCCCGGCACACCTCCACCACTGCCTGATCGATGTCCACCGCGGTGACCTCGACCACGCTCGGGTGCCGCAGCACCTCCCGTAACGTCGCCCCCTCGCCCGCGCCCAGGATGAGCACCCGCTGCGGACGGGGGTGCGCCAGCAGGGCGGGATGGACCAGCAGCTCATGGTACAGCCGCTCGTCCAGTTCCGCTGACTGGAGCTTGCCATCCAGAATGAGGCACCAGCCGAGCGGCTCGAGCCGGGCAATCTCGATCCGCTGGTAGGGGCTCTGGAGTGCAACCCGCGTCTCCAGACGGCGAAAGAGGTGGATATCCCCCGGCGCGTGCTCATCCACCAGCCAGTCCCGCTCCAGCGCCGCCCGGTCATCCCACGCGGACATCTCCCTCCCCTCGTTGGCCCCAGTCCGGCCGATCTCCCGAGGCCGCGGCTACTTCACTACGCCGAGTGTCAGCGCCCGCACCAGGTAGCGCTGCGCCAGCAGCGCCAGGATGATGGGCGGGGTCATCGCCATGATCGCCCGCACCATCAGGAGCTGCGTTCCGCCGGTGCCAGCCAGGATGTAGGTGATCGGCCGCGCCCACTGCACGCTCAGCACCAGCGCGAACAGGTAGTCGTTCCAGGCGGCGGCGAAGGCGAGCATCCCGGCGGCCACCACTGCCGGCCGTACCAGCGGGAACAGCACCCGCCACAGCGCTTGCCAGTGCGAGCAGCCGTCCACCAGCGCCGCCTCCTCCAGCTCGCGCGGAATACTGACGAAGGCGTCCCGCAGAATCAGCACCGCGAACGGAAGCCCGAAGATGCTGTTGGCGATGATCATGGACAGCACGTTGTCCACCAGCCCCAGCAACCGCATCATCAGGTAGAACGGGATCAGCAGCGCGATCGGGTAGATGAAGCGCGGCCCCAGACACAGGATGGTGAGCCAGGGCGTGAACCTGCGACCGCGCAGCCCGGCCAGGCCATAGGCGGCGCTCCCTCCCAGCATCACCGAGATCACCGCGCTCCCGCTGGCAATCGCCAGGCTGTTCAGCAGCGCCATCCGATCCAGCTCCCAGCGGGTGGCCAGCTCCCCCTTCCACATGCCAAGCGTGGGGGTGTAGTTCACGAACGGGACGTAGCCGCGATACAGGTCCAGCCCGCTCTTCAGCGACGTCGTGACTGTCCAGTAGAAGGGAAATAGCAGCCAGAGCGTAGCGACGGCGATAGCAGACCAGCGCAGCACGTTGGCCCAGCCGCGCCGCCGCGAGGTGTAGCGTCGTCCAGCCTGCATTTCGCGTGGAGCTCCCCGGCCCGATGGTCGACGAGCCCCCCAGGACCCGTTACCCGTGCAGAAGGGTACCAGCGGGCGGGGCTCGCGCTCCACCCGGCCTGACAGGCCCGCTCGGTACGAGCGGCTATATCCGTTTCAGCGGCCGCCGGAGCCTGGAAACGGGGACGGTGATGACGCAGGGCACGCGCGCGTCAGGGCTGACCTCTGAGGGCTACCCGGCCCGGTGCCGCGCCGAGCCAGGCAGATCGACCATTGTGCCGCCCCGCATCCCGGCTCCAGCACGTCCTTGCCGGCGACGTCGCCCAGTACATGCAGGTCATCCTCGGGAATCGCCCAGATCCTCCAGGTGCACTCCGGCGTGTTCAGTTGCGCGGCGTGCCACGCCTGGGACGCATCGCTTGCGGCGTCCCGGTAGGCGCAGTTCCTGGCCGCATCCTCCGATAGCCCCGTTCGTGCTCTCTGGTCGCTTTCAGCTACGGCTGCGAGAAGCGCTGGGCGTTGCCCAGGTGCGGCCAGGCGTAGGCCTGCACGTTGGCGAAGATCTGGCGGATGTGGTTACGGTCGTGGTGGACCCACTCGTGGAGCAGGTCGACGAGCCGCAGGTAGCCAACGGTGGGATGATAGCCCCCATGTCCCAGGTTCTCCTCGCGTAGCCCGGCGACGAGAACCAGGCTGTCGTCGCGCAGGGCGAGAAACTCCCGCAGCAGGTCTTCCCCGTGCCGCTCGCAGTCACGCCGCTCGCGAGCGACGGCCGCCTGGTTCCAGGCGGTCAGTGCGGACTCGGGCGCCGCGAGGATGGCGCGGATGCGGCCGTTGAAGCCGCGACGCCCGGCCTCGATCAGGTGGCCGAGCACTTCCTTCACGCACCATTCGCCGGGGGCCGGGTGCCAGGCCAGGGCGCGCTCCGGCAGCGCCGCCAGCTCCGCCTCAACCGTATGCGCGGCGGCGCGCAGCAGGCCGGAGACGTCGCGGAAAGTTAGCAGGCTCGGCTCCTCATTCATGCTTGCGCCTCCCCGCTCATTGTGGCGGTTGATGGTGTGTCACGGCGAGCGGGCCCGCCGTTATCGCGCCGCGACCCGGCGTGGCACGACGGTGACCTGATCGCTTGCCGCGCGTTGCTGGCGCAGCGGCCTGGCCTGCCGCTGGCGCTCCCGCGTCCGACTTTCGAACACGGCCGCGAAGAAGCGGTTGGCGCCCGGGGCGAGCCGGTCGTGCAGCGTCTGGAACAGGTGCGCGGCGTCGTAGCCGGGCCAGTCGGGCGGGACCAGCTCGGGCGGGAGGTTAGGATCCTCCAGGAAGAAGCGCTGGTACTGGTGGATGAGCCAGAAGCGCAGCACGAAGGCGCGGGCGTCGGACACCCCCGCTTCGGCGATCTCGGCCAGCACGTGCTCCCAGCGCAGGAACTCGCGGTAGGCGGCGGCGAGCCGTTCCAATGGCCAGACCCGCGCTGCCAGCGTCCGGGCCTCGCCCGAGGAAAGGGAGGCGCCGCGGAACTGCTCGATGTACGGGGTGACGCCGAGATCCTCCGCCAGCTCGGTGACTTCCCGGCGCAGGTCGTGCGGACTGATCCAGGCGCCGGCTGCGAGGGGGCCGAAGCCCAGGTACTGGATCCGTTTCCGAAAGTGGTCGCGCAGGCTGCGCTGGGCTTCGGGGATGGAGTAGGTGAGCAGGTGCCACTGGCCGTCCCAGGGCTCGCGGCGGGGCTGGAAGATGCGTGCCGCGCCCTCCTGAATCAGTGCCCGACCATGCCGGGTGAGCCGATAGTAGCTGCGGTTCCCCTGGCGGGTAGCCTCGATCCAGCCGGCGCGGCTCATCCGCGACAGCACGGCACGCAGCGCCGGTTCGGACAGGCCGAACTCGGCCGCGAGGCGGATCAGGCTGCCGACCCAGATCTCCCCGCCGTAGTGGCGGATGTAGTCGCCCCAGAGCGTAAAGAGCATCGCCTGGGGGCGGGGCGTCCCCGCGAACGGTGGTGCTAGCTCCGTCCCGGGCGCGTCGGACCGTACACTCTCCTGGTACATGCCTGCTTCATTGTACCGGCGAGTCGCTGCTTGACCGTGCTCGGCGCGGCTGAAACAATGGGCCCCACAGGGGAATGAAGCGCGGAGTGTCGGGACGGGTGCTGCCCGTGTCCGAGGAGGGGCGACAATGACGCTGGACGTGGTGACCAACAGGGCGATTTCGGCGGCGGAGCTGGGGATCCCCGAGCAGTTCAATGCCGCCAGCTACTACGTGGACCGCAACGTCCAGGAAGGGCGGGGCGGCAAGGTCGCCATCGAGGCGGGCGACGAACGGATTACCTATCAGCAGGTACTGGAGCGGGTGAATCAGACGGGCAGCCTGCTGCGCGATGCCCTGGGGGTGCGGCGCGAGGAGCGGGTGCTGCTGCTGCTGCTGGACACCCCGGAGTTCGCCTACAGCTTCTTCGGGGCGATGAAGATCGGCGCTGTCCCGATTCCAACCAATACGCTGCTCAAGCCAGCGGACTACCAGTACATCCTGAATGACTCGCGCGCCGGGGTAGCGATCGTCAGCGAGGCGCTGCTGCCGCAGCTCCAGGCCATCCCGCGCGAGCAGCTCCGCTTCCTGCGTGAGGTCGTCGTCGTTGGCAACGCCCCGGCCGGGACACGCTCGTTGAGCGAGCTGATGCAGGTGCAGCCGACGACGCTGGAGGCGGCGGAGACCAGCCGCGACGACGCCGCCTTCTGGCTGTACTCCTCGGGCAGCACCGGCTTCCCCAAGGGCTGCGTCCACCTGCACCACGACATGGTGATCTGCTCTGAGCTGTACGCCAAGGGAATTCTGCGCATCTCCGCTCAGGACCGCACCTTCAGCGTCGCCAAGCTGTTCTTCGCCTACGGCCTCGGCAACGGCCTGTACTTCCCCTTCGCGGTCGGGGCGACGACAATTCTCTGGGCCGGGCCGCCGACGCCACCGAACATCTACGCGGTGGTCGAGCGGCACCGGCCAACGCTGTTCTTCTCGGTGCCCACCAGCTATGCCATGCTGCTGGCGCACCAGCGCGAGGGCGGGCCGGACTTCGACCTGTCGAGTGTTCGCCAGGGCGTTTCGGCTGGCGAGGCGCTCCCAGCGGCGCTGTTCCAGCGCTTCAAGGAGCGCTTCGGGGTCGAGATCCTGGACGGCATCGGCTCCACCGAGATCCTGCACATCTTCATCTCCAACCGTGCGGGGGCGGTGCGGCCGGGCAGCAGCGGCCAGATCGTCCCCGGCTACGAGGCGAAGCTGGTGGACGAAGAGAACCGGCCGGTACCCCAGGGCGAGATCGGCAACCTGCTCATCAAGGGCGACTCGACCTGCGCCTACTACTGGAACAAGCACGAGAAGACGAAGGACACCATCGAGGGCCACTGGATCCGCACCGGCGACAAGTACTACCAGGACGCCGACGGCTACTTCTGGTATGCCGGCCGCAGCGACGACATGCTCAAGGTCGGCGGCATCTGGGTTAGCCCGGTCGAGATCGAGAACACGCTGATCGAGCACCCGGCTGTTCAGGAGGCCGGGGTCGTCGGCCGGGCAGACCAGGACGGGCTGATCAAGCCGATGGCCTTCGTCGTGCTCCGGCCCGGGCACCAGGGCAGCCCGGAGCTGGCGCGCGAGCTCCAGAAGTTCGTCCGCGGCCGGATTGCGGAGTACAAGCGCCCGCGCTGGGTGGAGTTCGTGGCCGAGCTACCCAAGACGGCCACCGGCAAGACGCAACGCTTCAAGCTGCGCGAGCTTGCCACCTTGGAGACGCGGTAGCGCGCCCTACGGGGCTTCGAGCGAGCGCGAGCGTTCCGGTTCTGCTACACTCTCTCCGAGCGGAACGAATCGGCAGCCCGCCCATGGCGGGGAGTCCTCCTCTTCTCGATCGCGCTGACGACTCGTCCTCTCGATGACGCGAGGAGTGAGCGCGACGTGATAGACAAGACGCTGGTCTGCCGTGATTGTGGCCGCCAATTCCCCTTTACCGCTGGCGAGCAGGAGTTTTACGCCAGCCGCGGCTTCGACAACGAGCCGTCCCGCTGCCCCGAATGCCGAGCGGCCCGCAAGGCCGAGAGCGGCCGCGCCGGGCGCTCGAGTGGCGGATACGGCCGCGAGCGACGCGACATGTATCCGGCGGTGTGTGCCCAGTGCGGCCGGGAGACCCAGGTGCCCTTCCAGCCGCGGGGCGACCGGCCCGTGTACTGCTCGGACTGCTTCGAACGCCAGCGGGCGCATCGCTAGCACCGCCCGGCCTGGGTGGAGCGCGGTGTTCTTCGCCGTGCTCGCCTGCCCATCCGGCGCGCCGCGGCGGAGCACGCGTGGCAGACCATCCGGGGCGAGCCCTGGCACTGAGCATTGAGAGGAGCACCGATGTCGAAGAAGGGCGGCAACAAGACCAAGCGACCGGCGAAGCCGCCGATGGGCAACAAGGGCCCGAAGAAGAAGTGAAGGGCTAACACCCATTATGGCTCGACGACGCCAGCGCGACCGGCGTCCGCCCCCGAGGCGGAGAGATTTCACGCGCCAAGACGATCGGTTCGCCGAGCGCGCGCTCGACGTCGCGGCGGCCCGGCTGGTGAGCGAGCACAGCACGGCGGAGCTACGCCTGCTGGTTCAGCGGAGCCGTGATGCCCGGTACTGGGCCGACGTGCAAGCGCAGCAAGAGCCCAGTCCGGAGGCGCTCCAGCGCTTCCGGGCCGCGGAGCGGTCTCTGCTCGAGGCCGAGCGAGCGCTGGCGCTGTCCGAGGCCGCGCCTGGCGATCCCGTCTGACGCCTGGCGGGGCTTCGGGAGCGCGTTACCCGATCTCCTCGGGCGCCACGGCGCGGTGCTCGTCCATCGAGCGGTAGGCAGCCAGCGCCACCTGGAGCGTCTTCAAGTTGTCCCGGCCGCTGGTCAGCGGCTCGGGACCACCCGCCGCGGCGCGGAGCAGGTCGCCCATCGGGCCGACGAAGGCGCCGGGGATCCAGGTGCCCGGTAGCTGCATGCTCTGCCGCTCGCCGTTGGTGTGCCGCTTCGAGATCACCCAGAGATCGTCCGGGGCGCCGTGGGGATAGTTGTCAAAGACGCCGAAGCGGCCGCCGAGTGCCCCCTCGGTGCCGTCGATCCGCAGGATGGCGTAGGTGTCGCCCGCCTGGTTGTTGTGCTCGGCGGAGACGAAGACTTGCTTTTCGGGGCCGTAGTCCAGCACGGTCAGCGTTCGCGTTTCGCCCTTGCCCGGCTGGCCGGGATACCAGGCGCCTCGAGAGAAGACCAGGGCCGGCTCGCCGAAGAGATAGCGCATCGTATCCAGGTAGTGGATGCTGTGGACGAAGATCTCCATCCGCGGCATGTCCAGCATCCAGGGCCAGGCGCGCCAGTCGGTGTTGATGTTCACGTCGATCCGCGCCCCGGTCGCGGTGCCGATCCAGCCGGCGTCCAGCAGCCGCTTGGCAGCGGCGACCAGCGGCTCCCAGCGCATCTGCTGGTTCACCGCCAGCTTCACTCCGGCTGCCTCGGCCGCCTCGACGATCCGCCGGGCGTTGTCGTAGGTCAGCGCCAGCGGCTTCTGGCAGAGGACGTGGCGCCCGGAGGCGGCAGCCCGTGGCGCTCCCTCCACCTGCACCCAGGGCGGCACCGCGAAGTCCACCACCTGCACCGCCGGGTCGGCCAGCAGCGCGTCCAGGCTGTCATAGGCGTGGGGGATGGCGAAGCGAGCGGCGGTCTGCTGCGCCGCGGCGAGGTTGACGTCGGCGATGGCTACCACGTTGTACCGGGCCTCCTGATAGGCCAGGAGATGCCCGGCGTTGACGATCGCGCCGGCGCCAAGGATGCCGATCCCGAGCGACGGCGCCGGGGATGGGGCGGGCTGATGGACCAGGAACTCCTCGAGGGCGGTCATGCCTGCTGTTCTCCCTGGGAACTGAGGAACGCTTCGAGCTGAGCGCGGGTGGGCAGTCCGGCGATCACCCCGAACGCCTGGACGTTCAGCGCTCCGCAGGCGCAGCCGCGCCATACTGCCTCCCGCAGCGAGCGCCCTTCGGCAAGCGAGACGGCCACTCCGGCCAGGAAGCTGTCGCCGGCGCCGGTCGGGTCGACCTCCCGCACGGGAAAGGCGGGGACGTGAAAGGCGTCGCCGCCGGAGCGGACGAACGCGCCCTGGGCACCCTGGGTGATGATGACCGTGTCCGGCCCGAGCGCAACCAGCTTCTCCGCCAACGCCGCCGGGCTCAGCGGCGCGTCGGCCGGCAGACCCGCGATGTAGCGGGCCTCCACCGCGTTCGGGACGATGACGTCAGTCAGGCGGAGCAGCGAGGGGGGCAGCGGCTTGTACGGGCCGGGGGTGAGCACAGTGCGGACGCCGTGGCGGCGGGCGAGCGCGAAGCCGGCCTCCACCGTTTCGACCGCCAGCTCGAGCTGAGCCAGCAGCAGCGCGCTGTCGGCGATCGCTGGCTCGAAGCGCTCCAGGTCGGCCGGGCTGAGCTCCTCGTTGGCGCCCGGGTCGACCACGGTGTAGTTCTGCTCGCCGGGGGTAATCATCACACAGAAACCGCCGGTTGGACGACCAGGGACGCGAACCAGGACCGGGGTTTCAACCCCCTCGTCCTGCCAGAAGCGTGCAGCGTACTCTCCCAGGATGTCCTGCCCCACCGCCACCGCCTGCCGCACCCGTGCCCCGAGCCGGGCGGCGGCGACCGCCTGGTTAGAGCCCTTGCCGCCATGCTCCGGGTGCAGATTCGTGCCGAGCAGCGATTCGCCGACCACCGGGAGCCGCGGGACGTTCAGGTGGAACCCGAACACATAGCTACTCAGAACGGCGATTCGCGGCTGGCTCACGGCGCGCTCCGAGCGGGGATGACGGTCGGCCGGCCGTTGCGCTCCACCACGCGCAGCGAGAAGCCGTCCCGCTGGATGGAGGCGTAGTCGTGCCCGGCGTTGGCCGGCCAGACGGAGAAGAAGCTGAACGGCTCGTCGCCCACGTTCACGGCCCGATGGGCGCAGCCGGGCGGAGTGTAGGCAACGGTGCCCGGCCGCAGCTCCAGTGCCTCGCCTCGGCCGTCCCGCCGGTCGAGCACCAGCATCCCGTGACCACGCAGCGCCAGGTACACCTCGCCGGCCTCCGGCCGGGCGTGGTAGTGGCCGCGGGTCATAAAGTACTCGTCGCCCACCCGGCCGGGTTGGATAATGGTTGAGCCGAAGCGGAGCTGGCCCTCCACCTCGGGCGCGAACGATTCGCCGTAGGTGTAGATGAGCGGATCGTCGGCCAGCAGCCGCGCCTCGGCCTCCGGGTCGCGGTAATAGCCACGCATGTCGCTGAGCCGGCGGGTGTACGTGGCGGCAGCGTCGCGGAGCTCGCCGCTGAGCAGGTCGAGCAGGGCGGTCAGCGATGGCACAGTCATGCGGTGGAGCCTCCATCGACAAATAGCGCGGTGCCGGTCACCCAGCTCGCCGCGTCCGAAGCCAGGTAGAGCACCGCCTGGGCCACATCCTCGGGCGTGCCGAGGCGCTTGATCGGCCGGCGCCCCACCATCTGCGTCCGCGTGCCCTCCGGGTCAGCCTGGCGGCTCAAGAACTCGTCCAACATCGCGGTCTCGATCGTCCCGGGGCAGACGCAGTTCACCCGGATCCCACGTGGGGCCAGCTCATGCGCCAGCGCCTTGGACATCGCCAGGATACCTCCCTTGGCGGCGGAGTACACCACCCAGTGCGGGTTGCCTTTGACCGCCAGCGTTGAAGCATTGTTGACGATGCAGCCGCCCACACGCTCCAGCAGCGGCACTGTGGCCTTAATGACCAGGAAGACGCCCTTGAGGTTCACGGACATGAGGCGGTCCCACTCGGCCTCGCTGGTCTCCAGCAGGCCCTTGACCAACGGAACCGCGGCGTTGTTAAACACCACGTCCAGCCGGCCGATCCGCTCGGCCGCCTCCGCGAGCCGCGCCATGTCCTCCGCCCGCGAGACGTCGATCTGCACGAACGTCGCCGCGCCGCCC
Organism: Pseudomonadota bacterium; assembly: GCA_021325655.1. Lineage (GTDB taxonomy): Bacteria > Chloroflexota > UBA6077 > UBA6077 > JAJPGT01 > JAJPGT01. The sequence goes on from JAJPGT010000035.1 coordinate 40,860, forward strand.
GCGCGGCGGATCTCGTCGCGCACGGCCTCGCCGCTCGCCGCCACATCCGCCAGCAGCGCGTGTGCCCCCTCGGCTGCGAACGCGCGGGCGGTGGCCGCGCCGATCCCGGCCGCGGCGCCCGTCACCAGCGCCACCTTTCCCTCGAAGCGCACCGGGCTCCCTCCCGTCGATGAGGGTAGCGTACCGGAGCGTCTCCTTGCTCTCTAGTGCGCGAGCGGGGATTCGCTTGGCGATCACGAGCAGCAGGCATACTGATTGCCAACGTGGTGTCTGGTGCCGGATGATGGTGGACCGCGAGGCACGCGAGCCGCCCTCGCCGCTGCCAGATGGTGACCATCTCCCGCTTGCGCTCGCAGTGTGCCCAGCCCGTGGCCCGGTGGAGCTGCGCCGTCCTGCCGAGCTGCCAGGTCGGCTGAGCGAGGCTGGCGGGAGCATCGGACCGGGTCAGGAGCACGAACAGCGATGCAGGGCAAGGGGGTATCAGAGACGGAGCGGGGGGTTCAGGTCCTGCTGGTCGAGGACGACGACGACCACGCCGACCTGGCGATGCTCATGCTGGCCCGCTCACCCGTGGCAGAGTTCACCGTCGACCGGGTCGCGAGCGGGCAGGAGGCGCTGGAGCAGGCCGCCGGAAAGCGGTACGACGCGCTCCTCCTGGACTACTACCTACACGATGGCGATGGACTGACGCTGCTCGAGGAGCTGCGGTCCGTGGGGGTGGAAACCCCCGCGCTGCTGCTGACCGGGCTGGGCTCCGAGGAGATCGCGGCGCGCGCCCTGCGCGCCCGCGCGGATGACTATCTGCCCAAGGATGAGGGGCTCTCTGGGGACACCCTGGCGCGCACCGTGCGGGCGATGGTCGAGCGCCACCGGCTGCGGGAGGAGCTGGCAGTAGCCCGGGAGCAGGCGGCGCGGGCGGAGGCGGCGGTGGCCACGGGCAAGGCGGTGGCGCATGATCTCGCCACCCCGCTCAGCCTGGTGGTGGGATTGGCCGAGTTGCTGTTGCGCGACGAACCGAACCTCTCGCCCACCGGTCGCGCCTACCTGCAGGAGCTGCTGAGCAGCGCGGTGAAGGCGGGGGAGCTGCTGGCTCGGCTGAACCGGATCGCGGAATACACCGAGACCTCGTCGCCTGTCGGCCCGATCCTCGATCTGGAACGGGCCACGCGCGCCGACTAGCGCGCAGCCCCAGGCTCTGGCGCCGGCGGTGCGCTACGACAGCCCCTTGAGCCGGTGCGCCTCTTGCAGCGCCAGCCAGGCGCCGGCCTCGAAGAAGGCGTACAGCCGACGGTAGCGGCCATGGTAGATATCGGGCCGCGGCTTGCCCAGGGCGATCTCCCAGATGCCCCGCTCCAGCTCCTCCAGCCGATCCTTCAGCTCCGCCGGGCCGCGCGGGGGGAAGATATCGCGATATCCTTCGGGTGGCCCCGGGAACGTCGTCGCCTCTGGAGGGATCTTTGGGAGCCAGCCCATCACCAGCCGAGCGTGCAGGAGCGCGATCAGGCAGCGCACGTCGGCCGGGGTCAGCGATGCCGGCGCGCGCGTATCCAGCGGGTCATCGAGGCCGATGTCCGGCCCGACGACGTAGCGCAGCTCGTCGACGCTCCCGTCCTGGGCGCGCACCACCCAGCGCAGCCCCTCGCGCATCGCCTCCACGTGCGGCAGTGTCCGCTCGGCGAGATACGCTACCTGCTGCCGATCGTGGCGGGCATTGAGGTGGTCGCGCAGGACCGCCCGCGTCCCAACGTAGACCTTGGCAACGTCTAACAACTCGACGCTATCCGGACGAACGATCCCGTCCATGGTGGTCCACCCTCATCCGAGAGCAGCTATGGTAGAACGATTCGCTCGGTTTGTCTCGGTCTTAAGCTGTCCGCAGGCCGCGGCAATGTCGCGGCCGCGGCTCGCGCGCACGGTTACGCGCACCCCGTTGGCGCGGAGCACGTCGGCGAACTGGCGGATGCTGGCAGCGCTGGAGCTGGCGAACCCGGCCGCGGTCGGGTTGTAGGGGATCAGGTTCACGTGCAGCAACGCTGGCGGCAGCGCCGTGCGCAGCACCCTGGCCAGCTCCGCCGCATGCTCCGGGGCATCGTTCACCCCGCCGAGCATCACGTACTCGAAGCTGACCCGGCGGTCCGTCTCGGCGGCGTACTCCCGCGCCGCGGCAAGCACCTCCGCCAGGGGGTAGCGGCGATTGATTGGCATGATGCTGGAGCGGATGGCATCGTTCGGGGCGTGCAGAGAGACGGCTAGCCGGACGTGCAGCCCTTCGTGGGCGAGCTGGCGCATCCGCGGCGCCAGCCCGCTGGTCGAGATGGTGATCCGCCGCTCGGACATCCCCATCCCGAGCGGGTCGGCGAGCAGCCGGACCGACTTCAGCGTCGCGGCGTAGTTGTGCAGCGGCTCCCCCATTCCCATGTAGACCACGTTGCTCACCCCGCGCTCCTCCGGGCGGGCATGGGGGGTGGCGAACTGGTAGACCTGGCTGACGATCTCGCCGGCGCTCAGATTGCGGGCCAGCCCCATCTCCCCGGTCGCGCAGAAGCCGCATCCCAGCGCGCAGCCAGCCTGGGTCGAGACGCACACCGTCAGCCGGCCGTCGCGGGCTGGAATCCCAACCGTTTCGATCTGCTGCCCGTCGCGCAGCCGGAGCAGCAGCTTGCGGGTACCATCGGCCGCGCGCTGGTCGGCCACGACCTCGCCCGCGACGGCGCCGAGCCGCTCGGCCAGCTCGCGGCGCAGCGCGGCCGGCAGGTCGCTCATCTGCTCCCAGCACGTCGCCAGCCGGCCATGCAGCCAGTGGAACACCTGGCGCGCGCGGTAGCGCGGCTGCCCCAGCTCGGCCAGCAGCACCTCCAGCTCCGCCAGGGTGAGGTCCTGCGCGAGCGGGCGGTCCGCAGCAAGCCGATCGTGCAACTCTGAAAGGGTTGCTTGCAGTGTCGTCATGCTATTTGAGTCTACCCTCTGAGCGTGAGGCGGCGAAACAATGGCGGCTCACACCCCGATCACGGACCATGCTGGCACGCCGCGGGCCAGCCCGCGGCCGCGGTTGCCCCTCGCGCGGCGACGGAGTACCCTCACGACGGGACCGTTGGCGCCAGGCAGCAGGGAGGAGCACCATGGCGGTGTTGGGTGAGCTTCCATACGAGGTGGTGGAGGGCTGGGAGCAGCTTCCCGCCGGTTACACCCACCTGGATGTTGCCGGGGTGGCGGTCGACTCGCGCGACCGCGTCTATCTGCTCACCCGCTCCCAGCCGCGGGTGCTGATCTACGCCTCCGACGGACGCTTCATCGGCTCCTGGGGCGAGGGTGTGTTCACCAACCGAACCCACGGGATCACCATTGGGCCAGACGACGCGGTGTACTGCGTGGACGACGGCGACCACACCGTCCGCAAGTTCACCCCGAGCGGTGAGCTGCTGCTGACGCTCGGGACCAGCGGGGTGGCGTCCGACACCGGTTACGACGGCCGCTCGCTGGACAGCATCGCCCGCGGCGGGCCGCCCTTCAATCGACCGACCAACGTCGCGGTGGCCCCGAGTGGGGAGCTGTACGTCTCGGACGGCTACGGCAACGCACGCGTGCACCGCTTCAGCGCCGACGGCCGGCTCATCCAGTCCTGGGGCGAGCCGGGGACCGGACCGGGCCAGTTCCACCTGCCCCACGCCATCGCGGTGGCGCCCGACGGCCGGGTGCTGGTGGCGGACCGGGAGAACGACCGGATTCAGGTCTTCAGCCCCGACGGGGAGTACCTGGAGGAGTGGACCGCGGTGCAGCGCCCGTGCGGGCTGCACATGGGCCACGACGGCCGGGTGTACGTCGGCGAGCTGGCCTGGCCGCGCGGCTGGCGCTCCTACACCCGGGGCGAGATTCAGGAGGAGTCACCCGCGCGGGTGAGCGTGCTCGACCTGCACGGAGCGGTGCTCGCCCGCTGGGGTGGATACCCGCCCTGCGCCCCGGGCAACGTCTTCGCCCCGCACGGCATCTGCATCGATTCGCGTGGCGACGTCTACGTGGCGGAAGTGACGGGCACCGCAGCGAAGAACGCACCCCACTCCGGGGTGCTCGGGCCAGTGGAACCTGGCTGCCATACCTTCCAGAAGTTCGCGCGGCGCTAAGCCGCCGCCCCGCGTTCGCCGCGCCCCGGTGGCGGGCGTGCTCGCTGCTCCCGGTGGCCGCGCGGGCTATTGTGGCGCGCGGGCCGCTCCGGCCGTATGCTGGCCTTGGGGCGCCTCACGCGACCGGTGGCGCGTCGGATCGCCCGGCCGCGGCCTGGCCAGGGGGGCGCGCCGGGGGATGGCATGAAGCGGATGCGGCTGAGCCTCGTCCAGGCGGTGTTCATCGGGACGATGCTGCTCGCCATCCCGGTCGCGGTCTTCCACTACGTGTCGGGCCGCTATGCGCAGGCGGCGATCGCCGCTGGCGGCTCGGTGGCCGGGCTGCTCATCGCTCGCAAGTGGGTGCGCGAGGGCGATCAGCGCCCCACCGAGGTGACCGAGGTAGAGGAGCGGCCGCAGACCGTGTTCGTCCCTCCGCCACCCGGGGTAGTCCAGGTGTCGCCCCAGGCCGCCACGGCGGGCACGGCCAGCACGCGCCTGCCGCGGGAGGGCTGGCTCCGCTACGGGCTGCTGGCCGGCCTGGCGGCCACGACGGTGATGAGCCTTGTGCTCGTTGCCATCTACGAGGCCGCCGCCATGCTCGGCCGAACGGCCAGCGGCGAGGCGGCCCGCTGGCTCTGGGCGCTGGCGCACAGCTCCCTGGTGGGCGCGCTGGCCGCTATGCCGCTCGCCGCCGTGGCGCTGCAGCTCGCCCTGGGCCTGGTGTTCGCCACGCTGTATACCGGGGCGATCGAGCCGGCGCTGTCTGGCCCGGGTTGGCTGCGGGGGGTGCTGTTCGCGCTCCCGCTCTGGCTGCTCTCGGTGCTGCTGTTCCTGCCGCTGCTCCGCGCCGGCCTGCTCGGGCTTGCGCTCGGCGCCGGGCCGGTCCCAGCCCTGGCCAGCCTCGTGGCGCACCTGGGATACGGCGCAACGCTGGGAGCGGTGTACGCGCTCCCCGATACCACGAGTCTGGCAGCACCGGCCGGCGAGCAAGCGGCGAAGCTCCGCAGCGAGCACGGCGCCGCAGCCGGTATCGTCGTCGGCGTTGCCATCGGCGCCGGCATGGGCGCCCTGTTCGATCAGTTGGGGCAGTTCAGCGTGCTGCTGCCCGAGGGGGCTCTCTCGCTCGGGGGCGCCGTGGTTGGTGGCGCCTGGGGGGCGCTGCTCGGCGCGCTGGCTGGGCTGGGCCATGCCACCGGGGTGGCCCACCCGCCGCGCGGACCGCGGTCGCGCCGGCACCCAGCCTTCAGCCCGCCGGGCGAGGAGCACCGGCCGGACGATTGAGCTTTTCCCCGGCGCTACCCTGCTGCGCATCCGGCCCCTGCCGCTTGCGCGTCGTGCCAAGGAGCAGCAGAGCTGCACAGCCGCTCGTGGCAGCGGCGCTAACGTAGCGGGAGTGGAAAACGGCTGGCATTCGCTGCCCATCAGACGTATGCTGCACAGTGCAGAGTCGCGCACCAGACGAAGAACGACGAGGCCAGCGCGGCGCAGCTCAAGAGCACGCGGAGGACGGCATGAGAACGAAGCGATTGAGCGTCGTGTACATCGTCTTTCTCCTCTTCATGCTCGGCGCGGTGCCGGTCGCCATCTACCACCTGGTATCCGGGCGGTATGCGCAGGCAGCGATGGCGGCGGGGGCGGCAGTGGTCGGCTTCCTGCTCGCAACCCGGTGGCTGCTTCAGCCGGCGCCGCTGGTGGAGCCGGCGGAAGCGGCGGCCCCACGACCCGGGGCTGCCGTTCGCCGGCCGCGACCTGAAGAGCCGGCGCACCGGGAGGAACGGCCCAAGGGGCCGCTCGAGGGCTGGCTCCGCAACGGGATCCTGGCCGGCCTGATCGCCACCGCGGCGATGTCCGTCGCTCTGGTCGTCGCCTACGTCGTGGTCGTCAGCTTCGCCGACTCGCAAGGTGGGCTGCTCGGCCGCTGGTTCTGGAACCTGGCGCACAACCCGATCACGCAGGCGGTTGGCGCCGCCCCGCTGCTGACGGTGCTGGTGCAGCTCGTGCTCGGCGTCGCCTTCGCCATTCTGTACGCCGGGTTCGCGGAGCCGCTCCTGCCCGGACCGGGCTGGCAGCGGGGGCTGCTGTTCTCGCTGGCGCTGTGGCTCCTGTCCGTCATCGTGTTCCTCCCGGTGATGGGCGGCGGAGTGCTCGGCCTGGCGCTCGGCGCGGGACCGCTCCCGTTGCTGGGCAACCTGCTGGTCCACCTGGTCTATGGCGTGGTGCTCGGCGCGGTCTATGCGATTCCTGAGACCGCCGGGCTGGATCGCACCGACGAAGACCTGGCCAGCGCTATCCGTGCCGATCGTGGCGCGGCGATCGGCGTGGTCGTCGGCGGCATCGTCGGGTCGGTTGTTGGAGCGCTCCTCGAAACACTCGGCGGCGGCACGGCCCTGCTCCCGCCGGGAAGCCTCACCCTGGGCGGGGGCGTGATCGGCGGCGCCTGGGGCGCGTTGCTGGGCTCGCTCGCCGGCCTGGGCGGCGCAATCGAAGCGGAGCCCCCGGGGCGTGTCGCAGGATCGGAGGCAATGCCGCGGTAGCCGGCCGGGGCAGGGCACCCACGCCAACAGGGTTGGCATGGGTGCCCTGCCCCGGCCGGCTTACGCCAGCGCGAGGTAGCAGCGGGCGCAGTACATCGCCCGGCTCGGGTTGCGGCTGCCGCAGCTCCCGCACTCCACCGTGTACGCTGGCACCGAGTCGCCCGGCTCAGCGCGGGGCAGCAGGACCGCGTTCAGTGCCGCCGCCTGGTGCAGCAGGCCCTCCTGCATCAAGTGGCGGAGCGCTACCAGCCCGCAGACCGCGACGAGTGGCCCGAGCAGGATCGGGTTCGTGTCCCACAGGGTGTGCAACCCCACCGCCAGGGCGAAGGCGAGGAGCACCGAGCGGGTCAGGGTACGTCCCGTTCGCCCCCGTGCACGCCAGAGGGTGGCGCAGACGATCGCCGTCCACGGACCGTGGCCGAGGAACACCGCGGCGATCCGCAGCCACAGGGTCTGGACCAGGCAGAGCGCCCCATCGGGGACGCCGCAGGTCACCACCGGAGAGCGCAGGCCGAGCAGGCCATAGCCAACGCTTTCCAGCCCGCCGAAGCCCATCGCCGCGGCCACCCCGAAGATCACCCCATCCAGTCCGAAGCGGAACCGCCGCGCCCGCATCACCCAGAGTACTGCCGCCAGCTTCGCCGGCTCCTCGACCAGCGCGGCGACGAGCGGGGGCGGGATGATCGACGCTCGGGCGGCGTAGCCCTCCAGGGACACCGCCAGCGGGACCCCAGCCAGCGCTGCGAGGGCGCTCACCAGCAGCAGCCCGCGCAGCGGCGGGCCGAGCAGCGCGCGCTCGCGCATGTAGGCCGCGTAGGTCGCGGCTGGGAGCAGCCCCCCGACGAGCAAGGTGGCGTAGGTGAACGGCACCAGCCGGGTGGCGACCGCCAGGATGCTCAGCGCCGCCAGGAGCAGCGCGCCTCCCGCGAACCAGGCGAGCACCCGGCGGGTCTGGCGGCGCTTCAGGCTCGGCATCAGCGTGCTGAGCGGATCTGGCACCGCCAGAAGCTGCCCCGGGGCGGCGTTGTAGCGCGCGAAGAACAGCTCACGGAAGAATGCCGCGACCGACTGATACCGCTGGACCACCGCCTGAAAGTCGGCCCGGCTGAGCTCCAGGAGCTCACCCTCAGTCGCGGCAGTGACCGTCGCGGAGCGGGGTCTGTCGGTCAACAGCGCGGCCTCGCCAAAGCAATCGCCCGGCCCCAGGCGGGCTACCCGCAGCGGCGGCCGCTGCTCTTCCGGGCCGGCGTCGGCGCGGGTGACCTCCAGTTGGCCGTTTCTGACCAGGTAGAAGAGGTCACCCGGCTTGCCCTGCCGGACAATGACCTCGCCAGCCTGGACTGGCCGGCGGTGCATCCGCCCGGCCAGCTCCCAGATCGCGGCTGAGGGGAGGCGGGCGAACGGAGAGGAGAGCTTCAGGAAGGCGTCTACGTCGAGCTGGGCGATGCGTCCGCCCAGGCGCGCGGCAAGCTGGGGATCCTCGCGGGTCGCGGTGCGGAGTGCGGCGGTGCTGAGCGCGTAGCCCACCAGGCGCTGGCGGACACGTACCGTCGCAGAGCGGGGCCGGCCAGTGAACAGGGCTGCCATCTCCCCGACGCAGGAGCCAGCGCCCAGGGTCGCGACCAGCGCCAGCGGCTGGCGCGGCTTCGCCACCAGCACGTCCACCTGGCCGCTGGCGATGATGAGCACTCCGTCGCCCGGCTCGCCCTGGTGGAAGATGACCTCCCCCGGCTGGTACTCGGCGCGGACTGCCTGCGCCGCCAGCATGGCGAGCACCTCCGACCGGGCATCGCGAAAGACGCTCGCCACGCGCAGCGCCTGGTGCACGTCCCAGAGCGCGCTGCCCGGGAGCAGTGTCGCGGCCTCGTCGGCTGGTTCCATTGCCGCGCTCTCCGATACCTCGGCTGTGGAGGGCGCCGCTGCCGCCCGCGCGTGCTTCATGCTGTCGGCCAGCAGGACAGCCAGCGCCGCCAGCGCCGCCAGCAGCGCTGCCAGCGCCAGCACCCGCTGCCCAATCTCGCCCGGATCGGGCGCGCCCAGCGCGACGGTATGGGCTACCGGAAGCGGGGCGAACAGGAGGAGCAGCGCCAGCAGCAGCAGGAGCACTGCCCCTGCCCCGCTCAGCGCGGCGAGCTGAGCCCCGCCGGCAGGCCGGGCCGCTGGTGGTAGTATGCTGCTGTCTGCTGAAGAGCGGCTGAACGCGGCCATCGCAGCGCCTGGACGTATCGGGGGCGGGCCAGGAGCGAGATGCTCCGGGCGTGCCCACTGTACAGGAGATTGTTGGTCCGGCCGCGATGTGACATGAGGGCGACACCTGAAGACATAAACGGTGGGCGACAGCTCCTTTAGAGCGACTGGGGGCAGGGGATACGCGGCCGGATTGCCGTGGTTGCCCGGGGCAGCAGCGCTGGCTATCCTCAGGCTCGGCGGAGGTGGCGGGGGACAGAGCGGCTCGGGCGCCAGCGCTGCCCCCGGCTTCCGCGGCGGGATCGCGCACACCGTGGGCTCGACGGCGCCAATCTCCGCGCGGAGGACGGCATCATGGTCGGACCTGGCGCTTCGCTCGCTCGGCTCGCGCTCGCCCTGGCGCTGGCCGCTGCGTTGCTCCTCGGGCTCCTGGTCCAGGCGTCGGCGCACGCGAACTACGTCCGCTCCGATCCGAGCCCCAACAGCCAGCTCGCCGCCGCGCCCAGCGAGGTCCGTGTCTGGTTCAGCGAGCCGGTTGACCCCGCACAGAGCAGGCTGGAGGTGTACGATGCCCGCCGCGAGCGGGTGACGACCGCCGCCGCGCTGGATCCCACCGACCAGGCCGCCTTCGTCCTGCGCCTGCCCGCGCTCCCGCCCGGACCCTACACCGTCGCCTGGACGACGCTCTCGAAAGCGGATGGCGACCAGGCGAAGGGGTTTTTCGCCTTCCAGGTAGGCGCGGCCGTTCCCAGCGGACCCGCGATGACCCAGGGGCCCCTGCCGGCCGACGACCTGCAGGTCAGTCTCGCGCTCACGCCCAGCCTGGTCGGCGTCAATGCCCTGCGGGTGCAGGTGCGCGACGCCGGTGGCGCGGCCCCCGCCGGCATCCAGCGGGTGCTGCTGCGGCTGCGTCCGCCACCGCCCGACCTTGGCCAGAGCGAGCTCGGCGCCCAGCCGGATGGCGACAGCTTCGCCATCCCCGCGCTCGTGCTCGGCCTGCCCGGTCCGTGGGACGCCGAGGTGCGGGTCCGCCGCGCCGACCAGCCGGACACCTCGATCCACTTCGCGCTCGCGCTGGGCAGCGGTCCGGCAGCGAGTGCGCCGCCCGCGCCTGGCGCTGGCGGCCAGCCCAGCCCGGCGGCGAGTCCGCCCGCGCCAACGGCCGCCGCTCCGGCTGCGCCCTCCCCGACACCGCCCACCGGCGGTTCGACGCCGGGCACCACAGCCCGGCCCCCGACGGTCAACGCCGCCGCGCCCGCCGCCACCGCCGCCCAGCCCGCCGCCCCGGCGCCCCCCACCTCCACGCGCGGCCGGCTGCGCTCGCTCACCGGCAGCCAGCTTGTTCGGTCGGTCGCCATTGCGCTGGTGCTGCTGGCGGTGGTGCTGTACTGGCTCTGGCAGCGCAGCCGGCGCCGGTAGCGAGCTACCGGCGGGCCGCCTTCTGGCGGGCAGCGGTATCCAGAATGCGCTTGCGGAGGCGGTACGCCTTGGGCGTCACCTCCAGCAGCTCGTCGTCGACCAGGAAGTCCAGCGACTCCTCCAGCGACAGCTTCACCGCCGGGACGAGCTTGATCGCGATGTCCGCGGTGGAGCTACGGATGTTCGTCTTCTGCTTCTGCCTGGTCACGTTCACCGCGATGTCGTCGGCGCGGGCGTTCAGCCCGACGATCATCCCCTCGTACACCTCGGTGCCGGGCTCGATGAACGTGATCCCGCGGCCCTGCGCCACATTCAGCCCGTAGGTGACCGCGGTCCCGCTCTCGGAGGCGACCAGCGCCCCGTTGCGGCTGCTCACCATCTCGCCCGCCCAGGGCTCGAAGCCGACCAGCGAGCTGGCCATCTGGCCATCGCCGCGGGTCAGCGTCAGGAACAGGCTGCGGAAGCCGATCAGCCCACGGGTGGGGATGTGGTACTCCAGGCGAACGTTGCCGGCGCCATCGTTGAACAGGTTGGTCATCCGCGCCAGCCGCCGGGCGAGCTCCTCGGTGAGCGCCCCGACGTTCGCCTCGACCGTGTCGATCACCAGGTGCTCGAACGGCTCCAGCACCTGGTCGCCCACCCGCTTGGTGATGACGCGCGGGCGGGAGACCTCGAACTCGTAGCCCTCGCGGCGCATCGTCTCGATCAGGATCGCCAGGTGCAGCTCGCCGCGGCCGCTCACCAGGAACACGTCTGGCGAGTCCGTCTCCTCGACGCGCAAGGCGACGTTCGTCTCCAGCTCGCGGGAGAGCCGGGCGCGGAGTTGGCGGGAGGTGAGGTGCTTGCCCTCGCGGCCGGCGCCCGGCGCGGTGTTCACCCCGAACGTCATCTGCACCGTCGGCTCCTCCACCTCCAGGCGCGGGAGCGCCTCGGGCTGGAGCGCCGCGGCGATGGTGTCGCCGATCTGGATCTCCTCCAGCCCGGTGATCGCGACGACGTCGCCCGCCGCGGCCGACTCGACCGGCAGCCGCGACAGGCCCTGGAACGTGAACACCTGGCCGGCCTTGATCGGCTGCGGCGCGCCCTCGCGGCCGATCCGCACCAGCCCGTCGCCGACGGTGTAGCGCCCGCGGGCGACGCGGCCAATAGCAGTGCGGCCGCGATACTCGTCGTAGTCGATGCTGGTCACCAGCATCTGGAAGCCGCCGTCCAGATCGGCCAGCGGGCCGGGGATGCTGCGCAGGATCGCCTCGAACAGCGGCTGCATGCTCGTACCCGGCACGCTCAGCTCCAGCGTGGCGGTGCCGGCCTTGGCGTTGGTGTAGACCACCTCGAAGTCGAGCTGGTCCTCGTGGGTGGCGAGCTCCAGGAACAGGTCCTGCGTCATCGCCAGCACCTCCGCCGGCCGCGCCATCGGGCGGTCGATCTTGTTGATGACGACGATCGGCTTCAGCCCGACCTCGAACGCCTTGCGCAGCACGAACTTCGTCTGCGGCATCGGCCCATCCACCGCGTCGACCAGCAGCAGCGCCCCATCCGCCATGTTCAGCACCCGCTCCACCTCGCCCGAGAAGTCGGCGTGGCCCGGGGTGTCGATGATGTTGATCTTCACCGCGCCGTAGCGCACCGCGGTGTTCTTGGCGATGATGGTGATACCCTTCTCTCGCTCCAGGTCGTTGGAGTCCAGGATGAGCTCGCCCACCACCTGGTGCTGGCGGAAGACGTTGCTCTGCTTGAGCAGGGCGTCGACCAGGGTGGTCTTGCCGTGGTCGACGTGGGCGATGATGGCGATGTTGCGCAGGTCGGCGCGGCGGGCAGTCTGGACGAGCACGATCCCTCTGAACACAGAAAAGCGCGGCCGACACGCCGCGCTGCACGCGAATTCGTTCGCCCAAGTATACCCGATTCCCCAGCCTGCAGGTCGGGCTCCAAATCCATGGCGAGGTCATAGTGTGGTGTGAGCGCGTGTCTGCGTCCTATCCATTCACATTTTGCAGAGAAACAAGAGTCAATCGGTGACCCTAGCGTGCTTCTTCACGCAGCAGGCATTATACGCCGCGTTCGAGCGTTGTGTTCGCTTTTGTAACACGTTTGTCACCTGGATGAAACGATGTAGGGGAACTGTAGCGATATACTGAGCTGCGATCCACGGGTAGAGCAGGAGATACGACAAAGGCCAGCTAGTACGGAGGAGACTGGGATGGGCTTCGCGTTTAGACCCTGGCTGAAGCACGGCAGTCGGGGCGCCGCGGCGCTGGCGGTGGCAGCGCTCGCGCTCACCGCAGGAGTGGTGGGCGGCTCAGGAGTCGCCGAGGCGAGCCCGGCGGCGACCGCGCAAGGTGCGCCGCCAGCCTGCACGGATACCTTCACCAGTACTTCGGGCGGCGACTGGTTCACCGGGAGCAACTGGAGTCTGGGCCATCCGCCAAGCCCGAGCGACGTCGCCTGCATCAATCAGGCGGGCACCTACACTGTCACCATGAACGGTGCGGGCACGCAGGTTGGCACCCTGCTGCTAGGCGGCGCCTCGGGTAGCCAGACCCTCTCCATCGGGAGCACGTGCAGCTTCAATGCTGTGTTCTCGACGACGAACGGGATCACGATCAGCGCCGCGGGCGTGCTGATTCTGACCAATGGGGACGGCTGTGGCAACAACGTAACGATCAACGGCGGCGACATCAGCAGTGCGGGAACGATCCTGACAGTCGTGCCCGGTGGCGGCGCTCGGACCATCCAGAGCAACCTGACTAACACCGGCACGATAGCGGTCAACCTGAGCCTGAGCTACACCGGCAGCGGGACGACCCTGGACAACA
>JAJPGT010000037.1 GCA_021325655.1 Pseudomonadota bacterium
GCGCTGTACGTCTGCGAGTTCGGCCCGGCGCCGCACAAGCCCGGCAGCGCCAAGATCACCCGGCTCACGCTGGATGGGCAGCGCTCCGACGCCTGGACGGGGCTCCAATCGGCTATCGGGGTCGCCTTCGATCGCGCCGGGGCGATGTACGCGCTGGAGTTCTCGTCGGGGCTGCGCGTTCCGAAGACGGGCCGGCTGCTGCGGCGCCGGCCCGACGGGAGCGGGGAGGTGCTGGCCAGCGGACTGAACTTCCCCACCGCGCTCGTTCTCGGGCCGGATGGCAACCTCTACCTGGCCGTGTCGGGCCACCGTTCGGAGGACGGCAGCGGCGAGATCGTCCGGGTCAGCCTCGGCCCGGCCGGCCTTCTCGACCGGCTCCGAGCGCTGGTGTCACTGTAGCCGCTCACGGCCTGCGCGTCAGGCGGTAGACCTTCGCCTGGTAGGGCTGATCGATCGGGATCGGCATCTGCTCCACCCCGGGCAGCAGTGGCGGATCGGGCCAGTAGCTATCCGGGACGAGCACCAGCAGCGCGCTCGCGCCCGGCGCCTTTGGCAGCGCCGCGTCGACCAGCTCCGGGTTGACCAGCAGGGTGGTGTTGGGGACGTCGGCCAGGTCGAACAGTACCCGCAGGATCAGGCCCCGGTCAGGAATGCGCGGAAAACCCGGGGGATCCACCCGGCTCAGGCGAGCGTCCAGCAGGATCGGCTCGCCGGGCCGGCGCGCCGCCTCGATCTGCGCTGCCAGCGAGCGCATCGCCGCGTTGTAGGGCATGGCCATCGCCGCCCGCTCGAAGCGGCTCAACCGGTCGAGCGGCGCAAGCAGCGACCAGCCGACAAGCGCTAGCACCGCCAGCAGCGTGACGCCCCCCAGGGCCGAGCGCCACCCGAGCGTCGGCGGCGCTGCGAAGCGCCACGCCCAGCGACCGATCGCCTCGGCCAGGCCGGCCTGGGCGACGATGACCAGCGGCAGCAGCGGCAGCAGGTAGCGGCCGTTCATCACCAGGTTGTACTTCGGGTCGATCAGCGGCAGCAGCAGCGTGGTGGCCAGCAGGCTCAGCGGTAGCAGCGTCCAGCCCCGCCACAGCGCCCAGCCCAGCCCCGCCAGCGCAAACGCGGCCGCGATCCAGACGGCTCGGTCCGCCAGCGTTTCCGGTCCCTCGGTGAAGCTGCTCGCCAGGACGCGGCCCAGCCCGAGGAGCAAGGAGCGGAGGTTGTCGAGGTAGACAGCGACCGAGAACGGCGCGTGGTGGATGTGCTCCTCGTAGGCGTTGCGGATCACCAGGGCGTGCCGAAGCGAATCGAACCGGGTCTGCACGTTGTAGACCAGCAGCGGGCTGTAGCCGACCGCCAGGCCGAGCCCGGCCTGGGTGGTCCAGCGGCTCCAGCGCCAGCCCAGCCGCCCACCGGCCCAGAGCCCGTAGCCGGCCAGCCCCAGGAGCGGCAGGAGCGCGGTGGGGTGGGTCTGGAGGGCGATCCCGCTCGCCAACCCGGCCCCGGCCAGCCAGCGCGGGTCGCCACGGCGCACCGCGCGCTCCAGCAGCAGCGCCGCCAGGGTGGTGTAGAACGGGGTGGTGCAGTTCGACCAGGCCACGTGGCTGCCGACGATCGCGTGCGCCCCGCTGGTGGTGAGCAGCGCCCCGGCCAGCAGCGCCGCCGGGCGGCTCAGCCCGAGCTGCCGTGCCAGGGCATAGCACAGCGCCACGGTGAGCACACCGAGGGCGAGCGTCACCCCGCGGGCGACAGCAATGTTGGAGCCGACCAGCCGCAGCGCCGCCGCGGTGAGGTAGTTGTTCCAGGCGCCGATGTAGGAGTCGACGTTGACGAGCGGGAACAGCTCGCCGTGGGCGATCTCGACCGCCCGGCGCACCTCCTCCGTCTCGTCGGTGAACTCGGGCACGTCCAACAGCCCGGGCAGGCGCACCCAGAGCGCCAGCGCACCCAGACCGACGCACAGTGCCAGGTCCTGCCAGCGCGCCGACACGGCCGACACCCGGCGGCGCGCTGGCGCCGTCGGAGCGTGGAGCACGGGGAACGCGCGGTTCACCGGGACACCTCTGGGGTGGGGACCTGCTTGCGCTTGCAGCGGGCCAGGCAGCGCTTTCAAGATGCTGTCTGGCAGGGTGCCGCGTCAAGCGCGGGCGGCGCGGGTACAATAGCGGTGAATCGTCATCGGTCCATTTCCAGTCGAGGGTGAGCTGTGGCTGTATCGCCCCACGCACAGAACCCGTCCCCGGACGCCGAGAGCGACGCGCGCCTGCTGCTCGCCTGGCTGCGGGCGCGCTACGCCGGCGGCCGGGCTCCCATGTACCCGCCCCTGCGCCTCTGCCGCGAGGTGTTCGGACAGCAGCAGCAGTGCGATCCGATCTCCTGGAGCCGGCTCTGGCGCGCGCTGCCGATCTTGCTCGAACGTGGCGAGGTCGAGGAGACACAGCTCCCGCAGGGCGACCCCGGCATTCGGCTGTCGCCGCGAGGCGCGCAAGGGGGATAGCCGTCGCCGATCAGGAATCGCCGGCCGCGGCGGGCAGCCAGCCAGATGCTGGGTCCTGGCGGCCGCTGGGGCCGGCAGTGGCGCTGCTGCGGGACGCGCTGTACGACAGGGTGCCGCTGCCCCGGCCCGTTGCGGCGATCCTGGCCAGCGAGCCGTTCCTGCGGCTGCAGGGCGTCAAGCAGCTCGGCTTCGTTTCCCGGGTCTGGCCATCCGCAACGCACACGCGCTTCGAGCATAGCCTGGGAGTCTATCACCTGGCCGAGCGGGCGCTGGCCGGGCTCTGGGAGCGCGGCCTGCTGGGCGGGGTGAGTGCCGAGCAGATTCGGGCGCTGCTCGCCGCGGCGCTCCTCCACGACGTCGGCCATTACCCCTTCTCCCATGCCATTGAGGAGCTGGGCCCGCCGGTGATCCCCCACGAGCAGATCGGCCGACGGCTGATCGAGGCGAGTTCGCTGGCGGAGCTGCTGGAGCGGGAGTGGCGAGTGTCGCCCGGGCAGGTCGCCGACCTGGTGGACCCGCCCCGCGGCGCGCCCCGGCCGCTGCTGGCCGGGCTGCTGAGCGGGGCGCTGGACGTGGACAAGATGGACTACCTGCCGCGCGACGCTCGTGCCTGCAACGTCCCCTACGGTCGAGCGGACGTCGCCCGCCTGCTGGAGGCGCTCACCATCCAGCCGCTGCCAGATGGCACGCCGCGGCTGATGGTGACCCACAAGGGCGTGGGCGCGGTCCACTCGCTCATTAGCGCCCGCCAGGAGATGTTCGACAACGTCTACTGGCATCACACGAACCGCGCCTGCATGGCGATGCTACTGCGGGCAGTACAGGACGCGTTGGAGGCAGGGGGGCTGGCGCCGGAGGAGCTGCCGCGCCACGACGACGCCTCCCTGCTGGCGCGGCTGGCGGAGCCGGCGATGCCGCCGAGCACCCGCGCCCTGGTCGGCGGACTCCGCGGCCGGGTGCTGCACCGCCGGGCGCTGGAGATCAGCCCCCGCGCTGGCGCCATCTCCGCCTGGCTGGACCGGCTCTTCTTCGACCCGCCCCGGCGCAAGCGGGCAGAGACGGCGCTGGGCCAGGCGCTGGCCGAGGCGATCGGACTGGAGATCGCCTCCCACGAGGTGCTGCTGGACATCCCCAAGCCGGAGCGGTGGGAGGTGGACATCTGGGTCTACTCGGCCCGGCCGGCGGTGGGGCTGGAGCCGCTGATGTCCTGGCTGGACGCCACCGGTGCCAGCGCGGAGCAGCTCGCCCGCTACGAGCAGCACCAGCGGCGGGTACGGGTGGTTGTCAGCCCGCGCCTGCGCGAGCTGGCCTGGGCACGCCGCGATGACGTGCTATTGCCCACGCTCCGGCGCCTGGCGAGCGGCTGAGTCGACCCGCGCAAGGCCGCTGCCAGCGGCGGCGGGCTACAGCTTGAGCGAGCCGTACTCGGGGCTGGCGAGGATGCCGCCGTCTACCAGCAGCGCCGCGCCGGTCATTGCCGAGCTCTCGTCGCTGGCCAGGAACACCGCGGCCGCGGCGACCTCCTCTGGGCGGATCAGCCGTCCGATCGGGTTGCGCGCCTCGCGCTCCCGGCGGGCTGCCTCCGGGTTCGGCAGCGAGCGGAAGTGCTGCTGCAGCAGCGGGGTGTCGGTCACGCCGGGGCAGATACAGTTGACCCGGATCCCCTCGTGGGCGTGGTCCACCGCCAGCGCCCGGGTGAGGTTCACTACTGCTCCCTTGGAGGCGGCGTAGGCCGGGGTACCGACCTGGCCGGTGAGCCCGGTGATCGAGCCGGTGTTGAGAATCACCCCTCCCCCCTGCCGGCGCATGATCGGCACCACCTCGTGGCAGGTAAGGTAGATGCTCTTCACGTTGACCGCCATGATGCGGTCCCACTCGTCTTCCGTAGTCTGGTCAACGTACTTTACCAGCGTAATCGCCGCGTTGTTGAACAGCACGTCGATGCGGCCGTAGCGCTCCAGCGTCGCCGCGACCAGGCGCCGCACGTCGTCTGCGCGTGAGACGTCGGCCGCGACGAACAGCGCCTCGCCGCCCGCGCCCCGGATCCGGTCCACCACCGCGGCGCCGGCGTCGCGCACGTCCACCGCGACGACTCGCGCCCCCTCGTCGGCAAAGGCGACCGCCGAGGCCTCGCCAATGCCCGAGCCAGCGCCGGTGATGATCGCCACTCTGTTCTTGAGTCGTTCGCAGCCCACCTCTCACGCTCCCAGCGCGCAGATGCGCCTATGGTACCCCTTCGCCCGAGCTCTGCCCGGGCATGCCACGCTGTGCCCCCTTTACAGCGGTCGCCGTGCTTCGTACCATGCGGGCTACCCCTCCATGCGGGCTACCCCTCCATGTAGGGGACGGTGCGAGCTGGAGTGGGGGAGCACACTGAACGATGAGGAGGTGTGGCCGAGAACAGAGCCGTTGCATGCCACGCAGGGCGTAGCCGCTCGCACGGGCAGCGGCCGCTGCGCGCACGGGGAATCGGGACGACAGTGGACGCCTCACAACGAGACGAGGCGTTAAGAGGAGGTCAAGACTGTGGCTGTTTCCTCGGCGGAGCAACCCAAGCTGGCGACCGGGGCATTGGGCCTGGGCGCGCAGCTCTTCCAATCGATCACGCACATGGCGCCGGTCGCCGGCATCGTCTTCAGTGTGCAGTACATGGCGTCGCAAGGTGGCGCCTCGCTCA
Organism: Pseudomonadota bacterium; assembly: GCA_021325655.1. Lineage (GTDB taxonomy): Bacteria > Chloroflexota > UBA6077 > UBA6077 > JAJPGT01 > JAJPGT01. The sequence continues at coordinate 5,166 of JAJPGT010000037.1, forward strand.
CGCTGGCGTACATCCTTGCCACGATCGCCTGCACGCTCACTGCGCTCTGCTTGAAGGAGCTTGTCCGCAAGGTACGCAGCCCGGGCGGCTACTTCGTCATCCACTCGGTCGCGCTTGGGCACTTCGCCGGCTTCACCACCAGTTGGATGTACTTCATCTACGACCCGCTCATCCCGGCGTCGGCGGCGCTGCTCTGGGGCGCGATGACGCAGGATTTTCTGGCTACCTATGTGGGTATCTCGATCCCCTGGTGGGTGTTCACGATCATCATGGCCTCGGTGCTGACGTTTGTCTCCTACGTCGGCGTCCGGCAGTCAGCCCGCGTCACGATGGTGCTGGGGACGATCGAGACGGTGGTGTTCGGACTGCTGGGCCTCATCCTCATTCTCAAGGCAGGCAGCCACCAGCCAGTTACCTCGCTTAGCCCTGTGTCGTCGCCGAACGCGTTCGGCGGGGTGCTGTTCGCGATGATCTATGGCATTCTGAGCTTCATCGGCTTCGAGGCCGGCGTTCCGCTCTCGGAGGAGAGCTACAACGCCAAGCGCTCACTGATGATCGCGATCATGGCCTCCTGTGTCGGCATTGGGCTGTTCTACTGCTTCATGGCCTACGGCACCGTGGCTGGCTGGGGCAACTTCGACGACCCATCGGCGTTCGCGGGCGACTTCGGCGATGCCAGCAAGCCGGTGTTCTACATCCTTGCCACCCGCGCCTTCGGGGCGATCGGCCCGCTCATCATGTGGCTGCTGATCACCAACAGCCTGTATGCCGTCGGCGTGGCCGGGACGAACGCGGTCACCCGCGTCTACTTCTCGCTCGGCCGCGCCGGAGTGTTCCCCAAGGCGCTCGGGCTGGTCAACCCGACGACACGAACGCCGGCCAACGCGATCCTGCTGCAGGGCGTGATCTCGCTCGGGATGGCGTTCGTCGCGGGCTTCGCTTTCGGGGTCGAGCCGCTGGTGGCGTATGGCCTGATCGGGCTGCTGATGACGATCGGGGCCGTCATCGTCTACATGATGACGAACCTGAGCTGCGTCGCGCTGTACACCGGCCCCTACAAGCGCGAGTTCAATGTCTTCAACCACCTCGTGATCCCGATTCTGGCGACAATCGTGTTCATCCCGCCGCTGGTGGCGTCGCTGTACCCGCGCGCGCTGGACCTGATTCAGCCGGGCCTGGGCTTCGACAACACCTACCCGGTGTCGCTGGCCCTGCCCATCTGCATCATCTGGGCGATCATCGGGCTGGCCATCTACTTCTATCTGCGGGCCACCCGACCTCAGGCGCTGGACGTGATGGCCAATGAGATGGCGCGCGTCGAGCTGGTGGGGGAGGAGGAGGACCCGACCAGCCGGGCAGTCCTGGTCCGCTAGCGGGCGTCCGACGGGTGGTGGAGGCCGGGGCCGCTGGTGTCCTGGCCTCCACCCTCGCGCGGCGCGACTGGCCGACACGAGTTCTGCACCGCGCTTCAGAAGCCTGCTAGACTGACCTCACGCCGGCTGGCAGAGGTGCTCGCACATGCGCCGATTCCTTCCCGCGTCGCGCCCGGATCCGCGCTACCTGTTCCTCTGGGTCATCTTCTTCCAGGGCTTCCACGAGTTCGAGCACATTGTCCAGGTCGTTCAGCGCTTCACGCTGAACATCCCGAACGGCAACGGGATCATCGGTCAGGCGGTCGACGTGGAGCCGCTGCACTTTCTGTACAACTTCGTCCTGCTGCTGTTCCTGGGCATCCTCTGGTGGGCCGCGGACCTGCCGCGCCGGCGCGGGCGAGACTGGGGCCGCCTGGGCTTCGGGCTGGTGGCGTTCGGCACCGTGGCCCAGTGCTGGCATATGGTCGAGCACGTCGCCAAGATCATCCAGTACCTGCCCAACCACGTGAACGGCACCCCCGGCCTGCTCGGGGTGTACTTCAACGTCGTCTGGCTCCACTTCTTCTACAACACGCTGGTCTACCTTCCACTCCTGCTCGGCTTCTTTGCCGCCGGAATGCCCGCGGCGCTGCTGGGTGCTGAGCGGATGCGGCGAATCGCGGTGGACGTGGCGCTGGCGCTCGTCCTGGCTGCTGCCGTGCGGCTGGTGGTGGTCCCACTGTTCTCCCTGATGCAGGGCGCGCCGGAGCCCATCGCCACGCTCGGCTCGGCGCTGCTGGCGCTCGGCTTCAGCTTCGGCCCAACGGTGGTCCGAGCGGTGCTCCCGCCGCCGAGCGTCGCCTCTTTCACCCCCTCGCCCGTGCCGGCGCTGCCGGCGGCGATCGCCAACGTGCTGCTCTGGTCGTTCTTCACCTACGCGCTGGTGCAGGTGGCGCGCTCCGTCTGGCTGGCTCGCGCTGCCCGGCTGCTGCCTCCGCGCAGCCGACCGGCCAGGGTCGCCGCGGCCGGCCCGCGCCCGGTCGATAGCCAGGTGTAGCGGGAGAGAGTCGGATGGAGTTCGGCGTTTCCATCTTTGCCACCGATTATTCGATGCCCGTCACCGAGTTGGCGCCCGCGGTCGAGCAGCGCGGATTCGACGTGCTGCTCTTTCCCGAGCACACTCACATCCCTACCAGTCGGCGCAGCCCCTGGCCTGGCGGGCCGAACCTGCCGCAGCACTACTGGCACACGCTCGATCCGTTCGCGACCAGCACCGCCGCGGCGCTGGTGACCAGCCGGCTGCGGGTGGGCACCGGCATCTGCCTGCTGGTTCAGCGCGACCCGATCATTACCGCGAAAGAGGTGGCCACGGTCGATCTGCTGTCCAACGGCCGCTTCCTGTTCGGCATCGGCGGCGGCTGGAACCTGGAGGAGATGGAGGACCACGGCACCAACCCGGCGCAGCGCTTCAAGGTCCTGCGCGAGCGGGTGCTGGCGATGAAGCGGATCTGGACCGAGGAGGAGCCGGAGTTTCACGGGCAGTTCGTGCGCTTCGAGCCGCTGTGGCAATGGCCCAAGCCGGTCCAGAAGCCCCATCCCCCGATCCTGGTCGGCGGCAACGGCCCGCACGTGCTGGAGCGGGTGGCGGAGTACGGTGACGTCTGGATGCCCAACCACGGCCGCGGCCCCGTCGAGGCCCGCATGGCCGAGCTCCAGGAGCGTGCGGCGGCGCGTGGGCGGGGGCCGATCCCGGTCTGGGTGTTTAGCTGCCCGCCCGACCCGGAGGTGGTCGAGCGCTACCAGGCCGCCGGCGTGGCGCGCTGTGTCTTCGGCCTGCCCTCTGCTGGGGCAGACGAGGTGCTCGCCACGCTCGACCGGCTGGACGGGCTCGCCCAGCGCTTCCGCTGAGCCAGCCCCGAGGCGCTGGGAGCACCTGGCCTCTTCGGCCATGCCTGTTGGCGGCTACCAGAGGCCGTAGGCGGTCCAGCCGCCGTCGACGAACAGCGTCTGGCCAGTGATGTAGGACGCCTCATCTGAGGCGAGGAACACCACCGCGCGGGCGATCTCGTCGGGCTCCGCCAGGCGGCCGAGCGGGGTGCGGCGCTCGATGTCGGCGAGGGTCACCACCCCTAGCTCCAGCCCCTGCTTGACGATATCGGTGTTGACGTAACCGGGGCCGACAGCGTTGACCCGAATGCCGTATTTCGCCCACTCGCAGGCGAGCACCTGCGTCAGCGCCACCACCCCGGCCTTGCTCGCGTTGTAGGAGGCGCGCATTGGGAAGCCGGCCCAGGCGGCGATGGAGGCAATGCTGACGATCTTCCCCCGTCGCTGGGCGATCATCTGCCGCCCCGCCGCCTGGCTGCAGAGAAACACGCCCTTGAGGTCCACGGCCACCACCCGATCCCATTCCGCCTCGGAGAGCGTCTCCGACGGCCCAGGCCCGATCACGCCGGCGTTGTTGACCAGCACATCCACCCGGCCGAGCGCGTGCACCGTCTGCTCGACCATCGCCTGGACCTCGGCGGCACGGGTGACGTCGACCCGCAGCGGCACGGCTTGCCGACCCAGAGCGCGGACCTCCTCCGCGACCCGCTTGGCTGCTGCCAGGTCCAGGTCCGCCACGACGACGTGGGCGCCCTCGGCGGCGGCGCGCAGGGCGCAGGCGCGGCCGATCCCGCGCCCGGCGCCGGTGATGATCGCGCACTCGTCTTGCAGCCGCATCCCGGCCCCGCCCGCTACTTCAGCTCGACGCGCCCATCCGGGGCGATGCGGCGGATGCCCCGCTGGCTCTCGTAGAACACCGCCCGTAGCTCTCCCTCCAGGCTCTCCCCCGGCTCCAGGCACCGGGCAGTACCGGCTGCCAGCGCCTCGACCAGACCGCTGCCGGGGTAGCTGGTCCAGGGCTCCAGCCCCATCACGTAGGCGCGTCCATACCAGGGGTAGCCGAGGGAGCTGTTCAGCTCCTGCCAGACCCAGATGCAGGAGAAGACCTCCTTGGGCCAGACGAGGCCGATGCCAAGCCCTAGTTCGGTGTTGGTCAGCCCATACCAGCCCTCGGCCAGGTCGACGGCATAGCCAAGGTTGTTCACCTGGGACTCCGGCCCCGGAATGCGGCTGAGGTCGTGCTGCTGGCCGTCCTTCCCGGTTACCAGTGGCCAGTCCCACGCCCCACCATCCGGGAGCCAGCTCCGCTCCGGATAGATCTGCCCCGTGTGGGCGATGAAGCGGGCGCGGGGCAGGTCCAGCACGCAAGCGCCGCTCAGGAACGGCGGCCCATAGGCCGGGTGGTGCCCCCACATGAAGTCCATCGGCTCGGCGCCCTCGTTGGTGAGGCGTTCCTCGAGCAGGAGCAGTGGCTCTCCGGCTGCCAGGCGCATTACCCGCTCCAGCCGGAACGGCGTGCGGGTGGTGGTTACGGTAAAGCGTACCGCGACCCGGTCGCCCTCTCGCTCGAGGATCTCGTAGTCCCAGGGCGCCGTGCTCACCTCGCCATGGAAGCCCAGCTCCACGCCCTTGTAGACGCACGGACCGCCGCCGGAGGGGAGCAGCTCCTGCCAGCCACCCTCGTAGTGGTCCATCCAGGCGACCAGCGAATCGGCGGCGGTCGCGCCCAGCGCCCCCAGCTCCTTCAACCCCCAGGGCGCTTTCCAGAGCACGTCCACGTCCTTCGGCTTGTAGCGCAACTCGTAGATGTCGGCGCCTTTGTCGGCCAGCACCGTCACCCGGACCAGGTCGTTGTCCAGCGTGACCGCCCGGGTCCAGCGGCCGACGACCGACTCCGTCACCCGGCAGGGCCCCGCGTTCGCCGCCATACGTCACCTCGCTAGATCGAGACTCGGAAGGTATCGCTCACCGTGCCGGCCCCATCGGGAGCAGACAGGCCTGGAACGCGGCCGGCAGCGCGTTGAATGCATCCCGGGTGAGGTCGCAAGCGTGTCGTCCCACCCGAAGATAGGTGAGCGGGATGCTCCACTGCTCGCTGGAGCTCGGAGAGCAATGTCGTACAACATGCACAGAATAGCACCAGCGACTGCTACCCCTTCACCCCGCCGGCCACCAGCCCGGCGACGAACTGGCGCTGCAGAAATAAAAACAGCCCGAACACCGGGATGCAGATCAGCGTCGAGGCGGCCATCAGCAGCCCCCAGTTCGTCTCGTGCTCGCCGATATAGCCCAGGATCCCGACCGGCAGGGTCCGCATATCCTGTGACGTGGTTAGCGACAGCGCGAACAGCAGCTCCTGCCAGGTGCTGAAGAAGACGTAGGTCGCGGTCCCGGCGATGCCCGGGGCGCTCAGTGGCAGGACCACCCGCAGAAAGGCGCCCATCTGGGTGCAGCCGTCGATCTTCGCCGCCTCCTCCAGGTCCACCGGGATCGAGGCGAAGAAGCCGCGCAGTAGCCAGACCGCGACCGGGACGGTGAAGGTGAGGTAGGCGACGATCAGTGCAAGGTAGGTGTTGATCAGCCCCTGCTCGGCAAAGAAACGGTAGATCGGGATGATCAGCACGACGAGCGGCAGGAGCTGCGTCAGGATGATCAGCGTGAAGAGCTGCCGCCGGCCGGGGAACGCCAGCCGCGAGAAGGCGTAGGCGGAGAAGAGTGCGCAGATGATGGTGATGGCCGTGGTGACCGACGAGACCAGCACGCTGTTGAAGGCGTAGCGCAGGAAGGCGGGATCGAGCGCCCCGAGGTAGTTGGCCAGGGTCGGGTGCTGCGGGATCAGCCGCGGCGGGGTGACGAACCACTCGTCGGGCTGTTTGAACCCCATGGAGACCATCCAGGAGAACGGCAGGATGAAGAACGCCACCAGCAGCAGCACCAGCAGGGAGGAGACGAGGCTGTTAACGCTGGCACGCGGGCGGGCGGCGCGGACAGCGGACCCCTGAACGCTCATTCCAGCACTCTCGCTCGGTTCAGCTCACGGATGTAGAACAGCGCGAAGACGAGCAGGATCACCAGCGACACTACCCCCATGGTCGTCGCTGCGCCGAGCTTGGTCTGCTCGAAGAACAGCCGGTAGATGTAGGTCGGGAAGATCTCGGTGCTTTCGCCCGGGCCGCCGTGGGTGAGGACGTAGATCAGGTCGAAGTAGTTGAAGGTCCAGACGGAGGTGAGCAGTACAGTGATCCGTACCGTTGGCATAATCTCCGGCAGGATCACGTGCCAGAGGCGGTTCCAGCCGTTGGCGCCGTCGATCAGCGCCGCCTCGATCGAGTCCTGGGAGACGCCCTGGAGCGCGGCCAGGTACATCACCATCGAAAAGGGGGAGCCCTTCCAGATGGCGGTGAAGATCACCGCCCCGAGCGCGGTGCTGGGATTGCCGAGCCAGGGGATCCACGGGTCCGGGATGCCAAACAGGTGGATGAAGGCGTTGACTCCACCGATGTAGGGATCGTACAGCAGCTTCCAGAGCAGCCCGGCGACGACGCCGGGGGTGACCCAGGGGAGAATGACCAGCGCCCGCGCCAGCGCCTGGCCATGGAAGTTGCGGTTGAGCAGCAGCGCCGAGCCGAGCCCGAGCAGGAACTGGAACACCACCACGATCCCGGCCCAGAGCAGCGAGTTGAGCACGACCCGCCAGAAGACGTCGCTCTGAATCGCGTTCAGGTAGTTTTGCAGGCCGACGAAGCGCGGAGTGGGGTTGATGAACAGCTTATCGGTGAAGCTAAGCCCGATCGCTTCAACCAGCGGCAGGACGATCAGCACGCCGATTAGAATGAGCGTCGGCGCGATCAGGAAGTAGCCCAGGTAGGCGTCACGCCAGGCCCGTCGCCGCGGCGCGCGAGCAGCCGCGGCCGGCTTGACCTGGCTGGCGGTATCGGCCAAGAAGTCGCCCCCCACAGCGTGCCACGACTGCGGCACTCGCCCGGCGCGCGGGCCAGGCTTCTCTTAGACAGTACACCATCGGCTGGCCTGAGAGCGCGGACGCCCGGGCTCTCAGGCACACGCCGGGCGGCGGTGCTACACCGACTTGACGATCTTGTCGATGGCGGAGGCCGCCTTGTCGGCCGCGTCCTTCGCCTTCGTCCCGGATAGCAGGTCCTGCATCATCGTCTGCAACGCATCGGAGATCTGCGGCCAGACGGGGGAGTTCGAGCGCGGCGCCTTGCCGGTCTGAACGGTCTTCAAGATCACGTCCGGCTGCTTGCGCTTGGCCCGGACGAACGCCTCGCCGGCGTCGCTGCGGGCCGGGATCAGCGAGTTGACGTCCTGCTGCACCTGCTTGTCGGAGAGGAACTCGATCCACTTGAACGCGGCGTCCTGATTCTTGGACTGTTTGAAGATCACCAGGTTCCAGCCACCCAGGCAGCCGACAAAGCTCTTGCCCTTGGGGGCCGGCATCATCGCCAGGTCCCACTTCATGTTCGGGGCGCGGTTGTTGTAGGTGTCCTGCTGCCAGGAACCGTCCCAGGTCATCGCGATCTTGCCGGCGGTGAACAGGTTCGCCGCGTCCGGCTCGGCCCGGTTCAGTGTCCCCTCCGGCGCGTACTGCGCCAGGCTCTGGTAGAAGTCGAGCGCCTCCACCGCCGGGGGCTGGTTGATCATCACTGTCTTGCCGTCGTCGGACAGCACCGCCCCGCCATTGGACATGATGAAGCTGAGGATCGTGACGATCGTATCCTCGCCCTTGTGCCCCAGGAGCCCGACGCCGAACTGGTCCGGCGGCTTGTTCAGCTTCTTGAGCGCATCGGTCAGCTCGTCCCAGGTCGTCGGCGGCTTCACCCCGGCACTGTTGAGCAGGTCGGCGTTGTAGTAGTTCTCCTCCCAGACGTCGTTGTTCATCGTGACGCCCCACATCTTGCCCTGATAGAAGTTGGAATCCCAGGCGCCCGGGAAGTAGACGTCCTTCTTGATGACGCTGGACTTGCCGACTAGGTCGTCCAGCGGCAGGATGGTGCCGGAGGCGGCGAACTCCGTGGTCCAGCCGCCCTGGTCCACGGTGGCCACGTCCGGGGCGTTGCCGCCCTGGGCCGCCTTGAGCAGCGCATCGCGATACTGCGGGTAGGGCGTGACAGTGACCTTGACCTCGATGTTCGGGTTCGCCTTCTGGAAGTCCTGGCGCGCCTTCTCGAAGGCGTCCAGGATGCTCTTGTCGGACTGCTGGAAGTCCCAGTAGTTCAAGGTGATCTTCGGCCCGCCGCCGGAGACCGCCGGGGTCGCCTGCGCCACGGGCCTGGTCGCCGCGGCGGCCGGCGCGGTCGTGGCCGCGGCGGTGGGTGCCGCCGCGGCGGTCGTCGGCGCGGCCGCCCGAGTCGGAGCCACGGTGGTGGGCGCAGCCGCGGCCGGAGGCTGCGTCGGCGCCGCGGCGGCACCGCCAGAGGTGGGCGCCGCGGCCGGCGTTGCCGGCGCCTGGGAGCACGCAGCCAGCCCGAGCGCCGCGGTGCCCAGCCCGAGCAGCCGGAGCATGTCGCGCCGTGTCAGGCGCCGACCGAGCAGGGAAACCTGGTCGTCTCTCACAACGCTTCTCCTGGGTGATGTCTACGTCCGACCGGAGGACGAGCCCGCCGGGGCGCCCCGCCGCGTCCGGTAGCGGCAGAGCGCAGGCCCACGCTCCCCTGGCATACCGGGGCTGGCCCGGTCCGCGCAGTCGCCGCCGCGCCGGCCCAGGGCCTTACCCTGTGGCGATTGTCTCTGGTATCCTACCGCCTGTCAATAGTGAAACTCCTGGTCCGCATAGTGAAACCACAATCGGAGGCAGGGTGACGCGGGGGCGAGAGCGGGAGGCGCTCTCCAGCACGGTGCTGCGCGCGCTGGCCGTGCTGGACGTGCTGGTCGCCGAGCCCCGCGGCCTCGGCCTCAGCGGTGTCGCCCGCCGGGCCGGGCTCAGCAAGGCGACCACCTTCCGCCTGCTCGGCTCCCTCCAGCGCGCCGGGCTGGTCATCCACGACCGCCCCTCGAGCCTGTACCGCCCGGGGATGAAGCTGGTCCGCATGGCGACCCAGATCCTCAACGGTCTCAACCTGCGCACGGTCTCCCACCGCTACGCCGAAGCGCTCGCCCGCGAAACCGGCCACGCGGTGCTGGCGGGGGTGATCGAGAGCGGCGAGGTGGTCTACATCGACATTGTCCCGGGCAGCTACGAGCTGCGCGTCCACACCGACCTGGGCCAGCGCCGGGCGGTGCACCTCAGCTCCATCGGCAAGGCGGTGCTCGCCTTCCTCCCGCCCGCGGAGCGCGAGGCGATCGTCGCCGCCTGCTCCTTCGAGCGCCACACCGAGCACACCATCACCGACCGCCAGCGCTTCCTGGCGCACCTGGAGGAGGTGCGCCAGCGCGGCTGGGCGCTGGTGCGGGACGAGGACGCCATCGGTGCCTCGAGTCTCTCCGCCCCGGTGTTCGACGCTGCCGACCGCGTCGTCGGGGCGATCGGGATCAGTGTCCCGACTCTCCTGCTGGACGACGCCGCGCTGGCGCGCTTCGTCCCGCTTCTGCGGGAGACGTGCGCTCGCGCCTCGGCGGATCTGGGGCAGCCCCAGGTGCTGCTCGAGCAGCCGCTCGCGGCGGTGGGACGCTGAGACGAGGGCGAGGGGGCGGGCGAGCGAAGGGAGCGAGGCGGCAGAGATGGTCGGGCGCCGACGGCGGGAGCCAGTGCGTGACCGCCGCGTTTCGGCACATGGGTAGGAGCGTTCGACACATTCCTCGCGGGCCAGTGGGGTCCGCGACCAGACCAGGGAAGGAGAGCGGGATGGCAGGATTGAGCAGCACGCAGCGAGAGCAGTTCGAGGCCGAGGGGTACCTGGTCGTCGAGGACGTCCTGGACCCGGAGCGCGACATCGCGCCAGTGCTGGAGGAGTACGCCGGGGTGCTGGACGGCATCGCCCAGTCGCTGTACCGCGAGGGGGCGATCTGCTCGACCTACGCGGACCTTCCGTTCGACCAGCGGCTGATCCAGGTCTGCCTCGAGAGCGGCCGCAACTTCCCGCAGCACTTCGACTTCAGCCTGCCACAGACCGGGGTGGATCACGACACCCCGATTCACGTCGGCCCGGCGGTCTTCGGGCTGCTCACCAACGAGCGGCTGCTGGATGTGGCCGAGTCGATCCTGGGTCCGGAGATCTACTCGAACCCGACGCAGCACATTCGGATGAAGCTGCCCCACCGGGCCGTTTCCAAGCAGGGGCCGTACAGCGGCCTGATCTCGAAGATCCCCTGGCACCAGGACAACGGGGTGCTGCTGCCCGAGGCGGACGAGGCGAGCATTCTCACGATCTGGATGCCGATCACCCCGGCCACGGTGGACAACGGCTGCCTGCAGGTGATCCCGCGCAGCCACCGCGGCGACCTGCTGGCGCATTGCCCGACCACGCAGGGCGTGGCGATCCCCGAGAAGCTCCTCCCTGGCCGCGAGGCGATCCCGCTTCCGATGCAGCCTGGCAGCATCCTGCTGATGACCCAGCGGACGGTTCACTCGTCGCTGGACAACATCACCGACGACCAGGTGCGGATCAGCTTCGACCTGCGCTACCAGCCCACCGGCCAGCCGACCGGGCGGCCGATGTTCCCCGGCTTCATCGCCCGCAGCCGGCGGCACCCGGAAGCGGTGCTGCGCAACCCGGCCGAATGGGCGCGGCTCTGGTACGAGGCGCGCGCCCGTCTGGCCGAGCACGCGAACCCCTCGTTCAATCGCTGGACCAAGGAAGCCGCCGTCTGCGCCTGAGCCGAGTGTGCAAGCCACGCGTGGCCCGGGGCACCCAGCAGCGCCCCGGGCCGTATCATCCTGATGGTGGCCCGCGCCCCGCGGCACCGGTGCCCGGCGCGGCGCCAGGATCCGGGGGGTGACGTGCGCGCTGGCGACGAGTTCTTCAACCTGTACAATCACGACTTCGTCCGCGTCGCGGTGGCGGTCCCGGCGATCCGGGTCGCCGACCCGGCCTTCAACGCGGAGCAGACGATCGCGCTGCTGCGTCAGGCCGCCGAGCAGCGGGCGGTGCTGGTGTTGTTCCCGGAACTGGGGCTGTCTGCCTACAGCAGCGACGACCTGTTCCAGCAGCGCGCGCTGCTCGATGGCTGCCAGGAGGCGCTGCGGACAATCCTGGACACCTCCGCCTCCCTACCGCTGATCGCCGTGGTCGGGATGCCGCTGCAGGTCGACCACCTGCTGTACAACAGCGCGGTGGTGCTCTCCCGGGGGCGGGTTCTGGGCGTGGTTCCCAAGACCTACCTGCCAAATTACCGCGAGTTCTACGAGCGGCGGCAGTTCACTCCCGGTGACGCGGCCCGTGCTGACGAGATCACGCTCTGTGGCCAGCCTGGCGTCCCGTTCGGCAGCCGGCTGCTGTTCCAGGTGGAGGAGCAGCCGCTGCTGACGTTCCACGTCGAGATCTGCGAGGACGTCTGGGTTCCCATCCCCCCCTCCTCCGCCGCCGCGCTGGCCGGGGCGACCGTGCTGCTGAATCTCTCAGCCTCGAACATCACCATCGGCAAGGCCGACTACCGCCACCAGCTTGTCGCCAGCCAGTCATCGCGCTGCCTGGCCGCTTACCTCTACTCCGCCGCCGGGCCCGGGGAGTCGACTACGGATCTCGCCTGGGACGGCCACGCGCTGATCTACGAGAACGGGACGCTGCTGGCGGAGTCGCGGCGCTTCAGCCAGGAGCCGCAGCTTCTCTGCTCCGAGGTCGATCTGGAGCGGCTCAGCCAGGAGCGAATGCGGCAGACTAGCTTCGGCGAGGCGGTGCTGCGCGAGCGAGCGCGATTGGAGGGCTTCCGGACCGTCCGCTGCTCGCTGGACCTGCCGCGCCAGGGGCGGCTGCTGCCACAGCGGCGCTACGAGCGCTTCCCCTACGTCCCGGCCGACCCGCGCACGCGCGACCAGCGCTGCGCCGAGGTGTTCCAGATCCAGGTACAGGGGCTGGCCAAGCGGCTCCAGTTCACCGGGCTACAGCGGGTGGTGATCGGCGTCTCGGGTGGGCTGGACTCGACGCAGGCCCTGCTGGTCTGCGCGCAGACGATGGACCTGCTCGGCTATCCACGCCAGAACATCCTTGCCTACACGATGCCCGGCTTCGCCACCAGCGGCCGGACCCGCGAGCAGGCGTGGGAGCTGATGCGCGCGATCGGCTGCCAGGCGCACGAGCTGGACATTCGTCCCAGCGCCCTGCAACTCCTGCGGGACATCGGCCACCCGTTCGCCCAGGGCGAGCCGTGCTACGACGTTACCTTCGAGAACGTCCAGGCGGGCGAGCGCACCAACCACCTGTTCCGCCTGGCCAACCTCCATAACGGGCTCGTCGTCGGCACCGGGGATCTCAGCGAGCTGGCGCTCGGCTGGTGCACCTACGGCGTGGGCGACCACATGTCCCATTACAGCGTCAACGCCAGCGTCCCCAAGACGCTTATCCAGCACGTCATCCGCTGGGTGGCGGACACGGAGCGGCTCGGCCCGGAGGCGAGCGAGACGCTTCGGCGCATCCTGGAGACCGAGATCAGCCCCGAGCTGGTACCGGGCGCGGGAGACAGCGCCGGGCCAGCCCAGGCGACCGAGGCGGTGATCGGCCCCTACGAGCTGCACGACTTCAGCCTGTACTACACGCTCCGCTTCGGCTACGCCCCGCCCAAGGTCGCCTTCCTCGCGTACTGCGCCTGGCACGATCTGGAGCAGGGGGGCTGGCCCGATATCCCGCCGGAGCGGCGCCACCAGTACGACATCGGCACCATCCGGGCGCACCTGCGCACCTTCCTCTGGCGCTTCTTCCAGACCAGCCAGTTCAAGCGAAGCTGTATCCCGAACGCGCCGAAGGTCGGCTCCGGCGGCTCACTCTCGCCGCGCGGCGACTACCGTGCCCCGAGCGATAGCGAAGCCGCTGCCTGGCTCCGCCAGCTCGACCTCGTCCCGACGACAGAGTGACGACACTCGGCTAGATGCCCCGCGCGGTAAAGCCCCCGTCCACCACTAGCTCGATCCCGGTGACGAAGGAGGACTCGTCGGATGCCAGGTACAGTGCGGCATAGGCCACGTCCTCCGGCAGCCCGAAGCGGCCGATCGGGTGGGAGTCCGCCCACGCCTTGCGCAGTCCCTCCGGGTCGGGCACGCGCGCCAGGATCTCCTCGTTCATCGGGGTCATGATCGTCCCCGGGCAGATGCAGTTCACCCGGATCTTGTGCCTGGCGTAATCGATCGCGACCTGGCGCGTCAAGGCGATCACCCCGCCCTTGGAGGCGGCGTAGGCGGCGTAGTTCGGGAAGCCGCGCATCCCCTGGATGGAGGCGGTGTTGATGATCGAGCCGCCGCCAGCGCGGATCATCTCCGGGATGGCGAAGTGGCAGCCGCGGTATATGCTGGCCAGGTTCACGTCCAGCACCCGCTCCCAGTCCTCCGGCGAGGTTTCTACCACCGTTCCCTCGACCGCGATCCCGGCGTTGTTGTAGAGCACGTCCAGCTTCCCGAAGCGCTGCACCGCCGTGGCGACCAGGTCGCGGACGTCCGCGTCCAGCCGCACGTCGGTGCGAACGAAGATCGCCTCCCCGCCGGCGGCGGTGATCTGGCGGACCGTCTCCTGCCCCTGCACCTCCTTCAGGTCGGCGACCACCACCTTGGCGCCCTCGCGAGCGAACAGGATGGCTGTGGCCTGGCCGATGCCGCTCGCGCCGCCGGTGACGATCGCGACCTTCCCTGACAACCGCATCATCGCCTCCTCGTCCTACGTGGCCGGCCCATTGTACGGGGAGCGCCCGGGTCTCGGCGGGCAGCTCAGCGCAGCCCGCCGTACAGCGGCTGCCCCTTGATTCCCAGTGGGAGCTTGCTGATGTGCCAGCGACCAAGGTTGCTGATGTACAGCTCGTCGAAACCCGGGCCACCGAAGGCGCAGTTGGTCGGGTGGCACAGAGGCGTATAATCCGGGTCTTCCACTAGCACCGTGAGCGCTCCCGACCGGTCCGCGGTGTACAGCCGATTGCTGGCGTAGCAGGTGATGTAGAGCGTCCCCTGGGCGTCGAAGGCGAGGCCGTCCGGAACGTGGGAGACGCCGTTGGCAAACACCTCTCGCTCCCCGGCCGTGCCGTCGCGCTTGATCCGGATGCGGTCGACCCGGTCCTCGCAGCTTTCCACCACATAGAGGAACTCGCCGGCGGCATCGATCGCCAGGCCGTTGGTGAAGTTGAACCCGGTCGCCCAGACCACCCCGCGGCCATCTGGAGTGAAGCGGTAGATCACGCCGTTGCTGCCGTACCAGTCGCCGGAATCGGAGACATAGAGGTTGCCCTCCATGTCGAAGACCGGAACGTTGGGGACTCGGATCTTCCGTCCCCGCACCTCGTCGGCGAAGATTGAGAAGCGGCCGTCGGGCGCCACCTTGACGACCGCGGGCAGCCCGTGGTTGGCGACGAAGCAGTTCCCCTCGCGGTCGAACGCCATGCCGAGCGAGAAGCCGCCGGTAGTCGCCAGCACCGTCGTCTGCTGGCCATCCGGGCTGATGCGATACACCTGGCCCAGCTCGCCGCCGGCCCAGAGGTAGCCGTCGGCGGCAAAGGCGAGCCCCTCCGGATGGTCGAGCCCGTCCACAAAGGTCGTGACTGCGGAGATGTCGAACTGCGGCATGGCGTGCTCCTGTGCGCTGCGCAAAGTCAGTCCGTGGGGCTGGCTGCCAGCCCCATTGGATTATTCACCCCGGCGCGCACTCCATGCTTCCTCCTTCCGCTCTACTACAATGCTCGTCCAGCGGCATCGTCGCGGCCGCAGGGGCTCGCTGGAGGCCTCGCGGGCGTGCGACGAGGCGGCTCGGCCCAGGCCGTTCCTCAGTGCGCGGGCGGAGGCTCGTCCTGCGTCGTCCACGTGCTTCAGCAAGGAGAGTGCAGCGTGTCAGCGTGTCCTTCGGTCACGGTCCGTGTCCCAGCCTCGACCTCCAACCTGGGGGCGGGCTTTGACGGTCTCGGCCTGGCGCTGAGTCTGTACGTCGAGGTCCGCGCCACGCTGACCGAAGGCGGGATCGAGATCAGCGCCGAGGGGCGTGAGGCGGAGCAGATCGACCGGAGCGAGGGCAACCTGGTGTACCAGCGGTTGTGTGCCGTCTTCCGCCAGGCGGGGCAGCCCGTCCCCGGCGTACGGCTGGCGATTCGCAACGAGATCCCGCTGGTGCGGGGGCTCGGCGCCAGCGGCGCAGCCACCATCGCCGGGCTGCTCGCCGGCAGCGTGCTCAGCGGGGCGGACCTTTCGTATGACCAGGTGCTCCGGCTGGCGGTTGCGGCCGAGCACCACCCGGACAACGTTACCCCCTCGCTGCTGGGCGGCTTCGTCGCGATGGCGGTCGACGACGGCGCAGTCCACTATGTGAAGATGCCAGCGCCGGCGGAGCTCCAGTGCGTGCTGCTGATACCGAGCTTCGGGATGAAGACGGCGCAGGCGCGTGAGATCTTGCCCGCCCAGGTGCCGCTGCGGGACGCGGTGTTCAACCTGAGCCGCACCGGGCTGGCGGTCGCGGCGATCTGCGCTCGCCGCTTTGAGCTGCTGGCGACAGCGACCCAGGATCGGCTGCACCAGCCGTACCGGCGCACGCTGTTTCCGGCGATGGAGCGGGTCTTCGCCGCCGCTCGCGAGGCCGGCGCCTATGGCGCCTTCCTGAGCGGCGCTGGCTCAACCATCCTCGCGTTTTCCCCCCCAGGCCGCACCGGGGCGGTCGCCGAGGCGATGCACCAGGTGGCCGAAGCGAGCGGCCTTGCTGCCGAGACGATGGTCGTCGCCGCGGACAACACCGGCGCCATGGTGTCATGACTGCTCGGGGCCAGTGAGGCGATCGCATGAAATCGTTGTCCGCTTCCCATACGCGGCGCTCGCGTCGGTGGTATCCTTCAATGAGAGCCCGCATGAAGCGGTACCGGGAGAACTTCCGCGCGAGAACCACCGGCTCCTCCAGGCAGCGCTCTGCAGGATGGTGATTCGCGGCACGCGCCGAGCCACCCCGAGCTGGAGTGGCGACAGGTTGTGCGAGGTAACCGGCCCGGGGATCAGTATGTCCGGGTTGCGCGCCACCGTGCGTTCAAGCGGGTCAAGCCCGGCATGCTGGAGATCCGCTCCGAGGCGATAACGCAGCCGAAGAGCGGACTGGCTCGGCTCACCGCGACCCTGAAGCGCGCAGTTGTCGGGCCACCGCTTGCCACCGCCCAGGCGCACCACGAGCGGCTCACGAAGGTCAAAGCGCTGGCGGTGCTGTCGTCGGACGCCGTTTCCTCGTCGGCCTATGCCACCGACGAGATCCTGCTGGTGTTGGTGCTGGCAGGCGCTGCGGCGCTCCGGCTGACTATTCCGATTGCGCTCGCCATCGTGGCGTTGCTCGCGATCGTCGCCGCATCGTATCGCCAGACGATCAAGGCCTACCCACAAGGGGGCGGATCGTACATCGTCACCAAGGACAACCTCGGCACCTGGCCCGCGCTGGTGGCAGCGGCAGCGTTGCTGGTGGACTACGTTCTGACGGTCGCGGTGTCGATCTCCTCAGGTATCGCCAACATCGCCTCGGCGTTCCCGTTCCTGCAGAGTGACAGGGTGCTCCTGGCGGTGCTGACGGTAGTTGTGCTCACACTGGGCAACCTGCGCGGAGTGCGAGAGTCTGGCTCGATCTTCGCCGCCCCCACCTACCTGTTCATCGGCACGGCGCTGCTGATGATCGGCCTTGGCGTCGTCCGCTACCTTACGGGCACCCTCCCGCCCGGGGTGGGGCCCGTGCCGCCCGACGCGTTCCCGGGCGTTGAGCCGCTGACCACCTTCCTGGTGTTACGCGCCTTCGCTTCGGGCTGCGCCGCGTTGACCGGGACCGAGGCAATCTCCGATGGTGTCCCCGCCTTCAAGCCGCCGGAGTGGAAGAACGCGCGCACCACGCTCACCTGGATGGCGACGATCCTGGCCGTCCTGTTCTTTGGCATCTCCTTCCTCGCCTACCACTTCGGGGTGCTCCCGAAGGAAGATGACACCGTGGTCAGCCAGGTGGCGCGCACCGTCTTCGGCGATAGCCCGCTGTACTACTTGATGCAATTCGCTACCATGCTCATCCTGCTGCTGGCAGCGAACACCGCGTTCTCGGACTTCCCGCGCCTGTCCTACTTCCTGGCGCGCGACCGCTTCATGCCGCGGCAGTTCACCTTCCGCGGCGACCGGCTCGCCTACTCGACCGGGATCATGGC
This sequence comes from Pseudomonadota bacterium, assembly GCA_021325655.1. Lineage (GTDB taxonomy): Bacteria > Chloroflexota > UBA6077 > UBA6077 > JAJPGT01 > JAJPGT01. The sequence goes on from JAJPGT010000037.1 coordinate 22,634, forward strand.
GCTCGGGATCATCTCCGGCCTCCTGCTCATCATCTTCGAGGCCGATACCCACCTGCTGATCCCGCTGTACGCCGTTGGGGTGTTCGTCTCGTTCACGCTGTCGCAAGCGTCGATGGTGAAGCGCTGGTGGACGCGCCGCGAACGAGGCTGGCGGACCAGCATCATCTTCAACGCGGTTGGCGCGGTGACTACCGCGATCGTCGCGCTCGTTATCGCCTCGACGAAATTCATTCACGGCGCCTGGATCGTCCTGCTGCTCGTCCCGACCATGGTCCTGACCATGCGGCTGATTCATAACCACTACGAGAGCGCCGCGAAGCAGCTCGAGCCCGAGACGCCGATCGATCCAACCGCGATCAAGCACACGATCATCGTCCCCGTCGCCAGCCTCAACCGGGTCGCGATGCAGACGCTCGCTTATGCCCGCTCGCTCTCTCCGAACGTCACCGCCGTGCATGTGACAGATGACGTCGAGGAGGCCGACCGCTTCCGGCGTCAGTGGGAGGAGTGGGGCCAGAAGGTGCCGTTGGTGATCATCGAATCGCCATATCGCTCGCTCGTCGGGCCGCTACTCGCCTACATTGACGCCCGGCGCGAGCAGGAGCCGGATCATCTGGTGACCGTGATTCTGCCCGAGTTCGTGCCTTCCCACTGGTGGGAGCACTTGCTGCACAATCAGACCGCGCTCCGGCTGAAGTGGGCGCTGCTGTTCCGCCCGGGGGTCGTCGTTACGAACGTGCCGTACCACTTGAAGTAGGGGTGGCGCCCGGGAATAGGACGCCAGGCACCCCTGTTGGTTGGTACACTACTGGCTTATCACCCTGACTACATCTAGAGGAGGAGACCGCTATTCCCACGCCACGTCCCATTGCTCCGCCCGTGCGGACACAGACGGGCCCACGTGTCAATCGCGCAATCCGCGCCCCGGAGGTCCGGCTGATCGATGAGGATGGCAACCAGCTCGGGGTGTTCCCGCTCCAGCAGGCGCTGGAGCTGGCGCAAAGCCGCGACCTGGACCTTGTCGAGGTCGCGGCGAACGCCGTGCCGCCGGTCTGCAAGCTGGTCGACTTCGGTCGATACAAGTACGAGCAGACGAAGCGTGAGCGTGAGGCGAAGAGGCACCAGCACATCACCGAGATGAAGGAGCTGCGCCTGCGGCCGAAGACGAGCCCGCACGATCTGGAAGTCCAGGCCAAGAAGGCGCGCGAGTTCCTCGAGGAGGGCCACAAGGTCCGTCTCCTGGTCCGGTTCCGTGGCCGCGAAGCGCAGCACCCGGACATCGCTCGGGGCCAGATCGACCAGATCGCCCGCGCTGTCGCCGACATCGGCTACATCGAGCAGGGGCCGGCAATGGAAGGGCGGGCCATGTTCGCGGTACTCGCCCGCGGCAGCGGCAAGCCACAGAGCGGCTCCCGCGCCGGGCAGCCGGGCGCAGCCCGCGCGGCTCGGCCGGAGCCAGCCGCCACGGCGTCGGAGCCTGCCTCCGAATAACCACGGGAGTCCCTATGCCCGAAGCCCAGCTAGAGCGGCGGCAGTTCGTCCGCTACTGCTTCTTCAAAGTGCGCCCGGACTGGCGCGCTCTGCCCGCAGCGGAACGCCAGGAGGGCAAGCGCGCCTTCGCCGGCGTGGTCGAGCAGTTCCATTCCCGCCAGCCTGTCCTGCGCACCTACAGCACCGTCGGTACTCGCGCGGACACCGACTTCTTTCTCTGGTCGGTCACCTGGACGCTCGAAGAACAACGGGACCTGCAGGCCGCGCTGCTCGCCACCCCGCTCGGCCCCTATCTGGACCTGCCCTATTCGTATCTGGCCATGACCAAGCGGTCGATCTACGTCGACCACCATCGCCACGAGGGGCAGGAGGGGACCCGCACCGAGCTCCGCCCGCGTGACACGAAGTACCTGTTCGTCTATCCCTTCGTGAAGACGCGGGCCTGGTACGCGCTGCCGCAGGACGAGCGGCAGAAGATGATGACCCAGCACATCGCCTTCGGCCACAAGTATCCCTCGGTCACCATCAACACCAGCTACAGCTTCGGCCTGGACGACCAGGAGTTCGTGGTGGCGTTCGAGACGGACAGCCCGGCCGACTTCCTGGACCTGGTGATGGACCTGCGGCTGACGCGCGCCAGCGAGTACACTCTGCGGGACACGCCGATCTTCACCGGGATCGCCATGTCGTGTGGTGAGGCGCTGGACCTGTTGGGGTGAGTCGATGCTGAACGAAACCTCTACCGCCACCGTCGCCGCGACGCGTACCGCGCTTAAGGAGTGGGCAGTCGCGGTGAAGGCGCTGGAAGAGGGGCGCGAGGTGCTGATCCTGCGCAAGGGCGGGATCCACGAGAAGCGGTTCCCACTGGAGCACCGCGAGTTCCTGCTGTACCCTACCTATGACCACCAGCGTGAGGATCTGCTCAAGCCCGACTTCCACTGGGACCTGAAGGAAGTGCTGCTGATGCGCTGCCCGCCGGGCAAGGTGCGTATCAGCGCCTTCGCCCGGGCGACGGATGTCTGGGAACTGCGCAGCGCCGAGGCGCTCCTGGCGCTCTCCCCGCACTTCATGTGGACCGCGGAGTATGCCGGGGAGCGGCTGCGCTGGCGGCCGACCCAGCCGCTCCGGGTGATAGCGCTCCGCGTCTACCGCCTGCCCGAACCCCGGATCATCGACGCGCTGCCGGAGTACGGCGGATGCCTGTCCTGGCTGGAGCTGGCGGAAGCGTTCTCGCTCGCCGATGTGCAGCCAGTACTCGACGACGCGGCGTATGCGGCGCGGATCGCGCCGATCCGCGCTATCCTTCAATCTGCCATAGCTCCAGAGCGGTAGCGCCGGGCGCGACCGCGAACGAGGGTCTGTATGCGATATCGTAACGTCGGCCGCTCCGACATCCGGGTGTCGGAGATCGGCTTCGGGGTTTGGACCGTCACCGCTGGCTGGTGGGGGACATATAGCGACGAGCAAGCCGCGGCGCTGCTGCGCCGGGCCTACGACCTGGGCATCACCTTCTTCGACACCGCCGACACCTATGGCTCGGGCCGAGGCGAGACGGTGCTAGCCCAGGCGCTGGCGGGCATCCCGCGAAACCGGGTCGTGATCGGGACGAAGTTTGGCTACGACTTCTATCACCACGACACGCCTCAGCGCGGGCAGCGCGAGCTGCCGCATGATTGGAGTCCCGCGTTCGTCCGCCACGCCCTGGAGCAGAGCCTGCGGCGGCTGAACACCGAGTACATCGACATCTACCAGATGCACAACCCGCGGCTAGAGGCGATGCAGCGCGACGACCTATTCGCGCTGCTGGAAGACTGTGTTGCCGAAGGGAAGATCCGCATCTGGGGCGCGGCGCTCGGCCCGGCGCTGCCCGGCACCGAGCACGGCGGAGAGGTGATGCGCGCCCGTCCGGGCCTGCACGCGCTCCAGGTCATCTACAACCTGCTGGAGCAGGACCCCGCCCGCCGCTTCTTCCCCGTCGCCGCGGAACTGGGCGTCGGGATCCTCGTCCGCGTCCCCCACTCGTCGGGATTGCTCGAAGGCAAGTTCACCGAGGACACGGTCTTCCCGCCCAGCGACCACCGCAGCCACCGCCCACGCTCCTGGCTGATCGATGGCTTGAAGAAGCTGGAGCGGCTCCGCTTCCTCACCGAGGGGCGGGAGATGACCATCGGCCAGGCGGCGCTGAAGTTCGTCCTGGCTGAACCGACTGTCGCCTCAGCGCTCCCGAACATCTACGATGCCGAACAACTCGAAGAGTTCGCCGCCGCGAGCGACAAGCCGGACCTGACACCGGACGACCTGGAGCGGATCGCCGAGCTGTACGCGCGCAACTTCGACCTCGCGGCCTCGTCCGCGGGCGTGTAACGTTCCTGAGCCCCCAGTTCTCCGGCTGAGCACTTCGCGCTCAACCCGGTGGAGTCCTGCCCAGAAGCAGCCGAAGCGCGCCCGGGGGCGGGGCTGGCGGGTACGCTCCGGTCCGGGCGCCCGGCGAAGCCTGAGGCGTCTTCAGCAGGGATGGGGCGCGGTGCGCCTACTCGCCAGCCCGCTTCCGGCCCCGGCGGGCCGGTTTGGCCGCTGCCCCGTTGGCGTCGTGGCCATTGCCGCAGGGTGCCGCCGCGGCCGGCAGCAGCGCGAGCGCGAGCACCTCGTCCACGCTCTCGACCGGGTAGACGGTCAGCTCCGCGCGGAGCGGCTGGGGCAGCTCGTCCAGGTCGGCCTCGTTGCGGCGGGGCAGGATCACCTTGCGGATGCCCGCGCGGTGGGCGCCCAGCACCTTCTCTTTGATCCCGCCCACCGGCAGCACTTTGCCGCGGAGAGTAATCTCGCCGGTCATCGCCACGTCGTCACGCACCAGCCGCCCGGTGAGCGCCGAGGCGAGCGCCGCCGCGATGGTAATCCCGGCGGAGGGGCCATCCTTCGGCACCGCGCCGCCCGGGACGTGGAGGTGGATGTCGCTGGTCTCGAAGAACCGCTCGTCGATCCCCAGCGCCTTGGCGCGGGAGCGGACGAATGACAGCGCCGCCTCGGCCGACTCGCGCATCACGTCCCCAAGCTGGCCGGTGATGCGCAGGTCCTTCTTCCCGGGGAGCACGCTCGCTTCGACGAAGACGATGTCTCCGCCCACCGGGGTGTAGACCAGGCCGGTGGCAATCCCCGGCCGGTCGATGCGCTCCGCCGCCTCGGCAAAGAACTTGGGCCGCCCCAGGTACTCGCGCACGACTTCGGGCGTCACCAGCACCCGCTGTGTCGTGCCTTCGGCAATCGCCTTGGCCGCCTTGCGCACCACGGACGCGATCTCGCGCTCCAGGTTCCGCACCCCGGCTTCCCGAGTGTAATCCTGGATGGTGACATGGAGCGCCTCGTCGCTGTACTCCAGCTCGTCCGGCCGCAGCCCGTGCGCCGCCAGCTGCTTAGGAATCAGGAAGCGGCGGGCGATACCCAGCTTCTCTGCCTCGGTGTAGCCGGGCAGGGTCAGGATCTCCATCCGGTCTCGCAGCGCCGGGTGGATGGTGTCGACCGTGTTGGCGGTGGTGATGAACATCACCCGGCTCAGGTCAAACGAGACGTCCAGGTAGTGGTCGCGGAAGTCGCGGTTCTGCTCCGGGTCCAGCACCTCCAGCAGCGCCGAGGAGGGGTCGCCCCGCCAGTCCTGGCCGACCTTCTCGATCTCGTCCAGCATGAAGACCGGGTCGTTCGACTCCGCCCGGCGGATGGCCTGGATGATGCGGCCGGGCAGCGCCCCGATGTAGGTGCGGCGATGGCCGCGGATCTCGGCCTCGTCGCGGACCCCGCCCAGCGACATCCGGACGAA
>JAJPGT010000040.1 GCA_021325655.1 Pseudomonadota bacterium
CCGTCGCGCTGAGAGAGCTGCCGCTTGAGGGTTCGATCCCGTCGGGCCGTCCGCGGGGCCAGCACCTCGACGACCCGGTCCGGCGGCCCCTGGGCGGAGGCCTCCTGGATGCTCCCCTGCCGCTGGCGCGAGACGAACCGCAGAGCGGGCTGGCCCACCATCGGCTCGCTCAGCCGCACGTCGCAGGGACCAGCAGGAGCGTCCCCAGGCCGAGGCGGCGAACATGGCTCTCGAGCAGGACGTACAGCTTGCCCACCACGCGCTGGTGCGCGGTGCCCGGGGTGGGATTCACCTCTAGCTCCCCTCGTACAGCTCGTACTGGTTGAGATCGTCCGGCAGCGTCAGGTAGTCCTGATAGGTGAGCCCCGACGCGTAGGTTCCGGGCGTGGTCATTGCTGTCCCCAGCTCGCTGGCTCTCGTCGGTCGAGGCCAGTATAGCAGCGGCCGGGAGCACTGCCGCTCCCGCCCTGAACCGGGTAGAGTAGGTCGCTTGGAGGAAGACGCCGATGGCCCGCCGCTTGACCCGCGACCACCACCTGTACGCGTTCGATCCTACGCTCCCGCCGGCGATTGAGCTTGAGCCGGGAGAGGTGCTCACCGTCGAGACGCACGACTGCCGCACCGGGACGATTGTCCGCGAGGACCAGCTGGCCGATCTGACCGATACCAGCCGGGTCAACCCGGCGAGTGGGCCGATCCGGGTACTGGGGGCTGAGCCGGGTGATCTCCTCGCGGTGGATGTCCTGGAGGTGCGGGTGGCGGAGCGCGGGCTGATGGTGGTGCGCCCGGGCACCACCGCCTTCCGCCATCGCTTTCAGGAGCCGCGGCTCAAGATGGTCCCGATCCGCGACAGCCACGTTCTCCTGAGCGAGCGGCTGCGGGTGCCGCTGCATCCCATGGTCGGGGTGGTGGGCGTGGCTCCAGCCGCGGGGCGAGTGCCGAACCTGTACGGCGGGGACCACGGCGGGAACATGGACACCCGCATCATCACCAGCGGCAGTCGGGTGTATCTGCCGGTGTTCGTTCCCGGGGCGCTGCTGGCGGTGGGCGACGTTCACGCCGCGATGGGCGAGGGCGAGGTGTTCCTGAGCGGGGTGGAGATCGCCGGAGAGATCGACCTGCGGGTACAGGTGCTGAAGGGGGTCAGGCTGCCCACCCCGCTGGTCGAGACCGCCGAGGTGATCGCCCCGGTCGCGACCGGGGCGACGCTGGACGAGGCGGCCGACCGGGCGCTGAATAAGGCGCTGGACCTACTGCTGGACCTGGCCGGCCTGGACTTCTACGACGCCGGCCGGCTGCTGTCCGCCGCGGGTCATCTCAGAGTGAGCCAGTACGTCCCGCCCACGGTGCTCCACTGTCGGGTCGAGCTGCCCAAGAGCATCCTGGCCCAGCTTGGCTTCGATCTGCGGCGGGCGCTGGCAGCCGGATGATCGGCCCTGGCGGAGCGCCGCGACGCCGTCAGGCGAGCACGTCGACGTTCTGACCCAGCGGTGGCACGGGCGCTGGCACCGCCGGCGGCAGGTAGGGGAGCGCGGCGCTGCCATCTGCGCTGAGGAGCTGAGCGACCAGCGCCCCGCCGAGCACCACCGCGTCAGTGCTCCAGGGATTCAGCAGCGGCGGGGCGGCAGCGGAGCTCTGCGCCAGGGACAGGTTGAGGACCTGCGCCCCCTCGTCGGCGCTCAGGATGCCCGCCTGAGCGAAGGTGTTGAGCTGAGCATAGCTGGCTGTGCTCAGGCTGTCCATGCATCGACCTCCCGGTGTCCGTCTCCCCGTCCGCCTGGCGGAGTGATTGGGCCGGCCGCCCCGTGACAAAAGTGGCGCCGACCACACCGCGGGCGAAAACGCCGCCCCGGGATACGGCATCTGTCACAAAATGGAGGCTGGCGGTGTTTGAGATCGTGGGTGCGGCGAGGGGCCGGAGCCACGATCCCGCGAGCAGGAGTGACGGTGCTGGGTACGGTTGAACCGCCGCGGCCGTCAGTCGAGGCAGCCGATCGTTTCGACGAGCTGTTCGAGCGGCTGTACCCGGAGCTGTTCGGGCTGATCTACCGGGTGCTGGGCGACCGAGCGGAGGTGGAGGACGTGCTCCAGGAGGCGTTCCTGAAGCTGGTAGATGCCCCGATCCTGCAGCGACCCGACGCTGAGGTAGCCGCCTGGCTCCGGCGTGTCTGCCTGAACCTGGCGGCCAACCGGGCTCGCGCCGAGCGGCGCGGGCAGGCGCGGCTGGAACGGGTGGGCCGGCTGGAGCTGGCCGCTGCCGAGGGCGATCTGGCGAGCCCGGCCCGGCTGGTGCTGCGCGACGAAGAGCAGGCGGAGGTACGCCAGGCGCTGGCGCGGCTCCCCGAGCGCCAGCGCCTCTGCCTGCTGCTGCGCCACTCGGGCTACTCCTACGCGGAGATCGCCGCTGTCCTGGGCGTCGCGCCGGGGTCGGTAGGAACCTTGCTGGCCCGTGCCGAGCGGGCGTTTCGTGGCAGCTACCTGGAGTGGAGCCATGACGTGTCCTGAGCCCGGTTTGCTGCGGGCGTGGCTCGACCGCGACCCGGCGAGCGACACGCCCGACCTGAGTGGCCACCTGGCGGCCTGCCCGCTCTGCCGGGCAGCGCTCGACGAGCTGCGCCAGGTGGCGGGTCTGGCGGCGGTAGCGGTGGGCGCCCTGGCCCCAGACGCGCTCCCGACCGCCGCGGCGGTGGCGCGGGCTCGCGCGCGTCTACGGTGGGCGCAGCGGGCCCGCGCCACCGCCGCTGAAGCCCCTATCCCTGCCACAGGAGCCTCCCCGATGCGCACACTCGCTCGCCCGTTCCAGCACTGGCGCGCCGCGCTGGCCGGCCTGGCCGCCGCGCTCGCGCTCGTCTTCCTGGTCGGCACGCCGGCCGGACGCGCCGCCGCCCAGCAGTTCCTGGCCCAGTTCCGCAGCCAGCGCTTCACGGTTGTCACCATTGATAGCCAGGAGGCGCAGCGGCCCTTCCTGGACCTGGAGAAGCTCGGCACGATCTCGGGACTGCCCAGGGATCACCCGAGCACCACGGTGCAATCCTTGGCCGAGGCGAGCCAGCGCGTCGGCTTCGCAGTGAAAGCGCCGGATGCCGCGGCGCTGCCGGCTGAGCTCGCCGGCGCCGAGCCGACCATCCAGGTGCTGCCGGCAACGCAGGTGCGCTTCACGCTCGATCGGGCCAAGACGCTCGCTTACCTGAAGTCGACCGGCCATGGCGAGGTACAGGTGCCGCAGCGGCTGGATGGAGCGACGCTGGTGGTGAACGTCCCGGCGATGGCGCTGCTGCACTACGGCCAGACGGCGAAGGATTACGGCCAGGCGGTGAAGGAAGGCACGCGCCAGATCGGTCCGACGCTGGTGGTCGGCCAGTCGGGGCTCATCACCGCCGGCACCGAGGGCAACGTCTCGCTGGACGAGCTGCGGGATTTCCTGCTCAGCCTGCCAGGCTTCTCGCCACGGACAGCGCGCCAGCTCAAGGCGATCAATGATTGGAAGAACACCTTGCCGATCCCGATTCCAGCCGACCTGATCAACTGGCGCGAAACGACCATCGCCGGCAGTCCCGGGCTGCTGCTGGCTGATAACTCCGGGCTGGGCAGCGCCGCCATCTGGCAGCGCGACGGCCGGGTGTACGGCGTCGCCGGCACGCTCAAAGGCGACGAGATCCAGCGTGTCGCGAGTAGTCTCCACTAGCGCCCCGGGCGTGGCGGCGGAGGCTCCCGCCGCCACGCCGGCGGTCGAAACGATCGGGCTGCGCAAGGAGTACGGCCGGCGCGTCGCGGTGCAGAGCCTGTCGCTCACCGTCTGGCCTGGGGAGGTGTTCGGTTTCCTCGGGCCGAATGGTGCCGGCAAGTCCACTACGGTGAAGATTCTGGTCGGGCTGGTCCAGCCAACCGCCGGGCAGGCGCGCATTTTCGGCCAGCCAGTGAGCGACCTGCGGGTCCGGCAGCGGGTCGGCTACCTGCCGGAGCACTTCCGCTTCCACGATTGGCTCACCGGGGTGGGGCTGCTCGACTTCCACGGCCGGCTGGCCGGGCTGTCCGCGGCCGAGCGCCGGCGGCGCATTCCCGAGGTGCTCCGCCGAGTCGGATTGGCGGAGTGGGGGCAGGATCGCCTCCGCGGCTATTCCAAAGGGATGATGCAGCGGATCGGGCTGGCGCAGGCGCTGCTGCCCCACCCCGACCTGGTGCTGCTGGACGAGCCGACCTCGGCGCTGGACCCGATCGGCCGACGCGAGGTGCGGGACCTGATCCGCTCGCTCCGCGCCGACGGGGTGACGGTGTTTCTGAACTCCCACCTGCTGAGCGAGATCGAGCTGGTCTGCGACCGGGTCGCTATCGTAGACCGCGGCCAGGTCGTGCGCAGCGGCCGTCTGGCCGACCTGATGGCCGCTGCCCCGGAGCTGCGGCTCACGCTGGACCGCGTCGATTCCGAGCTGCTGGCGCTGCTCGGCCGCCACGGCGAGGTGCTGGCGGTGGAGGCGACGACAGTGACCCTGGGCGTGAGCGACCTGGAGGCAGCGCCGCGGGTGGCCGCGGCGCTGGTCCGAGGCGGCTACCGCCTGTATGGCCTCGTCCCCGCGCAACGCTCGTTAGAGGACGTGTTCGTGAGCCTGGTGGAGAGCCGCGAGCCGTGAAGGCGCTGGTGATCACCCGTTTCACCCTGCAGGAGGCGATCAGCCGCCGACTGGTGCTGGCCGGCCTACTGCTCAGCCTGGTGTTCCTGGCGCTGTTCGCTGCCGGCTTCCAGTTTCTCTACACTCGGGCGCTCGAAAGCGGCACACGGAGCCCGGGCTCGCTGGTCCAGGTCTTCGCCGGCGCGGCGCTGACGGTGCTCGGGCTCTATGCGGTCTACTTCCTGTCCAGCTTCCTGGCACTGTTCCTGACAGTGGGAGCAATCTCCGGCGAGGTGGATTCCGGAACGCTACACGCAGTGCTGGCGCGACCGATCAGCCGGGCGGAATACGTGGCCGGCCGCTGGCTCGGCTTCGCCATCCTGATCGTGCTCTACGTGGCAGCCATGGCCGGGGCGCTGCTGCTGCTCGCCCGCCTGTTCGCCGGCTACGAGCCGACCAGCGCCGAGCGGACGATCGCGCTGATGCTGCTGTGCGCGCTGGCACTGCTCACCCTGAGCCTGCTCGGAAGCACGCTCCTGTCCACGCTTGCCAACGGGGTGGTAGTGTTCTCCCTGTTCGGGCTGGCCTGGCTGGCCGGGATCATCGAGTTCGTCGGTGATGTGCTGCCCAACCAGTCCATGATCGACCTGGGGATCGTGGTGAGCCTGCTCATCCCCAGCGATGCGCTCTGGCGTGGTGCCTCGTACTACGCCCAATCGCCGGCGTTCCTGCTGGCCGCCAGCGCTGGCCGCGGCACGTTCCCCTTCGCCTCGCTCGTCCCGCCCGCGCTGCCCTTCCTGATCTGGTCGGCGCTGTACACACCCGTCCTGCTCCTTGCCGCGGTGCTCGCCTTCTGCCGCCGCGACCTGTAGCCTCGGCGCAGACAACACACGGGCCGCCCGGCCGATCGGCCGGGCGGCCCCATAAGGCAGGAACGCCGACAAGGTTAGGCCGAAGCCGCAGCCTTCACCTGGATGCTGCGGGGCTTGGCGTGCTCGGCCTTGGGCACGGTGATGAACACCAGCCCGTTCTTATAGACCGCCTCCACCTGGTCCGGGTTGATCGCATC
>JAJPGT010000045.1 GCA_021325655.1 Pseudomonadota bacterium
CCGTCGCGCTGAGAGAGCTGCCGCTTGAGGGTTCGATCCCGTCGGGCCGTCCGCGGGGCCAGCACCTCGACGACCCGGTCCGGCGGCCCCTGGGCGGAGGCCTCCTGAATGCTCCCCTGCCGCTGGCGCGAGACGAACCGCAGAGCGGGCTGGCCCACCATCGGCTCGCTCAGCCGCACGTCGCAGGGGCCAGCAGGAGCGTCCCCAGGCCGAGGCGGCGGCGGTGCGTCTTTACCAGGATGTACAGCTTGCCCAGCCTCCGGTTGCCGTCCGCGGCGGGCGTGCTACGCCCGCCCCACGGCTCGTCTCGATGCAGGCCGTGGGGCGGGCGCGAGGGAAGGGGCTGGAGCGCTACACCCCGGCCAGGACTACGGACTTGGTCTCGGTATAGTAGTCCAGCACCTCGGTACCGTGCTCCTTGCCGTAGCCGCTGTGCTTGACTCCGCCGAACGGCAGCTCGTCGTGGGCGATCTGTACCGCGTTTACCCAGGTGTAGCCGGCGTCGAGCTGCTCGATGGCGCGCTGCGCCTTGGCCAGGTCGCGGGTAAAAATCGAGGAGCCCAGGCCGTACTCGGAATCGTTGGCACGGCGGATCGCCTCGTCCAGGTCCTTCGCCACCGCGATCGGCAGCAGCGGGCCGAATGTTTCCTCCGTCCAGACGCGGGCGCCTTCGGGGACGTTGGTGATGATCGTCGGCTCGAAGAACCAGCCGTTGGAGAAGGCCGCCCCTTCGGGACGCTTGCCGCCGGCGAGCAGGGTGGCGCCGCGGTCGAGCGCATCCTGGAGCTGGGCCTCGATAGTGGCCCGGCCGCCCTCGGTGTGCATCGGGCCCATCTGCGTCTGCGGGTCCAGCCCGTTGCCGATCTTCAAACGCTTGGCGCGGGCGACCAGCTTGTCGATGAATGCATCAGCGACCGGCTCCAGCACGTAGACGCGCTTCACTGCCAGGCAGGCCTGGCCGCAATTGAAGAAGCGGCCAATGGCGATCGCTCTGGCGGCGACCTCCAGGTCGGCGTCGTCGCAAACGATCGCCGGGTCGCTCCCGCCCAGCTCCAGCGTCACCCGCTTGATCTCGTCCGCGGCGCTGGCCATCACCCGCCGGCCGGTTTCCGTCTCGCCGGTGAAGCCGATCTTGCGGACCGCCGGGTGGCGGATGATCTCGTTGCCCACCACCTCGCCCGGGCCGGTCACCACGTTGAACGTCCCGGCCGGCAGGCCGGCCTCGGCCATCAGCTCGGCCAGGCGGAGCGTGGAGAGCGGGGTGGTGCTAGCCGGCTTGGCGACGACCGTGTTGCCGGCGGCGAGCGCCGGGGCGATCTTGTTGGCCAGCAGGGTGAGCGGGAAGTTCCAGGGGATGATCGCCCCGGCGACGCCGATCGGGCGGCGGACGACGAGCCCGATCGCCTTCTGCTGCGGGAGCGCCACCTGCTGCCCGCGCAGCGCCCCACCGGCGACCAGCCCGGCGTAGATCTCGATATTGTCGGCGAAGCGCTCCGCCTCGATCTTCGAGTCGCGCAGTGGCTTGCCCTGCTCTTTGGTTAATAGCTCGGCCACCTCGTCCAGGTGCTCGCGGACGCGCGCCGCGGCGCGCAGCAGGACCTGCGCCCGCTGATGGGGCGGGAGCGCAGACCAGGCCGGGAACGCCGCGACGGCGGCGTCGATAGCGCGGCGGGTGTCCTCGCGGTCCGCCCTGGGAACGGTGTCCACCACCTCGCCCGTGGCCGGGTTGCGCACCGCCATCGTCGCCCCACTGGCAGCCGGGGCCGGCTGCCCGTTGATCAGCATCGTCGCCACCGCAGACCTCCCCGGGACCGCCGTTGACGCGGCCCCATCGTAGTGCTATTTTGAAAAGTGCGTACAGCAACCGTCATACAGTGTTTCACCCCACTGGGCGGCTGTCAAGCGCCCCAGGAGGTAACGATGGCGGACACTTCGGTCGCCGCGGCTCGGGCGGTCATCCTCTCGCGCGAGCGGGACGGCGTGGCGCTGATCCACCTCAACCGGCCGCCGGCGAACAGCTACAACAGGGCGTTTCTGGATGACCTGAACGCGGCGATCGATGAGGTACGCTGGGACGACGCCATCCACGGCGCGGTGGTGCTCAGCGATCTGCCGAAGTTTTTCTCCGCTGGCGCGGACATCACCATGTTTCGCACCAGCACCCAGCAGCAGCGCGTGCTGACCGTGCTGCACGCCCACGAGGTGCTGCTGAAGATCAGCCACACGCCGAAGATCTTTGTCGCCGCCATCGCCGGGCATGCGCTGGGCGGCGGGCTGGAGATCGCCCTCGCCTGCGACCTGCGCTTCGCCGCCGAGGGCGACTACAAGATCGGGCTGCCCGAGGTGACGCTCGGCATCCTGCCCGGCAACGGCGGGACGCAGCGGCTGCCGCGGCTGATCGGCCGCTCCAGGGCGCTGGACCTGATGATTACCGGAACCGCGCTGAGTCCGCAGCGCGCCTTCGAGCTCGGGATCGTCGACCGCCTGGTCCCGGCCGACCGCCTGCGCGATGAGGCGGTGGAGTACGTTGCCCGGCTGGCGGCCGGCCCGAGCCAGGCGATCGGCAGCATCAAGATCGCCGCCGGCATTGGCGTCGACCTGCCACTGGAGGGTGGGCTGGCGCTGGAGCGCGAGGCCGTCTGGCGGCTGTTCACTACTGAGGACGCGGCGGAGGGGCTCAACGCCTTCGCCGAGAAGCGCCCGCCGCGCTGGTCGGGGCGATAGCGCCGAGCGAGGGCGCGGCGGCACGGAGGGCCCAGGATGCCGACACAGCTTCGTTCTGAAGAGGAGACCCAGCAGCACATCCGTGCCGGGCGGCTGGTGGAGGGCCTGGAGCACATGTCCCCCACCTACCTGGAGGGGATCAAGCGCATCCTGACCGTCTCCGCCGACACCGAGCTGATCAGCGCTCCGGCCTATATCCGCGCCGCGCAGGACGCCCCCAACCTGAACGCCTTCGGCTCCGCCATCTCCATCGTCCAGGACGAGATCGCCCATGCCCACATCGCCTACCGGCTGCTGGAGGACCTGGGGGTGAACAAGGACTGGCTGATCTACGAGCGGCCGGCCAGCCTCTGGAAGCACCCCTACGCCTTCGATGTCCCGCTCGATTCCTGGGTAGAGCTGGTGGTCGCCAATGCCTTTTACGACCAGGCCGGCTACGTGCTGCTGTCGGACGTCTATCGCTCCACCACATTCGGGCCCTGGAAGCGGGCGCTGGCCAAGGTGGACAAGGAGGAAACGTTCCACCTGCGCCACGGGCAGCAGTGGATCCGCCGCCTGGTCCAGGATCCAGAGCAAAAGGCGAAGCTGCAGCGGGCGGTGGACTGGATGTTCCTGCTCACCGTGGAGTGGTTCGGGCTACCAGACGACAAGAAGCAGCATGGCGAGCAGCTCTCCTACGGCTTCAAGGGCAAGAGCAACGACCAGCTCCGCCAGGAGTGGCTGCGCACCGTCGTGCCCTTCTGCGAGGAGGTGGGGCTGAAGGTGCCGGCGCACTACGACGAGCAGCAGGGCAAGTACGTGCTCGACGTCCCGTTCCCGGCCCGCTTCGACGCTGCCAACAAGCGCTGGCTGCTGGAACAGGGGCCGGTGAGCTGGGACGAGGTGCTGAAGCGTTGGCGGGAGCGCGGCCCGATGAACCAGGAGCTCGTGGCCAGCCTCCAGCGCGGCTACCGCGACCTGTACGGCGCGAGCCCCGAGTCCCGGGCTCCGAGTCCCGAGCTAGTTGGAGCGGCGCGATGACAGCCCGGCCCCTCTCCTGGAGCACGGAGCGCCGCCCGGGCCGCGCGGAGGCTGCTGGGTCCGGCTCGGAGCAGGGAAACCGAAACGAGGAAGCCGTCGAACGGATCTGGCGCGCGCTGCGCGAGGTGGAGGACCCGGAGCTTCCCGTCTCGCTGGTGGACATGGGCCTGATCGTCGCGGCCGACTACGACCCCGAGCGGCGCCTGGCGCGGCTGAAGATCACCTACACCGCGATGGGCTGCCCGGCGATGGAGATGATTCAGGACGATATTCGCGCCCGGCTGCTACGCGAGCCAGCGATCGACGCGGTGGAGATGGAGGTAGTCTGGGACCCGGTCTGGACGCCCCGCCGGCTGAGCCGTGCCGCCCGGGAGCGGCTGCGCGTGCTGGGAATCGGCGTATGACCGCGCTCGCGGCTCCTGATGGCGCCGCGGCTCCGCCCCAGGGGGTGCGCGAGGAGCGCAAGCCCTCCCTCCGCTCCGTCTGGGTCGTATTCGCCCGGCGGCGCTACGATGAGCCGCTGGCGCAGGTGGGCACCGTCACCGCCGACGATCCAGACCTGGCGATGGTGTTCGCCCGCAGCATCTATGACGAGCATCCCTGGGTGGAGCTTGTGGTCGTCCCACGCAGCGCGATGTATACCGTGATCGCCCCATGAGCGAGACCGCCGCGCCCCGCCACCGTGGCCGCCCCGTCTTCAAGGATGCCGCGGACCCCGAGGCGCTCCAGCGCGCAGCGCAGGCCGCCGCCCCGGTCGTCGAGCGGGTCGAAGCGGTGGCCGGGCTCGACCCGGAGACGAGCGCGGCGCTGTACACCTTCCTGGTGTCGCTGGCCGACAACAAGTATGTGCTGGGGCGTCGCTACGCCGAGTGGTGCACGGGCGCCCCGATGCTGGAGTCGGCCGCGGCCGCGGCGGCGATGGCCCAGGACGAGCTTGGTCACGCCCGCTCCTTCTATCCCTTGCTGCGCGGCTTTCCCCAGGGCAGTGAGGCGCCGCCCATGGAGGGAGCGGGCTGGCAGCACCGGCCGACGCAGGCGCTCGCCTGCCTGGACCGCCCCTTCGCGACCTGGGGCGACTTTGTCGCTGCCAACTTCCTGGTGGACAGTGCGCTGACCACTGTGCTGGAGGCGGCGGCCCAGTCCTCCTATGAGCCGCTGCGGCAGCGCGCGAGCAAGATCCTCCAGGAGGAACAGGTCCACTGGGTTCACGCCCAGGGCTGGACGCGCCGGCTCGCCGCCGCCGACGAGACGCGGCCGATGCTGGCGGACAGCCTGCAGCGCATGTGGGACGATGCCTTCACCTGGTTCGGCCGCCCGGACGACCCGGTGCTCAGCCGGCTGGTCCGGGCCGGCATCCTCGCCGCTGGCCCCGAGCAGCTCCGCAAGCGCCTGCGCGCCCGCCTGAGCACCGTCCGCGAAGCGATCGGGCTGCTGGTGGAGCTGTCGGCGGGCAGCCTGCCCTGGGATCGCTGGGACGCCCGCGCCCGCCGGCTGCGCCCCGTGGCCTGATGCCTGCCCGTCCCCGCCGCGACGACCCACCGCCTGCCGCGCCGCGCTGCCCCTTCTGCGGCTCGCGGGACACCGAAGAGATCGCCCCCTTCGGCTCACAGCTCTTGCTCAGCCAGCGCCGCTGTCGCGCCTGCCGGAGCTACTTCGAGGCGTTGCGGGATACACCCCCGGCGCCGCGCCGCCCGCGGCCGCGCTCCTGACCTGACCGAGCGGGCGAGCAAGCCGGCGGCTCTGGCGGGCGGCTGCCGCTTACGATGCCGGCTCGACACGCTTCTTACGCCGTCCTTACGGTGACTGCTGTAGGCTTAGGGCGAAGTGGAGGATGACGATGCCGAGCGACGTGCCGCGTCGGATCCTGGTGGTCGATGACGAGCCGCACCTGGTGCGGGCAGTCTCCATGTACCTGGAGCTGCAGGGCTACGTCGTCTTTGGCGCCTCCTCCGGCGAAGAGGCGCTCCAGGCGATCCGCGATAAGCTCCCGGACCTGGTCATCCTCGATGTCCTGATGCCCGGGATGGATGGCTTCGAGACACTCCAAGAGATCCGGCGTGTGTCCAACGTCCCCGTCATCATGCTCACTGCTCGGGGCGAGGAGGAGCAGAAGGTCCGCGGGCTGGCGCTGGGGGCGGATGACTACGTCACCAAGCCGTTCGGCCAGAAGGAGCTGGCGGCCCGTGTCCAGGCGGTGCTGCGCCGGGCCGAGCAGCCAGCGACGCTGCCCAAGACGCGCATTGTGGTAGACGAGGAGCTCACGCTCGATTTTGATCGCGGAGAGGTGCTGGTGCGCGGCCAGCCGGTCCGCCTGACCGCCACCGAGTACCGGCTGCTGTATCACCTGGCGGCCAACCCGGGCCGGCTGATGCCAACCGAGACGCTGCTGGCCAAGGTGTGGGGCTATGAGTACCGCCAGGAAGATCACTACGTCCGCCTGTACATCTCCTACCTGCGGCAGAAGATCGAGCCCGATCCGGCACACCCGAAGTACATCCTTACCGTCCCCGGTCTGGGCTACAAATTCGTCGACTACCGTCGCCCAGCGGCCAGCGCAACGCCGTCCAGTCAAGGCTCGCATGCCTGAGCTGCCAGCAGAGGAGGCGGCAGCGCGCTGGCGAGCCCTGGCGACGCTGCTGCTCCTGCTGCTGGCCGAGGGGCACCAGGCGCACCAGGCCGAGCAGGAGACGGCGCGGCGCGACCGGGCGCTGGAGCGCGACAGCTTCCTCGACCTGGCTGCCCACGAGCTGCGAACCCCCGTGGCCGTGATCAAGGCCTATGCGGAGCTGCTGGAGGCGCAGCTCGCCGAGGCGCCCATCCCGCCAGCCGTGCGCCAGGTGGTCCGCCACATCCTCGAGCAGGCCGACCACATGACCGCCTTGATCGAGGACGTCCTGGACGTGCAGCGACTGCGGCGCGGCAAGCTGTCGCTGGAGATCGGCCGTGTTGACCTTGCGGCGCTGGCGCGGGAGGTGGCGGAGGACATCCAGCAGACCACCCGTGCACACTGTATTCGAGTGCAAGCCGACACGGAGCCGCTGGTCATCAGCGCCGATCGGCGCCGGCTGCGCCGCGTCCTGGTGAACCTAGTCGAGAACGCCGTCAAGTTCTCCGAGGGGGGGGACATTATGATCCGCGTGCGAGCTGAGCAGCGGGACGGCCGGGTGCTGGCCACAGTCGCGGTGCACGACCAGGGCATCGGGATCGCCCCGGGCGACCTGCAGCGAATCTTCGAGCGGTTCGAGCAGCTCTCTGGCGCTCCCGTCCACGGACATGTGGGGCTGGGCCTTGGCCTGTACATTGCGCGGCAGATCGCTCAGGCGCACGGTGGGGACGTCGTGGCTGCGAGTGGTGGCCTGGGCCAGGGCAGCACCTTCACCCTCACCCTGCCGGCCGAGAGCGCGGCTGCCCTGTAGCGGCGGCCGGGAGCGCCATCTCTTACGCGCTTCTTACATCGTCTCAACGTCGTCCTGATAGCCGTCGCATACCCTGTTCCCAGACGAGGCAGGCACCACAACGAGAGCCTGTTGAGGAGGGTTTCCATGGCAATGGATATCCGCCGCCCCACGTTTCCGTCGACCTGGTCGTTGATGGAGCAGTTCCTGGAGAACCCCTGGGCGTTCCTGTTCGGGCGTTCCACGAACGGTGGCGCCACGGGCTACCAGTCGGTGCCGTTGAACGTCTGGGAGACTGCTGACGGCTATCAGATTGCGCTGATGGCGCCCGGCGTGGACCCCGGGGCGCTGAGCGTGACCGCGGTCGGCGGGACGCTGACGGTCGAGGGCGAGCTGAAATGGGAGACCCCGCAGGGGGCCAGCGTGATCTGGCGGGAGTTCGGCCCGAGCAAGTTCCGCCGCACCATCCAGTTGCCGGATGCGATCAACCCGGACCAGGTGGAGGCGGTCTATAAGAACGG
>JAJPGT010000066.1 GCA_021325655.1 Pseudomonadota bacterium
AGCATCACGATCAGGGTGTTGCGGAAGCGGTGCAAAAACAGCAGCAGCACCAGGGCCGGCAGCAGCACCGCCAGCACCAGGTCGTCCTGCACCGCCCGAATCGACTCGTTCGTGTAGACCGTCTGATCGTTGAGAATGGTGATCGCCACCCCGGGCGGGAGGGCATTGCCCAGGTGGGCCAGCGCTTGCTTGACCGCCGTGTCCACCTGAACGACGTTGGCCCCGCTCTGCGCGGTGAGCACCAGGCCGATGGCGTTCTGCCCATCCAGACGGGCAACCTGGGTCACCGGGGCAAAGCCGACCTCCACGTCTGCCAGGTCGCGCAGCAGCACCGGGCCGCCGTTCGGAGTAGTGGTGACGACGAGTGATTGCAGCGCGTCCGCGCTCTGGTAGTAGGCGTTGGTGCGGACCGTGCGCGTCTGGCCATCGGTGGTCGTGTCGCCCCCGGGGATACTCACGTTCTGCTGGTCGATCGCCCGGTTGACCTGGTCGATCGTCACGCCCTTGGCCTCGAGCTTTTCAGGGTGGATCGTGACGTTCACCTGGGGGATCATCCCGCCCTGGACGTCGACGTTCGCCACCCCGGGCACCTGCTGGAGCGTGGGCTGCACGGTATTCGTCGCCAGGTTGTACAGCGCGTCTGGCGCGATCCGGCCGGACAGTGTGAGGGTCATGATCGGGAAGGCGTTGGGGTTGGCCTTGATGATCGTCGGCGTCTGGATCCCGCTTGGGAGCTGGCCCTGCACCCGGTTCACCGCCTGGGCCACGTCGTTGGCGGCGATGTTGACGTCCGTGCCCTCGGCGAACTGGATTGTCACCCGCGATAGGCCATCCGACGAGGTGCCGTTCATCTGCTGGACACCCGCCACCCCAGAGATCGCGTTCTCCAGCGGCTCCGTGACCGATTGGAGCATGTCGTCCGGGCTGGCGCCCGGATAGCGGACGATGACGACGACGAAGGGGAAGCTGATGTTGGGGAGCTGCTGGACCGCGAGGCGGGTATATGAGATGGCTCCCAGCAGGACGAGCGCGGTGATGATCATCAGCATCGTCACCGGCCGCCGAATCGCGAGGCGGGTGACGTTCATTGCGCGGCGCTCCGCCACCCTGCCGCCCCGGAGGGCAGCCGCCTTTTGCGGGGATCGATTTCAGGCCGACGAGCCATCGCCCGTCGTCGAGCTGCGCGCGTGCTGACCATGGAGCCCTCCAGCGGGCGGCGCTCGCAGCCCAGGGCAGGCTGTCCCGCGACACACCCAGGGGCACCGTACCCCAAGCTGGGGGCGCGCTACGGGGCCGGAAGGTGAAATCTGGCTGAATTCTGGGATCCTCCTCTGGCGGACCGAAAATTCAGCCAGATTTCACCTTCTCAGCCGCGCACGGACCGTCGCCGGCCGGTAGGCTAGACCATTCGCGGAGGAGGCTTGCGATTCAGCGGAGACCCCTGGCGGAGCCGGGCGGCCCAGGGGAGCAGCCGTGGTAGACTTCACCATGTCCAGGCAGCGGGGAGCGGCACGGGACACCTTCGCCGGTGCAGCGCCCGGAATGAGCGGCTCGCTGCCCCTTGGCTGGACCAACTGCCGCTCCACGGCGCTTCGTATCCTGCTGCCCTCCTCGTGAGGGGCGAGCGGTGACAGCGGCTGACATGCACGAACGAGCGCTGAGTGCCACCGGTGGCGCACCAGAGGCTATGCGGGCCCGGGTCCTGGTGGTCGAAGACGACCCGCGGCTGGCGGCGTTCCTCGACCGGGCGCTTACCCGTGCCGGCTATCGGGTCGAGCTGGTGTCTGATGGCCTCACAGCCCTCGCGGCTGCCCAGGCAGCTCCGCCAGATGTGGTGCTGCTCGACGTAATGCTGCCGGAGCTGGATGGATTGGAGGTAGCGCGGCGGTTGCGTGCCAACGGGGGCGTGCCGATCTTGATGCTCACCGCGCGCGACGGCGTGGGCGACCGCGTGCAGGGCCTGGACGCAGGCGCCGATGACTACCTGGTGAAGCCGTTCGCGCTCGAGGAGCTGCTGGCGCGCCTGCGCGCGCTGCTGCGCGGCCGAGCCCTGGCCGTTGCCGAGGCGCGGCGCGGAGTGCTTAGCTACGCCGACGTGCGCCTGGACCAGGACACGCGCGAGGTCACCCGCGGCGGGCGGCGGGTGGAGCTGCGCAACATGGCGTTCGAGCTGCTCGCGTATTTCCTGCGCAACCCGGGCCGGGTGCTGAGCCGGCGCGAGCTGCTGGAAGAGGTGTGGGGCTACGATTTCCTCGGCGATTCCAACGTCATCGAGGTCACGGTGGGGCACTTGCGCCAGCGGCTGGAGGCCGGCGGGGAGCCCCGCCTGATTCACACCGTGCGCCCCATCGGCTACGTACTCCGCCTGGAGGGTTCCACCGCGTGAGTCTTGGTCTGCGCCTGACGCTGCTCAACGGGCTCGTGCTGCTCCTGGTGATCGGGGCGTTCGCCGCCGTCGCCTACGTCACCCAGGTCCAGGCGCTGCGCAGCAGCCTGGACGATTCGCTGCGCGCCCAGGCGCGCCGCGTCGGCGAGCGAGGCGCGTTCTGGCTCGATCACCCGGTTGGTCCACCGCGGGGAGTCGCCTTCCCGAGCCCGGAGCGATTCGCGGCTCCCGACGTCTTCATCCAGGTGGTCAGCCGCGATGGGACGATCCAGAGCCGCTCGCCAAGCCTCGGCGACGACAGCCTGCCGGTGGACCCGGCGATGCTCCAGCGGGCCCTGGCCGGCGAGGAGTGGTTCGCCGATGTGGCGGTCGACCAGCAGCCGTTACGCCTGTTCGTCATGCCGTTGCGCGCCGGCCGCTCTTCCGAGACGGGCGCGCTGATCGGGATGGTGGAGGTTGCGCGGCCGCTGGGGCCGCTATATGGCAGCCTGCGGACGCTCCAGGCCACGTTCCTCGCCGTTGGTGGTGCGGGCGTGCTCGTCTCGGTGGTTGTCGGCTGGCTGCTGTCGCGCGCGGCGTTGCGGCCGATCGACGCCCTGGCCGACGTCGCCCAGGAGATCGGGGCGGCGCGGGACTTCAGCCGCCGCGTGCCGGTTCGCCCCGGAGCGCGCCGCGACGAGGTGGGGCGCCTGGCGGAGGAGTTCAACCGGATGCTGGCCCAGCTCCAGGCCGCCTACGAGCAGCTCGAGGCGATGCTGGCGGCGCAGCGCCGCTTCGTGGCCGATGCCAGCCATGAGCTACGCACCCCCGTGACCGTGGTTCGGGGCAACCTGGACCTGCTGCGCAGCATGCTCCCGATCCGCACCGTGGCCGATGCCGAGGAGCAGGCGCAGCTCCTGGCAGATATGGCCGGTGAGACGGAGCGCATGGGCCGCCTGGTGAGCGACCTGCTGCTGCTGGCCCAGGCGGACGCCGGCCAGCACCTGGTGCTGTCCCCGCTGGAGCTGGGGAGCGTAGTCCGCGACGCCTTCCGCGCCGCGCGCTTCTTGCGTGAGGACGTCGAGCTGCGGCTGGGCGAGGTAGTGGACGAGACCTGGGTCCGGGGGGACGCGGACCGGCTGCGACAGTTGCTGCTCAACCTGCTGGACAACGCCCTCAAGTACACCCCGCCGGGCGGCGTGGTCAGCCTCAGTGCACGCCGGCTCGCCCGGGCTGAAGTCGACGGTGTCGCCGTGACCGTGGCGGATACCGGCCCCGGTATTCCCCCGGCGGAGCAGGCGCGCATCTTTGAGCGCTTCTACCGCACCGACCCAGCCCGCACCGCTGGCGGCGCGGGGTTGGGCCTGGCGATCGCGCGCTGGATCGTCGACGAGCACCAGGGGGCGATCGACGTGGAGAGTGCGCCAGGCCGCGGTAGCCGCTTCACCGTCTGGCTGCCCACCCAGGCTGGCCCACCGGACCGCGTCGACGGCCGGCGCCATGAGGAGGCGAGCCGGCTGGCGCCGGCCACCTGACGGAAGTCCCTAGGTGGTACGGCCCATGCCCGATAGCTCTCCCATCGGGCCTGGCCGATTGCCAGGTCCTCACGGGAGGGCAGGTTCGTGACCTCGACACAACCCGAGACCATCGTCAGCATCTTTCGCACCCCGGAGCAGGCCCGCGACGCGATCCAGGCGCTCCAGCAGGCCGGGTTTGCTCACGACGACATCAGCGTTCTCACTCCCGATCGCAGCGACGTGGCTGAGAACCGCCCCGCGGTCGCGGAGCAGCACGCGGAGGAGGCGTCAAAGGCGACGCTGGGCGCAACAGCCGGCGGCCTGATCGGCGGTGGGATCGGTTCGCTGATCGGGCTGGGCACGCTGGTGATCCCCGGCCTCGGGCCATTCCTGGGCGCCGGGTTGCTCGCCAGCTCCCTGGTTGGGATGGCCGTCGGAGCCGGCGTGGGCGGGCTAGCCGGGGCGCTCAGTGGGATGGGCGTGCCCAGGGAGCACGCCGGCTGGTACGAGCAGCAGTTGCGCGAGGGCGGGACGCTCGTCGCGGTACAGGGGGATGGACGCGCCGACGAGGCGCGAACCCTGCTGCGCCAGGCGGGCGGCTACGACTACGAGAGCGGCCAGGCCGGGGCAGCCGGACGGGCCGGCGCGGTCACCAGCGCAACCCCGAGCTACGCGACCGAGCGTGAGACAGTGGCCGGCAAGGCCACCGGCCAGGTGCCGCCCGTACCCGCGGAAGGATACGACGTCCTGCGCGACCGCGAGCAACGCTGAGGCCCGCGCCGCGCCAGGGCAGGGACTCCTTGCGGGAGCCCGGCGGCCCAAGAGCGCCAGTCGTCTCGACGCATGGAGCGCTCGCGCTCCGGGCATGCTTACGCATCCATGGGTGCCGGGCGGCCTCGCCGGAGCGCCGCCCGGCACCAGACTGGCCGGTTAGGGGTGCGCCTCGAAGATGCGGTTGAACGGGGTCTCCGTCGCCCGGCGGAAGTGGGCGAAGCCGCCGGCGGTGAACAGCTCGCGGAGCTGCCGCTCGGTGGCGAGAGTCCCCAGCCCCTGGCCGCCCGAGGCGAGCGAGTTCGGGGTGCAGATGAGCACCGAGGCGGCGGAGAACACTCGCCCGACCGGGTTCAGGTTCTCCTCGACCCGCTCGCCGGCCATCGGCTCCACCACCAGCACTGTGCCATCAGCGGCGATCGTCTCCCGCGCATGCTTCACGGCGCCAAGCGGGTCGCCCCTATCGTGCAGGCAGTCGAAGTAGGCGATCAGGTCGTACCCGCCGCCGGGGAACTCCTGGGCCGCCGCGACGTCGAAGGTCACTCGGTCCGCTACGCCCGCCTCGAGCGCTGCCTGGCGGGCGCGCTCGATCGATGGCGCGTGGTTGTCGAAGCCGAAGAAGCGCGACGCGGGATAGGCCTGGGCGAGGAGAATGGTCGAGGCGCCGTGGCCACAGCCGATGTCGGCGACGGTGGCGCCAGCCGCCAGCTTCTCATGGACGCCATCCAGAGCCGGGATCCAGGACGACACGAGATTGCCGGCGTAGGCGGTGCGGAAGGACCGCTCCGTGGCGGAGAACAGGAGCGGGTTGTGCTCCCCCCAGGCCATCCCCTCGCCCGTGCGGAACGCCCGGGCGATGCGCGGCCCGGCCTCGGCGACGGCAGTGAAGAGCTGGAAGCCGCCGATAATGAAGTACGGGCTCGTCTCGTCTGCCAGCGCCAGCTCGTGCTCGTAGGGCAGGCTGTAACGGTCAGTCGTCGGGTCGTACTCGACGTACCCGCCGGCCGCCTGGTCGATGAGCCAGGGGCGGAGATACGCCTCGGACGTGCCGGTCCGCTCCGCCAGCTCAACGACGGCGAGCGGGCCGGCCCCGGCCAGCGCCCGGTACAGCCCGAGCGCGTCCCCAATCAGCACCAGGGCGCCGCCGCCCATAGCCCCCCAGTCGGCCACCGCTCTGCCCAGCAGCGCCATCAGCTTGCTCTCGTCGATCGCCTTTTGCGCAACCACCATGGCTCGCCTCCGTCCGAACGCCTGGCCGGCTGGCCAGCGCAACCGGTGTGATCTGGATTTCGGTTGCTGCCGCCAGCTTCGCAGAGCCCAGCGCGGCTGCCTTCGTGGCGGCCACGGAGCTCCTGTCGCACGGGCACCGACTTCTGGCGAGACGCGGTACGGAGCGGCCGATCGGGGCAGCACGGAGAGACGGCGCGGCCTGCGCAGGATCGAGCGCCGATTCCTCCGTGATCAGTGCGTGAGCCCGTGCTCGGCCGCCCAGGCGGCGATCTGCGCCCGTGAGGTGAAGCTGAGCTTGGCGAGGATGTTGGCCACGTGCGTCTCCACCGTCCGCTCCCCGAGCACCAGCGTCTCGGCAATGGCGCGGTTGGAGCAGCCGCGGGCGACCAGGGCTGCTACCTCGCGCTCCCGCTCGGTCAGCCCTCCATAGGCCTGCTTGGCGGCCTGGCGGGGCGACAGCGGGCGCGGCGCCGGGAGCTGCGCCGTCGCCGTGGCCAGGAAGGAGGTCTGGAGGTCCGGTGGCAGGGTGGCGGCGATGGCGGTGATGATCGTCCGGGCGCTGTCCGCCTGCGCCTCGGCCTCGTCGCGCCCTCTCTGCCCCTCGTACAGCCTGGCCAGCGCCACCGCGCTGCGCCACTCGAGGTTCTGCACCCCTTGTGCTCTGGCCTGGTCGGCCGCGAGGCGGAGGCTCGCCTCGGCCTCGGCCGGCTGCTGGAGGGCGGCGAGCGCCTGGCCGCGCAGCAGCCAGAGCGCGGGAGCGGCCGGGCGGTCGCCCGAGCCGAGCGCCGTGGCGAGCAGGCGCTCGGCGATCGCCAGCGCTTCGCCCGGCGCGCGCCGGGCAAGGGCCAGCTCGGCGCGCGCCAGCCAGACCTGGCGGCGGGCCATCCCCTGCATGGACAGCTCCGTGAGGTTCATTGGCTCAAGGATGACCGCGGCCCGCGCCAGGTCTCCCTGAAGGATGCAGGTGCGCGCCAGCGCCGCGCGAGCGCCGTCGGCCCAGAACAGCGAGCCCATCTCGCGCGCGATCGCCAGCGCCTGCTCCAGGTGCTCCCTGGCCGGGGTGAGCGCGAGCACGTCTCGGTACAGGTGGCCGAGCGTCCAATGCGCCATCACCTGCCACTGGCGATGGCCGATCTCCTCGGCGATCGCCAGCGCCTCGCTGGCGTGGCTCAGCGCTGTCCCGTAGTCGCCAGCCGGCCCCAGGCAGGTCGCCCACCCGAGTAGCGCGAACGCCTCGCCAGCCCGCCAGCCGATCTCGCGGGCAACGGCGAGCGCCTGGGCGGCGCACTCCAGGGACGTGGCGACGTGCGCCGCGGCGGGGACGAGCGTCTCGCTCTGGTAGCAGCCGCAACGCAAGCACAGCGTCGTCAGACTGGAGGCCAGCCCCTGGCGGTCGCCCAGCTCGCGGAGCAGCGGGATGGCGTGCTCGTAGTTGGCCGCGCACTGGAGCAGGTCGCCGGCGAGGGCGCTGGCCATGCCGAGCAGGTCCCGAGTCTGGGCGATTCCTTGCCGGTCGCGCAGCTCCTCGAAGATGGCGAGCGCTTCCATGTGGCACTGCCGTGCCTCCCCTGGCCGCTCGCGGTTGGCGAGCCAGTTGCCGTAACGGTTCAGGCTGCGCGCCAGCGCCCAGGAGTCGCCCATGCTCCGCGCCAGCTCGAGCGCCTGAGAGACGTAGGCGCCGGTCTGCTCATAGCTCTGCCCGGCCCAGAGCAGACCGAGATCGAGCAGCGACCGCCACTCGGCGTGTGGGTCGCCCGCAGCGCGAGCCAGGGCGAGCGCCGTCTCGTGGTCTCGCCGCGCCGACTCGAACTCGCCCAGGATCTCGTACGCCAAGCCTCGCTGGCGGTGCAGGTCCACCGGAGCCGGCAGCGAGAGCTGGGCGGCAGCCTCCAGGGCGCGGGTCAGGTGCTCGATCGCCGCGCCCGGCGCGTACAGCGCCAGGGCTCGCTCGCCGGCGCGACGCGAGTAGTTCAGCGCCTGGGCCCACTCGCCCGCGGTGAAGAAGTGGTAGGCCAGGTCGCCGGTGGGCTGGTCCTGTCCCTGGCCGTGTAGCCGCTGCAGCTCCTGGGCGACCTGGCGGTGCAGCGCCTTCCGCTCGCGGGTCAGCAGCGCGGTGTAGACCGCCTCGCGGGTGAGCGCGTGCCGAAAGACGAACTGCTCGGCGGATTCCTCGACGACGAGCTGCGCCCCGATCAGCTCCTTGAGCAGCGCGAGCAGCGCCGGCTCGCCGCAGCCCAGCAGTGCCAGGAGCAAGGCGAAGTCGAAGCGGCGCCCGGCGACCGCGGCGTAGCGCAGCGCCTGCCGTGCCGCGTCGCTGAGCCGCTCCATTCGACGCCGGACGGCATCCTGGACGCTGCGTGGAATGGGCAATTCTTCCAGCGCCCGCGGGTCCCGGCTGCCATCCTGCTCCAGCCGCACCCCTGCGCCAGCCAGGGAGCGGACCAGCTCTTCGACAAAGAAGGGATTGCCTTCGCTCAACCGGTAGAGCAGGTGGAGCAGGTCCGCCCGGGGCGCAGTCCGCAGCGCCAGCATGGCGCGCAGCATCGCATCCACCTCGGCCACCCCCAGCCTCCCCAGCCGCACCTCCACCGCCAGACGCTCGCGATCCAGCCCGCTGAGCATGTGTACCAGCGCCGGGTGCGTCTCGTCGCTGCGATAGCTCAGCAGGAGCAGGAGTGGCCGCGCGGTGGCATGGCGGGCGAGATAGGCGAGCAGCTCTAGACTGCTGTCATCGCTCCAGTGCACGTCCTCCACCACGAGCAGCAGCGGCTGCCGGGCGCACAGGCCGAGGAAGAGCTGGGTCAGCGCGTGGAAGAGCCGCCGCTTCTCCTGCTCCGGTCCGAGCGGCGGCAGCGGCCGGGCCGGCGGCAGCCAGACCGCGAGCTCCGGCAGCAGCGGAAGCAGGTCCTGCGCGCTCGCCCCGGCAAGCTCGGCGATCTCCTGCGGCGTGTGGAGCTGGCGTAGCCCCTGGAGCAGCTCAAGCAGCGGGGCATAGGGGAGCGCGCGGTCGGGTTCGAAGCAGTTGCCTTGCAGAACGAGCGCCCCGAGCCGCCGGGCCTGGCCGGCCGTCTCGCGGACCAGGCGGGACTTGCCGATCCCCGCCTCGCCGGCCAGCAGGACCACTCCCCCCATGCCCTCGGTGAGGCGTTGGATGGAGCCCGCCAGCGTCTGGAGCGGCCGGGCGCGGCCGACAATCACCGGGCTGACCAGCGGCCGGTCGAGCGGCGCCTGCATGCCCCCTCTCCATCAGCTCACGCTCCGCCGCCACCCGGCAGGCCGGGAGCAGGGAAGCCGTCTGCTGTCCCATCGACGGCCCACCATTGTACGCTGGGGACGCGACGCGCGCGATGGCGGGGCAGCCGAGGCGTGTCCTGCCAGGGTTAACGCGCAGCCTGTCTGGCCCGGGGACTTGCGCGGAGCTGGCCGGGGCCGGACACTGGCGGCTGCCCGCCATCCCGAGCGCAGGGGAGAGGAGTGGAGGCGCGGCTGAGGAGGGCGGCATGGCCACGCGGCAGCGGTTCACTGGCAAGCACATCTTCATTACCGGGGCCGGCAGCGGCTTCGGCCGGGCCACCGCCCGGCGCTTCGCGGAGGAGGGCGCGGCGACGGTTGCGCTGGTGGACCTGCTCCCCGATCGGCTGGAGACGGTCGCCACTGAGGTCCTGGCGCTGGGAGCCCGCCCGGTTCCGATCGTCTGCAACGTGGGGCAGATCGCCGCCTGCTCGCAGGCGGTAGCGCGCGCGCTGGACGCCGCCGGCCGGCTCGACGTGGTGATCAGCAACGCCGCCCCGCCACGCCTCCCCGAGCCGTTCCTGGAGATGAAGGACGAGACCTGGCTGGAGGACGTGAGCGTGATGCTCACCGGCTCATACGCCATCGGGCAGCGAGCAGCGCGGGCGATGGCGCGCAGCGGCGGCGGGAGCATCCTGTTCACCGCTTCGATCAGCGCCCTGGGCGCCGGGCGCGGCTTCGCCGCCTACTGCGCCGCCAAGGCGGGGATCGTGGCGCTGGTGCGGGTGATGGCGGTGGAGTTGGCGCCCTATAACATCCGGGTCAACGCGGTCAGCCCCGGGCCGGCCGATACCCCGCGCTCCGTTCACTTCCTGGGTGAAGCGGTGCTGGCCCGGCTGCGGGCCAGCTTCCCGGCGGTGCCGCTGAACCGCCTGGCGAGCGTGGACGACATCGCCAACGCCTTCCTTCACCTCGCCTCGGACGAAGCGGCCTACGTCACGGGCCACAACTACGTCGTGGATGGCGGGCTCACCGCGCAGATCTACGACCCGCCGCGCGAGTAGCGCCGTCCTGAAGGAGAATCGGCACTCGCGGAATCGCCGCGACATGGAGGCAGGACATCATGATCAAGACGATCGGCACGGCGTATCGGCGCGATGATTTCACGATGGACGCCTTTCTGAAATACTGGCTGGAGGTCCACGCCCCGATCTCGGCGCAGGCGCCAGGGCTGCGGGGCTATGTGGTGTCGGAAGTGGTCCGCAAGCTGCGCGGCGAGCTGACGGCCGACGCCTTCGTGGAGCAATGGTTCGACGACGAGGAGGCGTTCGAGCGGGCAGCGCAATCACCGGAGGTCGCCGCTGCCTGGGCCGACGTGGGCAACTACGCCAAACTGACCGGGACGTTCTGGGTGGTGAAGGAGCACATCCTTATTCCGCCGCCGCTCAGCGGGCCGGGATTGCTGCAGCAGAAGTAGCCGCGTCAGTTCTCGATCTTGCTCCCGAGCTTCGGCGTCACAGCGGTTCCGTCGAATCGTGCAACGGCAGCCCACGGAACGCGGCCGGGCCTGCTGCGTCCGCTGAGGTGCACGGTGAAGGGATTCAGCACCTCGAGGCGTTCGAGCCGCGCCAAGGGGCCGAGCATGAGCGCGACTGCGTGGTAGGGAGGGTGAGGGGTGAGTTCCACGTCCACTACACGCCCGACGGTCCTCCCTCGCTCGTGACGACCCTGCTCTCGATGAGATCCGCGAGGTAGAGCTTCGAGCCCGCGTTTTCATCGGCGGTTCCCGGGGATGAATCGCAGGAAGTGGTCAGCCACCCAGCGATCGGCGGAACAGCACGACGACCAGCGAGTAGCGAGCCGCCTCCGCCGGCTTCTTGTCCTTGCCCCACTCCCAGCCGAAGCCCTGCGCGATGATGTACGGGATGGTGGTGCAGAGCTCGAGGGCCGTCCCCCAGCAGCAGGTAGTCAACAGGATCGCCGCCCGGAGGAACGCGCCGACGGCGCCGACGGCGACGACCAGCGGCAGCCCAATCTCCGCGTGGGTGCTGTCCTGGATATGGAGCGGCTCCAACGCCATTGCGCTCAGCAGCAGGATCGCGAGCTGGCCCAGGCCCCCGAGGCCGATCCCGAGGATCGCGGTAGCCCGGTCAACTCCGAGCGAGCGCTCGGACCAGCCCTCCTCCCGAGCCCCGGACGAGTAGAAGTACAGCATGTAGGGGCTGATATTGGCGCCCATGATCCCGGCGGCGAGGTAGGAGTCGAACTGCGCGGGCGGCTCGGCGACGACCAGGAAGGCCATATGGGCGTGCTGGATGCCGCAATACTCCTGGCACTCGCCGCGGTAGATGTCGGGCTGGTCCGCCTGAAGCCAGGTGACGTTCGTCCGGCCGGGGATCATGTCCAGCTTGCCGGCCAGTTGCGGCACCCAGAAGCTGTGGATGACATCCGCCGCCCCGAGGTCCAGGCGGACACGCCGGCCGACGGGGATGTGGATCTCGTTGCGGTGACGACCTGCGCCTCGGGGTAACGGACCTCCCACCAGTATTGGTGGCCGATGACCTGGACACTGAGGTCGGTCGAGGGCAGGCCCACGCGCCACCGGGCGTCAATGCGCGGAATGGCGCCTACGGGGCGAGCGAGAGGGGAGCGCAACGCTTCGCGGGCCCCTCGCGCGTTCCCACTCCTAGCACCGGCATGCTCCCCTCAGGCCGAGCCCTACCCCGCGCTCGCCGTATCCCGGCATACCGGCCGACCTGAACAGCGCGGCCGTCGCCAGTGCGAGGAGACAAGCAGGCAGAACACATGCCAATCTGTGCGCTGCACGCGTAGGCAGGCGCCGAGGGACGGTCCGGCCTTTGCATCGGCACAGAGCATCTTCTGCCGGTCGGGCAGGTCTGACCGGTGGCTGGAGGCGAACCACCATGACAGCTCGGTTCAGAGTGCCGTCGCTCGAGTGAAGCGCGCCGGGCGGCGCAGGCAACGGCCGGGGAGCAGGTGGCGGCGCGGCCGTCCGTGGGGCAGAGCGCTGGGTCTCGCTCGTGGCGGGCGGCGGGCTGACCAGCCTCGGTGCCTACGCTGTGACCCGCCGCTCGCCCCTGGCGGCCGCGGCGCTCGTCGGCGGCTATCTCATCTACCGCGGCGCGGCCGGGTACTGCCCGGTCTCGGACACGCTCGGGCTTCCAACGCTCAGCGCCCCAAGCGAGCCGTTGCAGGTCGAGCGCTCCGTCACGATCAACCGCTCGGCGGCCGACCTGTACGCCTTCTGGCGCAACCTGGAGAACCTGTCGCGCTTCATGCAGCATCTGGAGGTGGTCAGGGTGCAGGGACCGACACGCTCGCACTGGGTCGCCAGCGCGCCCGGCGGGACGGTGGTGGAATGGGACGCGGAGATCGTCGAGGAGCGCGAGAACGAACTGATCGCCTGGTGCTCGCTGCCCGGGTCTCAGGTGGACACCGCTGGCTCGGTCCGCTTCCACCCGGCGACCGGTGGCCGGGGGACGGTGGTGACAGCTCGGCTGGAGTACGTTCTGCCAGCCGGCCGGTTCGGGGCGACCGTAGCGAAGGTGTTCGGCAAGGCGCCGGAGCAGCAGATGCGCGAGGTCCTGCGGCGCTTCAAATCGATCATCGAGGCAGGCGAGGCGCCGACCACCGCCGGCCAGCCGTCCTGCCGCGAGGAGGAAAGATGAGGGCGCTCTGCTGGTTCGGCAAGGAGGACGTGCGGGTAGATACCGTGCCGGACCCGACGATCCTGAACCCGCGCGACGCGATCGTGAAGATCACGACAACCGCGATCTGCGGCTCCGACCTGCACCTGTACGACGGCTTCATCCCAACCATGGAGCCAGGCGACATCTTGGGCCACGAGTTCATGGGCGAGGTGATGGAGGCCGGGGTCGGGGTCAAGAACCTGAAGCCGGGCGACCGAGTGGTCGTCCCGTTCACCATCTCCTGCGGCCGCTGCTTCTTCTGCGAGCGGCAGCTCTGGTCGCTCTGCGACAACTCCAACCCGAACGCCTGGATGCCGGAGCTCCTGTACGGCTTCTCTCCGGCTGGGCTGTACGGCTACAGCCACATGATGGGCGGCTACGCCGGCGGGCAGGCACAGTACGCTCGGGTTCCCTATGCCGACGTGGGGCCGATCAAGGTGCCGAGCGGCCTGCGGGACGAGCAGGTACTCTTCCTCTCCGACATCTTCCCCACCGGCTACCAGGCGGCGGAGAGCTGCGGCATCCAGCCGGGGGACACGGTGGCGGTCTGGGGCTGCGGCCCGGTCGGCCAGCTCGCGATCAAGAGCGCCTTCCTGCTCGGCGCCGAGCGCGTCATCGCCATCGACCGCGTCCCCGAGCGGCTCCACCTCGCCGAGCGCGAGGGGCGGGCGGAGACGATCGATTATAGCCAGCCGGAGGCCGACGTGGTGGAGCAGCTCAAGGAGATGACCGGTGGCCGCGGCCCAGACGCCTGCATCGACGCAGTGGGGCTGGAGGCGCACGGGACCACGCTGGACGCCTACTACGACCGCGCCCAAGCAAGCGTTGCGGCTCAGCTTCGACCGCTTGCACGCGCTCCAGCAGGCGATCCAGGCCTGCCGCAAGGGCGGGGGCGTCTCCATCCCGGGGGTGTACGGCGGGTTCGTGGACAAGTTCCCGCTCGGAGCGGCGTTCAGCAAGGGCCTGACCCTCCGGATGGGCCAGACCCATGTGCAGCGCTACCTGCGGCCGCTGCTGGAGCGGATTGAGCGCGGCGAGATCGATCCCAGCTTCGTCATTACCCACCGCCTGCCATTGGAGGAGGCGCCACGCGGCTACAAGATCTTCCGCGACAAGCAGGAGGGGTGCATCAAGGTCGTCCTCAAGCCCTGGTGACCGGCCGCCAACCCGCACGCGTCTCGGCCCGGAGCCAGGCGCGACCGCGGACGCCAGCACCTATACTGCCGCCAGACCGCGGCGCCGCCGCCAGCCTACGCCAACGAGGAGGACGACCATGACACCCCCTGCCACGAGCTTCGAGGTGCACGATCCCGCTGTACTGCGCTGGGCGCGCGAGACGCTCGACCGCGCCGCCGACCCGCGCCAGATGCAGCGGGAGGTGCTGGCCGCAGTGCAGCGTAACGCGGTCTGGCGCGGCAAGGAGTGCCTGAACCTGCTCGCGCCCGAGGCGCCGATGAGCCCGACCGTGCGGTCGCTGCTGTCGGCGGAGGTGGGGCAACGCGCGGCGGAAGGGCACATCGGCGCGGTGAACCGCTGGTTCGTCGGGACCCGCTATATCGACGAGATTGAGGCGCTCTGCGTCGAGCTGCTCAAGCGGCTGTTCGGCGCCCGCTATGCCGACCACCGGCTCGTGGCGAGCATGATCGGCAACATGGCTGTCTACGCCGCGCTCACCGAGCCGGGCGACCCGATCATGAGCCTGACGCAGCCGCTGGGCGGGCACTCGAGTAACCGCCGCGACGGCCCGGCCGGGGTGCGCGGGCTGCGCATCTTCGACATCCCGATGGACCCGGTAGAGCTGGAGGTGGACCTGGAGGCCTTCACCCGGGTCGCCCGGGAGGTGCGGCCGAGGCTGGTGGCGCTCGGCGCCTCGATGACGCTGTTCCCCTTCCCGGTGCGGGAGATGGCGGCGATCGTCGCCGAATGGGGCGGCAAGATCTTCTTCGACGGCGCGCATCAGCTCGGCCTGATCGCCGGCGGGCAGTTCCAGGACCCACTAGCGGAGGGCGCCTGCGTGCTGACCGGCTCGGCCGGCAAGACGTTCAGCGGTCCCCAGAGCGGGGTGATCGTCTGGAACGACCCGACGCTGACTCAGCCGATTACGACTGCTATCTTCCCCACACTCGCGGCGACGCACCAGGTCAACCGGGTCGCCGCCCTGGCCGCCGCCGCGGCCGAGCTGCTTGCCTTTGGCCGCGCCTACATGGCCCAGATTGTCGCCAACGCCCAGGCGATCGGCCGTGGGCTCCACCAGCGCGGCATCCCGATGCTGGGCGCGCATAAAGGCTTCACTCGGACGCACCAGGTGATCGCCGACGTCAGCCGCTTCGGTGGCGGCTACGAGGTGGCGCGCCGGCTCGAGCGGGCAAACATCATCACCAACAAGAACCTGATCCCGAGCGACACGCCCGACCGCTGGGACTTCCCCAGCGGGCTGCGCATGGGGACCACCGAGGTGACCCGCTGGGGGATGAAGGAGCCCGAGATGGACACCATTGCCGCGCTGATCGCGGACGTGATCCTCGGCCGCCAGGAACCCGAGGCAGCCAGGCTGCGAGTGATCGAGCTCCGGCGCGCGTTTCCCCGCCTGCACTACTGCTTCAGCGAGTGACGCCCGCGGCCTGGCCAGGAGCCAGCAGGGAGCACGGGGGATCAGGCCCCTCCCGTGCTCCCCATCCGCCGCTCTACCAGCGGCCGGCGAGCAGCAAGAAGCCGGGAATCCAGCAGGTGGCGATGCCGACGATCGCGGTGGCGTAGCCGGTGAAGCTCCCCAGGTTCCGGCGCAGGGCGAGCGTCAGGAAGAACACGAACCACAGGGCGCCCCAGATCAGCCAGATGACACCGAAGCGTCCATCGCCGCTCTGGAACGTAATCAGCGACATGGGGACGGTGGTGATCGCCACGAACAGGCAGTACCAGCCCAGCGCCCGGCCATCGCCGAGGTTGAACAGGTTGTTGAGCCCGACCCAGAGATAGGTGAAGGAGAACAGCAGCACCTGACCGGCGGTCAGGAAGGAGGCTGCATCCCCAAACGGGCGCGTGAAGGCGATGTACACCGAGATCAGGAAGGTGAGGGTCCCGGTAAAAAGGTTGAGCAGGGCGGTTTCGCGCGTCTCCGCCTTCCCGAGCAGCCAGAGCCCGTTCACGAACAACACGGCGCCCACATAGAGCAGTCCAACCGCAACCACTGGCCTCCTCCTTCGCTGATGCTTCCACGCACCCTGGACACATTGCATCGCAGGACCGGGAGCGGATACCACACTATGCCTGAGGTATCCGTTTGTCAAGACCGAGTGTAGCGTGGTCGTCTCATCGCAGTGTGGCTTGACAGATAGGAAGCCAGGGTGCATCCTGGTGCTGGATGGGGACGTGGCCGCCGCGCCTCCCTGCTGGTTTGTGTCTGGCTGCCCGCCGCGCCACGGATAGGACGGTCGGGGCCCGATGGCGCGGCCCATGGCGTGGCCCGGCCAGGGTGTGCGTGGTGCTTTAGGATGACGCTGCATGGGTGACGCGCCAGCCGGCCCTGTCGCGTCGCAGAGTGCGCTTGACGGCGTGGTGCTCGGCGCCGAACCGGAGCAGAGCATCGCGCGTCTCCGCTCGGCGCGCGACCAGTTCCTTCGCTGCCACGAGCTAGCCCCCGGACTGCGGCCCGTCATCCAGCGCTCCTGGCCCCGGTGCCTGCAGTTCGCTGTCTCCCCTGACACGCGTCGGCTGGATACACTGGTGGCACCGCAGCTCGAGGCGCGCGTGCAGCGGGCTGTCACCCCGGTGCTGCGCCGGCTCGAAGACCTGGTCAGGAGTACCCGGGCAAGCGTGATCCTGGCCGACGCGGAAGGCACGGTCGCCGACGTGCGTGGCGAGCCCGACGTGCGGCGCCGCCTGGAGTCGATCTACCCGGTCCCCGGCGCCTCGCTCAGCGAGGCGGTGGCTGGAACGAACGCCATCGGGACCGCCATTGAGGAGGGGGGCGGGGTCCAGGTCTGGTCCGGCGAGCACTTCATCGAGGCGTTCCAGGGCTTCCTCTGCACCGCGATCCCGATCCGTGATCCCCTCAGCCGCAAGGTGCTGGCCATCCTCGACCTGACGGTCCGCGACCGCGACGTCTCGCCCTCCGTGGTCCAACTGCTCGCCAGGCTGGTCGCCAACGCTGCTACCGAGGTTGAGCAGGCCCTAGTGGAGCAGCTCGCAGCTCGGGAGCAGGCGCTGCTGTTCTCGTACCTGCGGGAGCTGCGGCGGCGCCACGCGGTGATCGCCTTCGATGGCCGGACGACGATCGCCAGCAAGGGCGCCCTCGGTCTGCTCGAGGAGGGGGACCTGGCCGCGCTCCTGGCCTACGCGGAGGAGACGATTCGCACCCATCACCGGCTGGAGCGACCGGTGATGCTCGGCTCCGGCCAGGTGGTGCAGCTCTCGGCCCGCCCCCAGTTCGACGGTGGCGAGTGCATCGGGAGTATCCTGCAGCTCAAGGCCGCGGCGGACGAGGCGCTCCGCCCGCCGGCAGTGGGCCTGGCCTTACCGCCCGCGCTCGACCCGTTCGCGGACCTGGTTGGCCAGAGCGCGGGGATGCGGCAGGCGCTCGAGCTGGCGCGCGTAGCGGTTGAGCAGGCGCTGCCAGCCTATCTGTTCGGCGAGCCCGGCACCGGCAAGTACGCACTGGCTCAGGCGATGGCCCACGCGACCGGCCTACCGAGCGCAACGGTGGAGTGTCGCGCGGTCCCCCCGCGGGCCCAGGGCTGGCTCGCCGAGGCGCGGCAGCGGCTCGGCGCTGGCGGCGTCCTGATCTTCCGCCACCTGGACGCGCTGAAGCCGTCCACCCAGCGGGTACTGCTGGCGCTGCTGAATGACGAGGTGTGCCAGCCACTACCGCGCCTGATCGCCACCGCCCAGCGGCCCGCGGTGCGATCCGGGCTGGCCCCAGCGCTGCTGCTGCGGTTCGCCGCAATTCAGGTCAAGCTGCCCCCACTGCGCGAGCGGCGCGAGGACATCGCCCCACTCGCCCAGACGATCCTGGAGCGCAGCGCCGGACCGCGCCGGCCACGGCTGAGCCCCGCGGCGCTCCAGGCGCTGGCGCAGGCCGATTGGCCCGGCAACGTCCAGCAGCTCGAGCAGGTCCTCCGCTCGGCGATGGCGGTGGCGCGGGGCGCCGAGATCGGGCTGCACGATCTGTCCGAGCAGCTCGGCAGCGCCGGCCGCCGTCCCAGACTCTCACGCCTGGAGGAGGCGGAGCTCGAGGCGGTGCGCGCCGCCCTGCGCGATGCACGTGGCAACCGCTCCCGGGCGGCGGCGCTGCTCGGCATCGGGCGCTCCACCCTCTATCGCAAGCTAGATGTCTACCGCTTGAAGGGCCTCGCCCCGCTGCTGTAGCCACCCAGCCGAGCGGCGGGTGTCCCAATTTGGGACATTCCCGCCCGCGGCCACTTTGCTACGGTCTGGCCAGGAGGGGCCCCGGCCCCCAGGGCTGCACGCGTGTGGGAGGGTGCAGAGGGAGCCACAGCCTTCAGCCGACTGGTGTCAGGCAAGCGCAGGAGAACAGGAGGTGTTCCATGCTCGAGCTCGGGGTGTTTCACAACGGAGCCAGCGATCTTCCGAAGAAGATCACTCCTGACGGCATGGTGGTCAACGACGGGACGGTCGCTGATACGCACGCGAGCTTCCAGCGCGTGCTCATTGGGCAGGTGCGCCAGGGGATCCTGGCGGAGAAGCTCGGCTTCAACTACTGGTTCATGACCGAGCACCACTTCCAGCCGGAAGGGCCAGAGTTCAGCCCCAACCCGCTGCTGGTCGAGTCGGCGATCGCGGCGCAGACCCGGCGCATTCGCCTGGGCCAGCAGGCGAACATCATCACCTGGTGGGAGCCGGTGCGCCTGGCCGAGCAGGCGGCGATGCTTGACGTCATCAGCGGCGGCCGGCTGGAGTTCGGCATCGGCCGTGGCTACCAGCCGCGCGAGGCGGAAGTCTTCGGACACCGGCTCGGCGCGACCATTCAGGACCAGGAGCGGAACCGCGCCTATTTCCAGGAGGTCTACGAGATCATCCTCAAGGCATGGACGGAGCCGTCCTTCTCCTACCGGGGCCAGTTCTTCAGCATTCCGCCGAGCTGGACGAAGTGGAACCATAAGCAGACCATCGCCTACTTTAGCCAGCCCGGGGTAGGCCGCACGGTGGACCAGGTGCTCCATCTGGGTCCGCCCGACATGTACTCGGTCGGCAGTCCGATCATGGCCTCTACCACCACGCTGAAGGAGATCAGCCTCTTCCCTCAGCCGCTCCAGAAGCCATACCCGCAGATCTGGGAGCCGGTCACCAGCGAGCGCTCCATCCGCTGGTGCGGCGCACGGGGCGTGAACTGCTTCACCATTCCCGAGCCGACCTCGCGCCTGAAACGGAACGTCGAGATCTACTACGAGGAGTGCGAGAAGAACGGCTGGCCCGACCGGCTCGGCCGGGGCAAGTTCAAGTACGGCTGGGACTCAGAGAAGCGGCGCGGCTTCGCCCTCTCCCGCAATGTCTTCTTGCTCATGCCCGGCCAGGACCGCGACCAGGCCTGGCAGCGAGTGAAGATGGGCATGGAGCTGGAGTGGGACTACTACGGCCCGTTTGGCTTCGCCGCCGTGCTGGCCGAAGCCGACGAGCCGATGTACGACCTGCGGATGAAGGTGACCGCCGAGCTGCTGGCGCAGAAGGAGGTGCTGCTGTTTGGGACGCCCGACGAGGTCGGCGAGAAGATCCTGCGCATCAAGGACAAGGTGGGCTACGAGGACTTCTGCTTCGTCGGCTGGTTCGAGCTGGGCGGCTTCTCGACCGAGGAGATCGAGGAGCAGATGCAGTACTTCATGGAGTCCGTGGCGCCCGGCCTGCGCACTGCTTGCGGCGGGCAGCTCGAAAACCCCGAGGTAACGGTCGACCTGATCGCGCAGCCACGAGTGAAGGTGTAGCGGGCAGACCATCCGGGGGCGCCAGCGCCCGGGGCTACTCGCCTGCGCACTGGCGTCTTTGCTCTGCCGAAGGCGCGAGGGCGCAACCCGATCGCGCCCCCGTTCCGTGAGTGCGGGCCGCCGGTCCCCGGTGGCCCGCACCGCCGCTCGCAGTCAGTGGACGCGGAGCGAGGGAAGAGCGCGGCGCGGGCTCAGCTCTGCAGCGCGTGCCACTCCGCCCGCACCGCTTCGGTCGACCAGCCAGCCCTGGAGAACAGGTAGCCGGGCAGGAGGTGGCCCATCCGCTCCCGCTTGGTCAGCAGGTAGCGGGCGTTGTTCGGGTTGGGCGGCGCCACCAGCGGGACGCGCTCGACCACGCGCAGCCCGCAGCGCTCTAACGCCGCCACCTTGTGGGGATTGTTCGTCAGCAGGCGGACCTCGCGAGCGCCGAGATCGGCCAGGATCTGCGCCCCGAGCAGATAGTCCCGCTGGTCGGGCTGGAAGCCGAGCGTTCGGTTCGCCTCCACCGTGTCCAGCCCGACGTCCTGGAGGGCATAGGCGCGGACCTTGTTGTGCAGCCCGATCCCGCGCCCCTCCTGTCGCAGGTACAGCAGCACCCCGCGCCCCGCGGCGGCGATCGTCCGCAGCGCCAGCCGGAGCTGTGCGCCGCAGTCGCAGCGCAGGCTGCCCAGCACGTCGCCGGTCAGGCACTCGTCGTGGATCCGGGCCAGGACCGGCTCGGCGGTGGTCAGATCGCCGAGCGTGAGCGCAACGTGCTCGCCCGGGGACAGTGCCGAGGCGTAGGCGATCGCGGTGAACTCGCCATACGCGGTCGGGAGCCGGCTCTCCGCGACGCGCCAGGGGAGCTTCTCGTGCCGCCGCCGATAGGCGACGAGCTGCGCGACCGAGATGATCGACAGACCGTGGCGCGCGGCGAAGCGTTCGAGCTGGCGCAGGCGCGCCACGCTGCCGTCCTCGTTCAGAATCCGGCAGATCACCGCGGCCGGGTACAGCCCGGCGAGCACCGCGAGATCGACGGCTGCCTCGGCCTGAGCGGGGCGGGTTAGCACACCACCCTCGGCACAGCGGAGCGGGAACGTGTGCCCAGGCCGAGCGAGGTCCTCCGGACGAGTGGCGGGGTCGATGAGCGCCCGGACCGTCGCCGCCCGGTCGGCCGCGGAGATCCCGGTGGTCACCGCCCGCCGCGCCTCGACCGAGACTGCGAACGGGGTCTCCGCGCCGCCGTCGGCGCCCTCCCGGGTCATGAGTGGGATCTGCAGCTCGTCCAGCCGTTTGCCACTCATCGGGGTGCAGATCAGGCCGCAGGCGTACTTCGCCATGAAATTGATCGCCTCCGGCGTAACGTGCTCGGCGGCGATCGCCAGGCTGCCCTGACTGTCCACATCCTCTTCGTCGTCGAGGATGACGACGAAGCGCCCGGCCTGATACTCGGCGATCCCCATGCTGAGCGTGGCAAACGGCATTGGCCTCTCTCCTCTCATGACGCCCGGTGACAGGCACGGACGCCGCGGCATGTGCTAGAGCAACTGTAACGTGTTTCTCGTCCGAAGGCGCGAAACCCGGGCGCGGGCGGGTGGGCGCCCACCCGCCCGCGCCCGGGTGCGCTCGGCTACTCGTAGGTGTAGCCGGGGCTGAAGGGGTGGAACTCGATCTTCTGGAACTCCGTCTGCCCCCCCGGCTGAACCTTGATCCCAGTTTCGTCGTGGCCGGGGAACAGGAACGCGTTGGTGTCGGTTGCGACACGGCGAATCTTCTCGATGGAGGCCGCCCAGTGCGATGGATCCCACGTCACCGGGGTGCCGATGGCCGGCGGGCCGAGGGTCTCGTGGGTGTACATCGCGTCGTCGGTTAGCAGCACTGTGCCCGTACGGTCGAGCGGAACAACCAGGCCCACCGTGCCGGGGGTGTGGCCGGGCAGGCTGAGGATCCTGAGGCCCTTGAGGAGCTCTGTATCCCCGTACAGGAGCGTTGGCTTCTTCTCGGACAGGAAGGCCCAGTCCCTGCGAACGAAGAAGTTTTCCGCCGTCTGCACTTGCTGCACGTGCTTGTACTCGTCCTCGTGGACCAGGATCGTCGCCCCGGCCCGCTCGAACATGCGCAGCCCGCCAGCGTGGTCACAGTGCAGATGCCCCTGGACGACATAGCGGAAGTCCTCCGGCCCGAGCCCGAGCGACTTCAGGCGCGCTTCGAGGCAGACCTCGGGGGTAACACTCTGCAGGTTTACCAGGTTCAGCCAGTCCTGCAGCCACTCCTCGGGCCAGGTAGCCGAGATGCCAGTGTTCCAGAGCACCCGGCCCTCCGGGTGGTCGATGACGTAGGACACGGATGGACACTGGTACGGCCGCGGCCGCAGCTCGCCGCGCGCCAGCCGGTCCCAGTACGTCGCCGGGTCGGGATCTACCAGCATCTGGTAGTCCAGCTCCATGTAGCCGAGGTTGACGCCAGTCAGTTTGATTCCCATGCTTTCCTCCCGCAGACAGATCGGGCGACATGAGTCCACGCGCCGGACGGCACCCCCGCTGCGCTCTGGAGCTCCCTCCCGAGACGTCCTCGCGCTCGAGTCCAGGCGGACGCGGTCCAGGCTGCTGCCTGCCACGCTAGCAAAGCCGAGCAGCGGCGAAGTGTCCCAAATTGAGACGGTCGCCAGCGGGCTATCCGTACCGATGATGGGGCTACTGGTACTCTAGCGTCGCGGCCGTCAGCCCGCAGAGCAGCTTGCCCACGGTCTCCAGGCAGCGGTCGTTCGATGGCGGCATCACCGGGCCAGCCATTGCGTCGCGGTACCAGCGCTCCAGCGGCAGCTCTTTCAGGATGCCCCGCCCGCCCACCAGCCGGATCGCCCGTTCGGTGACCATCATCCCTACCTCGGCGCTGTAGTACTTGGCCTGGTTCACTGCCAGCATCGTTTCTGCGCGGTCGCCGCCCATCTTGGCGCGCGCCGCCTCGTCCAGCAGCAGCCGGGCCGCTCGCAGCGCTGTGCCCATCTCGGCTAGCGCCCGCTGCGTCACGGGATGGTGGCTCAACGGCTCCCTGGAAGGAGCGAACGTTCTGGTCTTCGCGTACTCGAGCAGGAACGCAAAGGCCGCTTCAGCGATCCCCAAGTACACCGCGGCGTAGCCGAGCGCGAAACCGGACAGGTCGATGGTGAGGAGCTGGCCCGGGCTGCCGATGATCGCCTCCTGCTCGATGAAGCTGTCGTAGCGGATGGTGTGGCTGACGGTGCCGCGCATTCCGAGCGCGTCCCAGCGCTTCTCGATGGCGATACCGGCCCCCTGGCGTGGCAGCAGCGCGGAGACGATGCCCTCGCGCGCCGAGCTGGTCCCGGCGAGCAGTCCGGAGATGAAGTAGTAGTCGGCCGCATCGCCGAGCGAGCAGAAGTGCTTCAGGCCACGTACCTGGTAGCCGCCGGGCACAGGGTGGAAGACTGTCTGGAGCGCCAGCTTGTCGCGGAAGCTCGATTCCGGCTCGCTGGTGATGGAGGCGACGAGCTTGCCCTGCTGAACCACCTCTCCGAAGTAGCGCTGCTTCTGGCTCTCTGTCCCGAGGGCATCCACGAAGGTGAGCACGGTGCAGTGCATATTGAAGGTGAGGGCCGTCGCCGGGCAGCCCTTGGCGATCTCCAGCAGGCAGAGTGCGTACGCCAGGGGATCGGCGCCCAGCCCGCCGTACGCGCGCGGGACCACCAGCCCCAGCAGGCCGGCCTGGCGCAGGTCGGCGTAGTTCTCGTAGGGGAAGGATGACTGGGCATCGTAGCGCGGCGCCCGCGCCGCGAAGCGCTCGCGGGCGAGCGCCGCGACGGCCTCGACCAGCGCCGACTGCTCAGGGGCCAG
The DNA here is from genome assembly GCA_021325655.1 of Pseudomonadota bacterium. Classification (GTDB taxonomy): domain Bacteria; phylum Chloroflexota; class UBA6077; order UBA6077; family JAJPGT01; genus JAJPGT01. Next base: position 23,590 of record JAJPGT010000066.1, read on the forward strand.
GGGCGGAGACGGGAGCATCATGGTACCCCATCACTGTACCAGCTTCCAGCGCTCGGTCTGTCGTCGCTGGCGCCAAGCCGCCCCCGCCCTCGGGCATCCTGAGACCCTAGTCCGAGCCCCAGCCACTGACGGCCTCGACGCGCACCCGGTACTGCACGCGCCGCTCGCCGGGGGCTCGGTATGGGTACACGTCCTGTCCGATGTACTTCTTGGACAGGCGGTTGATCCCCTCGCCCGCATCCTCTTCCTCGGAGAGCGCCTCGACCACGCGTCCGTGGATACTGACGTTGCGGTAGGGGTTGTTCGGATCCAGCACGCTGATGCTCACCCGCGGGTCGCGGGCGAGGTTGAGCGCCTTGGTTCGCCCCTCGGCGGTGTTCAGGATGATGTCGTCCCCGTCTATGTCCACCCACACCGCTGAGGCGTGTGGCGAGCCATCCGGGTTGATGGTCGCCACGTGGACGAAGACCGGCGCCTGCAAGATCTGCCGCTCCTTCTCGCTCAGCTTGCGGTGTCGCGGAGTGATGTTTGGGTGCTGCCGGGCCATCGTCTCCTCCCTGTTCCTCCCAGCGCAGCCGGCGCCAGGCCCTGCTCGCGGCTCTCCGCGCTAGAGAAGCCACCGCGGGAGCGAGGAGCTGGCACTCCATGGCGGCCGCGCTCCACACTGGAAACGCGCGGGCTCCGGGCGCAGCGCCCGGAGCCCGCGCAACGCCCAAAGGAGCTAGCTCCCCTTGTACTGCTCGATCAGCTTGAACTTCCCGCCAAGGATCTTATAGATGTATAGCGCCGGGTTCTTGATGTCGCCGTTCTCGTCAAACGAGTAATCCGGCAGCAGCACGCCCGGCACCCCGCCCGCGCGCAGCGCGTCGATGACCTTCTGGTGGTCTTCCGACCCGGCCTTCTTGACCGCGTTGAACGCCAGGTTGGCATAGTCGTACCCGTAGATCTCGTAGCCGTTGGGGTCGTTGCCGAACTTCGCCTTGTACTTCTTGGCGAAGTCCTGCACCGCCGGCGGCCCATCCTGATCGTAGGGCGGCACCTGGAACGTTACATAGACACACTCGGAGTCCGACTTGCACTCCGCGGCGTCGCCCGCGGCCTTGATCATGCCCGGGTCGAAGTAGCCGTCACAGCCGATGATCGGCCCCTTGAAGCCGAGCTGGCGGATCTGCTTGACCATCAGTCCGGCGGAGGTATTGAAGTTGGTGCAGTACACGATGGCGTCCGGCTGCTGCACCTGGATGATCGGGGTCAGCGTCCCGGAGTAGTCCACGTCCTTCGGCTCGACGCCGCCGAACGAGGTGACCGTCCCACCATTCTTCTCGATCGTCGCCTTGGCCACTTCCGTCACGCCCTGGCCAAACGCCTGCTTGTCGTTCAGCAGCGCGAACTTCTTGGCGCCGACCTTCTTCATCACCGTGAGCACGCCAGCCGCGCCCTGGATGTTGTCGTTGGCGACGGGGCGGAACAGGTTCTTCCAGCCCTGCTGAGTAATCTTCGGATTCGAGGAGATGGTGATCTGCGGCAGATTCACCTTGTTCTCAATCGGCCCACCGGCGAGCGTCGTTCCCGAGCAGAAGTGGCCGAACAGCAGCACGTTCTTCGGGTCGTCGGCGATCTTCTGGGCGACGGCGCTGGCCTGCTTCGGATCACAGGCATCGTCTTCGGGCTTGATGACGATCTTCTTTCCGAGCAGGCCGCCCTTGGCATTCCACTCGTCGGCTGCCATCTGGATCCCGTTCAGGTATCCCTGGCCGAGCTGGGCGACGTCGCCGGTGAGCGGGCCAGCCCAGGCGAACTGGATCTCGCCACTAAGCGCGGCGCCCCCGGCGGCCGGGGTCGCGCCCGCCGCTGCGGCTGTCGTCGGTGCTGCGGCCGGCGCGGTCGTCGCGGCCGCCGCCGGGGCCGTGGTGGCCGCAGCGGCGGGTGGCTTGGTCGGAGCGGCGGCCGCGGTGGTGGGAGCGGCGGCGGGCGCAGTCGTGGGAGCGGCCGCTGGGGCGGTGGTCGGCGCCGCGGCCGGCGCCTGGGCCTGCTGCTGCGCGCAGGCCGAGGCAAGCAAGGTTAGCGCGGTGAGCAGCGGCAGGACGCCGCCCCACCCGCGCGAGGTCAAGCGAATGTGCATCTCGTGCATCCTCCTTGAGAAAAAGAGCGTCGCAGAGGGAAAGCGTGTGGAATCCGGTCCTCTTCGAACGCGGTGCTCGGCGATCATCCCCATCGATTGCCGTACTCCTGCTCCCCGCACACCTCCTCGCGGTCCGTCTCGCTATCCTGTCTCCACGGGCCTTCTCTGCCCGATGTCTTCGGCTAGAGAGCCCCACCAGTTGTGTGACGATACGGGCCCTGCCCGGGCCTGTCAATAGTTACTCCGGCGCCCGGGCCGGGAGAAAAGATGGGACGGGTAGAGCTCACCGCCGCGGAGCTTCCACGATATACCGATGTGGTCGTCGTCGGCGCCGGTCTGGTCGGACTGGCCTCCGCATTCTTCGCCGCGGAGGCCGGGCTGGGCCGGGTGGTTGTCCTCGAGCGGCGCGACGCGCTCGCCGGCCTCACCTCGGCCCATTCGGCCGAAGGGTTCCGGCTGGAGTGGGACGCGCCGGAGAACGTCGCGATGGTGCGCGAGAGCATTGATATCTTCGCGCACTTTGCCGAGGTGGTCCGGCTGCCGGGCTTCGACGTGGGGCTGAGACAGCAGGGCTACCTCTTCCTCGCCAGCCCGACGCCGGGAGCAACGCGCCCGGCCCGGCTGCGGGAGCGGGTCGCCTGGTGGCGCCAGCATGGACTGGAGGACGTCGAGTACCTGGACGCCGCCGAGGCGCGCCGCCGCTTCCCGTTCGTTCGCCCCGAGGTGGAGGAGGCGCACTTCCGGGCCGGGGATGGCTTCCTCGCGGCCCGGGCCGTCGCGCGCGGCTTCGCGCTAGGCGGAAGGTTCGATACCTTCCTGGACGTCGAGGTGGTCGCTATCGAGACGCGCGGCGGCCGGGTGGCCGCGGTCGCGCTCGCAGACGGCCGGCGGGTGGAGACCGCGGCGGTGGTGGTGGCAGCCGGGCCGTTCTCCGCCCGGATCGCCGCGACCGCTAGGGCTCGGCTGCCGCTCGAGCTCCGGCGGCGCCACGGGCTGGTGGTGTTCCTCCCGCCCGGGCTGGTGGATCCCGGCTGGCCGATGGTGGTCGACGCCGACCTTGGTCTGTACTGGCGGCCCTGGCCGGGAGGGCTGTTCGTTGGCTGGGAGCAGGCGCTGGCGGCAGACCAGACGCCGGGCGAGCCGCTCGATCCGGCCCCGGCGGATTGGCGCTACCTGGTCCGGGTGCGTCGCCACGGTCGGCGGCTGACCGCCTTCTGGGAGCAGGTGCCGTTCGAGAACGTCCTCTGGCACACCGGCCAGTACGTCGCGCCGGCCTCTGCCGACGGCCGGCCCATTATCGGACCACACCCGGACGTCCCTGGGCTGTACGTCAACACCGCCTACGAAGGGCGGGGCATCATGGCCAGTCCGGGCGGGGCCCGGCTGCTGGTCGACCTGATCCAGCACCCGCGCGCCCCAGAAACCAACCCGTTCCGCGTCTTCAGCGTCGCCCGCCCGAACGCGCCCGATCGAATGGTGCTGTGACACGCCGGGCTCAGGCAGCGCCGACGCCCGCCTCGGCCAACGCCGGGAGCACCTCCTGAGCGAACAGGCGCAGCGAACGAACGACCTGCTCGTGGGGCAGCCCACCCACGTCGAACCAGCCGAGCACGTCCGTAATACCGGCCTCCGCGTCCCGGCGAAGCTGGGCGATGCAGCGCTCCGGGGTGCCGTAGATCAGCCGCTCCCACCAGGCCTCGTCGTCGGGCTCGTCAGCGAGTGGCGAGGCGAGATTGCGACCGGCCCGGATCGGCTCGTCGTCCATGCCCAGGTGGTGCGACACCCGGCTCTGCCAGCGTGTCTGCCAGACGGCGGCGCGTGCCTCGGCCTCGTTGTCTGCCACGTAGATATGGCGCAGCACCCCGATCCGGGCGTCGTCGGTGCGGTGCCCAGCGGCGGCGCGGAGGGTGAGGAAGCGGTCCCGCCAGGCGGCGATCTCGTCCCACGTCATGCGGTTGCCGGTGATCAGTGCCTGGTAACCATTGGCGGCGATCCAGTCGAGTGTGGTGAGGCTGAGCGTCGCGACCCAGATGGGGGGATGGGGACGTTGCAGTGGCTTGGGGAGCAGCGTCGTCGGCCGCGGCACCTGGTAATAGCGGCCCTGGAAGGTAAAGTCGTCCTCGGTCCAGGCCTTCTTCATCAGGGCCAACTGCTCCTGGAAGATGGCCCGGCTCTCCTCCAGCGGAACGTTCAGCCCGTGGAACTCCATCGCCTGGTAGCCGCGGCCAAGCCCGAGGTCCAGCCGGCCGCGGGTGAGGATATCGACGACGGCAACGTCCTCGGCCAGCCGCAGCGGGTGCCAGAACGGGGTGACGATAACGCCCTGCGAGAAGCGAATGCGCGGGGCAACGGCGCTCGCATGCGCAATGAGCAGCAGCGGATTGGTGGACAAGCCGTAATTGGAGAAATGGTGCTCGGCCACCCAGGCGTAGTCGAAGCCCAGCTCGTCGGCCAGGGCGATCTGCTCAATCGTCTCCTCGAAGCGGCGCTGGCCGCGCGCCAGGTCCGGGCTGCCGAGGAGATGGAACGTCCCGATACGCATGCACTGCCTCCCGCCGGCCGGCTTGCGTGTCGGCCGGGTGTGCTGGCATTGTCGCAACCGTGGCGCAGCCAGGGCAAGCGGCACGCGACATGCCCGGTGTGTCCCAGCCGTGGCGCACATGCCGCGGCCAGGGCAGCAGAGGACGCCAGCCGCCGCCGCGGGGCCAGGAACGGTCCGGTTGAGATCGCTCAAAACGGCCTGCCGCGCGCCTCGACAAGAGAGAATACTTGACAGGCTTCCGGGCCGCTCGTACCATCCAGCGCACCCAGTGATCGATACCGCTTCCGGAGCACGCTCATGCTCGAGATTTTGCTCAAGCTCCTGCCGCAGCAGCTCGTCAACGGGATTACGATTGGCGCTGTCTATGCCCTGATCGCCCTCGGCTACACGATGGTGTACGGCGTCTTGCAGTTGATCAACTTCGCCCACGGTGAGCTGTTCATGCTCGGGGCGATGGTGGCGGTGTTCCTGCTAGCGGCGCTGTCCATTAGCGGGCCGGTCGGTTTTGGCCTCCTGGTGGGCGTGCTGCTCCTGCTGTTCATCACCAGCATGGCGTTCTCGGCCACGCTGGGGGTCACGATCGAGCGGCTCGCCTACCGTCCGCTCCGCCACGCCGGTCGGCTCTCCCCGCTCCTCAGCGCGCTCGGGGTATCGATCTTCCTGCAGAACGCGACCATGGTGGTGGTCGGCCCTCAGCCGCACTTCCTGCAGGACTCCCAGCACGAGATCCTGCCCACGGTCGCGGTGCCGTTCTTTGGCTTGGTTCTCACCAATAAGCAGGTGATCACCCTGGTGGTCGCCACGGTGCTGATGGTTGGGCTGCACTGGTTGGTGAACTACACCCTGTTTGGGATGGCGGTACGGGCCGTGGCCGAGGACAAGGACGCGGCCAGCTTGATGGGGATCGACGTGGACCGGATCATCTCGATGGTCTTCGTCATCGGCCCGGCACTGGGGGCGGCGGCCGGGATCCTGTTCGCGCTTCAGTTCAACGTCGCGCTCTGGAACATGGGCTTCATCGCCGGCCTCAAGGCGTTCACCGCGGCGGTGCTGGGCGGCATCGGCAACATCCCGGGGGCGATGCTCGGCGGGCTGCTGCTGGGCGTTCTTGAGACGGTGGGGGCAGGCTACCTGCCGATCATCACCAATGGCGCCATCGGCCCGGAGTACAAGGACATCTTCGCGTTCCTGATCCTGATCCTGGTCCTCGTGTTCCGCCCTACCGGACTGCTGGGCGAGCGGGTGGCGCGCTAGGACGCGCCGTCTGGAATGCCGCGGGGGGTTGAGATGGCCACGTATCACGAGGCAATGACCGAGCAGTTGCGCCGCGTCAACGCGCTGGGGCGCTGGCAGAAGGCCGTGGCGGTGATCTTGCTGTTTTTGCTGCCGTTCTTCCTCGGCGAGCTGCTCACCGCGCTCGGCTCGGTGCTCCCGCTCGACTTCTTTCACTCGGGCGACCGCTATATGTTCCGGGTGCTCGATCAGGCCGGCATCTACGTGCTGCTGGCGCTCGGGCTGAACATCGTCGTCGGCTACGCCGGGCTGCTGGACCTGGGCTATGTGGCGTTCTACGCCGTGGGAGCCTACACCTACGCGCTGCTCGCCTCGCCGCAGCTCGGGCTGCACCTGCCGTTCTGGCTGATCCTGCCGATCGCCCCGCTGATCGCGGCAACGTTCGGCGTCCTGCTCGGGGCGCCGACTCTGCGCCTGCGCGGCGACTACCTGGCGATCGTGACGCTCGGCTTCGGCGAGATGATCCGCATCCTGCTGAACAACCTCGACGTGCTCACCAACGGCCCGCGCGGGATCAACAACATCGACTCGCCGAAGTTCATCAGCTTCGATCCCACCACCCTGCTCCCGGTGACCACGCTGACCGACCCGAAGCAGTTCTACTACGTCATCCTGGTGCTGGTGCTGGGAGCGATCTTCTTCATCTCCCGGATCCAGAACTCGCGGATCGGCCGGGCCTGGGCAGCGATTCGAGAGGACGAGGACGTAGCCCGGGCAATGGGGATCAACACCACCACGCTCAAGCTGCTCGCCTTCGCTATGGGCGCCAGCACCGCCGGCTTTGGCGGGGTGATCTTCTCCGGCTTACAGGGCTTCGTCAGCCCGGAGAGCTTCATCCTGCTCGAGTCGATCCTGATCCTATCGATGGTCGTACTCGGCGGGATGGGTAGCATCCCCGGGGTGGTGCTCGGAGCGATCATCCTGACCGTGCTACCCGAGGTGCTGCGCGAGTTCGCGGTGTACCGGATGGCGGTCTTCGGGCTGGGCCTGACGATCATGATGCTCGTCCGGCCCGAGGGGATCTGGCCGAGCAAGGTGCGCAAACGCGAGCTACACTCGGCCGACACCGAGAGCGGGCCGGGCGAGTTGCTCGCTGGCGAGACCGAGGCGCGCATCCAGCTCCAAGGGACTGCCACGCCGCTGGTCGAATCACAGCAGGGCCAGGGAGGCTGAGGTGGCCAATACCCCGCTGCTGGAGCTCGACGGTGTAACCAAGGACTTCGGCGGCTTGCGCGCGGTCAACAACGTCTCGTTCTCGGTCGGCCAGGGCCAGCTCGTTGCGGTGATCGGCCCGAATGGCGCCGGCAAGACGACCATCTTCAACCTGGTCACCGGGGTGTATCCCGTCAGCCATGGGACGATCCGTTTCCGCGGCCAGGTGATCAACGCGCTGCCCCAGCACAAAGTCACCGAGCTCGGGATCGCCCGCACCTACCAGAACATCCGCCTGTTCAAGGCGATGTCCGTGATCGAGAACGTCCTGGTTGGAACGCACTGCCGAACGCGAGCCAATATCTTCGACGCGATGTTCAGCACCGGCCGGGCCCGGCGGGAGGAGGAGGCGAGCTACCGGCGCGCGCGCGAGCTGCTCGACTTCGTCGGGCTATCGAAGTACGAGTCCGAGGTCTCCAAGAACCTGCCGTATGGCGACCAGCGGCGACTGGAGATCGCCCGAGCGCTGGCGACCCAGCCGGTGCTGCTGCTGCTGGACGAGCCGGCGGCGGGGATGAACCCGGCCGAGACCGCCGAGCTGATCGCGCTGATCCGCCGCATTCAGGACATCGGAATTACCGTGGTGCTGGTGGAGCACGACATGAAGCTGGTGATGCGGGTCTCGGAGAACATCGTGGTGCTCGACCACGGCGAGAAGATCGCTGAGGGGCCGCCCGCCCAGATCCAGCGCAACGAGCGGGTCATCGAAGCGTATCTGGGCAAGGCGAGCTGACGATGCTGGACCAAGCCGGCCTCTCCCCCAACAGCCGTGCCGCGACCGTGGCGCCGGTGCTCCAGGTGCAGGACCTGGTCGCCCGCTACGGCCAGATCACCGCGCTCAAAGGCATCTCCTTCGAGGTTCACCAGGGCGATATCGTTGCCCTGATCGGCGCCAACGGGGCGGGGAAGTCCACGACCCTGCGGGCGATCTCGGGCCTGATCCGCCCCGCCAGCGGGCAGATCCTGCTGCACGGGCGCAGCATCGCCAAAGCTCCACCCAGTGAGATCGTCCGCATGGGCGTGGTCCATTGCCCGGAGGGGCGGCGCATCTTCACCCGCATGACTGTCCTGGAGAATCTGTACCTGGGGCACTACAGCCAGCGCAGCAAGAGCGACCTCGCCGCCGCGCTGGAGCGGGTCTTCGCGCTCTTCCCGATCCTGAAGGAGCGCCAGCACCAGCTTGGCGGGACGCTGTCCGGCGGGCAGCAGCAGATGCTGGCCATTGGCCGAGCGCTGATGGTCACGCCCCAGGTGCTGCTGCTTGACGAGCCCTCGCTCGGCCTGGCCCCCATGCTCGTTCAGCAGATCTTCGCAACGATCGAGGAGATCAATCGGCAGGGCACCACGGTGCTGCTGGTAGAACAGAACGCTAACCTGGCGCTACGGATGGCCAGCCGCGCCTACGTGCTCGAGGCCGGCCGGATCGTGCTCCAGGGCACCGGCGCCGAGCTGCTCGCCAACGACGCTGTTCGCAGGGCGTACCTGGGCGAGCTGTAGGCTCGTCCCCAGCTCGGCGCACCCTCGCGAGGCGGGAGCTGAGGGATGAGGCGATGGGGACACTGCCAAACGGGGCGGGGTAGCGCAATGACGCCCGCGCCCGAGCGCGCCCGGCCCCGGCTGCCAGGCGCCCAAGCGACACCGGACGCCGAGGCACGGAGGTGCAGTTGTGATCGGCCCGCGCCCCATAGCTATGGAAGACGTCGCCAGCGGCGACACGGTGGAGGGTGGGAGGCCGCTCTACGGCTACAGCATCGGCATCCTGATGCTTGAGGCGCACTTCCCGCGCCTCCCGGGCGACCTCGGTAACGCTACTACCTTCCCCTACCCGGTGCTGTACCACGTGGTGCGCGGCGCCTCGCCCGAGCGCGTGGTGGTGGAGGGCGACCCGGCCCTGCTGGAGCCGTTCATCCAGGGAGCCCAGGCGCTGGAGCAGATGGGGGTGCGGGCGATCACCACCAACTGTGGCTTTCTGGCGCAGTTCCAGCGCGAGCTGGCCGCGGCGGTGCGCGTCCCGGTGTTCACCTCCAGCCTGCTGCTGGTACCGCTGGTCGCCCAGATGCTCGGCCCCGACCGCCGGGTGGGCATCCTGACCGTCCATGGCCCCGCGCTCGGGGAGCGCCACTGGCGTGGCCTGGGCTGGAGCCCTGAGACTCTTCCCGTCGCCATCCGCGGGCTGGAGCGCTACCCTACCTTCACCCGGGCGCTGCTCGGCAACCAGCCGCGCTTCTCGGTGAGCGCGATGGAAGCGGACATGATCGCCGCTGCGCGTGACCTGCTCGCGGAGCACCCGGACGTCGGCGCCCTGGTGTTCGAGTGCACCAACATGGCTCCCTACGCGCACGCCGTCCAGGCCGCGGTCGGGCTGCCGGTGTTCGATATCCAGACGCTCGTCGACCATGTGTACCTGGCGCTGCACCGCCGCCCCTACGCCGGCGAGCTCTGAGTCCCCGACCGTGCCGGGCGTGTCGGCGCGGGCAGCGGCGAACGACCTCCCTATCCCCGGATGAGCCGGCCTGTGCTTCGGTTCCCGGGCTCAGACGCTCGGCGCGCCGAAGGAGAGGGCCAGGCCTCGGGACGCCTTCGGGTTAGCTGCGCGGCACGGTGTAGCGCAGCTCCTGGCCCGCCTCTCCCACCGAGCGCGACCAGCTTGCGTGCAGGATGTGGACGCGGACGTGGTAGCTCCCCGGCTTGGCGCCGGCAGGAATAGGCCAGCGGACGGTGAGCGTCTGCTGCGCGAGCGGCCGCAGGTTCAGTGGATAGACCCAATCCTGCCAGCGGCGATGCTCCCCTCGGTCCAGCACCTCCACCCAGGCGCCGATGTTGTACTGCGGCAGCGGGCCGTTGACGAGCGTGAAGCTGATCGCTTGCGTGCCGCGCGGCTTGGCAGTGCGGCTCTCCAGCCGCGCGTGCGTCACCGCGACGCTTCCGGCCGGCGGATCCGGCGTCTGGACCAGGCTGATGACAAGCAGCGGGGCCAGGACCAGCGACCAGAGCACGCCGCCACCATAGGCGACCAGCCGGGCGAGGCGGACGCGCGGGCTGAGCGAGACACTCGGGTTGGCCGGGTGGCGCCAGTGGCTCCAGAGGAACCAGGTGCAGCCGAGCGCCACCAGCGCTGCCAGCGGCGCCAGGCTGAGGACGCCATCCAGCCCGAACAGCAGCCGGCCCAGGTTGTGGACCACTCGCCCCTGCTCCAGCGCCGGGAGCCAGACATCGCCGAGTGGGAAGGCCCAATCATCCGGGATGAACACGGCGGTCGCGGTCGCGGCCCAGATGGTGGCGAACGACCAGAGCAGCAGCGGGACGAGCAGCGCCAGCCCCGCGCGACGAGCGCCCAGCGGCGCCAGCGCCGCGACCGCGAACGGCAGCGCTGGGAGCAGGAAGCGGGGGCCAGGGGTCCAGCCGCCGAAGGGCAGATAGTAGCCGGCGTTGTAGAGCAGATAGACCACCACGACGAGCGCCAGAAGCACCGCTTCCGGACGAAAGCGTCGCTCGCGCCACAGCAGCGCCAGGCCGACCGGAGCCAGCACCAGGAACGGTGAGCCGACCAGCAGGCCCTTGCCAGCGACCAGCAGGTCCAGCAGCGCGGCCGGGTTCGGCATGCCCACCCCGTTCAGCCCCTGAGCCGCCCCGGCGAACTCGGGGTTCACCAGGCAGCAGCTCGGCGTTTTCCAGGGAGCGCCGTAGGCCAGGGTATCGTAGAGCGCCAGCGCCGCCAGCGCCGGGACGGCGCCGGCCAGGAAGGCGAGGGTTAGCCGAACGCTCCGCACGCCAAGCACGATGTAGAGGAGCAGGAGCCCGAATGTGAGCGCGGCCGGATACTCGCCCAGGATCGCCAGCCCGGCCAGCAGCCCGGCCGCGGCCACTGCCAGCCAGCCCCGCGCGCCGAGGCGCGCCCGGAGCAGCAGCGCGAACGCGGCGAAGCCCAGCAGCGCCGCGAGCTGGTGCCCGAACAGCAGCGTGGAGAAGGAGAACGCGATCGTCCCCAGCCCATACCCGAGCACCAGCAGCGGGTTGCCCGGGGCGCCCGGCGCCAAGCACTCCAGCACCCAGAGCAGCAGCACACCCAGCAGCGCCGAGGGCAGCGCGACCGCGGCGACGGTAAGGAGGTAGACGCGGTGCGTCTCTTCGAGCGCTCGTCCAGCGGCGAGCAGCCGCTCGAACGCCGAGACCACCAGGTAGGCGGGCAGGGCCAGGACCGAGACACCGGGCGCCTTGTCGCTATAGAAGTGCCCATCGCGGCGAATCTTGTCGATCGTGTTGTCTGCATAGCGATCGACGATGATGCTGCGGTCATCCGCCAGTGCCCGCACCAGGTTGTAGCGACTGAGCGCATTCGCCTGCGAGGGCTGGATGAAGTAGCTGTAGGCGCACAGCAGCAGCAGGAACACGGCCAGCTCCGAGCCGACACTCCAGCTCCGTTTCGGCGCTACTGTGGGAACGGGCGTCGCGGTGGCCGCCGGCCGCTCCAGCGTCGCCACCCCATCGCGCATTTCTGCGACCGAGGCCAGCGCCAGCGCGGGCGCGCCGAGACGCGCCTGGCGCGCCCGCAGCCAATCGAACAGGGGGATCAGGAGGGGCACCCCGGCGTAGGCGAACAGCACCCAGTCTGGCGTGACGCGGCTCTCCTGGTTGAAATAGTGCGGCAGGTAGAAGGCGGGCAGGCAGAGCAACGAATACGCCACCACCAGCCGCGAGAGCGTCGGGCGCCAGCCAAGGAGCGCGGCCAGGGCGAGCGGCCAGACGAAGTACCAGGCCTGCACCCAGGGAAGCACGAGCAGGATCAGCAGCAGGAACGCGCGGGTACAGGCGCGGATCGCCGCGCGAAGCGCGGTCCTGGTGTCCTGCCGCGCCGCGCCCAGCACCTGGCGCGCCTCCCAGACGAGGTAGAGCAGGAACAGCAGCCGTGTCGCCTGGCGGGTCCAGCTCCGCACCAGCTCCTCATACTGTGCCTGCTGCACCTGGTTCTGTGCCTGGCGCTTCTTGGAGGGAGCAAAGAGGTGATCCGCCAGCCGGGTCGCCGCCAGGGAGGGGGCGGAGTTGACGACCATCCCCCCACCCACGGCGTTGAGTGCTGGCGCCAGTGCCGCGGAAAGCGGCCGCCAGGGCCAGAGCAGCGCCAGCACCAGCAGCGCAACGACCATGCCGGTGGCGCCCAGCCAGACGAGGCGCGCACCCCAGGTGCGCAGCCGCGCCAGCCAGACGAGCCCGAAGAACAGGCCGGCCACTCCGGTGGTGTACTTCACTAGCGCGCTCAGGGCGATGAGCACCAGCCCAGCACCCCAGCGCACCTGAGCGCGCCACATGGTGCGCCCTTCTGGAATCAGTCCGGCGAGCGGCACCAAGCCGAGCAGCAGCAGCAACGCCATCAGCCCATCGTTGTGGGCATTGCCGACGACCTCGAACAGTACCAGCGGGTTCCAGGCAAACAGCGCGAAGGCGACCAGCCGCGCCCGGCGCGAGCCGTCGCCCGGCCCCAGGCGGCCGAGCAGCCACCAGAGGCTGCCCAGGCTGGCCAGGTAGGCCAGGTTCATCAGCAGCTTGTAGGCCAGAACCTGATCCACCAGCGAGAGCGGTGCGAGCAACGGTGCCAGCGCGGCGCTGAGGTCCGTCCAGAGTGGGCCGTAGACACTCGGCTGGCCGTGCCACATCGGGTGAATCCAGTTCAGCAGTGGGTGAGTGGGAAAGGTGTTGGGTGGGCGGACGTACGGGTTAGCGCCGAACAGGCCGCCGATCTGGCCGTACATCACGTAGGAGAAGATGTCCGTGGTGTACAGGCCGGGCGTCAGGAGCAGGGTCATCTGAAAGACAAGCGCCCAGCCGAGCACCAACCGGCCGGCTCCTGGAGCGGCCGCGACCCCACGATCCAGCAGCCAGAGGCCCAGCAGGTAGGCCGCGGCAGCGAGGAGAAAGGCGGCCAGGAGCAGGCTGATCAGCAGATCGAGCTGCCGCGGCGGCTCCAGTCCGGGGATCAGTGCGCTCGCCGCCGCAAGCAGCCGGGTCAAGAGCCACTGGAGCGGCGGGTATTCCCGCAAGGCGGCCTGAGTGAAATCCTTGCCGTGCGTGAGCCGGTAGCTGAGCAGCCAGAGCAGGAGCAGGCTCAGCTCCAGTCCCGCCCCGGCGCCTCCCAGGAGCAGGAGCCGTGTCGCCGGCGCGTGCACGGGCGCGCCGGGCGCGTGGGTGGGGCCAGCCGCTACGGCAGGCGGCGGGCCGGCGAGGCGAGTCGTCACCGGGGCTGACCGTCCCGGACGCTCCGCCGCTGGCGGAGAACAGAACACCCGCGCCGACGGCTCGCGGCGCACTGCATGGCAGAGCCCATTACTGCCTCGGGAGCTGTTGCCTCGGCGTACCCTACGATACCATGCCCCGCAGGGGCACCGTCAGACGCCCCGCACACGAGCCCACCCGCCCCGGGATGGCCCGGCCGAGCCACCCCGGGGCATCGGGCCGGCGAGCGCCCCTGCCGGCACCCGTTAGGCCGTCGCCGTTTTCTCCTGCGCGCTCGGCTGCTCCTGGCTGGCCGGCGCGGGGAGAGGCAGAGTGGGCTGCGTCAAGCCGAGCGCAATGCCCATCGCGGTGGCGCTAGTGGCCAGCACCACCAGGCTCCAGGGCAGCCGCAGCCGGAGCAGCCGATCCAGCGAATACCGCCCCGGTCCGCTCAGGGCCACCGAGAGTGCGCTAGCCATGTAGACCATTGGCAGCTCGGCGCCCCCCGCCGCCACCCAGATGGGCTTGCCCCAGTGTACGGTGGCGGTCGCCATCGTCATCGGCGCAAACAGGGAGACCGGACCGACTGGGAAGAGCAGGCCCAGGGCGGTGAGCAGGCCGTCACCCAGCCGCTCGCCCCCGCCGCCAGCGCCCAGGGCTTTCCCGGCCGCAGTCCGAGCGATTCCAGCCAGCCGGCGGTGCTTCGCAGGCCGGGGCCACCGAACGCCCCGAACAGCTTCTGCGCCCCGTGGCCGGCCAGCATCCCGCCCACGGTAAGGCGTAAGATCAGCAGTGCGAGATCCCGCACCAGTGTATCCTCCTTTCCAGCGCCAGCTACCCGGCTAGGCCTTGCCATGCCCGGCTTTGCCAGCCCGGAGTGCAGGCGGCGTGCCGCGCACCACGGCGGACAGCGCCGTACCAGTACAATCTGAGCAAGTGTCGAGGGCACGCGTGCGACTGACCATTGAGCAGATCCGCGACTTCAAGCGGCGGGGCGAGCGGCTGGCGATGCTGACCGCCTACGACTATTCGATGGCCCGGCTGCTGGATGAGGCGGGCATTCCGCTGCTGCTGGTGGGCGACAGCCTCGGTATGGTGATGCTGGGCTATACCACCACCCTGCCCGTGACGATGGACGACGTGGTCCGCCACACCCAGGCAGTGGTGCGTGGAAGCAAGCGGGCGCTGGTGGTGGCAGACCTGCCGTTTCTCAGCTATCAGGCGAGCGCGGACGAGGCGCTCCGCAACGCGGGCCGACTGCTCAAGGAGGGTGGCGCCCAGGCGGTGAAGCTGGAGGGCGGCGGCCGGATGGTGGAGACCGTCCAGCGGCTGGTGGAGGCCGGTATCCCGGTGATGGGCCATCTGGGCCTGACCCCGCAATCGATCAACCAACTGGGTGGCTACCGCATCCAGGGCAAGACCGCCGCCGCGGCGGCGCGGCTACTCGCCGACGCCCGCGCGCTGGAAGCCGCCGGTGCCTTCAGCCTGGTGTTGGAGGGCATCCCGGCCCAGCTCGGCTCGCTCGTCAGCAGCCGCCTGGCGATCCCCACTATCGGCATCGGGGCCGGCCCGGGCTGCGACGGCCAGGTGCAGGTACTGCACGACATCCTCGGCCTGTACCCGGACTTCGCCCCCCGGCACGCCCGCCGCTACGCCGAGCTGGGCCAGGCGGTGCAGGAGGCAGCGCGCCGCTATGCCGCCGACGTCGCCGCCGGCACCTTCCCAAGCGAACGCGAGAGCGTAGCGATGGTGCCCGAGGTGCTGGCCGAGCTCCTGGCCCGCGACGCCGCGCCCGACCCTGCCCGGCCCTGAGCCTGGAGGAGCCGCGATGCGTGTGATCGACGACGTCGAACAAACCCGCGCCTACGCCCGCTCACTACGCCGCCCGCTGGGACTGGTGCCGACGATGGGGGCGCTGCACGAAGGGCACCTGAGCCTGGTGCGGGCAGCGCGCCGCGACTGCGCCAGCGTGGCGGTGAGCATCTTCGTCAACCCGACCCAATTTGGCCCCAACGAGGACTTCGCCAGCTACCCGCGCGACCTAGAGCGGGACCTGGCGTTGCTGCGCGACGAAGGGGTGGACCTGGTGTTCGTGCCCTCCGTTGAGCAGGTCTACCCGCCCGGGTTCGACACCACCGTCTCGCTCCAGCGCACCGCCGCTCGCCTGGAAGGCGCCCATCGGCCGGGGCACTTCGCCGGCGTGGCCACCGTCGTCGCCAAGCTGTTCATCATCATCGAGCCGAACCGCGCCTACTTCGGGCAGAAAGACGGCCAGCAGACGATCGTCGTCCGCCGCATGACCCAGGACCTGAACCTCCCGGTCGAGATCGTGGTGCTGCCCACTGTGCGCGAGCCGGACGGGCTGGCGATGTCCAGCCGCAACGTCTACCTCACCCCAGAGGAGCGCCGCGCCGCCCCGGCACTGTACCGCGGGCTGCGGCGCGCCACAGAGCTGTTCGAGGCGGGCGAGCGCGACGCGGAGACGCTTCGCCAGGCGGTGCGCGCGGTCGTCGCCGGCGAGCCGCTGATCGCGCTCGAGTACGTCAGCCTGGCCGCGCTGGACACGCTGGACGAGCTGGAGCGGGTGGACCGCCCGGCGATGCTTTCGCTGGCGGCGCGTCTGGGCCACGCCCGGCTGATCGACAACGTCCTGCTGCCTCCGCCCACGGACACGCGCCAAGGCGGACGATAGGGCGCGATCCTCAGGAACAGGCAGACCGCCGGGCGGAAGAGGTCGCCGCGCATTCACCGTGTTGAGCGGGGCGTCAGGGGCGCCGGCTGGCTCGTTCAGCGCGGCGCCGCTGCGTGATGCCGCCGTGGGGCGACAGCCCACTCCACTGGCTGGTGAGGTCTGGCGTCTGCGCGCTGCCAACCCGATAGTAGGCGGGCGCGTCGGGCGGGCCGAGCCGGCGCACCAGGCCGGCCGAAGCGAGCGCGTCCAGCAGCTCCCGGCAGCGGCGCGGGTCCAGGCTCAGCCGGTGGGCCAGCGAGAACTCCGTCTCGGGCAGGCGCGGGTCGGGCGAGACGAGCGCCACAACTTCGGTGGCGCTGAGCAGCGGGGAGGGCGCCATCGCAGGTCTCCGAGGCGGGCAGGCCAAACACGCTCGGCCTGCCCGAGATACCGATGTTCCCTGTGCTGGATGAACGAACGAGCCGCGCCGTGGTTGCACCTGGTTGGCCGCGTTTGGGAGGCCGCTCTTACAATTCCCGTGGACGGGGCGGCGGCCGCTGGCTGCCGCCGCTTCGTGTCACGGCCAGGGGCGGATGAGCGCCCTGCCAGCCCGCGGGCTAGCGCGCTGCCGCCCGGGGCCGGGCAAGGAGCTGAGGACCGGCGGGATGCAGATCGGGATCATGGGGCTGCCCGGCGCGGGCAAGACAACCCTCTTCAACGTGCTCGCCGGGGCGCACGCGCAGGTAGGCAGCTATAGCAGCGCGGTCGTCGAGCCCAACCGCGCTGTCGTCAAGGTGCCGGATCCCCGGCTGGACCGGCTGAGCGCGCTGTTCCGGCCGAAGAAGACCACGCCCGCCGAAGTGCAGTACGTGGACGTAGCCGGGCTGGTGCAGGGCTCGGCCACCAAGGGCAGCCTGGCTGCGTTCCTGGGGCATTTGCGCCAGGCGGACGTGCTGGTCCACGTGGTGCGGGCGTTCCCCGGCCCACTCGGGGAGCCGACTCCGCTGGCGGACCTGGAAGCGGGCGACCTGGAGCTGGTGCTGGCTGACCTGGGTGTGATCGACAAGCGCCTGGAGCGGGTGGATCGCGACATCCGCAGCGCCCCGGCCGGCAGCCTCCAGCGGCAGGCTGGCGAGCGCGAGAAGGCACTGCTGACCGAGTTCCGCGCTGCGCTCCAGGCAGAGCGCCCCCTGCGCGACCTGACGCTCGACCCGGCCGACGAGAAGCTGGTGCGCGGCTATGGCTTCCTCACCCTCAAGCCGATGCTGGTGGTGCTCAACACCGCCGAGCCGGACGAGGCGCTCGTGGCGCAGGCAAAGGCGAAGCTGCCCTGGCGGCAGACCGAGGTGGTCTCGCTGGCGGGCCAGCTCGAGATGGAGCTGGGCGAGCTTACGGCGGAGGAAGCGGCGGAGTTCATGCTGGCGCTCGGGATCGAGACGCGCGGCGCCCCGCGGGTGATCCAGCTCTCCTACCACCTGGCCGGGCTGATCTCCTTCTTCACCGCTGGCCCGGACGAGGTGCGTGCCTGGACCATCAAGCAGGGCACGCCCGCGGCCGAGGCAGCCGGGGCGATCCATTCCGACATCGCCCGCGGCTTCATCCGCGCCGAGGTGGTGCGCTGGGACGACCTGCTGGAAGCCGGCAGCACCACGGAAGCGCGCAAGCGCGGGCTGCTGCGCTCCGAAGGCCGCACCTACATCGTCCAGGACGGCGACGTGATCGAGTTCCTATTCAACGTCTGAGGAGCGCTGTTCGCGGCCAGCCGCGAGGAGCGCCCGGCCGGCCTGCACATCCCACAGCGCTCCTGGTGTGTTGTATTCCAGAGCGGCATATCACAGCCTGGTGACATGGCCGCGGTATGCTCGCCCCCCAGAACCTTTGGCGACCGGATCATGGACCGTTGGCCAGGCGAGCAAGGGCTCACCGGCCCTTGCCCGCTCCGAGCGGCTGAAGCCGCCAGAGGCGGAACGCTTCGCCACGATCTGGAGACACTGTGCAGCGCTCTCGCCTGGCAGCCCTCTGGCGGCTCGGGAGGACCATCTCCCTCCTGGCGCTTGTCCTCGGGCTGGCCACGCCCGCCGCCTTCGCCGGTTCCACCAGCCCGGGCTCCCTCACGCTGGCCGTGGGAACGGTCGCCGGCTGGGGCTACAACCAGTCCGGACAGGTGGGGAACGGCAACACCACGAACCAGACCCACGCTGTGCCGGTGAGCGGACTGAACGGAGTGAAGGGGATCGCGGCCGGCTGGAACCACAGCCTGGCAGTGCTCGCCGACGGGAGCGTCTACGCCTGGGGGCGCAACGACGCCGGGCAGCTCGGGCTGGGCACCACCTGCACTCCCTTCCTCTGCGGCGTCACCACTCCAATGCTGGTGAGCGGAATCAGCGGGGTGATCGCCGTCACGGGCGGCGACGAGTACAGCCTGGCGCTCAAAGCCGACGGCACCGTCTGGGCCTGGGGCTACAACGGCTCCGGCCAACTCGGCGACGGCACCACGACGGATCGGAACAGCCCGGGGCCGGTGAGCGGCTTGAACGGAGTGATCGCGATCGCCGCCGGCGGCATCCACGCCCTGGCCCTGAAGAGCGATGGGAGCCTCTGGGCCTGGGGCGACAACAGCTTTGGCCAGCTCGGCACCGGGAGCCTCATCGGGAGCACTGTCCCCGTGCGCGTCAGCGGCCTGAGCGGGATCACTGCGATCGCCGCCAGCGGCTACCACAGCCTGGCGCTCAAAGCCGACGGCACCGTCTGGGCCTGGGGCGACAACACCTATGGAGAGCTGGGCAACGGCACCACCACCGCCAGCGCCGTGCCGGTGGCGGTGAGCGGGCTGAGCGGGGTGCGGGCGATCGCCGCGGGCGAATACCACAGCCTGGCGCTCAAGAGCGACGGCACGCTCTGGGCCTGGGGCAATAACACCGAGGGCGAGCTAGGCAACGGGTCTACCACCAACAGCAGCATCCCAGTGCGAGTGGCGTCTCTAACCGGGGTGATCGCCATGGCCGGCGGCTACTTCCACACCCTGGCGGTGAAGAGCGATAGCACCGTCTGGGCCTGGGGCGACAACAACGACGGAGAGCTGGGCAACGGCCACACGTCGACCGGGATCGGGAGCACGACGCCCATCCAGGTGGTCGGGCTCAGCGGCGCCGCCGCGGTCGCCGCTGGCGCGGGCCACAGCCTGGCGATGGGGCCGCCCGCTACGACAGCTCCGCCGAGCGCGCCCACCGGACTGACAGTCGGGGCGGTCACCTTCGAGAGCGTCGCGCTCTCCTGGACCGATACGGCCACTAACGCCACCGGCTACGTGGTGGAGCGCAAGGCAGGCAGCGGCAGCTACGCCCAGGTGGGCAGCACCCTGCCAGCCAGCGCCGCCGCCTTCACCGACACCACTGTGGCCCCCTTCACCACCTACAGCTACCGGGTCAAGGCAGTCAACCAGGGCGGCAGCTCCCCCTATTCCAACGAGGTGGCCGTTAAGACGTATAGCCGCAACGAGGACAGCTCGCCCAACGTTACGTACACGGGAATCTGGAAGCAGCGGAGCGACACTCACTGCAGCGGGGATTCGTGCCACTACTCCTCCGACCCGAACGGCAACGCCAGCCTGACCTGGACTGGGACAGACGTGCAGGTGGTGATGACCACCGGGCCGATGATGGGCAAGGCCTATGTGGTGGTGGATGGGGCG